>NZ_PGFA01000001.1:2400000-3000000 GCF_002797555.1 Hymenobacter chitinivorans DSM 11115 | reverse complement strand
AACAAGGACCGGATCAAGATTGTGTCGCAGGAGCGCATTACCGTCGAGCTGAACAAGATTATCGAGGCGGCCAAGCCCAGCTACGGCTTCAAGCTGCTGTTTCAGACGGGCCTGCTCCAGCTGATTTTCCCGAAGATGGCCCAGCTCTACGGGGTGGAGAAAGTGGGGCAGCACGCCCACAAGGACAACTTTTATCACACCCTGCAGGTGCTGGATAACGTGGTGGCGGCCGGCGGCGACCTGTGGCTGCGCTGGGCCGCCATCCTGCACGACATTGCCAAGCCTGCCACCAAGCGCTACGACAAGAAAGTAGGCTGGACGTTTCACGGCCACGAAGACAAAGGGGCGCGCTGGGTGCCCGGTATTTTTACTGACCTCAAGCTGCCGCTGGGCGAGGAAATGCGCATGGTGCAAAAGCTCGTGCGCCTGCACCTGCGGCCCATTGCCCTGGTCAAGGAAACCGTGACGGACTCGGCCGTGCGCCGCCTGCTCTTCGAGGCCGGCGACGATATTGACCGGCTCATGCTCCTGTGCCGGGCCGATATTACAAGCAAAGACCACCAGCGCAAAGAGCGTTATTTACGCAACTTCGGGCTGGTGGAAGAGAAGCTTAAGGAAGTAGAGGCGAAGGACCATCTGCGCAACTTCAAGCCCGTTATTACCGGGGAAGTCATCATGGAAACCTTCGGGTTGAAGCCCTCCCGCGAAGTTGGGGAGCTCAAAGAGGCCGTGCTAGAGGCCATTCTCGACGGCAAGGTGCGCAACGAGTTTGAGGAAGCCTTTGCCTACCTGTTGCAGCTCGGCCAGGCAAAAGGACTTCCTCCGGGTCACCTTTTCACTCACCAGTAAGTAAACCCATTTTCTCGTGTTATTGCCGGAAAGATGCCGGCCAGGCGCCAAAGGTTGCCTGGCCGGCATTTCTATATACCGATAATGATGCCAAACCTACTCCGGCTTGGATGAGGCCTGGGTGAAGTTCAACTGAAGGGCAACTATAATTTTGATTCTCCGCTTGCTATTTAATGCGCGTAGAGCGGTTATTCCTCGTCCTTGGTCTTCAGGCGGGTAACGCGCGAGGAGCCCGACACGTCTTTCTGCACCCGGCTGGGCGAGCCGGCGTATTCGACCCGGCTGGCGCCACTCACTTCGG
This sequence comes from Hymenobacter chitinivorans DSM 11115, assembly GCF_002797555.1. Taxonomy (NCBI): domain Bacteria; kingdom Pseudomonadati; phylum Bacteroidota; class Cytophagia; order Cytophagales; family Hymenobacteraceae; genus Hymenobacter; species Hymenobacter chitinivorans. The sequence continues at coordinate 2,998,850 of NZ_PGFA01000001.1, read as the reverse complement.
CCCGCAGGCGGTTGGCCACCCGCACCCGGGCCTTGCTCATGCCCGACAAGTCAAAGTCCGCGGTTTGGGTGCTCATGCGCAAGCCCTGCACCTGGCAGGCCCCGGAGCCTTCCACGTTCAGGTCGTTGGCCGTGCCGCGCAGGTCAGTGCGGGAGGCTCCGCTCAGGTCCAGGTCGAGGCGGGGTACGTTCACGTCGAGCATAGCGTAGCACATTCCCTCCTGCTGCACCTGCAGGGCTTGGTCTTTGAAGCCGGCCACGTTGGCCTTGGAAATGCCGCGCAGATGCAGAGCCGTCAGCTCGGGCATCTGCACCCGGATCAGTACTGGCTTATGGTTTTCTTTGAGGCCCGAAAAGAAGGAGTTGCGGTTCCGGTCCCGAATCAGCAGCTCGTCGCCGTCGGTTTCGACGCGCAGGTCGCGCAAATCACGCTCCTCGCCGGCCGCTTCCACCTTGAACTCGGGGCCCTGGCGCACATACACCCGGTAGATGCCACCGGCCTCGATGGTGCGGAAGCCCTTGAGGTTAAAAGTGCGGCGGGCCGAGCCGTAGCGGCCCGGGTCGGAAGAGAAGCCTTTGTCGTCGATGTCAATATCAACGCCCACGTTGCCGTCTTCATCGTCATCGGTATTAACCCGAATCCGGAAGTTTTCGTCGCCGGAGTTGATGTCGACCGTCGTGTCGGTGCTGTCGTTATCGGTCGTTTCCGAGTCCTCCTCGTCGTCGAAGCGGCTGAAGCTGTCCTCCAAATCGGCGCTGGTGCAGTTGAGGCATTCCAGCTTGTTGCCGGTGAGGCGGTAGGCGTGCTTGTAGGCATCGATGGGCCGCTGCTCGTTCAGGAAATCGTCGTCGTCGAGCATGGAGGCGAAGCTCTGGCTGATGCGGAACGTCTTGTTGCGGGGCAGGTGCACCAGCAGGCTCACGTCCTGGTCGCGGAAGGCCGCGCCCGGGCGGTACGTGAAGTGGTCATCGAAGAGCAGGGTGGTGTCGTTGCTTTGGCGCACGGTATAGGCTATGGAGCTAACAGCTACCTGGCGGGCATTTTCTTCCGTGGGGCCATTGGCCGAGAAGTTCTTGTCGACCCGTACGGCGGCACCGCTGTCGGCGGCGGCCAGCTCCACATCCACCCACTGCGACGAAGACCGGTCCATGCGGCGGGCATCCAGGAAGAGACTGGGCGTAGCGGCCAGGGCCGGGAAGTTTTGGTTTTGCACCACCTGGGCTTCTTCCTCAAAGTTGCGGCTCACCTGGGCAATGGCGAAGGACGAACCCACCAAGCCTAGCAGCCAGAGGCCAAACATGGTCAGGTTGGCCGTGCGGCTCAGAATAGAGCGGCGCAGCAGCAAACCCAGGCCGGCCAGCATCATGGCCAGGGGCGGAATGGCAGTAGCCAGGAAGAAGGGCAGCAACGACCAGGACGGAATGGCATTGAGCATCACGTAGGCCGGCGTATCGAAGAGCATGATGTTCTGGCTTTCCGGAATCATGCCCAGCCCGACGCCCAACGCAATGACCAGGGCCAGCAAAATGCCGAAGCCGGTGACGGTCATCAAAACCCCGATGAAGATGCGCACGATGGTACCCAGGAAGTTGAGCAGGGGCCGCACGTTGCGAAACAGCTCTTCCAGAAAAGTGCCCACGGGGCGGTTGTTGCTAGTCGCGTCAGCGCCGTCCTCGAAAGAGTTGTTGCGCAGGGTACTGTCGAGGCTGGAAAGCGTCAGCGCGTCGCCCCGCATCCGCATCCGGTCCGATACGGTTTTGGCCTCGGGCAGCAGAATCCAAAGGATGATGTAGAGCGGGATGGCGAAGCCGCCGGCGAAGACGAAGGCCACGAACAAAACCCGAATCAGGACCACATCGACCTTGAAGTAAGCGGCCAGGCCGGCCGAAACCCCACCGACTTTGCCGTTGTCGGTGTCGCGGTAGAGCTTTTTAAAGGTGGGGTCCTCGTCGCCCGAAATCGTGTCGTACTTCTTGGGCAGCGCAATCCAGAGGATAATGTAGCTGATAAAGGAGAGAGCCGCCAGGTTGCCGCCGAAGTCGTGGCGGCCGTCGTGGCTGTCGAACACAATCGGGGGCAGAAACAGGAAGGCCAGGAAGCCCAGCCGAATCCAGAGCGGGTTGATGGCAAAGTAACGGGCCACGCCGGCCGCTACGCCCGCAATCTTGCGGTTGGCCATGTCGCGGTACAGGCGCTTGGGCTCGGTTTCGGTGGCGGCAGCCGTGGCAGTAGCGGTACCAGCGGCCTTGGCGTAGTTGGTGTACACCTCGGGGCCGCCGGCCAGGGCTTCTTCCTCTTCCTCCGCCTCATCGGCCGACTGGAAGTCGCTGACGCGGCCCATCTTGCCGACCATTTCCTGCACGTCGTCCAGGGTGATTACCTGCTTCGTGGACGAGGTGCGAGCGGCAAACAGCTCGGCAATCCGGCCTTCAATGTCGGCCACGATTTCCTCGTGACCCCGGTAGCCGGAGAAATGGGCCCGCACTTCGGCCAGGTAGCGGCTCAGTACGTCGTAGCCATCTTCTTCGATGTGGAAGATGAGGCCTTGGAGGTTGATGCTGATATTCTTTTTCATCTCAGTGCTGCAAATCAAGAGTAACTCGAAAGGAATGGGCCGGGCCAACTAAGTGCCGCTAGGGCGTTGGGGTTGCGGCGCCATTGAGGTGAGGTTTTTGGCGGATGATGCGAATCGAATCCTGTACTTCCTCCCAGGTCAGGCGCAGCTGGTGCAGGAATTCCTGGCCGTCCGGGGTGAGGGTGTAGTACTTGCGGGGCGGTCCGGAGGTGGACTCTTTCCAGGTATAATCAAGCAAGCCGGCATTTTTGAGGCGCGTCAGCAGTGGATAGAGCGTGCCTTCCACTACAATCATGCGGGCGGAGGTAAGCTCCTCGAGCATGTCCGACGCATACACCTCGCCGCGGGCAATGATTTCCAGGATGCAGAACTCCAGGATGCCCTTCCGCATCTGCACTTGGGTGTTCTCTACTTTCATGGGCTGGGGCAGAAATCGGTGAAGAATGAAACAAAGATAATGGAAGGTACTATGCGACGCAAGGTACTAGTCAAATTTATTTTTAGTACCTGGCTATACATAGTTCCGGCAGACGGATTCGGCCAAGTTTTTTCGGACCAGATAACGGCTGCCCCCAGCCCGGTTAAGCGGGTGAAAACTGGGCTTCAGGCCGTTAAAGCCAGTTTTGGCCGGGGGTAGGGTGGGGGCCAACGGCCGGGCTGCTTCGGCAGCGCACTATTAATAAGTATCTTGCGTTGCTGCTGCGGACCAACCGCGTTTTTATTCATTCATCTCTATGCTGCACTTCTCCCGAATTGCCCCGGCCCTGCTTGGGGCAGGCCTTAGCCTGGGGCTGGCCACGGCCGGCTACGCCCAAACCAAAGACCTGACACCCAAGTACAGCAACGACTTTCTCAGCATCGGGGTAGGGGCCCGGGCCCTGGGTATGGGCAACGTGCAGGTGAGCCTGGTAAACGACGCCACGGCCGGCTACTGGAACCCGGCCGGCCTGCTGGGGCAGAAAGCCAAATACGATGTGGTGCTGATGCACTCCGAGCTGTTTTCGGGCATCGTCAAGAACGACTACGCGGCCTTTGCCATGCCCCTCGACGAGAAAAGCGCCATTGGGGCCAGCCTCATCCGCGTCGGCGTCGACAACATTGCCGACACCCGGGCCCTGGTCAACGAGTACGGGCAGATTTCCTACGACCGGATCAACTACTTCTCCGTGGCCGACTATGCGCTGCTGCTTTCCTACGCGCGCAAGCTGGGCAACATTGAGGGCCTGAAGCTGGCCGGCAACGGTAAGATTATCTACCGCAACGTGGGCAAGTTTGCCAACGCCTGGGGCTTCGGCATCGACGCCGGTCTGCAGTACGACTACAAGGGCTGGCGCCTGGGGCTGATGGCCCGCGACATTACCACCACGGTCAATGCCTGGTCTATCAACTCCGACGAGTTTCAGGGCGTGGCCGCGCAGAACGACTCGATTCCAACCAACAGCACCGAAATTACCCTGCCCCGCTTTATTCTGGGCGTGGGCCGCAGCGTGAAGTTGCCCGGCCAGATAACGGCCCTGGTGGCCGTGGATCTGGAAATGACCACCGACGGCCGGCGCAACACCCTGGTATCAACCGACGCAGTGAGCATCGACCCCAAGGCCGGCGTGGAAATCGGCTACAAGGACCTGATTTACCTGCGCGGCGGGGTGAGCAACTTCCAGAAGATTGACGCGGCCAAGTCCTTTGATGGCAAGGGCGGCTGGCGGCCCCAGCCCACCGTGGGCGTGGGCGTGGCCTTCAGCGGCCTGCGCCTGGATTTGGCCTTGTCACGCCTGGCCGTCGAGAAGGTGAGCAGTCAGAATGCCACCAACTCGGTTATTGTATCCCTGGGCTACGGCTTTAAGTAAGCCCCGTACCCTGCTTCTCCGCTAAGTAGCGCCGCGGCCCCGGCCCGGCGCCTTTTTTCGGTCTTTTTTCGGTCTTTATGACACACCCTTACCGAGTTCAACCTTTGCTGCGCTGGTGCCTGCTGCTCCTCATTGGGCTGCTGAGCCAGGTGGCGGCCATGGCACAGTCGGGCCCCTACGGCAACGAGTGGATTGTGCCCAACCAGCAGTACTACAAAATCAAAATAGCCCAGGACGGCCTTTACCGCCTGGACTATAACTACCTGACCCAGGCTGGCATCAGCGGCGTCAATCCACAGCGGTTTCAGCTCTGGCGCCGGGGCAAGGAAGTGGCCATTTACGTGGGCCCCAATAACCCCACCACGCTCACCCCGGCCACCTACATCGAGTTTTACGGGCTGCACAACGACGGGCAGCTCGACGTGGGCATGTACAAGCGGCCCCAGGACCACTCCCAGAAGCTCTACAGCCTCTACACCGACACGGCTTCGTATTTTCTGACCTGGTCGGCGACTACCAACGGCAAGCGCATGGCGGCCCCGAGCCTGGCCCCGGCGGGCGGCAACCACCCGTACTGGATCAAAAACGATTTGTACGAGCGCAGCGACGTGTATGCGCAGGTTAATGAAGAGCGGCTGATCTACCAGCCCTGGGCCGAAGCCGGAGAAGGATTTTATTCGGTGGCAAATGGTATAAAATCGGGGAAACCCGACTCGCTGACGCTAAATATTCCCTTCCTGGATCAGGCCGTGACCAGCGGTCCGCTGCCCCTGGTGGAAATTCTCTTTGTCGGGGCCAGTGAACGGGCCCACAACCTGGTTATCAATTATAAATCACCAACTACCGGTGCCTTCCAACCTCTTATTGCCCCCTTTACCATTCAGGATTTCGAAGGCCGGAAAGTTCGCTATACCGTGCCTCGTAATGTTGTTTATAGCGACGGGGTAGCCAGGCAGAAAGTTGCCGTTGACAACAGCGCAACCAACAGCCCCGTCAACCTCTTCCGCATTGCCTACACCCGGGTGCAGTACCCCGTCGTGCCCGCTTGGCCTACCGGAGGGCGGGAAGTGGCTTTCCGCAACGACTCAACGCTGGGTTCGGCGCCGGCTTTTTACCAGCTGAATAACATCCCGGCCTCCGTGCGGGGCCTCGACGTAACGGACCCCTACAACGTGCAGCGCATTGAGGGCGTAACCACCACCGGCACGCAGCGGGCTTATGTTTTCCCCAGCGCCTTGCCCGGTACGGCCACCCGCAACCTGTTGCTGACCGATGTGGAGCAGGCCCTGGTGCCGCCCTTGCCGGCCCGCCGCGTGCGGTTCCGTACTATCTCGCCGGCGGCTCATAACTTTCTGATTGTAACCCACCGGCAGCTGATGAAGCCCACTACGGGCTCCCAAAACCCGGTGCGCGATTATGCCACCTACCGGGCGGCCCGCTTCGATACCCTGGTCGTGACCAGTGACCAGCTCTACGACCAGTTTCACTATGGGGAGAAATCGGCGCTGGCCATCCGGCAGTTTTCCCAGTACATGCTGACCAATGCCCGGGCTAAATACCTGCTGCTGCTGGGACAGGGAGTTCAGCCGAGCGAGGCGTTAGGATCGGTGTATATCCGTAAGCAGCCGGAGCTCTACCGACTCACCGGTACTTCCCCAGTCGTGCGTGACCTAGTGCCGACCAGTACCCGCGGGGCGTCGGATATTTTCTTCACCGCCGACTGGATGCGCGACGACTATGCCGGGCGCATGGGCACCGGCCGCCTGGCCGCCAGCACCCCCGAAGAAGTTCTGGCGTACCTGGAAAAGCTCAAACAGCACGAGCAAGGGCTGGATGCCTCGCTCGAAAGCCAGGCCTGGCGCAAGAATGCCATCAACCTGCTCGGTGCTCAACATGACTACGAATACTCAGATTACTTGAGAAATCTGAATGCTTACAAGGCCCTGATCGAAAAGCCCTTGTTCGGCGGTAAAGTCACTAATACCTACACCCACATCGGCCTGCCGACTATCAAAAACGTTTCGGCGGATCTTAACGCCGGGGTTTCTCTGATTACCTACTACGGACACGGGGACCCCGACATCCTTCAACTGGATTTAGGCGACATCAACGACCCGTCGCTGGGCTACAACAACGTGGGTAAGTACCCCATGATGTTTGTGAACGGCTGCGCAGCCGGCAATGCGTACCGGGCCAACCGGGCCAAATACGCCCAGGATTGGGTATTGGCCAGTCAGAAAGGTTTGATTGGCTTGATGGCCGAAAGCAGCTTGGGCTTTGCCGGCGACGTGGATACCCAACAGCGGGTTGTGTATGCGGCCCTGCTCAATGACCCGGTCTGGTACGGCCGCCCGGTGGCCGACGTACAGAACGAGGCCATCCGCCGTTTGCAGCGCACTACTACTTCGCCTTCGGCCATTAGCAGCTGGATGAGTACCGTATGGCACGCCGACCCGGCCGTACGCCTGTACTCCCCCCCGCAGCCCGACTTTACCTTTGGCGCCCCGGCCCTGGAAATCCGGTCGGTGGACAACAACCCGGTGCGAGCCAAGTCGCCCACCTTCAACCTGCTGGTGCGAGTGAAAAACACGGGCAAGATTACGACCCAGAAGCTCGATATTTTAGTGGAGCGCAAGTACGATAATGGCAGCCCAACTACTACTGATGAGTTTCGCAACCTAAATCAGCCGGAGGGGCTGGGCGATACTACCTACGTGCTTCCGATAAGAAACCTGCCGGGTGCCAAAGTATTCGGCAACAATACTTTCACCGTCACGCTCGACGACCAGAACAAGGTGGCCGAGCTGAGCGAAACCAACAACCAGGCGAAGTACGACTTCGTGTTCCTGGAAGAGGGAATTACGCTGCTCAACCCGCCGGAATTTGCGCTGGTAGCTCCTGCCAACGTGCGCTTGGTGGGCCAGACCAACGACCCGGTGGGGGCCGTGCGCGGCTTCGAGCTAGAGCTGGATACGGTGCCGACCTTCAATAGCGCCCTGATTATGCGCACCAAAATCAACGCGGCACTGCTGGCCGACTGGCGCCCCAAGTTGCCCGCCCTGGCCGGCCGCGACAGTGTGGTGTGGTACTGGCGGATGCGGTTTGAAACGCCCGTCAACGGCGAAACCAAGGAGTGGAGCACCAGCTCCTTCCGGGTAGTGCGCGGCACCACCGGCGGCTGGTCGCAGAGCCACCACGGACAGTTTGTGCGCGACGAGCTGACGGGCCTGAGCGTGGCCGCACCCTCGGGCAAGTGGAGCTTCGATGCGGTTACCCAAACCGTGAGCCTGCAAACCAAGGGTGGCGGCGACGGCTCGGCCGTGACTTACCAGCCTGGCTACGGCATTCAACTGGGCTCGGAGCCGGTAACCAACGTGGAGTGCGGCGTGAACGTGCCCAACATCCTGGTCGCCGTGTACGACGGAACCACGCTCAGGCCCCTGCGCACCATCGGCGGCGGGCCCTACGACTCCTGCGGGCAGGCGCCCAACCCGTACTACCACTTTGCCAGTCAAGACCCCGCCGACAATGACAACATCAACACCCCGGCCCGGCAGGCTCAACTGCTGAGCCTGCTGACCAACATTCCGCAGGGGGCCTACGTGGCGCTGGTGTCGGTAAACAAGGTCAACTTCAGCTCTTTTTCACCCGCCCTGAAAGCGGCCTTTACGGCCTTGGGCGCGCAGCGCATCAATTCCCTGCAGGACAGTGACCCGTACGCTCTGTTTAGCCACAAGGTAGCCGGGCAGCCGGTAGCGCAGGAAGCCACGGCCAACACCAGCAGTACGGTGCCGCGCAACAGCCAGGTAATTACGCTGAGCGGCGCGCTGAACACCTTCGGTACCAGCGGTACGCTCACGTCGGTGCGCATCGGGCCAGCCCAGGAATGGACCACGCTGCACCACACCATCCGGGTGGAGCCTTCCGACAGCTATAAGCTGCAGCTGGTGGGCATCGACGCGCAAGGCAATAGCAAGGTGCTCGATGATAACATCACCCTGGCCAAGCGGGAATATCCCCTGGCCGGCATTAGCGCCGCTACCTATCCGTACCTGCAGCTGGTGCTCACGGCTACCGACAACGTCAACCACACGGCCCCGCAAATCAAGCAGCTGCTGGTGAGCTACCGTGGCTACCCCGAGGGCGTAGTACGGCGCGACTCGGTGGTGGCCAAGTCGCCCAAGGCCTACGACGCGGCGGCTCTAGCGGTGCAGGCTAACAACGGTTATATTGAGGTGCCGGTTATCTTCCAGAACGTGTCGGCCCTGCCTTTCGGTACGCCGCTGAAAGCCACCTTTACGCTGCGCAACGCCACGAAGGAAGTTTCGACCGAAATTGACTTGACCCCCCTGAACGCCAACGGCGCCGTAAACTTCAATGCTCGCCTGAACCTGGGGGGGCAAAACCTGTACGGCGACCTGAGCGGCTCCATCACGCTCAACATCAACAAGGAAGGCCGCCGCCTGCCCGAGCTGTATTACTTCAACAACGAACTGACCCTGCCCACCTTCCGGGTGGAAGACCGCAGCGTGCCGCCGGTGCTGGACGTGGCCTTCGACGGGCAGCGGATTCTCAACGGCGACATTGTTTCGCCCCGGCCCGTCATTTCGGTGATGCTGACCGATGAGGATCTGCTGCAACCCATTACCGACCGGAACGCCTTCGACTTAATTCTGACCCCGCGCAACGGCCCCCCGAAGAAAGTAGACCTGACCGCCTCGAACGTAACCTTCACCACCGACCCCGCCAAGGGCACGGCCCGCATTGACTTCGAACCCGGCCAAGCCACGCCGCTGCCCGACGGGCAGTACACGCTCGAAGCCCAGGGCCGCGACGCCACGGGCCGCACGGCCGGCACCGAGAACTACAAGGTGCAGTTTGAAGTCATCAACGCCTCGACCATCACCAACATCTTCCCGTATCCCAACCCGATTACCCACAAGGCCAAGTTCGTCTTTACCCTGACCGGGGCCGAGCTGCCGCGCAACATGAAAATCCAGATCATGACGCTGACGGGTAAGGTGGTGCGCGAAATCATGATGCAGGAGCTGGGCATGCTGCGTATCGGCAACAACATCACCGACTACGCCTGGGACGGCACCGATGAGTACGGCGACCGGCTGGCCAACGGTACCTACCTCTACCGCGTGGTGCTGGACGACCCGCAGAGCAAGTTTGACCGCCGCAACACCGTGGCCGACAAAGCCTTTAAAAACGGCTGGGGCAAGCTGGTACTGCTGCGCTAAGCGGCGCTAACTATTTGCAGAATAAAAGAGGCAGCCAAGTCGGCTGCCTCTTTTGCGTTCGTAGGGGCCTCGGAGGTCAAAAACAATCGTTGGGAAGCCCTGAGGCGGCCTCACTCCCCATAAACAAAAAAATACAAGCAGTGAGGAGTCCTCACTGCTCGAAAACAAAAAAATATAAGCAGTGAGGACTCCTCAGAGCCTAGAAACAAATGTTTTTGCCTAGTGAGGACTCCTCAGAGCTTAGAAACAAATGTTTTTGAGCAGTGAGGATTCTGGCCAGACCGAATCCGGCGGCGCCCCGGCCGGGAAATAGGTTTGCTGGCGGGAAAACACTTGTTTTATTGCCTTTTGAGCCTGGCCGCAGTTTGCGCCCGATGTGGCCAGCCCTTTCCCTTCAGCTTTGCGTATGGCCGTTTCTCCCGTTTCTGCCCCCACCACACTGCGCTACCTCGACGGGCTGCGCGGCCTAGCTGCTGCCGTGGTGGTGCTGCACCACTTCGCGGGCTTTTTCTACCCCGCCATGCTGTCCGGCGACGCCTACATGGCCCACCTCAACGGGGGCGTGGAGGTGGCCGTGGCTAGTACCCCGGCCAACATCCTGATTGGCGGCAACTTCGCCGTCTGCCTGTTTTTCGTGCTCAGCGGACTGGTGCTCAGCGAAAAATTCTGGCGTACCGGCGGCTCCCCGGAAGTTCTTCGGTCCCAAGCCTGCCGCCGCTACGTACGCCTGATGCTGCCCGTCACGTTTGCTGCCCTGGTGGCCCTGCTGCTGTGGGGGCTGGGCGCCTACCGCAACACCGAAGTGGCCGAAATAACCCTGGTCAAGCGCTTCGGGGAGTACTGGCCTGAGCTGCCGGGCGTCAAGCAGATTCTGCACGATTTGGCAGTTGGAATTCCGCTGGGCGGCGAGTCAAGCTACAACCCGGTGTTCTGGACGCTGAGCATTGAGCTGTTCGGCTCCTTTGTTGTGTTTGCCCTGCTGGCCTTGTTTGGCAAGGTGCGTCACCGCGGCGTGGTGTACCTGGTGGCGTTGGGTTTGCTGAGCGTTTCGGAGCTGAATTTTTACTACGCCGGCTTTATTCTGGGCGTCTGGCTCAACGACCAACGCCACCACGGCGGCCTGCTCCGCTCGGGCCGGCCGTGGCTCGGAATCGGGCTGCTGGCCGGGGCCGTACTGCTGGGCTCGTTCCCTACGGCCGACGTTATTTCCGTTGATGAGACGCTGTACCGCTTCCTCAAGCCCGACTGGTTGGGCGGCGAGCGGGCCATTCAGGTCTGGCACCTGGCCGGGGCCACCTTGCTGCTGCTGGCCGTATTTGCCTTGCCCGGATTGCAGCGGGGGCTTAGCAGCCGCGCATTGCGGGGCCTGGGTGCCGTATCCTTTTCGCTCTACTTGCTGCACTTTCTGGTGCTGGGCTCATTTTCCTGCGCCCTATTTCTGGCCTTACAGCCCCGGCTGGGTTACCATACTGCCGTGGCCCTCACGGGGCTAGCCACGGTGCCGGTATTGGCCCTGGTGTCCTACGCCATGTACCGCCTGGTTGATTTGCCCGGCATCCGTCTCGCGCAGAGGCTTTATAACCAGTTTTTCCGGCCTGCCGCTCCGGCCCCGGCTGCCGCGCCTACCGTCGCCGAAGCGTTACGAAGCTAAAGGCGTAGGCGTGCTTGTCGTCGGGCTCGTGCCGCTCCCGGTTTTCCTCGCGCCACTCCAGCGGCGAAAGGTCCGGAAACACCGTGTCGCCCTCGAAGTCGTGGTGCACTTCGGTCAGGTACACGGTGTCGGCGGCGGGCAGGGCCTGGCGGTAGATTTCCCCGCCCCCAATAACGAAGATTTCCTCGTCGGTACGGCGGGCCGTTGCCAGCGCGTCGGGCACGGAGTAGGCCGTTTCGCAGCCCTCGGCCTGCCAGTCGGCCTGCCGGGTCACCACGATGTTGCGGCGCTTGGGCAGGGGCCGGCCAATGGCTTCAAACGTGCGCCGCCCCATAATAATCGGGTGGTTGAGCGTCAGATTTTTGAAGTGCTTCAGATCCTCCGGCAAGTGCCAGATCAGCTGGTTGTCTTTCCCAATCACGCCGTTGTCGGCCACGGCTACTACTAAGGCTATCATACGGCCGGGGAGTTAAGAACGGCACTGTTAAACCCGCGCAGGAATTCCCCCACGGGCATCCGCTTCTTGCCTTCGAGCTGCACGTCGAGCAAGTCGAGCTGGCCCTGGCCGGTGTGCAGGCGCAGATACGTGCGGCCGTCGGTGGCCCAGGTACCGGGCGCGGCGGCAGCTTCGGGCAGGGCCTGGGCCCGGAAGATCTTGAGCGTGCGGCCGTCGGGCAGCTGGGTGAAAGCCGTGGGAATGGGGGAGAGGCCCCGCACCAGGTTGACCAGCGCCGCGGCGGGCTGCGCCGCGTCGAGGCGGCCGGTTTCCTTCTGAATCTTGGGCGCCGAGCGTAGCTCCTGGTCCATAACCTGCGGAATGCTCGGCGCGGTACCGTCGGCAATGGCCTGCACGGTGCGCAGGGCCAGCTGGGCCCCGGCCGCCTTGAGCTTTTCGTACAAGGCCCCGAAGTCGTCCTCGTCGGCAATGGGCACCACGTCCTGGAAAATCAGGTTGCCGGTGTCAATTTCGTGCTGCAGGAAAAATGAAGTAACGCCGGTTTGCTTTTCGCCGTGAATCAGGGCCCAGTTGATGGGCGCCGCCCCGCGGTACTGGGGCAGGAGCGAAGCGTGAATGTTGATGGAGCCCAGCCGGGGCATGTTCCACACGGCCTCGGGCAGCATCCGGAAGGCAACGACCACCTGCAAGTCGGCCGCATAGCAGCGCAGCTCCTGCTGAAACTCCGGCGACTTCAGATTAGTGGGCTGCAGCACCGGAATCCCGTGGGCCCCGGCCGCCTGCTTCACCGCCGACTCGGCCAGCTGCCGGCCCCGGCCCGCGGGCTTATCGGGCGCCGTAATGACGGCCACAATTTCGCAGCCGGACCAGCGGTGCAGGGTTTCGAGCGTGGGCACGGCAAACTCGGGCGTGCCCATGAAGATGATTCTTAGCATATGTAGTCTTTCACGCAGGGTCTCGCAGTGGCTTCCGCAGTGGCCCGCCAGAACGACACTGCGAGACACCGCGCCATCCACTGCGAAACCCTGCGTGAATTCTATTTAAAATCCGGGTACAACAGGTACTTCTTGCGCAGGGCCTTGTACTGGCTCAGCTTCGGTTCCCAGGCCTTGCGGATTTCCTTTTCCGACTTGCCGGCCACCACCATTTCCCGCAACGAGTTGGTGCCGGTGAGCTGCTCGAAGTACTTGCCGAAGAACTTGTCCTTGGCCGTGCTCTGCTTATAAAAGTCAATCAGGTAGCGCAGCGTGAAGCCGCCGGACTCGGCCATGGGCAGCTTACGCAAATCCTGGCCGTAGCACTTCTGCCCGTTCAAGGGCGGCTGGGGCGAGCCGGTGGTGGGACGGGGCGTGAAGCTGAACGGCCGGGAAGCGGGCTGGGTCGGCGCGCCAATCATTTCGAACGGGGCTTCCGTGCCGCGGCCCACACTCACGTTGGTGCCCTCAAACAAACAGATGGTGGGGTAAAGCAGCACCGCATGGGCATTGGGCAGGTTGGGTGAAGGCCGCACCGGCAGCTCGTAGCGCGTGTCGTGGGTGTAGCCCGCCACCGGCACCACCGTCAGGGGGCATTGCCGGCCGCCGGCCAGCCACTTCTCGCCGTTTATCATCTGGGCCAGCTCGCCCACCGTCAGCCCGTGCACCACCGGAATGGGGTGCATGCCCACGAACGACTTGTGCGCGGGCTCCAGCACGGGCCCGTCCACGTAGAAGCCGTTGGGGTTGGGCCGGTCCAGCACGATGACGCTCTTACCCTGCTCGGCGGCAGCTTCCATCACGTAGTGCATCGTGCTGATGAAGGTATAAAACCGCACGCCCACGTCCTGAATGTCGAAAATCAGCACGTCCACGTCGGCCAGCATGTCGGCGGAAGGCTTCTTGCTCTTGCCGTACAACGACTTCACCGGCAGCCCACTGCGCGTGTCGCGCCCGTCCTTGATGGTGGCCCCGTCGGCTTCTTCGCCCCGGAAGCCGTGCTCGGGCGCGAAAATGGCCTTCACCTGCACGCCCTGGCTGAGCAGCGTGTCCACGAGGTGGGTGCGGCCCACCAGGGAGGTTTGGTTGACGACCAGGCCCACGCGCTTGCCCTGCAACTGGGGCAGGTACTTACCGAACTGCGCCGCGCCCATCTGCAGGCCCGCCGCCGCGGCCGGAGTAGTCGGCGCGGACGTTTCGGGAGTCGTGGCCCGGGTGGGGACGCGGGCGGTTGAGGGGCTACAGTCGCCCACGAAGAGCGTCAGGCCGAGTAGGCTGCAGAAGATAGAAGATGCCATCAGGAAACGAAGCTAGGAAACTGAACGTAGACGCGTAGCTTTACGCCAGTGAACATCTCGCGGTACATATCCAATAAGATTGACGGAGCCGACACGGGGTCTTTTACCTCCTCGGTGACAAAAATAGCCATTATCAGTATTGCGCTGGGGGTGGCCGTCATGATTGTGTCGTTTGCCATCCTGGAAGGCTTCCGCAATGAGATTCAAAGCAAGATCTTTTCCTTCGGCGCCCACCTGCAGGTCAGCAAGTACGATACCAACAACTCGTTGGAGGTTGAGCCCATTGGCGGGCCCCGCCTAATCAAGGACTTACACCGCTTCAAGCAGGTGAAGTCGACCCAATCGTTTGCCCGCAAGACGGCCATCATCAAGACCAAGGAGGAAGTGCTGGGCGTGGTGCTCAAGGGCATCGACGAAAAAGACGGTATTTCGCCGATGCGCGAAAATCTGGTGCAGGGCAAGTTCCTCTCGTTTCCGGACTCGGCCGCTAGCACCGACGTGCTACTCAGCCGCAAAGTGGCCGACAAGCTCCGGCTCAAAGTTGGCGACGCGGCCCTGTTCTACTTTATCCAGAACCCGCCCCGGGTGCGCAAATTCAACGTCAAGGGCATTTACCAGACCGGCCTCGACGAGTTCGACGAGGTCTACATTATCGGCGACATCCGCCAGATTCGGGAGCTCAATGCCTGGCCCGATTCGCTGGTGGGCGGGGTGGAAGTCGTGCTCAAGGACTTCAACCAGCTCGACCCGGTTTCGGACCACATGTACGAAAACCTGCGCTACGACCTGAAGCTTGACAAAATCACCGACCAGTACGCCCAGCTCTTCGACTGGCTCAAGCTGCTGAACCGCAACGTGGTTATCTTTCTGATCCTGATCATCTTCGTGGCCACCTTCAACATGGTAGCCACCATTTTTATCATGATTCTGGAGCGCACCAACATGATTGGGGTCCTCAAGGCCCTGGGCGCCACCGACAACCAGATTCGGAGCATGTTCTTCTACCGCGGCCTGAGCCTGACGCTGCGGGGCATGGTCTACGGCAACCTCATTGGGCTGGGCTTCTGCGCCATCCAGTACTTTTTCCACCCCATCCCGCTCGACCCCGAGAACTACTACATGGACCGGGTGCCGATTTTCTGGGACCCCACGATGGTCGTGGTGCTGAACGTGGCCACCTTCCTGACTTCACTGCTGGCCGTGCTGATTCCGACCTACCTCATTTCCCGGATCCGGCCCGTGGCCGCCATCAAGTTCGACTAAGCCGGCTGCTCGGCCACGCAACATTCCCCAAAGCCCTTTGTCATTGCTTGGCAGAGGGCTTTGGCTTTTTGCAGCTTTCTGGCGGTCGTGCGTGGGGCGGGACAAAACGGTAATCAGCGCCGGGTTGGTGCTAAACCGTTTTAAAAGTGCCAAATTTTCCGCCGCTCCGGCTTAACCCGCCGGCCCATTCCGCAGTTACAAGAACCGGGGCCAAGCGCCGCCGCTGGCCGCCCCGCTGTTCCGGGCCTTCCTTTCGACTTTTCTTTTCCTATGGCTATGTCTTCCTCTTCTAATCAACCGACGCCCCGCGACGAGGGTCGCCGCACGTTTCTCAAGCAGTCGTCGCTGCTGACGGCTTTTACCTTGGTGCCGGGCCCCGTGGTGCAGGCTGCCAGCTTCGAGCTGGACGAAAAAGTGGCCGGGGCCTTCGAAAAAGTACCGCTCAAACTCGAAGTTAACGGCAAGAAGTACAAGCTCTCGGTGGAGCCGCGCACCACGTTGCTCGACCTGCTGCGCGAAAACCTGAACCTGACCGGCACCAAGAAAGGCTGTGACTACGGGCAGTGCGGAGCCTGCACCGTGCACGTGGACGGGCAGCGGGTGAATAGCTGTCTGAGCTTCGCGGTGATGCACGACGGCAAGAAAATCACGACCATCGAGGGCCTGGCCGACGGCGACAAGCTCCACCCCATGCAGGAAGCCTTCGTCAAGCACGACGGGTTCCAGTGCGGCTACTGCACCCCCGGCCAGATTATGTCGGCCGTGGCCTGCGTGCGCGAGGGCCACGCCGGCTCCGAAACCGAAATCCGGGAGTACATGAGCGGCAATATTTGTCGGTGCGGGGCCTACTCGAACATCGTGGCGGCCATTCAGGAAGTGAAAAACGGAGGACAGAAGGTATGAACCAGTTTCAGTACGTGCGGCCCACCAAGTCGCAGGCCGCCATTGAGGCCGTAGCCAAGGACCCGAACGCCACCTTCATTGCCGGCGGCACCAACCTGGTGGATCTGATGAAGCGCGGCATTGCCACGCCCCAGAAGCTGGTGGATATCAACAGGCTGCCGCTCAATAAGATTGAGCGCGAAAACAACGGCCTGCGCATCGGCGCTTTGGCGTTGAATGCCACCGTGGCCGACGACAAGCAGGTGCGGGAACGGCAGCCCCTGTTGGCCCAGGCCCTGAACGCCGGCGCCTCGGCCCAGCTGCGCAACATGGCCACCGTGGGCGGCAACATGCTGCAGCGCACCCGCTGCTCGTATTTCTACGACCTGGCCATGCCCTGCAACAAGCGGGAGCCGGGCTCGGGTTGCGGGGCCCTGGAAGGCATCAACCGGATGCACGCCATTTTCGGCTTCTCCGACAAGTGCATTGCCGTGCATCCCTCCGACATGAGCGTGGCCCTGGTGGCCCTGGATGCCACGGTGCTCGTGACGGGCCCGAAAGGGGAGCGGCGCATTCCGTTTGCCGACTTCCACCGCCTGCCCGGCGACACGCCGGAAAAGGACACCAACCTGGAAAAAGGTGAGCTGATAACGGCCGTGGATATTCCCGACGGGCCCTTTACGAAATACGTGCACTACCAGAAAGTGCGGGAGCGGGCCTCTTACGCCTTTGCCCTGCTGTCGGTAGCCGCCGCCCTCGACATTGAAAACAACACCATCAAGGCGGCCCGGCTGGCTATGGGCGGCGTGGCCCACAAGCCCTGGCGCCTGACGGCCGCCGAGCAAAGCCTGGTGGGCAAGCCCGCTACCGAAGCCTCGTTCCGGCAAGCCGCCGAAGTCGCCATGCAGGGTGCCAAGGCCTTCAAATACAACGCCTACAAGCTCAAGCTCGGGCCCAACACCATTGTGCAGGCCCTGCGCACCGCTGCTTCGGCCGCCTAATCCCGACTTTTCCCATGAAAGAGCAAGCGCAAAACAAGCAGATCGGGGCCCCGATGAACCGGGTGGACGGCCACCTGAAAGTAACCGGCGGCGCCAAGTACTCGGCCGAATACGAGCTGCCCAACATGGCCTACGCCGTGCTGGTGGGCAGCACCATTGCCAAAGGCCGCCTCACCAGCATCGACACCAAAGCCGCCGAGCGGGCCCCGGGCGTGCTGGCCGTCATTACCCACTTCAACTCGCCCAAGGTGCCCGGCTTCGAAACGGCCGGCAAAGACCCCTCGCAACCGGCCACGGTGGGCGGGCCGCTGAAGATTTTCAAGGACGACAAAATCCGCTACAACGACCAGGTTATTGCCGTCGTCGTGGCCGACTCCTGGGAGCGGGCCCGCTTTGCCGCGCGCCTGGTGAAAGGCCAGTACGCCCAGGAAACTCATAAAACCAACCTGGAAGCCAGTGCGTCGGAGGCCTTTTTGCCCACGGCGGCCAAGAAGAATCCCAAGCACCCGATGAACGACTACCAGCGCGGCAAAGTCGATGCCTACAAAACGGGCGCCATCAAGCTGGAAAGTGAGTACGTTATTCCGACCGAGGTACACCACCCCATGGAATTGCAGGCCATTACGGCCCACTGGGAAGCTCCGGACCGGCTCACGATTTACGACAAAACCCAGGGCACCATGGCCACCCGCCGCGACTTTGCTAAGGAGTGGAACCTGCCCGAGGAAAACGTAAAAGTCGTTGCCACCTTCGTGGGCGGGGCCTTTGGCAACGCCCTGCACAGCTGGCCCCACGAGTCGGCCGCCATTATTGCCGCCAAAGTCGTGAACCGGCCCGTGAAGCTGATGCTGACCCGGGAGCAGATGTTTACCAACGTGGGTTACCGGCCTTACACCTGGCAGAAGCTGGGCATGAGTGCTACGCCCGACGGTAAAATCACGGCCATAACCCACGAGTCCATCGGGCAGACTTCCAGCTACGAGGAGTTTACCGAGTCGACCCTGGCCCAGACGCGGATGATGTACCAGGCGCCCAACGTGACGACGCGCTACCGCCTGGCTTCGCTGGATATTTGCTCGCCCATCTGGATGCGGGGCCCGGGTGAGGCCACCGGCGCCTTTGCCCTGGAGTCGGCCATGGATGAAATGGCGCATCTGCTCAACCTCGACCCGCTCGAATTCCGCCTGCGCAACTACACCGACAAGGATCCGGAGAAAGACAAGCCCTGGAGCACCAAGTTTCTGAAGGAGTGCTACCAGCTGGGCGCCGAGCGGATTGGCTGGAACAAGCGTCAGCTCAAGCCCGGCTCCCTGCGCGACGGGGAGTGGCTAGTGGGCTACGGCATGGGCGTGGGCACGTTTGGGGCCCACCGCGGCGCGGCCACCGTGGGCGCCCAGCTGCGGCCCGACCGTACCGTGCTGCTCCAGTGCGCCACCACCGATATCGGGCCCGGCACCGGCACGGTGATGACCCAGATTGCGGCCGACACGCTGGGTTTGGACCCCAAGAAAATCCGGTTTGAGCTCGGTAACTCGTCGTTTCCCAAAGCTGGCACCCAGGGCGGCTCTTCCACCGTCAACAGCGTGGGCCCGGCTACCCAGGAAGCCTGCCTGGCCCTGAAAGACAAGCTGCGCCAACTGGCCGGCGCCGGCAACGCCGCTTTTGCCGCGGCTAAAAAGGAAGACGTAACCCTGGCCGACGGCTACCTCGCGCTGAGCAGTAACCCGGCTACCCGCGTGGCCTACGCCGACCTGATAAAGCAGGGCGGCGACAAAGCCGTAACCGTGGAAGCCAAGCCCGGGCCGGAAGGTCAGCAGTACTCCATGTACTCGTTTTCGGTCCATTTTGCCGAAGTGCGGGTGCACGAGCTGACCGGCGAAGTGCGGGTCAGTAAGCTGGTATCCTGCGCCGATGCGGGCACGATTATCAATGAGAAAACTGCCGGCAACCAGATGAAGGGCGGGGCCGTGGGTGGCATTGGCATGGCCCTGATGGAGGCGGCCCACATCGACGACCGGTTCGGGCGCTACGTCACCAAGGACTTTGCCGACTACCACGTGCCCGTTCATGCCGATTCCCCGGACGTGCAGGTGGCCTTCGTCAACCAGCCCGACCCCCACGTGAATGCCCTGGGCACGAAAGGCATCGGCGAAATTGCCATCATTGGCGTAGCCCCGGCCATTGCCAACGCCGTCTTCAACGCCACCGGCAAACGAATCCGCGAATTGCCCATCACCCCGGATAAGCTTATCTAACGTGCTAATGCTTAATGTGCTGATAGGCTAATGTAAAGGATGTGTCCTTGCGAGGCCGAAGGCCGTGGCAATCCGTCCTCTGCGCAGCACAACCTGACCTTTTACCAGAAAGCCCTTTTCCGTATCGAACGGAAAAGGGCTTTTCACTTTAGGGAACCTGGCACACTTCAGCGGACGGATGGCTTCGCGCTGCTCGCAAGGACACATTCAGCACATTTTCCACATTCCTCACATTCCCCACATTAGCACCTGAGCACATTAAAACTCAAGCTCCCTGGGCCAGCATGCGCATAAAGCCGCCGTCCATGACGTAGGTGGAGCCGGTGACGTAGTCGGAATCGGCGGAGGCCAGGAACAGGGCCAGCTTGGCAATTTCCTCAGGCTGCCCGGCGCGCTTCATCGGGATGCGCTGCTCTTTCTGCTGCCGTTCCTCGGGGTTGTCCATAGCCGACTGGTTCATCGGGGTCAGAATCATGCCCGGGGCAATGTTATTAACGTTGATGCCGGCCTCGGCCAGTTCCAGGGCCAGGGTCCGCATCAGGTTGCGCAGGCCACCCTTGGAGGCGCAGTAGTCGGCGGTGCCCGCCGATACCACTTCCTCGTGAATTGAGGACACGTTGATGATCTTGCCCCGGCCGCCCTGCTGCTGCCGGTGCTGAATAAAGAGCCGGGCGCAGTAAAACGGCCCCAGCAGGTTGGTGCGGATGGTCTTTTCGAAGTCTTCGGGCGCCATGTCGGCCACCGGCTTTTTGGCGCCCGGCGCCGCGGCATTATTGACCAGAATGGTAAGCTGGGAAAATTCCCGCAAAGCACTAGCAAAGACCTCAGCCACCTGGCCGGAGTCACTCACGTCGAGCTGCTGCACCAGGGCGCGGCGGCCGGCTTGTTCCACGGCTTGCCGGGTTTCGTCGGCCCCTTGCTCATCGGTGTGGTAGCAGATAACGACGTCGGCCCCGGCCTGGGCAAAGGCTATGGCCGTGGCCCGGCCGATGCCGGAATCAGCCCCGGTAATGAGGGCCACCTGCTGAAGGAGTTGGGACATTGTATCGTGGTTGAGGTTTGGAAAGGCAGGCTGAAAAGCTACCTTAACGACTTGTTGCGCTGGCCAGCCGTTGGAAGATACTGCCTCCACGGGGGAAGGTTATGTCGAGCTGCGGCTGCGGCCGCCGGATTCTACGGGCCTTGTTGCTGAGCTAGCTCAACAACTAAATAACCTTCGGCGTAGTAGACCATAAGATTATTCGCGCCCCGTGCTATGACCGATTATTATGCCCTCTTTCGTCCACTGCTGGAGTTGGGCCGAACCGCGTACTTCGTGTACCTGCCCGCCGAGCACCGCGTTGTTTACGTCAGTGAGGCCTTTCAACTGCTAACCGGCGACCCGGCTCAGCACGTCAACGAAGACTTGCCCCACCTGCTCAAGCGCCTGCACCCCGATGACCGGCAGTACGTGGCCCACCGCCTCGAACAGGCCGGCCTCGACGAGGTGCTCGAAGGCCTGGAGCTGCGCCTGTCCCGCTCGGATGGCAATACCCAGTGGCTGTCGGTGAATCTGTGCCGGGTGCTGGGCCCCGACGGGCAAGAATACCTCACGGGCAGCGCCCTGGACGTAACCCGGAGCAAGGAAAATATCATCAACCTGCAGAAGTTCGGCACCAAAAAGAACGCCGTGCTCGAAATTCTGTCCCACGACCTGGCCGGCCCGCTCCTGATGCTGCAGCAGCTAACCGAGCAGCTCGAACTGGATACCCAGGGCCACCTCTCGGCCCACGCCCAGAAAATGCTGAGCCTGATGCAGCGCACTTGCCGCGACAGTGTCAGCCTGATTCACGACTTCGTGGATGCGGAGTTTATGGAGTCGGCCAGCGTGGAGCTCCACCTGACCCGTACCGATTTGGTGGTGTGGATGAAAACCCTGGTCGAGGAGTATCAGCGCACCGAAACCTTACTGCACCTGCATTTCGACCTACAGGCCCCTGATTTCCCAGTCTACGTCAACGTAGACATGGATAAGTTTCACCAGGTAATTAATAACTTGATTTCCAACGCGGTGAAGTTTACCCCCGACGGCGGCCACATCACCGTGCGCGTGGAAGCCGACCAAGACCGGGTGCGGGTGATAGTAGCCGATACCGGGGTGGGAATTCCGGCCAGGTACCAGCCCGTGCTGTTCGACAAGTTTACCAAGGCCCGGCGGCCCGGCCTGCGCGGCGAGAAAACCACCGGCCTGGGCATGTCCGTGATTCAAACCATCGTGGAGCTGCACCAGGGCCAGGTTTCCTTTACCAGTACCGAGGGCGAGGGCAGCACGTTTGTGGTGGAGCTGCCGGCCGCTACAACTTAGTCTGCCGTGGGTTTCGCCTAGCCTTGAATTCCTGGGCTCCTGTCGGCCGAGGCTGCCCGTATTGTAACTTGCCCGGCAAGGCGCCCGCGCCTTGCCTCCCTACTTCCAGCGTGTTTCTGACCTTACTTATCCGTCGTTTATGACTATGACCCTGCGTCTTGCTACGGCCGACAGCCAGCTGGTTTTTCCTTCCGTCCGCTCGTGGCTGAAAACCGGAGTAAAGCTGCTCTCGGGTCTGCTGCTCCTGGGGCCGGTAGTGTCGCCAATGGTTGCTGCCCAGACCCCAAAGCTAGCCCAGCTGGCGCCCACTCAGGTTCGGGTAGCCGAAGGCATACTCGAAGGCTCGGTCACGGCGGCTGGTATCCGGGAGTTTAAGGGCGTGCCGTTTGGGGCTCCACCGGTGGGAGAGTTGCGCTGGAAAGAGCCCCAGCCCGTGCCCGCCTGGACCGGGGTGCGGGCCGCCAAGCAATTCGGCCCCCGCGCTATGCAGCTGCCGCTGTATGGCGACATGAGTTTCCGCTCCAACGGCGTGAGCGAGGACTGCCTCTACCTGAACGTCTGGACGCCGGCCAAAACCGACCGGGAGCGGCTGCCCGTGCTGGTGTACTTCTACGGCGGCGGCTTCCAGGCCGGCGACGGCTCCGAGCTGCGCTACGACGGCGAAAGCATGGCCCGGCGCGGCATCGTGACTGTTACGGTCAACTACCGCCTCGGCGTATTCGGGTTTCTGGCCCACCCCGAGCTCAGCCGGGAGTCGGGCCACAACGGCTCCGGCAACTACGGCTTCATGGACCAGAGCGCGGCCCTGCGCTGGGTGCAGCAGAATATTGCCGCCTTTGGCGGCGACCCGCGGCAGGTAACTATCGGTGGTGAATCGGCAGGCTCCATGTCGGTCAGCGCCCAGATGGTCACGCCGCTGGCCAAAAATACCTTTGCCCGCGCCATCGGCGAGAGTGGTTCCATGCTGAACACCAGCTTTGGGCCCGTGCCCCTGAGCGAGGCAGAGCAAGCCGGGTTGTCGTTTGCGGCCAGCATCGGCGCTCCATCGTTAGCCGCGTTGCGGGCCCTGCCGGCCCAGCAGCTGCTCGAGGCGGCGGGTAAGCCCGGTACTCCGCGGTTGGCGCCCACCATCGACGGGTACTTTTTCCTGGGTAAGCCCGCCGAAATCTTCGCCGCTGGGCAGCAGGCCCGCGTGCCGCTGCTGGTGGGCTGGAACTCCCAGGAAATGAGCCCCGGCTTCCTGTTGGGGAAAGAAGCTCCCACGGCCGATAATTTCCGCGCCGCGGTGCAAAAGCTCTACGGCCGCCGCGCCGCCGAAGCCCTGCAGCTCTACCCGGCCGCCACCGATGCCCAGGCTGAGCAGGCCGCCACCGATATGGCCGGGGACCGGTTTATAGCCTACAGCACCTGGAAATGGGCCGATGCCCACCGTCAGACCGGCGGGCAGCCCGTGTACCGCTACTTGTTTGCCCGGCCCCGGCCCGCCATGACGGCCGCCATGGGCAACGCCACGGCTGGCTTGGCCGGGGGCGTTATCAAGGGCTCGGGCGCGGCTCCCAAAGCCCCGGCGGCTACGGGCGCCGTGCATTCGGCCGAAATTGAATACGCCCTGGGCAACCTGGCCACCAACAAAGTATACGCCTGGACCCCGGACGACTACAAGGTTTCAGAAACTCTGCAGAGCTACTTCGCGAACTTTATCAAAACCGGCAACCCCAACGGCAAAGGCTTGCCCGCGTGGCCCGCCGCCCAGGGCTCGGGTCCCGTGCCCGTGCTGCGCGTGGACGTGACGACCAAAGCCGAAACCGAAGCCCACCGGGCCCGCTACCAGTTCCTGGACCAAGCCTTCAGTAAGTAGCACCGGCAAGTTGCGTCGGACCAAGAGTTGGAAATCACCCGGGTTGAACGTCGGCCAAGTGGCCCATGTAACCAGCCCTGGGGCAGGTCGGGCTGTTGAGCTTAACCAGGAAAATTTATACTGACCCCAGCCCGGGCTTCACCTGTGGATAATAAGCTCTGGCCGTTCAGATGGAATAAAGTCCGATTCATCTAGAATTTGCTGCTACTCAGCGACAACGCCTGCCTGGGAAAAGGCAAAATGCTGAACTTGCCCCCGATAGTTTTTTTAATGGTGAGTGAGGGTTTCTCCGGGTGCTGCCTCTGCAAGGGCAGCACCTAGGCCCACCAACTGCCCGCGGCCAAGCCGCCACTACCCCGCCCAACCTTCTTTTCTGCTGAACTTTACCGGCTACAACAGCCAGTAGAGCAGAGCTGCCGTTAGGGCGCCCACCGCCGTATTGAGAGTATTCACGGCGTTGTTGCTCAGGTACGCCCGCCGCTCCACCGTGGCCCCCAGCAGCGAATCGGCCAGGTTGCCCGCGGTACCAGCCACCAGCAGCCAGACAAAATCCCGGCTCCAGCCCACGCCTAGGCAGTAGAGTACCGCAATCAGCCCGCTGCCGGCCAGGCCCAGCAGCGTGCCTTCCAGGCTTACCACGCCGTTCAGGCCGCGGGTGTCGGGCCGCCAGGTCCAGGCGTTGTAGTAGCGGCGCCCGTACACGTTGCCCAGCTCCGAGGACAGGGTATCGGCCGTGGCGGCGGCAAAGCTGCCGGCCAGCATCAGCTGGAAAACAGCCTGGTGCGCGGGCCACCACCACGCCAGCAGGCCCGTCAGGGCCGCTACGCCCCCGTTAGCCAGGGCCTGGCCGGTGGTGCGCCGGCCCTTGTTTTCTTCGGCCAGCCCCAGGCGGCGCTTCTCGGCCACTTTCCAGGCCGACGCGCCCGTGCCCAGCGCGAAAAACAACGCCAGTTCGCCCACGCCCCAGAAGCCGGCGCCCAGAAAAATCAAAATGCCGAGTACTCCACCGGTCAGGCCCGCGGCTACCGTAAGCTTGCCCGCCCGCACGCTCCAGGCCATACCGGGCAGCAGGATGGCCAGCAATACAGTCCATTGAAACACTGGAGTCATGGGTGGGGTGGAAAGCACGGTGAAAGGGGAGGAGCGGCTGCCGCTAAGACGCCGGCCCGGTGAAAATACGGCGCCGTTTGGTCTTGCCCCAGCGGCTACCGCATTTCGGGGCGGGGCCCGGCTGGTAGCTGGTTGGTACTGACAACGTTGCCGGGAACGTTTGCGGAGATAAAAACGGCGGTTTGCTTCAAACTCCGCCGGAATCCTGCCAGCTTAAGCAGGGTAACGCCGCCCGGTTGTAGCAGCCCGCTGCGGGCCGGACTGCGGCGCCCCATCCGTTCCTTCTAAGCTGCCAATTCCCATGCATCGCCGAAATTTTCTCCAAACCACCGGCACGGCCCTGGCCGGTACTTTATTGACCGACAACGTGCTGGCCGCCGCCCTGGCCGGCTCCCGCAAGCGCGTAGCCATGGTAGGCACCGGCCACCGCGGCCTGAGCATGTGGGGCACCGCGGTGCTCAAGGAGTTTGGCGACCAAATCGAGTTCGTGGGCCTCTGCGACAGCAACCCCGGCCGGGTGGAAACCGGCAAGAAAATGCTGGGCGTCAGCTGCCCCACCTTCACCAACTTCGACCAGATGATGAAGCAGACCAAGCCTGAGCTGCTCATCGTGACCACCGTGGATGCCACCCACAACGAGTTTATCATCAAGGGCATGGAGTACGGGGCCAACATCATTACCGAAAAGCCCATGACCACCGACGAGCAGAAGTGCGAAGCTATTCTGCAGGCCGAAAAGCGCACGGGCAAAACGGTGATGGTGACCTTCAACTACCGCTACTCGCCCCACCGGCAGAAGCTCTACGAGCTGCTGCGTAGCGGCGTCATCGGCACCGTCACCTCGGCCGACTTTCACTGGTACCTCGACGTGTACCACGGGGCCGACTATTTCCGGCGCTGGCACCGCCGCCGCGAAAACAGCGGCTCGTTGCTCGTGCACAAGGCTTCCCACCACTTCGACCTGCTCAACTGGTGGCTCGACTCCGACCCGGAATCGGTGTACGGCAACGGGCAGCTGAACTTCTACGGCAAGAACAACAGCTTCCGCCACTCTCACTGCCGGCCCTGCCCCCACAAGGACAAGTGCCAGTTCTACTGGGACATCACCAAGGATGAGCGCCTGACCAAGCTCTACGTCGACAACGAGAAGTACGATGGCTACCACCGCGACGGCTGCGTGTGGCGCGAGGACATCGACATCTTTGACAAAATGGCCGTCCAGATCAAGTACGCCAACAACGTGCAGGTCAGCTACTCGCTCACCACCTACTCGCCCTACGAGGGCTACCGGATTTCCTTTAATGGCACCAAGGGCAAAATTGACGCCTGGATCAAGGAAAAGCAGCCCTGGGAAGCCGAGAAGTTCGACGAGATTCAGGTCACGACCAACTTCGGCAAGCGGGAGCTGATCCAGATTCCCAATACCGAAGAAGGCCACGGTGGCGGCGACGTGCGCCTGCGCAAGCAAATCTTTAACCCCGGCGGGCAGGACCCTTTCCGGCAGGCCGCCCGCAGCCGCGACGGGGCCCTGGCCGTGCTCATCGGTATTGCCGCCCGCAAAAGCATCGACAGCGGGCAGCCCGTCCGCATTGCCGACCTGACCTCGCTCAAACCCCAGGCCCAGCGCGCCTAACGGGCCCGAAGCAAAACCGGCCGCAGCTCCGAAAGAGCTGCGGCCGGTTTTGCTTCGGGGATGCTAAATAGCGTTTCGGCTTCGGCCGTCCAAGTCCGGTGAGGGGGCGTGACGCCTGTGCCGGCACACTTACCCCCGCCTACTCGCCGGGCTGCAGGGTGCTGATGGTGTGGCGGATAACGGCATCCATTTCTCTTTTGCGAGTTGCCGGGTACTGCCAGACGAACGTAGTCAGGGTGCCGGCTTGCAGCACTGCTTTTTCGTAGAAGATATCCGGGCCCAGCGTCCCGGACAAAACGAAGCCCGTAGCCAGTTTTTGGTCCAGGACCAGCGTCGCCTTTTTCCCTTGCCAGTGCCGCCGCGACAGTTGCTGGTACTGGGCCAGGCCCCCGTCCAGCACATCGTAGCCCGCGTAGGCCGTCAGGCTGGTTTGCCCGTCGGCGGAGACGAAGCGGCGGCCGTCGGCATTATCGGCTTCGGGCTGGGGCCGCAACGTAGTCGGGTAATCGATACTGAAGCCGAAACGGGCGTTGTGGTAGGTCTTGTAAGTCGGTGGGGAGCCCAGTAGGCTGCCGAGCACTACGAACAGTTGCAGGAAAAGCTGAACCATGAGCCAAAGCGCTACTGCAGTACCTGCGCCTGCAGAATCAGATTCGGGTCGGGGCAGAGCTGGGCCCACTGCTCCCGTTCGGTGGGCAGGGCTACGCCGGGAAAGTCGCCTTCCCAGCCCAGCATATTGGCCATAACCTGGAAGTGGAGGTGGGGCGGCCAGTCGCCGTTTTCGGGGTGGGGGCCCACCTCGGCAAACTTCTCACCTTTTTCCAGGGTCATGCCGGCGCGCAGCAGGGCCACTTCGGCCCGGCCCAAATGGCCGTAGAGGGTGTAAAACGTAGTGTCTTCCAGCTCGTGCTGCAGAATCACGGTGGGGCCGTAGTCGCCGAAATGGTCGTTGTCGGCCACGCTGTGCACTATGGCGTCCAGCGGGGCCAGCACCGGCGTACCGGCCCGCAGCCACACGTCCACGCCCAGGTGCAGGGAGCGGGCCTGCACGGTGGGGTCGCCAAACTGCCCGGGGCTGCGGCGGTAGATAACCCGGTTTTCGAGGTAGCCGCCCACGCCAATCAGCGCGTTTTGCTCTTCCAGCAGCCGGGCCACCAGCGTTTCAAAAGCCTCCGTGTCGCGCAGGTCGGCCGTGGCCAGGATGGGGTTGGCGGCCGTGAAGTCGAGGCGGGCCACTTCGGGGGCATTCAGGTCGACGGGCAGCACGGGGCCGAACTCGTGCTGGTGGCGTTCGAGCAGGGCCGCAAGGTCAAAACCAGACATAGCTAAAATCGTTATTTCAACAGAAGAAGGTAGGAGGGGCGCAAGCTAAACCCAATGCGCATGCCGACCAAGCCGCCCCATTTGCCGTACTTTGCACGCCCGGCGCCGAAACGCTGCCGTAAACCCTGATTTTTCCTCTCCAATCCCCGAAGCAGTACCCCCGATGAGCAGCCCGTACCTGATGCTTAACGTTGTGGAAATCACCCACGAAACCGCCGACGCCGCTACCATTCACCTCGAACGGCCCGACCGCCAGCCCGTGGCGTGTGAACCCGGCCAGTTCCTGACTTTGATTCTGCCCTGCGGCCCCGGCGGTAAAAAAGAGCGCCGGGCGTACTCCCTCAGCAGCACCCCTTCGGAGGCCCCGCGCCTGTCGGTTACGGTGAAGCGGGTCGTTGGTGGCTTGGTCAGCAACTACCTGCTCGATACGGTAAAAGTGGGCCAGCAGCTGGAAGTAATGGCCCCGCTGGGCAACTTTACCCTCAAAACCAGCCCCAAAGCGGCCCGCTCCATCGTGCTCGTCGGCGCCGGCAGCGGCATCACCCCGCTCATGTCGATTCTCAAGGCCGTCGTGCGCGACGAGCCCCAGAGCCACGTGCTGCTCGTGTACGGCAACCGCAACGAGGAATCGGTGATTTTCCGCCAGCAGCTGCAGCAACTGGAGGCCCAGGCCGGCGGCCGGCTGCAGGTCGAGCACGTGTTTAGCCAGCCCACCAGCCCCACCTCGGGCCACCGCCACACCGGCCGCCTCAACCGGACCACGCTGCTGCGCATTCTCGAGCAGCGCCACCAGTTTCCGGCCCAGCAGGCCGAATACTACCTCTGCGGCCCCGAGGGCCTGATGACCGAAGCCCGCGCCGCACTGGATTTGCTCGGCGTGCCGGCCGCCCGGATTCAGCGCGAGAGTTTCGTGGCCGCCGCCGAAACCATTGAGGCCGCCGCCGGCCAGGCCAACGGCCACGGCGACGTATCGGACGCGGCCGACGATAAAATCACGGCCCGCACCGTCACCATTCACTACGAGGGCGCCGAGTACGAAATCGAGGTGAAGCCCAGCCAGACTATTCTGGAAGCGGCTCTCGACCAGGACATCGACCTGCCCTACAGCTGCCAGGCTGGCTTGTGCACCGCCTGCCGCGGCAAGTGCCTCTCGGGCAAAGTCCACCTGGATGAGCGCGAAGGCCTGTCTGACTCAGAAATGAAGCAGGGCTACGTGCTCATCTGCGTGGGCCACCCCGTCACCGACGACGTGGTTATCGAAGTCGACTAGCCGGCCAATTCTGGACCGTATCCTAGGTTAGAACGTCATGCTGCGCTGGTCGAAGCATCTCTCCCGTCAAAGTAACTTGGTTACTACTGCGGTAAAGATGCTTCGGCAGGCGCAGCATGACGTTCTGTCTTTACGCCGAATAACGTCACAACATTTCCCGCCCGACTGAGTTAAACTTTGCCGCATTTTCTCATCCAAACAGGTCAACGACTTTTCCTTGCCTGCCGTAGAAACAAGGTTGCGCACCGGCCCGGGCACACAAACCCTGATTTTGCGGCCGGCTGCTTCTGGCTAAAGCTGTTTAAAGTTTAGCTTACATTCGTTTCGTCTACCGACGTATCTTGCTATTGATGATGAATACCGCCCCCGAACCTGCCCTCGCTTCGGCCACTGATACGCAGCGCCCGCCGCGTCAGTATTTGCCCGAGTCATTCTCCGTAACCGACTGGGAATCACTTGAGCCCTATTTCATTGAGCTCCGCGACCGGCCCCTGGGCTCGGCCCAGGAGCTGGAGCGCTGGCTGCTCGACCGCTCGGAGCTGGAAAGCGTGCTGAGCGAAGACCTGGCCTGGCGCTACATCCGCATGACCTGTGACACCCAGGACCAGGAGCGGGCCGACTCGTTTCAGTATTTCGTGAGCGAGATTGAGCCCAACGTGGCGCCCTACGACCACGCCCTGAATGAGAAAATGATGGGTTCGGAGTTCCTGGAAGGCCTCGACCCGCAGCGCTACCGCATTTTCGTGCGCTCGGTACGGCAGGCCCTGGAAATCTACCGGCCCGAGAACATTCCGCTCAAAACCGAAATCAGCACCAAGCAGCAGCAGTACGCCGCCACCGTGGGGGCCATGACCGTGACTCTCGACGGGGAGG
The DNA here is from genome assembly GCF_002797555.1 of Hymenobacter chitinivorans DSM 11115. Lineage (NCBI taxonomy): Bacteria > Pseudomonadati > Bacteroidota > Cytophagia > Cytophagales > Hymenobacteraceae > Hymenobacter > Hymenobacter chitinivorans. The sequence goes on along the minus strand of NZ_PGFA01000001.1, from coordinate 2,968,990 downwards.
AAATGACCCTGCCCCGGGCCGCCGACCGTCTCAAAAGCCCCGACCGGGCCGTGCGTGAGGAAGCCTACCGGGCCGTGCAGCAGCGCCGCCTCCAGGATTCCAAGCCCCTCGACCAGCTCTTTACCGACCTAGTGAAGCTGCGCCACCAGATGGCCCAGAATGCGGAGTTCGCCAACTTTCGCGACTATATGTTTGCCGCCCTGGGCCGGTTCGACTATACGCCCGAGGACTGCTTTGCCTTCCACCGCGCCATTCGGGAAACCGTGGTGCCCCTGATTGATGACATCGACCTGGAGCGCCGCCAGGACCTGGAACTGGCCGAGCTGCGCCCCTGGGACCTCGACGTGGACGTGACCGGCAAAGCCCCACTGCGGCCCTTCGAAACCGGCGCCGAGCTGCTCGACAAGACCATTACCGTTTTCGAGCGCCTCGACCCGTACTTGGGCGACTGCCTGAAAACGATGCGGCAGATGGGCCACCTCGATTTGGAGTCGCGCAAGGGCAAGGCCCCGGGTGGCTACAACTACCCGCTCGACGAAACCGGGGTGCCGTTCATCTTCATGAACGCCACTTCCTCCCTGCGCGATGTCATTACGATGCTGCACGAAGGCGGCCACGCGGTGCATTCCTTCCTGACCCGCTCCCTGCCGCTGTCGGCCGACAAGCACCCGCCGTCCGAGGTGGCCGAGCTGGCCTCGATGAGCATGGAGCTGATTTCGATGGACCAGTGGGACTTGTTCTTTCCCGATGCCGACGAGCTGCGCCGGGCCAAGAAAACCCACCTGGAAAGCGTGCTGGAAACCTTCCCCTGGGTAGCCACCATCGACAAATTCCAGCACTGGGTGTACGAAAACCCCGAGCACACCGAAGCCGAGCGTCACGCCCAGTGGACCCGCACCTTCGACGAGTTCAACCAGCGCACCGTGAGCTGGCAAGGCCTGGAAAACTACAAGCCTTACCTGTGGCAGAAGCAGCTGCACCTCTACGAAGTGCCCTTCTACTACATCGAATATGCCATGGCCCAGCTCGGCGCCATTGCCGTGTGGCGCAACTTCCGCCAGAACCCGCAGGAGGGGCTTGAAGCCTACAAGCGCGCCCTGGCCCTGGGTTACACCGCGCCCATCGGCGAAATCTACGCCGCGGCCGGCATCCGCTTCGACTTCAGCACCGAGTACCTGCGCACCCTGGCTGATTTCGTGCGCGAGGAAATGGCCAAGCTGTAGCAGCACAAGTTGTCCTCCCCGTGTCTGTCAGCCTGAGTAGAGCGAAGGACCTTTCTCACCTCGGTGACAAAGCTTATGAACTGCAAAAAAGCCCTTTACCACGCGTGGTAAAGGGCTTTTTGCGTTGGCAGAAGCCGCAGTGGGGTAGGTGAGGAAGGCCCTTCGGCTCCGCCTCAGGCTGACAGAAGATGAATTCGCTACTCTTTTAACTCAAACAGGGGCAGGGGCTGGAGCTTGCTGTACTTGCCGCCGAGCTTGCCCAGGGCTTCCTGGTGAAGCTGCAGGTAGTTGTTGAACTGCTTGGCCGCCCGGTCGTAGTTCACGCGGTAACCCACGACCTGCCCGTCGGCGGTTTGAATGTCGGTGGTGAGCTGCTGCACGGTGGCGTCGGGCTGGCCGGCGGCGGGCTGGGCGAAGTTGTAGACGGCGCGCAGCACCGAGTCCTGAGCCGAGTCGTAGGCGTCAATCTGCTCCGAAACGCTCATGCTCTGCTGGTCGTAGCGGCGGCTTTTAAGCTTGCCGTTGGCCCGGGCCAGGGCTTTAAGCTGGGCTTTGTCGGCGCCGGGCTGCTTTTCCAGGGCTTGCAATACCTGGCCGGTGGCCTGCATCTTGGCGTCGTCGCTGGCTGTCATACGGCTCCAGCGGGCGTCCACGGAGTCGCGCAGCACGTCGAGCTGGGCCTTGGCGGCGGCGGGAGAAGTGGGGTCAACGGTTTTGGGTGAACGGTCGGTTTTGCAGGAGTTCAGATTGCTCAGCAAAACGAGCAAGGCGAGCGGCAGGAAGAGTTTCATAGCGGCAAAAACGTCAATAATCCCTAAAATATTCCGTGGCCAGGAAAGTTGTGCGGAATTTATGGATGACGAGTCGTGGCCCTACGTCCAAAGCCGGCGCCGGGACTGGGGCCACTGTTTATTTGCCAGCAACCCCAGTCCTGAACTATGTTTCGTTAGCCAGCGGCCGGCTGCAGAAAGCCCAGCACGGCGGCCAGCACCTGCGCGGGTTGTTCCTCAAACATATAGTGGCCGCTGTCCAGAATGCCGATGACCTCGACATTCTCAGCTACGTAGGGCAGGCTCATTTGCAGGTAGCTGTACGACACGTGGCTGCCAATGCCCAGCACCGGCATCGGCAGGCGGCCGTAGGTGTTGGCGTCGGCAATATCCTGCTCCAGGGCCTGGTACCAGGCGTTGGCCGCCCGAATGTTTTCGGGCTGGTTGTATACGGCCGCGTACACGGCCCGGTCGAAGGCCGACATCCGGCTCTCGTCCAGCATCACGTAGCGGAATAGGTAGTCGAGCAGAAACTCAAACCGCCCGGCCAGCAGCTGCTCGGGCAGCTCCTTCACCTGGTTGAAAGCCATCCACCAGACGTAGGGCTGCTGCCCGTCCATTTTGCCCGTAAAGGCGCCGGGCGCCGGCAGCAGGGGCATCTGCCGCAGGCCTTCACTGGGGTGGGCTCCGTCGGCCAGAATCAGCTTCTCGGTGGCCTGCGGGTAGTTGAACCCGAAGCTGCTGGCCACCATGCCGCCGATGTCGTGGCCCAGCAGGGAGGCTTTTTCCAGGCCCAGGTGGCGCAGCAGTTCATAAATATCCTGGGCCATGGTCTTCTTGTCGTAGCCAGTGGCGGGCTTCTCGGAGCTGCCCATGCCCCGGATATCCACGAGGATAACCCGGTAGTACCGGGCCAGCTCGGCGGCAATGGGGTGGTAGGAAAACCAGGTCTGGGGCCAGCCGGGCAGGCACACCAGGGCCGGGCCCTGGCCGCCTTCCACGTAGTGCAGGCGCACCCCGTTGACGGTGGCGTAGTGGTTGGTAAAGCCGGGCAGGCGCTGGATGAGCTCCTCGTCGGAGTAGGCCCCCAGGGAAGGGGCAGGAGTGGTTTGCACGGCGTTACGCAGTTAAAAAAGTGACGGGATTGGTCCAGGTCAGGTCCGGGTAGCGGCCATTGTCGAGCGGGTTGTTCTGCACGCTGAACATGCTCAGCATGTATTGCATCTGCTGCCAGTCGGCGTACAGCTGCTGCTCGCCGGCGGGGTTGGCGGCCCGCGCGTGCTGAATGGCCGCGGCCAGATCCTGGCGGGCGCCCAGGCGCCCCAGTGCAAACTGCCCCCGGCCGGCCTGCTCGGCAACAGTTACCAACTCACGGGGGCTGGGCTGGAAGCTAGCAATGCGCAGGAAGCGGGGCGTGGCCGGGTCCAGGGCCGCCGCCGCGGTAAAGGCGGCCGTGTCGTTCATGGTCGTGAAGTCGATCTGCCAGTCGGCATCTTCCCAGTACCCCACCTGCTGCTGCCGGAAGTCGAGCAGGGGAATGTTGTAGGTCAGCACTTCGGCAAAGGCCCCGTTGAGAATGGAGGTGGCCGCAATGGGCGCCTGGTCGAGGCGGGCCTGGAACTCGCGCCGCAGGTCGAAGTTGCGGTTCAGGCCCGGGGCCTGCTGGGTGTAGTCGCTGGCAAAGTCGGAGGGAATAAAGCGGGGCACGCCGGCGGCCACGGCCGCGCTGAGCAGCTGGGTTTGAGTATCGACGATAACCTCACGCAGGCCCGCCAGCACCGATACCACGCAGCTGGCCCCGGCGCAGGCCCGGGTGAGGGCCGCCTGGTCGGAAAAATCCACGTGCTGCACCTCGACGCCGAGCTGGGTCAGGTAGTCAACTTTGGTCGGGTCGGCTTCGGACCGTACCACGGCCCGCACGGTGGCCCCGCGCTGCCGCAGGGCGCGGGTGATACGGCCGCCCAGGTCGCCGGTAGCGCCGGCTACTAAGATGAAAGAGTCCATGTAAGGAGAAAATAAGGGTGAGGCCGCCACCGGTTGGCCGCGGCTTTAACTACCCCAAAGGTCCCCCAACGCTTGCCGGCGCAACGCCTGATTCCTGCGCATTACTTACCTATTCTTGCGCTTTTGGCGGGCCGCCTAGCTTTGCTGAAATGCCCGCGGACTCTGACCCACGGCCCGCTTGAAGGCGGCCGCAAAGTGCGCCGGCGAGGCAAAGCCCAGGGCGTCGCCGATGGCGGCCACCGGCAGCTCGCCGGCCCGCAGCAGGGCCCGCGCCCGCCGGATTTTCCAGTCCAGCACGTACTGGTAGGGCGAGCGGCCGGTGGTGTGCTTGAAGCGGCGGGCAAAGTGAAACACGCTCAGGTTCGCCAGACCGGCCAGTACTTCCAGCGTAATGGGAGCTTCCGAGTGAGCTTCCAGGTAGGCATCTACCCGGCCCAGCACCACCGCCGGCAGTCGGCCCCCGGCGCCAGCGGCTAGGCGGCGCTCGAAGGTGGCGTGGTGCTCGATGAGGTGGTAGCAGAGCGTCGTGACCAGCGACTCGGCGTAGAGCTGGCCCAGCGTATGGGCCCGGCCGGCGGCGGCCAGGAGCTGCTGGCTTAGCTGGGCCAACAGTCCGTCCTCGCAGCGAAACCGCTCGTGCAAGGTGAAGTAGCGCAGGTCCAGGTCGCGGCGGGCCCGGGTTTCCAGCATTGGCGCATCCAGGTGCACCTGAATGATGTCCACGGGGCCATCCCAGCCAAACGGACCGTATTCTCCGCCCGGATACAGGCCTACATCCCCGCTCCGGAACTGGTCGGCTTCCACGCGGGAGCCGGTGCGGCGGCTGGCCACCACGGGCTGGCTGCCCTGGTGCACGAGCAACAGGTGCTGCTCGTGGGCATGGGCGGGCAGGGTGGTAGCGGGCAACTGGTAGCGTTCCAAGCGCGCGCCCGGCCAGTTGAGGGCGCTACTGCTGGCCAGGGCCGGCTGCTCGTAGAGCTCCGAGGTGTAGGTACACGTGGTATAATCCGGCATAAGTGGCAAGTAACAGTTTGGGGCGGCGAATAGTTAACCCCCAGCGCACAATGGGGCTGGTAGGCCGCCGCTAGTTGCTCTGCCTTTTTTCGACTTACTAAGAAGGTAGAGCAAAGCCACTGGTACCCGGCTGCTTAAACCGGCCTGGCCGGCCTTGGCCGTAAATCCGTACCAGTTGCACTATCCTATGCTTCGAACGCCGTACTTTTGCCCGCTATGAGTGACATCACCCCCCTGGAAAACCTTGGAGAGTTTGGCCTGATTCGCCGGATTCAGGAAACCGTGACCCTGCGCCAGCCCAGCACCAGCCTCGGCATCGGCGACGACGCGGCCATCCTAGCTCCCGAAGCCGGCCACGACCTGGTCGTCAGCACCGATATGCTGGTCGAAGGCGTCCATTTTGACTTAACCTTCTGCCCGCTCAAGCACGTGGGCTATAAGGCCGTGGCCGTCAACGTGTCGGACATTGCCGCCATGAACGCCACGCCCACTCAGATTGTGGTTGGTCTGGCCATCGGCAGCCGCTACTCGGTGGAGGCCATTGACGAGCTCTACGAAGGCATGCGCCTGGCCTGCGAGGCCTACAACGTGGACTTGGTGGGCGGCGACACTACCGCCAGCCGCGGCGGCCTCACCATCAGTATCACGGCTATGGGCCAGGTAGCCCACGGGCAGGCCGTGCGCCGCAGCGGCGCCAAGCCCAACGACCTGCTCTGCGTCACCGGTGACCTGGGCGGGGCGTTTCTGGGCTTGCAGGTGCTGGAGCGCGAAAAAGCCGCCTGGACCGCCGACCCCGACATGCAGCCCGAACTGAGCAAATATCCCTACGTATTGCAGCGGCAGCTGCGCCCCGAGGCCCGCATGGACGTGGTGCACGAGCTGCGTGACCTGGGCGTAGTGCCCACCAGCATGATTGACGTGTCGGACGGACTGGCCTCGGAAGTGCTGCACCTGTGCAAGGCCTCGGGCACCGGGGCCAGGGTGTTTTCCGAGAACCTGCCCGCCGCCAACCCCATGCTGGAAGTAGCCGACGAGTTCCAGCTCGACCCCATTATGTGCATGCTCAACGGCGGCGAAGATTACGAGCTGCTCTTCACCATCTCGCTCAAGGACCACGACAAAATCAAGAACCACCCCGACATCACCGTCCTGGGCCACATGACCGAAGCCAGCGACGGGGTAAACCTGGTCACCAAGCAGGGCCAGCCTATTCCGCTGCGCGCCCAGGGCTGGCAGCACTTTTAAGCCCGGAGCGTGAAGACGTTCGTGCTTATACTAGGGCTGCTGTTCTCTTTGGCCTTCGGTGTATTTGGCTCGGAAGATGCTGCATACATTGAGCAGCTGCTGAAAAACGGTCAGACAGTTCAGGTCCCCGTTGCGAAGATGGAAGTCGACCGTAGTCGACACTCGGTTTGGTTCTTGCTGAACGGCAACCTGAAGCACCTGCCGGTGTCCAGAACCGAATACAATTTAATTACGCTGGGCGACTCTATGTCGGTAGTGTATGACCCCAGCACGGGGCATCTGATGTGGCCGGAGGATGTTACCAGTAGTGCGCTACGCAAGAAGCGCCAGCAGAAATCAGCCTCCTTCTTGCTAATGGCTGTCTGCGGTGGGTGGCTGTTGTGGCGGATAAAGCCCCGGCCCGTTGCTCAACCTGAATGGTGATATAGCAAAAAGGCCACCGGTTGCGGTGGCCTTTTGGGTTTTAGCGGCTGAGGCTGAGCGAGTCGCGCCAGCGCAGGTCGGCGTTGCCGTGGGTGCGCCAGTAGTCGAGCAGGATGGTTTTGCGGCGGGTAGCGCGGGTGGTCAGGCGCACGGGCTGGGCGGTGCCGGCCCGGTCGGGGTAGGTTTCTTCCCAGCCCAGAATGGTGTGGGGAAAGGCCTGCGTGAAGTAAATAACCAGTGTCCGGTCCAGCGGGGCGGGGTAGCGGACGGTGTACGCCCGGGCCGGCGCCGGGCCCAACTTACCGGCCGGCGCGTCGGTCAGCGTAAGGGTGGCCGGGGTAGGCCGCAGGGGCTGGTGCTGCAGGCGGCAGTAGATGGTGCTGGGTATCAGCTGCTGGGGGCCTTGGGGCAGGGCTTCTGGGTGCAGGCGAATCTGGTTCCAGAGGCCATCTTCCAGCACGGCCGGGCCCAGCTTGTTTTCCACGTCGCCCTCGGATTCGAAGTAGGATTTCTGCGACAGGGCGTAGCCCGCGCCGCGCTGGTTGAGCTGGGTAAAAGCGTTGCCGCACCATTCCTGCACCGACGTGCTGACCTTAACTGTGCTCAGCTTGGGGTTGAGGGGGGTGAAGACTGAGGTGAGGATGGAGTAGGGGTAGATGCCGGTCAAAAACTTCTTGCTCAGATTCAGTTTGAGCACCGGCAGGGCGTCTTTGGGCGTAGCACTGGGGTTGTCCAGCTTTACCTGCCTGGTCCGCGACAAATCCTCCGTCACGAACACCAGCACCGCCTCGCCCGGGCGCATTTCACCGTAGCGGGCCTGCTCCAGGGTGTAGCTCGTTAGCTCGGCCTTGCCCTGCTGCCAGTACTGGCTAAACTCGGGCGTGGGCGAGAAGCCGCTGGTTTCTTCGGCCGTAGATGGGGCCGAGGAGCAGCTGAGCAGCAGCAACGGGAGCAGGGCGGGTAGGCAGGTGAGGCGCATAAGCGGAAGGCGGTAGTTGCGAAGCAACAACATAACAAAAGAACGTCATGTCGAGCCCTTGCGAGACATCTCGCGTGCAGTAGTAATCTAGTTACCATTGCAGGCGAGATGTCTCCCGCTGGTCGACAGGACGTTCTGTTAATCCGGAGTAGAATGCCGGTTAATCCTCGGGGTAGGGGATGAAGACGAAGTTGGTGAAGTCTTCGTCGAGCACGAAGAGGCAGCAGTACTCGTTGGGGTCCTTGTAGGTTTGCTCAAAGGCTTCGATGCCCTCCTGGCCCACGATGCCCTGCTGCACGAACAGCTCCAGGTAGGAGGCAAATACGTGCCACTCCAGGTTGGCCTCGTCGGCATTGACGAGCAGGCTGCCCAGGGGAATTTCGCGCTTGGCGAAGATGAAAATCGGGTATTTCGAAATGTCCATCTTCCGCACCTGGGAAGAGGCCTCCATGATGGTGTCGGAAACCATGGCGAAGTCCTTGGAGATGGTACCGAGGTATTTGCCGTTCAGTTCGGGGTCGTTGGCGTAGTCCATTGGTGGGTGTGCGGGTGTTGTTTAGCGTGTCATCCTGAGCTTGCGAAGGACCTTATCACGTAGGCGCATCTGGCTGATTACGCCTGCAGAAATGCCCATTCAGCATTATTAGTAGCAATGAGGGCTTCCTTTTTGGCCCGCGTCCAACCTTTCAGCTCTTTCTCGCGGGCAATGGCGGCTTTGCTGTCGGTATACTCCTCGAAGTACACGAGGTTATAGCAAAAGTAACGGCCGGCAAAGGTTTGGTCGGTGCTGCGGTTGGCGTAGTGCTGTGCCATGCGCTCCGGTAAATTATTGGTGATACCGATGTAGAGGACGGTCTTGGCGGGGTTGGTCGTGAGATAGACGTAGTAGGGCATAGCTATAGTGATGAAGGACTACACAATATAGTGTCATCCTGAGCTTGCGAAGGACCTTACCACGTCTAAGCTAGCCTAACAACGACTCGTGCCGACGTGATAAGGTCCTTCGCTTTGCTCAGGATGACAGATGCCTCCTGCTCCTACCAACTGCCGCTACTTCAGTTCCAGCAGTACCACATTTTCCACGTGGTGGGTGTGGGGGAACATGTCCACCGGCCGCACGCGCACGACCGAATACGCCTCGTCGAGCATCTCCAAATCCCGGGCCTGGGTGGCGGGGTTGCAGCTGACGTAGACGATGCGGGGGGCGCGCATTTCGAGCAGGCGGGCCACTACGTCGGGGTGCATGCCGGCCCGGGGCGGGTCGGTGATGACGACATCGGGGCGGCCGTGCTTCTGGATAAACTCGGCGTTGAGCACGTCCTTCATGTCGCCGGCGTAGAACTCGGTGTTGGTCACGCCGTTGATTTCGGAGTTGATGTAGGCGTCTTTCACCGCCGACTCCACGTACTCCACGCCGACTACGTGCCGGGCCTGCCGGGCCACGAAGTTGGCAATGGTGCCAGCCCCGGTGTAGAGGTCGTACACCAGCTCGGAGCCGGTGAGCTGGGCAAACTCGCGGGTGAGCTTATACAGGTTGTAGGCGCCCTCGGAGTTGGTTTGGTAGAACGACTTGGGTCCCACGCGGAAGCGCAAATCCTCCATCTGCTCGTGAATGTGGGGCTCACCCTTGTAGCAGACCACGTCCAGGTCGTGGAAGGTTTCGTTGCCCTTGTTGTTGAGCACGTAGTTGAGCGAGGTGATTTCGGGGAACTTCTCCTGCACGAAATCCAGCAGCGGAAACAGGGCCTCGTGGGCGTAGTAGCACTGCAGAATCACCATCAGGTCGCCGGTATTGGCCGTGCGGATGATGAGGTTGCGCAGGAAGCCTTCCTGGGTCACCAGGTTGTTGAAGGGCAAGTCGTGCTCGAGGGCGTAGTTGCGGATGGCCAGCCGGATCTGGTTGCTGGGGTTGGGCTGGAGCCAGCAGTGCTGCACGTCGATGATCTTGTCGAAGCGGGCGGGGGTGTGGAAGCCCAGCACCCGCCGCTCGATTTGCTCGCCGGCCTGAATCTGCTCGTTGGTCAGCCAGCCGTTGTGGCTGAAGGTGTATTCGAGCTTGTTGCGGTAGTATTGCAGGGCCGGGGAGTGCTGAATGGGCTCCAGCTCGGGCAACGCCACCTTGCCGATGCGCTGCAGATTGTCCTGCACCTGCTGCTGCTTGAACTTGAGCTGGGTGTCGTAGCCCAGGTGCTGCCACTTGCAGCCCCCGCAGGTGCCGAAGTGCTGGCAGAAGGGCTCCACGCGCAGGTCGGAGTACTTGTGGAAGTGGGTGGGCACGGCTTCCAGGAAGCTTTTCTTGGCGCGGGTAATGCGCAAGTCCACCACGTCGCCGGGGGCCACGCCCGTTACGAAGATGACCAGGTTGTTGTGCCGTACCAGGCATTTGCCCTCGGCCACCATGTCGGTGATTTCAATTTCGCGGAGCGTTTCCGCCGGGTATTTTTTCGATTTCCTCACGAGGGCAAAGGTAACCACGGATTAGAACGGATGTTGAGGAGCGGGCGGATTTTGTGGCCGGCCCCGGGCGAGCCGCCAACTCTTGCTCAGCACTTGGACAACTCTTGCTCAGAAGTGGCCCAACTGTTGGGCAAGAGTTTTAATCCCACCGAACAAGACATGCACCCTTACCGCTAAGCTTGACGCGTGACATAACTATGTCACGTCAGTGACATCAGGATAATGGCGAGTGGTGTAGTAAGCAGTAGCGCGAGTTGTAGCGCGAACTTTGTAGTTCGTGTGCCCCGCGCCATACGGGTCGTTCTGGCACGCGAACTACAAAGTTCGCGCTACTAAGTGGCGGGCCGGGATAAAATGAGAAAAGGCGGCCTACGACGGGCCGCCTTTTCAGGAACGAGTAATAGAGGCGGTGCTGGGTAGCCGACCAGGCCCGCCGTGCTATTCCGTGGTCCTACTTCACGACTTCAAACCAGCCCTTGTAGGACTTGCCGTTGGAGAGCTTGAGCAGGTAGTAATACACGCCGGCGGGCTGACTTTCGGCCTGCCAGTCGTTGTTATAGCGCGAAGTCTGGTACACTTCCTTGCCCCAGCGGTTGAAGAAACTCATTGAGTAGCCCGAGTAGAGGTCGATGTTGCGGATGGTAAAGGCGTCGTTGATGTGGTCGTTGTTGGGGGTAATGATGTTGTAGAACACCAGGTCGTTGGTGAAGTTGACGCAGGCATCGTTCGACGAGGCCGTAATGGCCGGGTTTTGGGCACTGACGGCCACCACGCGGAAACACTGGTCGAAGCCGGCCGAGCTGCTGGGGAATTCCCGGTCGAGGGTGGTGCCGGGCAAGGTGGTGAGGAGTTGGGTGCTCCCATTATCGGCCGCCCGGAAGAGCTGGTACTCCTTGACTTCAAAGCCCTTGTAGGCATTCCAGCTCACCTTCACGCTGCCTTCCCGGCGGCCGTCCTGGCTGCCTTCGGTGGCCAGGGCCTGGGTCCGGATGGTGGTGTGCTCCTGGCTGGCCAGGGTGGTACCGCAGTTGTTGAGCAGCTCCAGGCGGTAGTCGTAGGCCCTGGCGTCGGGGTCTACGGTGGTATCGGTGTAGCTCCCGGCCGAGTTGGCTACGCTGCCCACCGTTGCAAAGGCCGCCGTGGTGCCCGCCTCGCGCCGCAGTACCCGCACCTGGTTGGTGTTGCTGGTCGGATTGACGACCACAAAGCCAATCGAAATGCTTCGGTCGTCGGTAGTCACGGAGGCCGTCCGCAGCCCCACGCCCACATTGTCGGGCCGCACGGTAAGAGCCGCCACCGGCCCCGCGCAGCCGAAACGGGAGCTTTCCGTCACGGCTACGGTCCGGTCCTCGGCGCCCGCCGTGAAGTTTACGGTAATGGCGTTGGTACCATTGCCGCTGGCAATAGTGCCGCCCGTGACCGTCCAGGCGTAGGTTGAGCCCGCCGTATTGAGCACCGCATACTGTTGGGGTGCGAAGCCAGCGCCGTTGGGCCCGGGGCAGATGCTGGCCGGACCGGCAATGGTAACGGCCGCGGGCCGCGGATCGACGGTAAACTGCTTGGTAAATACCGGGCCGGCGCAGGCGCTGGCGTTGGTTTCCTGGGCCGTGAGCTTGTAGGTGCCGGCCGTGGGCGTGGCCAAGGTCACGGTATTGCCCGAGCTGGCTACCGGGGCTCCTTCCAGGGTAAAGGCATAGCTGGAGCTCACCGCGCCGGGCAGCGAGAAGCTGACCGTGCCCCCGGCGCACACCCGGTCGGGACCGGCAAGGGTCAGGTTGGCGGCCGGTGAGGGCAGAATAGTCACCGCCAGGGGTTTGCTCTGGCCGAAGCAAGTGACGGCGCCGCCCTGGGGGGTGCTGGTTTCGGTCACGAGGATGGTACCGGTGCCGGGGCCGTTCCACTGCACCTGCACCGTGCCGGGGCCGGTGCCGACTTGGGTGCCGCCCGTAATCTGCCAGGCGTAGATGGAGCCCGTCGTGGGGGCCACCGAGTAAGTGTTGGGGCCATTGGCCAAGCACACGCTGGTCGGGCCCTTGGGGGTTTCGGTGTCGAGGCGCTGGTTGATGGCGACTGGGAAGCTCGTCGGATCGGCGTCGCACTGGAACTGGTTGCGGGCCACGGCCTGCACGCTGGCGTTGGCATTAGCCCCACCCCAGTTCACGGTAATGCTGGCCGTGCCGTCGCCGCCGGTAATGGTGCCGCCCACCACCGTCCAGCGGTACTCGGTGCTGCGCGGGTTCAGGATGCTGTACACCACGCCCTGGATGGTGGGGCAGACGGAGGCCGCGCCCTGAATGTTGTCGACCCGGGGGCGGGGGGTAATGGTCACCACCACCTGGTCGGTCTGGGAGCAGCCCTCGGCGGTAGTAGCCGTGACGGTGTAGGTGCGGGTAACGGGGCTCTGAGTAGTGTTTACGGCCGTCAACTCGGGCCGGGTGGCAGTGGCGCTGCTCAGGCCCGTGGCCGGGCTCCACTGATAGGTATAGCCCGTCAGCGCCGCCGTGCCCAGGGTTACTTTGCGCCCGTCGCACAGGGCGGCATCCGGACCGGCATTGGCCACGGCCGCCGGGTTCAGGGTCACTACGACGACGTCGGTAGCCGTGCAGCCTTCGGCGGTAGTAGCCGTCAGGGTGTAGGTGAACTGCTGGGCTGCCGTGCCGGTGTTCGTGAGCAAAAACGTCGGCTGGGCCGCCGAGGTGCTGCTCAGGCCCGTGGCCGGGCTCCACTGGTAGGTGTAGCCCGTCAGCGCCGCCGTGCCCAGCGTCGTGCTTTCCCCCGAGCAGGCCGCCACATCCGCGCCAGCGTTGGCCACAGCCGCCGGATTCACAGTTACCGCCACCGTTTTGGCATCGGTGCAGCCTTTATCAGTCGTAACGCGCAGGGTGTAGGTTGTGGTAATAGGGGCCGAAGTCGTGTTGGTCAGCGTCACGGTCGGGGCCAGGACCGTGGTGCTGCTCAGGCCCGTGGCCGGGCTCCACTGGTACGTGCTGCCGGCCACGGCGCTGGCCGGATTACCGAGCTGGGCTGAGCCGCCCGAACAAAATGCCTTACTGGTACCGGCATCGGCCACGGCCGCCGGGTTGAGGGTTACTACGATGACGTCGGTAGCCGTGCAGCCTTCGGCGGTAGTAGCCGTCAGGGTGTAGGTGAACTGCTGGGCTGTCGTGCCGGTGTTCGTGAGCAAAAACGTCGGCTGGGCCGCCGAGGTGCTGCTCAGGCCCGTGGCCGGGCTCCACTGGTAGGTGTAGCCCGTCAGCGCCGCCGTGCCCAGCGTCGTGCTTTCCCCCGAGCAGGCCGTCACGTCCGCGCCAGCGTTGGCCACGGCGGCCGGATTCACGGTTACGGTCACTTGGCGGGAAGTCGTGCAGATGCCATCCGTGCTGGTCACGGTGTAGGTTGTGGTCTGGGTGGGCGCCACGGTAAGCGTCGGGCCGGTAATGGGTTGGCTGCCGCCGGTCCAGGTGTAGGACACGCCGCCGCTGGCCGTCAGGGTGGTGGAAGCACCCCGGCAAATGGCGGCACTGGTGGGCGTTACGGCCAAGCCGCTGCCCGGCCGGATGTCCACGTCCCGCGTAACCGAGTCGGAGGGGCAACCCAGGGCCGAGATGCCCTGCAGGGTGAGGTGGCCAGTGCCCGTAGCGTTCCAGCGCACCTGCACCGAGCGGCCGGCGTTAGAACCCTGAATTAAGCCGCCGCGCACTTTCCACTGGTAGGACGCCGGGGTGGGGCCCGTTGCGGAGTAGGTGCTGGCCTGGCTTTGGTCGCAGATGATGTTGTCGCCGTCGATGCCGGTGGGGCCGGCGGCGCGGTTTACCCGGATCTGAAAGACCTCCGCTACGCTCTTGGCCCCGCAGGCCTGGTCGGTAGCCGTTACCACCACGTCGTACAGGGTGCTGCGTCCGTTGCCGCAGCGCGAGTTGAAGCTAAACTGGCCACTGACGCTCCCGCCCGCGCCCGTTATGGTGACGCTGCCGGTGGGGTTGCCCAACTGCACGACGCCCTGGCTGCCGCCGAAGCTGGCATCGTAGGCGCCGGGACCATCGAGCAGCACGCTGTTTACTTTCAGACTAACGGCGTTACCGTCGGGGTCGGTGGCGGCCAAATTGAAGTTCAGCGCTTCCCCCTCCTCAATGGTAAAGACCTTGTTGGCCAGCGTGGCGGCCGTAAACTGCGGGGAGCGGTTGGGCTGGCAGGTGCGGGAAACCAACTGAATTTCGCGCCTGGTTGAGCCAATGAGCACCTCGTTGCCATTGATTCGGCGGAACTCCTTGACTTCGACGGCCACCACGAAGCGGCCCTGCTGGGTGGTGGCGTAGCGGCTCAGGCCCGTGCTGGCGTTCAGAAAAGCGTAGTTGCCCACTCCGTTGCCAAACGGGGCCGTGGCCGAATAGCCGGCAATGTAGGTAACGCTGGGCGGGGGGGGCGTAAAAGTGGTAATGGAGACGTTATTGCTAATGTTGTAAGGCGTGCTGAAGCTGTAAATCAGCCGGTCCCCGTCCAGGTCCACCGCGTTGTTGACCACGATGCTGGTATCGCCCTGGCAGATGACCACCACGGCCGTATCCGAGAAGGTGGGCGAGCTGTTGGGCAGCAGCGGGGGCGCCATGTCCATGTAGATAGTTTGGTTCTGGTTGTCGGGCTGCTGCAGGTTGTTGATGGAGCGGTTGCGGGTGCCATCCGTATACACCACGTAGTACCCATCGAACGAGACGGGCAGTTCCACGATGGTCTCGTAGCGGCACAGGCGCACCGGGGGCGGTGGGCCGCCGGGCAGGGTGCAGCCCCCGGGCAGGGGCGGAGTAATCGAAGGGTTAGAAACCCGGGGCAGCCGGTACGAACCCTGGGGCTGTACCTCCGCCTGCGACGGTCGGCCGGTACAGGTTACCTGGTTGCAGGTGAAGTTCTGCGCCACTTGCCCACTGTTGAGGCGGGCGCCGTTCTGCTTGTTGTAAATATTGACAAAGATGTTGCAGCGCCCATCGGGCACGTTCGAAGCGTCCGTCGAGGCGGTGTTGCACTCCCAGTTGATGTAAAGCAGCACCGTAATCCGGTACCGAAAGGGCGTGCCGGGCGCGCCGTTGGCGTCCAGGTACTTGTAGCTCATCTCCCCGCCTACCAAGTGGGAGGCGGCAGCCGGCGCCGCACCCAGGCCAAGCACAAAAAGCAGGAGCAGCAAGCCGCGTAGTAAAAGTGTTTGCATGTCAATGGGTGGGTAAAAGCGCGTAGCCCGCTACCGGGTAGCGGGCTAGTGCAGGGTAGGACGGGCAGAAAAAACGTTACTGGCGCTCCACGCGGCGCACCGCCGAGTGGCCCGCCGCATCGGTCAGGCGAATCAGGTACAGGCCCCGGGGCAGGGTCGTCAGGTCCAGGTCAGCATCGGCGGCCGGGTGCAGGCGCCGCGTGGTCGTCAGCAACTGGGCGCCTAGCACGTTGTGCACTGAGATGGTGTAGAAGCCTGCCGCCGCGGCATCGGCCAGCCGCAGGTGGAGCTGCCCGCTGGGCGTGGGGTTAGGAAAAATACTTAGCGCCGGCAGCTGCTGGGCCTCAGCCGTGCTGCTTATCACCTCGAGGCGCACCGAATAGTCCTCGGTTTCGGAGTTGGGCTGGTTGAGCACGCAGGCCTGGGGCTGGTTGCCGTTAGCCCGCATCTGCACCCGCATGCGGGTGAAGCCCAGCACGCTGGCGTTGTTCGGAATTGTAAACGCGCTGGCTGAAACCTGGGCCGAAGTGGCATTGATCAGCAGCTCACTGGTTTCAAATATGCCATTACGGTTCAAATCCAGCCACATGGAGGTCGTCCGCTGAAAGTTCTGGTTGGTGGTAGTCGCCAGCGTGTAGCTCTGACCCAGGCGCAACCCAATCGTTTGGCTGATATAGTTGCCGTAGCCCGAGGCATCAGCCCCCGACGGGTTGCTGAAGCCCACGGCCGGCCCCGTTACCGACACGTTGGTCAGCCACACGTTAGCATTCTGGCCGGTTGAGGCGCAGTAAGCCACGCAAGGCACCGATACGGTCAGGTAGCTGGCTCGCGTCAGCGTGTGCTGGCCGAAGACATTGGTGGCCGTTAGCGTCACGGAGTAGGTTCCCGAGGCCAGGTACTGGTGCGAAGGGTTTTGGGCCGTGCTGGTGGTGTTGTCGCCGAAGTCCCAGCGCCAGGCCGTCGGCGAGTTCTGGCTCTGGTCGGTAAACTGCACCGGATTTACGCAGGTAGTCGGCACGTAGCTGGAAGTGAAGGCGGCTACCGGCGGTTTGGTGTTGGCCAGCACCGTCACGGTGTAGTCTTCGGCCTGGCCCAACTGGGGGTCGGCGCAGGGGCTGGCCGGCGCGCCCACAAAATCGGATAGTATGCGCAGGCGCAGCGGCTGACCCTTCACGGCGGAAGTAGGAATGGTTATCGTACCGCTGGGGTTGGTGCGGTTCAGGGCCTGGTACAGCAGCTCGCCCGAGGCAAAGCTGCCGTCGTTGTTCAAGTCGAGCCATATCCGCGTGTCCTGGGGGTTGCTGGGGCCCGTTGTTACGTTCAGGGTGTACGTATTGCCCTCGGTGAGCTGCACCCGGCTAGTGCAGGTAAAGTCCTCGTAGCCGGCTTGGCCGTTGGCGGAAGCATTGCTCAGGGAGCCCAGCGTAAACTGGGTGATGCCGTAGCCGCAGCAGTAGGCCGAGGTGTTGGGAGTGCAGCTGGCCGCTACCGGCACGGCCGCATCGTAGACAATATAGTTGCTCCGGGTCCGCCCATTGGTCCCGGCCGCGTTGGTCGCAGTCAGCGTCACACTGTAGGTGCCCGGGCTGGCGTAGCAGTGCCGCGGACTCTGGGCCGTGCTAGTGGTGTTGTCGCCGAAGTCCCAGCGCCAGGCCGTCGGCGAATTCTGGCTCTGGTCGGTAAACTGCACGCAGCCCGAGCACGTCAGGGTTTGGTCGGCCACGAACTCCGCTACCGGCGGGGTAGTATTGGCGCTGGCTACCACCGTATAGTCCTCCGTTTGGGAGTACAGTGGCGTCGAGCAGGGCATGGGGTAGGGCGAGTTGGCGTAGTCGGCCGCCACCCGCAGGCGCAGGCGGGTATTCAGGGTGGTGCCCACGGGCAGGCGCACGGTGCCGGTATGGACTTTCTTGGCGTTTGAGCTGAAGACTAGCTCCGTAGTACTATTTAGCGTGCCGTCGTTGTTGAGGTCAATCCAGACCCGCACGTTCTCGTCGGTGTTGGTATTGGTCCGGATGCTGAGGGCGTAGTCGGTGCCCTCGGTTAGGGCGGTGGCCAGGGTGCAGGAGTAGTCCCGGTAGCCGTCCTGCACCCCGTTGGTGGTGTTGTTGATGCTGCCCAGCGTCACGTTCAGAATGCCCATTCCAAAGGCGTAACTGCTGCTCGGGGCCGAGCCCGGCGTGCAGGCCGAAGCTGCCGCCGGGCACTGAGCCCGGGCGGGGGGCGCCAGTAGCAGTCCCCCGGCCAACAGCAAATACCCGTTCAAAATTGGCGTCCAGCGCCACGCGCGTAGAGTTCTTATCATACAATCGACCGGAAATGAAAGCTAATCCCCGCTCCTAAATATAACGAGTAAATCCTATTTCTGAAATACTGGTGCCGGGGTCTGGCAGCCAAAAACAGTCGGCGAAAAAGTGGCGTAAAGCCTGTAAAAAGCCGTAGTTTTGGCCCGTGCCGGCTCCTGTTTTGGCCGGCAATCATCCAATTTATAGCAACATGAAAGGAAAAGTGGTGCTCATCACGGGTGCTACCTCGGGCATCGGCCGGGCCTGCGCCCTGGTATTTGGCCAGGCCGGCGCCCAGGTCGTAATCACCGGGCGCGACGAAGCCCGCCTGGCTGCCACCCGTCAGGAACTCGAGCAGCAGCATATCGCCTGCCACGCCGTGCGCGCCGATGTGGGCGTAGAAGCCGATTCCGAGCGGGCCGTAGCCGAAACCATCACCGCCTTTGGCCGCCTCGATGTGCTGATCAACAACGCTGGTATTTCCATGCGGGCGATGTTTCAGGATGCCGACCTGGGCGTAATCCAGCGGCTGATGCAAACCAATTTCTTCGGTACGGTCTACACCACCAAGTTTGCCCTGCCCCACCTCTTAGCTTCCAAAGGCTCCATTGTGGGTATTTCCAGCATTGCCGGCTACCGCGGCCTGCCGGGCCGCACGGGGTATTCGGCCTCCAAGTTTGCCATGCAGGGGTTTCTGGAAGCGTTACGCACCGAGTTGCTGCCCCAGGGAGTGCACGTGCTGGTAGCCTGCCCGGGCTTTACCGCTTCCAATATCCGGCAGACGGCCCTGGCCGCCGACGGTTCCGCCCAGGGCGAGTCGCCGCGCGACGAAGGCCAGATGATGACCAGCGAGGAAGTCGCCCACCACTTGCTGCGGGCTGTGCAGCAGCGCCGCCGCGACCTGGTGCTCACGGCTCAGGGCAAGCTGACCGTGTTCCTGAATAAGTGGCTGCCCGGTTTGGCCGACCGCCTGGTGCTTAATCATTTCCGCAAGGAAGAAGGCTCGCCGGTGAAGTAACGGTGGCCACTGTGAGCAGGCCCAAAAAAGCCCCGTCGCTACGAGCGACGGGGCTTTTTTGAGGTGACTAGCCAGTCCATTAATCAACCAGTAATACGTCGTTGCGGCGAATAAATGCGTCGCGGTTCCGCCACTCTACCCGGTACCAAATGTCCTGTTGGTCGCGCACTAGTAGCCGGTCGCCGGCCCGGGCGGTGGTTAGCCAGGCGGCGCCGGCACTGGGTCCGCCCATCAGGGCCGCATGCGGCCGGGCCACCAGCCCAATCGTGCTGGGGCGCAAAAAATTCAGGTAAAACCCTACCCCCAGCAAATACAGGCCGTAGCTCAGCCACAAAAACCGGCTGGCGCGGTGGCGCACCAGCAGAAATACCCCCGCCAGCACCGCCCCGAGCAGCAGCCCCTGCAGGCCAGTATAGTAATAGCGGCGGAACGTTATCAGCAACTTGGTTTTCCAGGTATCCGGGTAGCCTGCCAGACGGTAGCTCTGGGCTAGTTCCGTCATTTTGCGCCAAGTTGCGTACGTCGGATGCCGGCGGTGGGCCAGGCTCAGGTAGTACAAGGCCGCCGGATAATGCCCCAGGCCTTCCTGAATATAGGCCATGCGCAGCAACACGCGCGGGGAGGTGAGCCCCCGCCGCAGCTCCTGGCGGTACAGCGGATAAGCTGCCTCGTACTGATTCCGGAAAAACAGGGAGTCGGCCCGGCTAATTGCGGGACTAATATTCTGACTGCAAACCGGTTGAAGTCCTGACAAGACAAACAGTAAAAAAAATAGAGCGTTTTTAAGCAAGGCGTTTGGAAGTTTAAGGGGATGCTTCTACTTTTGCATCCGCAATCAGGGAAGAGAGTTCCCGAGTGCAAATAAACGATTCTGTAGCTCAGCTGGTAGAGCAGTACACTTTTAATGTACGGGTCCTGGGTTCGAATCCCAGCGGGATCACCAAAACCCTTCTTGCAATTTGCAGGGAGGGTTTTTTGTTGTGTGGCAACAGTAGGAGCATAGGTGTAGTGGCCATACTTTGGGGCCGGTCGGCGGGCAAAAGCCGATTTTGGCTAATACGGAAATAAGGCTGCTGAGCGGGTAATCGGTTTCCCTATTCCGGGTAACGACAGCCGTTACGCCGCTGTTCGATCTGCGTACCCAACTCACCTACGTCATACTGGTCCCAATGGTGCCACCCGCGCCGTAGGCAGTAGCTAGGCACAGAATTTTACTATTGGCCGCGGCCCAAACCGGCCCGCCGACTATAAAATATCGTAGAGCTAGCGGGACAATGTGCTGTTTCCCGTTGTTATCTACTTTCTATGCCGACAACCGACTCCTTTCGCCGCCCCGATCTGCTGCGCCTGCCCTACGACGATTACCGCGCCCTGCCCGCCATTGCTAACTCCGACCTCTCGCGGCTGCGCGACGCGCTGAACGGCCGCTACCAGAAACCCTCGTCCATGAACGGGGCTCTGGGCCTGGGCACAGCCTTTCACACGGCCCTGCTGGAGCCCGAACTCTACCAGGCCGGACAGCCCGGCATCAACGACTCACTGATTTGGTGGATGGTGGAAGGCGTGAAGCTCGACCCTTACCTGCACGATTTGCTGGTGCGCGGCACGCCCGAGCCCAGTTGCATCTTTACCGAGCCCACCACCGATACCGTCTGCAAGCTGCGCGCCGACCTGGTGGCCCCCGACACTGACCGGGGCTATACCATCATCGACTTCAAAACCACCATGGCCCGCGACTACAGCCACTTTCTGGCCCAGTGCAGCGGCTACGACTACGACCGGCAGGCCGCCTTCTACCTCGATGCCCTGCGCGCCGACCGGTTTCTGCTCGTGGGGGTGCAAAAGGCTGAGCCCTTCAGCTTGTTTACGGTGGAAGTACCGGCTTATATGCTGGAAGAAGGGCGGGCCAAGTACCTGCGGCTGCTGCAGTTTCTGCAGCCCGGCGCCGAGGTGCCCAGCTACCTCACCGAAGCCGTGCGCGATGTGCGCGAAGGCCGCACGAGCGACTCAGAATAGCTGTTTTTACGGGCTAACGCACGTTCGTAAGTAATTAAGCGGCGAAAAAATAACACGTTGTTTTTTCAGGCAATGTTTGGAAGTGTAAATTATTGTTTCCTATTTGGCAACGCAAAGACAATAGCGCAAGCCATGCAATTCTTCAATAACGTGCGTTTCAATAATAACTCGAACAATAATTTGTTCCGGGATTGGAAGGCCGTTGTTCACATATAGGAAAAAGAACAACTTGTTTAAAAAGCCTTCCGAATGACGGGAGGCTTTTTTTTTGCCTTTACCACCCGCTAGGAAATTTCCCGGAACTCAAAAAACTGCCTTCGGGGCGGACGGCTTCTTATTGCCTTTTTCGTCCCAATTCACGCTGCCAAACCTTCACTTCATAACCCTTCTACCCGTATGGAAACCGTTCTGCAAACCCCAACCCGCGCCCTGACGCCCGCCGCGCTACTCAAAACCGAAGAGGCCATCGGCTTCGTCAAAGATGCCTTCGTCCGGGAACTGAGCCGCGAGTTGCACCTAGTGAAAGTGTCCGCGCCCATTGCCGTGCTCGACGGTACTGGCATCAACGACGATTTGAACGGCATTGAGCGGCCCGTGCACTTCCCCATCAAGGCCCTGGATGAGCGCCGCGCCGTGGTGGTGCACTCCCTGGCCAAGTGGAAGCGCCTGCGCTTGCAGGAGCTGGGCATCGAAGCCGGTAAGGGCCTGCTGACCGACATGCGCGCCCTGCGCCCCGACGAAGACTATTCGCCCATTCACTCAATTTACGTGGATCAGTGGGACTGGGAAAAGCACATTACGGCCGAGCAGCGCACGATTTCCTACCTCAAAGCCACCGTGGAGAAAATCTACGGGGCCCTGCAAGCCGTGGAGCAGCAGGTCAGTGCGCAGTACCCCGAAATTGAGCCGGTGCTGCCCCCGGCCATTACTTTCCTCTACGCCGAGGAGCTGCTGCAGCGCTACCCCGATCTGACGCCCAAGCAGCGCGAGCACGAGGCCGCCAAGGAGTACGGCGCCATCTTCCTGATCGGCATCGGTGGGGAACTGAGCCACGGCGAAATCCACGACGGCCGCGCCCCCGACTACGACGACTGGAGCACCCCCAACGAAGCCGGCTACTACGGACTCAACGGCGACATCGTGCTTTGGCACCCGATCCTGGAAACGGCCTTCGAGGTGTCGTCAATGGGCATTCGGGTGGATAAGGCGGCCCTCACGCGCCAACTCGAGCTGCGCGGCTGCCCCGAGCGCCAGGACCTGCACTTCCACAGCCTGCTGCTCCAGGACGCGCTGCCGCAGAGCATCGGCGGCGGCATCGGCCAGTCGCGGGTGTGCATGTTTATGCTGCGCAAAGCCCATATCGGCGAAGTGCAAGTCAGTATCTGGCCCGAGGCTGTGCGCCAGGAGTTAGCCGCCAGTGGAATTGAGTTGCTGTAAGTAGCTGACTAAATAAAAAAGGAATAGCCGTGTAAATTATTTACACGGCTATTCCTGTTGCTGATTACTTCGTGTTTCTATTTAAGGGAATCGAATAAATTTAATTAACACTTAAGTTAATAGTTAATTAAGAAATGCCGCAGCTATTTATTGCACAATAAGCTTTTTCGAGGACACCGTTTGCCCGCTGATTAGCTGCACCACGTACAGGCCAGGCCGTACATTGAGTTGCATCTGCACCGCGGGTTGGTTCCGGAGCGTCACTTCCTGCACCAGCTGCCCGCGCACGTCGAGCACGCGCACGGTGTTCAGATGGGCGGTGCCACGTAGCGTAAACTGCCCGTTAGCCGCCGGGTTGGGAGCGAGGCTCACAACTGCGTCGTCGGTTTTGGTCGTGCCCAGCACGGTGGTCTTCACGTAGCTTTTGAGCCACACCATGGCCGAGCGTTCCGAGTTGTCGTCGTTGACCAAAAAGGCGCCTTGGGTCGTGCGCCAGTGCCCGGGACGGTAGCCCCACATGGTCACGCCCTTCACGGCCGGGTGCAGCCAGAATACGGGGAACACACGCTGGTATTCGGCCAGCTGCACGGCGTCGTCCAGCTGGTTTTGGGCATTCACGCCGTCAATATCGAGCTCGGTGATGTAGAGCGGCAGGCCCGCCGAAGCCAGTGTGTTCAGGTTGGTAGTCAAGTCGGCGGCGGGCAGGCCCCGGGTCGAAAAGGCGTGGCCCTGAATGCCGACCACGTCAATCAGGTTGCGGGCCTTGAGCAGGTTGATAATGCCGAGGTAGCGCTGGGCGCTGGCGGCCGAATTTTCCACGCTGTAGTCGTTCATCATCAGCTTGGTGGTCGGGAAATACTGGCGCGCGAGCTGGAAGGAGGTAATCACCCAGTCCCAGCCGGTAGTGCCGCTGCCGCCGAGCGCTTCGAGGTAGTTGCCGCCGCCGCTGCTCGGGCCCGGGGGCTGGTGGGTGGGCTCGTTCACTACTTCCAGAAAGTCGATGGCGGGGTAGCGCTGGGCCACGGCGGCGTACCACTGCTTGATTTCGGCCAGCTGCTCGGCGGCGGGCAACGTCGCAATCCAGGTGGGCTGCTGACTGCCCCAGGTCAGCACATGCATGCGGAAGGGGTAGCCGTTATCCTTCGCCAGCTTGTAGGCCGCGTCCAGCTCGGTCCAGTTCATCACGTCCCGGGTGGCTTCGACCGAGCCCCACTTGCCGGCATTTTCGGGAACCACCTGGTTCCAGTAGGCCGAGAAGTTGGGCAGCTGCGGGGTGCTGTACACGCCGCCCAGAAACTTGGGCTTGCCCGTGGCCATAGGTGGCCCCACCGGCGTGAAGGGTGGGGGTGGCGGATTCACCGAGCCTTGCTGCCCGTTGTCGAGGTTGTTGACGGTGAAATACAGGCCCGTTTGCCCAAATATTACTTTATCGATATCAAAACCATCCTCCCGGGCTCCGAGCTGGAAGGTTTGAGTGAGGCTACCGGCGGCCACGGTAAAGGAAATCGGGGTTTCGGCGCCGCCAATCTTGGACATGTTCACCCACTTCCAGACGTTGTTCTGGGCCGAGCCAGCCCCGTCCACAACCTGGGTGCCGGTGGTGTAGCCCACGCCGGCCACCTGGTTGATGGTAATCCAGTCGTTGTCGTCAGTGGGCGACTTTGTGCCGAAGCCGTTGCCGTAGTAGAAGCTGTCGTCGTTGGCCGTGGCCGCGCCCACCCGCACCCGGGCGTAGAGGTCGTAGGTGCCCGGGCCGGGGAAGGTGACGCTGTAGGTAATGACCCGGGCGGCCGTGCCGGGGTTCTGGCTGGCAATGGTAGCCGTGGGCACTACCGTGACGTAGGTGACGCCGGCGGCGGTAGGCGTGGTCCAGTCGGCGCCCAGAGTGCCGGCTTCGGCTTGCAGCGGCACGGGCGCGTTTTGGGCGGAAGTGCCCGTGAGGCCGGCCAGGAATAAGGCCGCCGAAAGCAGACAGGGTCGGGGTGTAATCATGAAAAAGGGATGGGAAATTGGTGAGAAGGAATCAGGTCGGGAGAATCGTAAAAATGCTATTTAACCGCTCTCCGGTGCTAAAAATAGGCTAGGGTAGGGCTCAGGCAATCAGCTGAAAAGCACGAGATTGGCAGAAAAACTATGCAACCGTTTGTGATAGGGCATCGGGAACGGTTGTGATAGTTGAAGCCGCTGAAAATATTTTACTGCACCAGTAGTAAGCACACACTCACCTAAGGCGCGTTGCGGAATATTCGATAATAAGCGGAGCAATTTCTGCGTGCTAAGGGCCGCGTTTGACTCCACGTAAAAGCCCTTTGTCAGCAACTTTTAAAGCGCTTTGTCATGTTGGCATGAGCCGTAGTGGGGCAGGAGAGGAAGATCCTTCAGCTTTGCCTCCGCGGGACAAGAAAAGCGGGAGTGGCCCCGGCTTCTCTGGACCACGTTGCGGATTTTGCCGGACGCAAAAAAGCCTGTCCCGGCCGGCGTACTGCGGCAGAAACAGGCTTGTAGAAGCGGAAACCTCTGGGGCTTAGAACTCCATGAAGGAAGAGAAATCGACCAGCTTGCCCGACTGGAGCAGCTTGAGCTCGTCCTTCAGGTTGCTTTGGCTGCTCTTGGTCGTGTACTCGGTGTCGAGCTTGGTCAGGTCGGGCTTGCCGGCGTTTACCCAGGCCGTGTACCAGAAGTTGGCGGCGGCCTGCGCGGCCGTGCGCAGCTGCCGCTCTTCCATGTGCCGGAGCGAGTTGTGGAAGCTTTCGGTGTAGGCGGCCGTGCGCACGTTGCTGTTGAACACGTTCTTTTTGGGCTGCCCCTGGGCGTTCATCTCGTACATGTTGGTGGGGCCCACCTCGGTCTGCAGCTTTTTCTCGATGGTCAGCAGCGTGTCGGCCGCGGCGTGGCTCTGGGCAATCAGGCGCCAGGCTTCGGCCACCGGGTCCTGAATCAGCTGGGGCTCCTTGAGCTTGAAGTTGTAGGTTTTACCAAACTTCTCCACCATTTGCGACTCGTAGAAGGCGTGGACACCCTTTTGGCCGGTGAGCTGGCCGTCGTGGTTAGAGGAGGTGTGCAGGGGCTGGGTGGCGTCGCCGAGGTAGTGGGCCAGGTCGGCGGCAATGAAGAGGATGTCTTCCTTGCGGCCGTTTTTCATGGCCTGGGTTAGTTTGCCCTGCATGTCCTGAATAAACCAGGGCAGGCGGCCATTTTTGTCGAGAAAAGCCGGCTCATACTTGGCGTAAGCTTCCTGCGAGGCCTGGGGAATCTGGCTCATCTCCCCGTAGTTTTCCAAGTCGATAAAGTGGCGCGGACCCTCGGCTTTGTCGCTGAGCGTGTACTTGCGCAAGTCGGGCACTACCGACTCCTGCACCATAAAGTCGACGTGGTTGTAGAAGAAGGTGCGCAGGGCCGGCGGCAAGGCCAGCACGGCGGCGCGGTTGATGCGCTCATGCCCCCAGGTGCCCCAGGCGAAGAGGATGGAGGGCGTAATCAGAAACAGGGCCGTGACGGAAAGCCAGCGGCGGGCACGACGATAAAAGTGCTGCATTGCGGTGGAAAATGACTAGAGACAAGACGGCAAATGTGGGGGCTTTGGCGCCAAGAAAAAAGTCCGGCCCCCGGAAAAGTCCCGGCCCGGCCGAAGACGTTTTAAATGTTCAATTGCGGCTGGCCTGACTACCATTACGGTTTCGGAGCCCGTCCCCCGCTGCTTAGCCGGTACGCCGGTCCGTCACAAAAACTGCCGCCGCGCCAAAAGTTGTGACAGCCTAGGCTGCTGACCCAGCGGGGACGGCCCCGGACTAGGCTAACGCCTGGAGCAGCTGCCGCGCTACCTGCTGCCCGCTGTGCAGGGCCGCTTCCACCGTGCCCATGGCCGGCCCGGCGTACAGGCCTTCCCCGGCAAAAAACAAGGTGTCTTCCACCGGTGCGGCCAGTAGCTGCCGGGCCGCGGCCGAACCTACCGTGGCGTAGGCGTAAGCGCCGCGGGCAAACGGGTCGGCGCCCCAGTTAACCACCCGCTGGGCCACGAGTTGGGTGCGAAGAAAGTCGGGGGAAGTGCCCAGCAGGTAAGCCAGGGCCGTCAGGCTTAGCGCCAGCACCTGCTCGTCGGGCGCGGCGCGGAGCTGGTCGGCGGCGGGGCCGGCCAGCCAGCCGGTGAGCAGGGGCCGGGAGCTGGGCTGCTGGCTCCACCAGGTGGGCACGGCGGCGTCGGAAAACAGAAAGCCCAGCCCCGGCAGGGCGTGGCGCACTTCGCCCGATTCCTGCTCCCAGAAAGCAGTTTGGAATTCGAGCATAACCTTGATGACCGGCCCAAAGCCCAGCTCGGCCACGGCCTGGCGCTGAGCCGGTAGTTCGGGGGCAAAAGCTACGTGGCCCGGCTCTTCGGAGGCGGCCTGCAGCACGCCCAGAGGCAGCGTAATAAGCACCCGCGGCGCCTCGTAGCGGCGGTTGCCGTTGCAGCCGATACTCACGCGGCTCCGTTGCCAGCGGATGTGCTCTACCACGGTGTTAAGCTGAATAACGGCGCCGGCAGCCTGCGCTTCGCCGGCCAGGTGGTCGAGCAGGGGGCCGTAGCCGCCCTCGGGCCGGGGCGAGTCTTCGGCCCCGCCGCCGGCCCACTCCTCGCGCAGGGCAAACGAGCTGGCCCGGCGGGCGTCGGCGGCATCGTAGCCCTCAGCAAAGCCGGTGATGGTGGCGCGCAGCGCCCGGTACTCGTCGCCGGAGAAGTATTGAGTCAGGAAGTCGGCCAGGGGCAGGTCGTGGGGCAGGGCGTCGAGCTTTTCCAGCAGCTGGGGCATGTCTTCCAGGAAGCTTTCGGCCACCGAGACCCGGCCCTGGTGCACTTCGTAGGTGGTGCCTTCGGTGTCGTGGCAGGCCGTGCCGGTGGCGGCGAGCAGCTCCCGGGTCAGGGGCACCGGGCCGTGCAGAAACTCAGCCCCGGCCTCGGTGAGGCCGCTGAAGCCGCCCCCAGTGAAGGTGTGAATACGGCCGCCAAGGCGGCTGCGGGCTTCCAGCACCAGCACGCGGCGGCCGGCCTGGGCTAGCTCCCGGGCGGCCAGCAGGCCCGCGGCCCCCGCGCCGATAATGATGATGTCGGGTTCAATCATGGATTAATAGATAAGGATCAGGACTTCAGCGGACCATATTGACGGTGCTGTCGAGGCCCTGGGTGATGAGCAGCTGGCGGAACTGCTGGCGCAGAATGGCCTGCTGCTGGCGTTGTTCGTTGCCTTTAAACAAGCGCACGGAGTAGCGGCTGGCCGGGGTGAGGCGCTGCAAATTCACGTAGGTGAGGCGGTGGTTGGGGCGGCGCAGGGGCTCACTCTGCTGAATTCGCTCGATGCGCTTCTCGTTGTCGCCAAACAGGGCCTGCATGGGGTTGAGGCCGATGTAGAGGTTGGCCCGGCCGTTGAGGAAGTAGCTGCCGCTGATTTGCATGTTGCTCAGGTTGCTGTTCAGGTTCAGGTCCGGAATCAGCACCTGCCCGCGGTTGAGGCCAAACTCGCTGCTGAAGGGTTCAAAAAACAGGTGGCCGGTGCGCTCCTCGCGCATAAATTTCAGCGCCTGGCTCAGGGCCTCCACGTTGAGCAGCTCCAGGTCGCGCATGGCGGCCCGCACGTAGCCCACGGTTTGGTCGAGGCGGGGCAGAAAGGTCGAGTCCAGGTCGGTGCGCAGGTCGGCCGCGCAGCGCATACTGCCCCGCACGTTGTCCTGGTCGGGCAGGGTGAGGCCAATGGCTAAGCCGGCGGCAAACAGGTCGGGCAGCTCCACGTCCTGCAGCCGCATCTGCACCTGCAGCGGGTGGTGCTGGCGGTTGACGTTGAGCAGCATGTGGCCCTGCAGGTCAACCAAGCCCCGAAACGCGCGCAACGAGCATTTGTCGACCCGGGCCACCCCGTCGCGCAGGTGCGACACCAGCTCGAAGCTCCGGCCCCGCACGGCGCTGTAGTTGACCCGGTCGGCCTGCACGTGCACCACAGCCTGCAGTACGCCGTTGGTAAGAATGGAACCGGCCGCCTGCTGCTGCCGGCGCGCCCGGCGCTCGGCCCGGCGGGCCAGGCGCAGCACCGGCACGGGCACCGACTTATCCTCGGGGTTGAGGCTGGCCAGCAGCTGCAGCAGGCGCTGCACGTCCAGATCCTGGTAGTGTAGGTTCAGGTCGACGTCGGCGGCGGTGAGGTGAATGCCCTTGATCTGGACCACGGCCGAGGCGTGGCCCGACCCCCCGCGGGTGGTGGAAAAATCCAGAGCCGGCAGGCGCAGTTCCGAGCCGGTCTTGACGAGCTGCAAGTGCAGGTTTTGCAGGTTTTCCTTGGCGTCGAGCTGCACTGTGGTCATGTCGCAGCTCAGCGTGCCGTTGGCGGCCAGCAGCAGCTCGCGCAGGGCCGGGCTGGCCGGGGCCTGGGCCGAGCGGCGCGGGGGCCGGGCCAGGCGGGCCATCAGGCGGCGGTAGTTTACCGTGTCGTAATGCATATCGAGGGCAAACTGAATGGGCGCTACCTGCTGCAGCGTGTCGGTGGGCCATGACACTTGGCCCCGCATTTGGGCGCCCCACACCCGGGCCGTCAGGTGTTGCAGCTCTACCCGCTGGCCATCGTGCAGCACCGTCACGCCCACCTGCTCCACGGTGTCGGCCGGCAGCACCAGGCGGGCGCAGCGCAAGCCCACGTGCAGGCGCACGCCAGGCGGAATCAGGCTGCCGCCCAGGGTGGCTATTTTCGTGGAGGCGGCCTGGGCCCGCTGCCGGGCCAGCAGGCGAGTAGCCGCCGCCGAAGGCCGCAGCAGCTCCCGCAGGCGCTGTACGCGCAGCTCATCCACGGCAAAGTTGCCGGTTACCTGCATCGTAAGCTGCTGCCCGGTCAGGTAGTCAAACAAGTGAGTAGTGGTGGCGCTGGCCTCAAACCGCATGTGGTCCAGCACCCCCGAGGCCCGGGACAGAGTCCAGATACTGTCCCGCAAGCCCAGGCGCACGTTCAGTTCCGAAAAGTCGGCGCGGCGGTCCAGCACCACGAACGAGGCGTTTTGCAGCGTTACCTGGCCCTGCACCGACAGGCTGGGCTGACTGACCACGACGGTGCCGCTGCCGTCATCGGTGGGGGGCAGCAGACCGTGCAGGCGCACGTCCATTTCGGCCGTGCCGTGGCGGGCCCGCCACTGGCCCGGGGCCACCACCACGGCCAGCTGGGGCAGCTCGGTGCGGCCCCGGAACCGCCCGCTCACGAAGGGCCGGGTGAAGTCGCGCAGGGTCAGGGCCACGTTGAGCTGCCCGGCCGACGAATACAGGCGGCAGTGCTGCACGGTGAGGGCCGTGGTTTTGAGGGTATGGGCTGCGCCGTTGTCGTAGGTGGCCTGCAAATCCCAGTGGTCGATGCGGCGCTTGGGGTCGGGCCAGCGCAGCTGGGCGCGGCGCAGGGCGAAGGTCAGCACGTTGCGGGGCCGCACGGTGGGGCCGGTCAGCCCCGAAATCGTGTAGCGGATGTGGGCTTTACTCGGGCTGCGGGCCCCGGCAATGTAGGGCTCCAGGTTGGCGGGCAGGGCCGCGTGCAGCACTTCCATCAGCGGCTGCTCGCCCTCAAACTGGAAGTGCAGGCGGGTGCCGGGCTGATTGGCCACCGTTTGGTGGGTGCCCCGGATGCGGATGGTGTCGCCGTTGAGCGTGGCCCGGGTGTTGCGCAGCGTGCCCTGGCGCTTTTTGAATTCGAGCCGGTAATTTACGGTGGCCCACACCGGCTTGTGCTGAAACAACAGGCCGCGGCTGTTGCGCAGGTAGCTCAGCTCGCCGTGCAGCGTGCCCCGGGCCCGTAGCAAGCCCCGGTGGATGGAGGCCGCCAAGTGGGCCTGGCGTACTTCGGCCCCGAAGGCGCTGTGGGCAAAGTCGTTGCGGGTTTGGATGCGGAAGTTGTAGACCAGCAGCGAATCCAGGGTTAGGTCCAGGGGCGGACCGGTTCCGGTGCTGGTGTGGCGGCGCTTGCCGTGCAGGCCCCAGGTGCGCCCCAGCGAATCGACCTGCTCCCGAAACAGGACGTCGTGCACCGTGAGGCGGGTTACGCGGAACTGCTTGTACCAGAGGCGCCGCAAATCCAGGCGCAAATTGGCCCGGCCCACGCGTAGTACCTCGTGCTGCTGCCGAAACGACGTATCGGTCAGGCTGACGTGGTGAATAGAGGCCGTTAGGTGGGGAAAGTCGTGCCAGAGGGAAAAGGTAATTGTAAACGGGGCCAACACCAGCTCCGAGCGGTGGGTTACCTGCTCCCGTACCCAGGTTTCGAGGCGGCGCCGGCCGTAGTCGGTGCCCAGCAGCCACGCCAGCAGGCCCAGGGCCGCGAGTACCAGCAAGAAGACGGCCAGCAGCACGCGCCGGACAAGCAACAATTTCATAGAGACGAGCTGCTACTTCCGCATACACCGCATAATAGCATGGCTTCCTGAAAACCAAATTTACTTCCTATACGCAAACCTAGGGGATTAGCTGCCTCGGGGCGGGAGCCCCGTAGCAGCCCGGAATATAGGCTATAAGTGGCTTACCGAAAACTGGGGCAGTGCCCGCCCAAGCTGGCAGCTTGCCTGTAACCACCTGGGACTTCTGAGTTAGGTGAATGCCGGAATAACACGCTACAGATGGAGTTTGCAAAAAATAAATTATTTTTTGCAAACTCTTGCTATTGTGATTGTCGTCTCCTATGTTTGGATCAGATAACGCTACCACTACCGAATACTACTAGTTTATTTTATCTTTACTTAACCCATCTATCAATTTATCTCTCAAATTATATCTGCTATAAAATCTGCTGCTGGAGTTAATCCATGCCGGCCCCAGCCTGATTAGAAGGCTCTCCTTTTTCTACCGTACATTATCCGCCAAGTAGTCAAACTTGTGCGTGAATGATAGTGACTTGCTTTGTGAGTCATTGAAATCTTGGCTAGTAATCGGGTGCAGAGCTGAGTGTGCCGGCAAATTGACTGTTGTTCTACCGCGGGCCGGTACTCGTCAAGAAGTCGGGAACTGCTCGCTTGAGAAGAAGGTCTTATCTGTAAGCGCTACAGCAATCGGGTTGCAAACCCCGATGAGTTTAACTCTGGATTTTAGAGGATCGGTTACTAATCGCCGCCTTTAAAGCTGATAAACTACCGCGTCTTTTTATACTTAAAATATCTACCGCAAAGACTCCCCCGGGTCTTAAAGTAGAGTGTGTGTTTATTACTTTTTACTTTTTTTCTTTTTAACATTTTTAACTCATTTATCATGGTTCACTATTTCCGTAATGCCGTTTTTACCAAAGGACTGAGCGCGCTGCTGGCCACTTCTTTCCTAACTGTTAGCTGCTCGAAAGACGAGGTGGCTGCTCCCAAAAGTGAATTAAACCAAGTAGCTACCAAAGGCTATACTGGTGAGCAATTGTTCAGAGGGGTTTTGTTGCTCGAAGGCGAGGTAGCTGCCAAACTGCCCACCCTGCAGGCCTTCCGGCTGGCCCTGGAAAAAGAGCAGGCTCAAAATCCCGCGTTTGCCCAGGCCCGGGCCGAGCATAATGCTGCGGTGGTAACGGCTGTGAGTAAGCTGGATCCAGGTTATTTTGCCGAACTGCAGAAAGCCGTAGAATCCAAAAACTTCGACGCCATCAATACGGCCCTGCGCAAGGGCGGCTCGCTGATTCAGGCAGTTAAAATGACCGGCACGGGCAACAACGAAAAGGTAGCCAAGCTGCAGGAGGGCCTCAAGTCGATCAACCTGAAAAAGTATGACTTCTCCAAACAGGAGGAAGTAGCCCGCTTCATGCAGGATGCTAAAACCAAGGTTGGTATCCAAGATTCGGGTTCTGAGCAGGGCCTGCAAGACCAGGTCAGTATAGCCTGGGCCTTTGACATTGCTGTAGCCATCGAAATTGCCGCAATTGTAGTTGTTGTAATCGTGGCCGTACTCGGTGCCGACCAGGATACTTCTGCTCCTTCTTCGTTTGAGCATGAGAACCTGGTGAAGGATATTGCCTTCAACCTGGGCTAAACAATGGTATAATTCCGGGGGATAGTAAAAAGGTCTTGGTGTTCTTTCGTTAGAGTGCCAAGACCTTTTTTTAAGTTTTATAATTAGAATTATACAATTATGAAAGCGAGATATATTATTCTTTATAATAGTGTGCTGATGATCTTTGGCTTCCTATTGCTGAAGGTTGTATTCGCGGCTGCCGGACCCAATGTCACCGAGTCGTCCTTTAAGGAGAATTATAACGTAGCGACTTTCTTTCCGGAAGGCTGGGGCTTTTTCACCCGTAGTCCGCGCGGGGATAAATACGCTCTTTACAAGGTAGAGCAGTCCAACAAGTTAACGCCGGTGCATTTTAAAAATGCCGATGCCAAGAGCCTCTACGGCTTTTCGCGCAAGAGTCGCCGGATAAATATGGAAATAAGTCGGGTAGCAGCTTTGGTCAAAAAAGACAGCAGCTGGGTACGGGTAGAAGATAAGGACGAGGTAATTAGCCGAACCCAGTTTACGGAAGTCGAAATCACCCGGGCCAAAGCCGACCCCGAAAGGCTACGGTTTATTACGCCCGGCACCTATATTCTGAAGAAGTATAAGATAGCGCCCTGGTCCTGGGCCAAGTATCCGGACAATTTCAAGAAATCAGCCTACGTAACTAGCATTATACTGCAATGAAAAACGGCCTTATTCACTCGTACGTAGGCTTTCTGGATGGTCTGGCCACCCGGAAGCCCTTGTTTTTATTCGTGGCGCTGAGCCGCACTTTTCTCGCTATCGGCACGCTGATTACGCTGGTGCTGAGTGGGCCGAGCATTCTTTTTGATGAGCCTACGTTCGGGAAGCTCAGCTTTAACCCAACCCTGGAATACTTCAATATTTTTACCTACTTCGGGTTTGCGCACATCACGGTCTACTACGCCGTGTGCATTGCCGTGCTACTGGCGGTGGTTTCGGGCTTCTACCCCCGGCTGACGGGGGTGCTGCACTGGTTGGTGTCCTTCAGCCTGTTTCGCTCGGCCCAGATTCTGGAAGGTGGCGACCAGATTACGGTAATCATTACCCTGCTGCTGATTCCGGTAACGCTCGTCGACGCGAGGCCCAACCATTGGCAATTAGGTCGGGAGTACGCACTGGGCCGGGCTAATTATTTTGTTGCCAATGTATCCTGGGCCGTGATTCAGCTGCAGATGGGTGTCCTGTATTTGCAGGCCAGCGTCGAGAAAGTCTACAAGCTGGAGGAGTGGAAGAATGGTACCGCTATTTACTATTTTCTGAATGACCCCATATTTGGGTATCCGGCGTGGATGGAGCGGCTGCTGGCCTCGGCTTTGACCAATGCCTACGTCGTATCGGGCCTGACGTGGGGCACCATTCTCTTCGAAATAATTCTGGCCGGCGCCATTTTTATGCGCCCCAAAAACCGGGCGAAGCTCTTGCTGCCCGCCGTGGGCTTTCACCTGTTCATTGCGCTGGCCTTTGGCTTGGTAAGCTTCTTTTTCGCCATGGCCGGGGGCTTACTCGTGTTTTTGGCTACCAAAAAGACCGAGGCCAAACTGGCGCAGACCCTGCGTCGCCTTGTTCAGCGTTCCGGCTCGACGCCGGCCGCCGTTAGCCCCCATATGGTGGCTGCCTAGCCGATTCCGGCGGGGAGAGTTGGCGCGGGCTGCAGAAGTCAACCCAGCGGCGGTTTGTACGTTGAGAAGCTGAACAGCGCATGTTTCACCGCTTGTAACCGTAACCGCTATGGCAATTTCAACCTCCGCGCCAGCCCCAACCGCCGCCGCTCCGGATCCTAAGCAGCAAAAGCCGCAGCCGACAGCCGCCGAAGCGGCCCAGAATGACTCTGATGCCGCGGCAGCGTCGGGCAGCGCGGCCGAGCAGGAAGGCAGCGGCTTAGCAGATTCTGCGCCGGATACCGGTCAGGATTCTTCCCTGGAACTCACCGACCCGGGAGCCAGCCGCAACGACGACGCCCACCCGCTGTAAGCCGGCCGCGGGTGGTAGCGCCTCATTTTGTCCGAACTTAATCTACCGTGCGCCCCGCAAAAAGCCGCCTCCGGGATACGGCCTTTTTGCGGGGCGCACGGCTGCTTGCTGTTGGACCAGTGGCAAATAGGTACGCTAGGGGCAAAGGAGGCAAAACCAAAAAATGCAACTTTGCCCGCGGCAAGTAGGTGCAGGAGCGGGCAATAATGCGTAATCTTACCCGGTCAACACGAATTTTCCGTTTTCTGCCTAGTTCTTCCCATGACGAAATTCTCCTACCTGCCGCTGGCCGCGGTCCTGCTTTTGCTGGCCGGCTGCAACCAAACGCCGCCCGCCACCGAGCAGTCGGCTCCCGCGGAAACTGCCGCTACGCCCACTACGCCGGAGGCTGCACCGGCCGCCGATACGGCCACCGCTCCCGC
Source organism: Hymenobacter chitinivorans DSM 11115 (assembly GCF_002797555.1). Lineage (NCBI taxonomy): Bacteria > Pseudomonadati > Bacteroidota > Cytophagia > Cytophagales > Hymenobacteraceae > Hymenobacter > Hymenobacter chitinivorans. The sequence continues at coordinate 2,934,547 of NZ_PGFA01000001.1, read as the reverse complement.
GGCAGCTCCGGCTACGCCCGCCGCCGCGCCGGCTGCCAGCACCACCCAGAACCTGACCATCAGCTTTGCCTTTAAGCCCGGCGCGGCCGGCCCCGACCGTAAAACGGCCGCCCACCTCGTGGTGAAAGGCGCCAAAAACCAGGATATCGACCTGGGCCAGTTCAGCGGCAAGCCCGACGTCGTCGACAAGGAAAAAGCCAAGCTGGCCGGCTTCCCCGGCGACATGCTCATGGGCTTCCGCAGCTACGACCCCGGCTCGGGCACCAGCTATGACCTGGCCGTGATGAACGTGGGCGGCAACACGCTGCGCATCGTGCAGCGCAAGGTGGAAGAGCAGGCCGACAAAGCCCCCGAGTTCCAGACCTCGCGCGAAGTGCCGCTGCCCGCCAACTCGGTGGTGCAGGTGGCGCCGGCTAAGAAATAGCGGGCGTTACGCCCCACGCAAAAAGCCCTGACCACGGCCGTGGTCAGGGCTTTTTGCGTGGGGCTGGGTGGTGCATTGGATACGGCCGGTAAGCTGAGCAGTAAGGAGTTAGCCGGAAAAAATCCGGCTGGGGATGGAAACGCGCCGGGCCAATGGGCGTAAGCAAACGTATTGTCTGCTACCAACCTAACCTAAAAAACACTATGGCTAACGAACAGAAATTTGCCCTCGTCACGGGGGCCACGAGCGGTATTGGCTACGAGCTGGCCAAGCTCCTGGCGCAGGATAAGTACAACCTAGTTATTGTGGCCCGCAATCAGCCGGAACTGGCCAGCACAGCGGCCGAGCTGACCCAGCAATACGGCGTGCGGGTGGTGCCCCTGGCCAAGGACTTGTTTCAGCGCCAGGCTCCGTTTGAGGTCTACGAGGAAGTGAAGGCCCAAGGCATCGAGGTGGAAGTGCTGGTCAACGACGCCGGCCAGGGCCAGTACGGCGAGTTTATCGAAACCGACATCAACCGGGAATTGGACATCATCCAGCTCAACATCGGGGCCTACGTGGTGCTCACCAAGTGCTTTTTGAAGGAAATGGTGGCCCGGGGCTCGGGCAAGATTCTGCAGGTGTCGTCCATCGGCGGGGAATTGCCCGGGCCGCTGCAGTCGGTGTACCACGGCACCAAGGCCTTCGTGACGTCCTTTACCGAGGCCATCCGGGAAGAAACCAAGGATTCGGGCGTGACCATTACGGCCCTGCTGCCGGGCGTGACGGACACCGACTTCTTCCGCAAGGCCGACATGGAGCAGTCCAAGCTGGTGGCCGAGGGCAGCAAGGCCGACCCGGCCAAAGTGGCCAAGGATGGCTACGAAGCCCTGCTGGCCGGCAAGGACAAGATTGTCTCGGGCCTGAAAAACAAGGTGCAGGTGGCCATCAGCAACGTCATTCCCGATGACCTGGTGGCGGCCAACATGCACCAACAAGGCAAACCCGTGGACGACGAGAGCAAGTAGCCCCGCCGCCGTTAGATGAGCAAAGCCGGCCCTGCCCAGGGCCGGCTTTTTTCGTGGACTAGTACCCGACCTTCCCGCCTGGAGCCGGCAGTTGGCCGGGCTCAAGCGCGACTATAATTCGGACCTGGGGCTTGCGCTTTAGCTGAAAAGTCCTATATTACCCTTGCTTTTAGGCGGTTAAGGCCAGGGTTTTAATCTGTCAGTTCTATTTGTTCTACCTGTAATCCTACGCGTATGCCTACCCCAGAATCACTGCTTGGTCCGATGAAAGGTGCTACCCGCCGCGAAGTAGGCGGGGTGCAGGTGGATGTGGTTCAGACCGGGGCAGCCCGGGTGAAGCGCATCGTGTACCCGGTCGGGTTTCGGTGGTCCCGGAACCTGAAGGAAATTGTGGGCACCCCGCTGTGCATGCACGCCCACGTAGGTTTTCTGGCTGCCGGCCAGATCAACATTCAGTACGCCGACGGGGTCGTCGAGGAGTTTGTGGCCCCCCAGGCCGTGGCCATCGAGCCCGGGCACGACGGCTGGGTAGTGGGCGAGGAGCCGGCCATCCTGATTGAGTTCGACTTCGAGGGCGAAACCGTGGACCGCCTGCAGCTGCCGCTGCTGCACAGCCCCAGCGCCATTTCGTAGCGCGCCGCCATTTGTAGTAAAGAGCCGTAAAATCAAAAGCCCGTCCTGCTGCGCGTAGTGCAGCAGGACGGGCTTTTTGCGCCGGGCTCGGGCTTACCCGGGGTTGGTGGCTTCGTCGGCGGAGGGGCCGTAGATGTAGGGCACGGGCACCTCGAGCAGGCGCAAATACACGCTCAGCTGCCCGCGGTGGTGAATCAGGTGGCTGAGCAGGTGACGCACGATGTCGGCCCGGGGCTGGCTGAGCAGCACCGTGGGGCCGTGGCGCAGGGTCCAGGGCTCGGCAAAGTCTTCGGTTGTAGCGTTGCTGATGGCCTCGGCGGCACTGGCCCCGCTGGCTTCCAGCCGGGTCAGCAGCTCGGCCAGGGTGGCGGCCGGCCCGTCGTTGACGGCGTCGTACTGCTCCAGATCCAGCTCGGTGCTTTGCATGGTCATGGCAATGCCGCCGAGCAGGTCGCTGATGTGGGTGGCCAGCACGGTGAGCGTCATCGACTTGGGGTGGGGCTGCCAGCCAAACTGGGCTTCGGGCAGGCGGCTGAGCACCCGGCGGGTGAGGGCCAGTTCGTGGTCGAGTTCGGGCAGCAGGGCCTGGGCAAGGGGGGTAAGGGTGGCAGTCAGCATGGCAGAGAAAAGGTTTGGGGTGAATGATGCCTCAAACCTAGCGGCGCCCAGTGACAGCCCTATGTCAGCAGGAAACGGGTGGGTGCAAAAATAATTTCCGGAGCTCCGCGCCTCAGCCAAAATGCTGAAAGGCCTGCTGGGCCAACTCCCGCACTTGCTCCCGCAGCTCCGGCGGCGAAACGATGGTGGCCTGGCCGGCAAAGAGCAGCAGCCAGCGGGCCAGGTAGCAGGGCTGCCCGGTCAGGAAGGTGATTTCCAGCTCCCCGCTGGCCGTGGTCAGCTCCTGGGCCGCCCCGAAGTGGTGCTTATTTTCCTGCACCCGGGCCACCGCGCAGGGCGCAAACCGCACCACCAGGGGCTGGGTCTGGCGCCGCTCGGCCAGCTGCTGCCAGTAGGTCTGGAGCGTGTCGGGGCGGGGCGCGAAGTGCTCCGGGCGCAGGTGCAGGCCCACGATTCGGTCGAGGCGGAAGTCGCGGAACTCCTGGCGCAGGCGGCAGAAGCCCACCACGTGCCAGTAGTGCCCGAAATACACCCCGATGGGCTCAATCTCGCGCTGGGAGGCCGTGGCCTGGTAGCCGGCCCGGTAGTCGAGGCCCACGACGCGCTTTTCGGCAACGGCCTGGAGCAGAGCCTGGTGAGTATTGGAAGCCGGCGGAATGACGGGCGTGCCGGGCCGGCCGGTTTTGAGAATGGTAATGCGCGGACTCAAATCTTCGAGAAAGTCCCGGTCGGTGCGGCGCAGCACGGCCCGCAGCTTGTCCATGGCCGAGCCGTTGAGCTGGGCCGTGTGGGCATCGGTGAGCTGGGAGGCCAGCTTTTCGGCCGTGAGCAGGGCCGTGGCTTCCTCGCGCGAGAACATGACCGGGGGCAAGCGGTAGCCCTCGGCCAGGCTGTAGCCCACGCCCGCCTCCCCGCAGAGCGGCACCCCGGCTTCTTCCAGGGTGCGTAGGTCGCGGTAAATGGTGCGCAAACTCACGCCGTAGCGCTGGGCCAGCTCGGGGCCCTTTACCACGCGCTTGGCCTGGAGCTGAATGAGGAGGGCGGTGATACGGTCGAAGCGGTTCATAGCGGCCGAAATGTACCGATTCTGCCCGAAGCCAGCCCAGAACCCGGGCCCGAATATCGGCCCACCCACGCAGGCCCGCCGCCCCCGCCGCTGTTGCTTAGGCTACCCGGGTGCCCAGCTTTGTGACTTGGGCCGCTGCCAAGGGTGCCCGGGTAGCCGGCTTTGCGACTCAGGTCGCCAAAAAGAATACTTGGGTCGCTAAAAAGAGTACTCGGGTTGCCGTTTTGGCCACTCCGGTCACCACATTTGCAGCTTGGGTCACCAGTTTGGCCACTCGGGCCGCTTCGGAAGCTGCTTGGGTACCCTTGGGGGGTACTCGGGTAGGGGGTGGGGATACCTGAGTACCCCAAACCAGCCCGGGCCATCCTCCTTTGCAAGTAAAGCGGCCCGCCGCCGGCCCGTTGGCGAACCTGCGGCCGCTGTTCCCGCGTTTAGGCCAGTACCCTAATTCCAATCCGCTGTTTTATTTCTCTGCGCTATGCCTACTTCCTTGCCAACGATAGATACCGCCCCGTTTCAGAACTCCTTCGTGGACGAAATGCGCGGCGAAGCTTCCTTCGACAACCGCCCGCGCCAGGTGCCGGGCTACCACTATTCCCGGGTGCAACCCACGCCCGTGCAGGACCCGCGCCTGCTGGCCTGGTCCGACGAGCTGGCCGCCTACCTGGGCCTGGCCCGGCCCGCCGAGCGGGGCCCGGCCGTGGATGCGTTGGCCGGCAACCTGGTGACGGATACCATGAAGCCCTTTGCCGCCCGCTACGGCGGCCACCAGTTCGGCTCCTGGGCCGGGCAGCTCGGCGACGGGCGCGCCATTTCCCTGGGCGAAGTCACGGCCACCGATGGCACGCCCTGGGAAATTCAGCTCAAGGGCGCCGGGCCCACGCCCTACTCGCGCCGGGCCGACGGGCGGGCCGTGCTGCGCTCCTCCCTGCGCGAATTCCTCTGCAGCGAGGCCATGCACTACCTGGGCGTGCCCACCACCCGGGCCCTGAGCCTGGTGCGCACCGGCGACCTGGTGGTGCGGGATATGTTCTACAACGGCAACCCCCAGGCCGAGCCCGGCGCCATCGTGGCCCGGGTGGCGCCTACCTTCGTGCGCTTCGGCAACTTCCAGATGATGGCCTCGGCCGGGGAGCTGGACAACCTGCGGGCCTTGGCCGACTACGTCATCCGGCGCTACTACCCCGAGCTGGGGGAGCCCACGGGGCCGGAGGTATACGTGCGCTGGTTTGAGGAAATCAGCCGCCGCACGGCCGTCATGCTAGCGCACTGGATGTCGGTGGGCTTCGTGCACGGGGTCATGAACACCGACAACATGAGCATCCTGGGCCTCACCATCGACTACGGCCCCTACGGCTGGCTGGAGCCCTACGACCCCGACTGGACGCCCAACACCACCGACTTCGGCTCCCGGCGCTACGCCTACGGGCAGCAGCCCAACGTGGGCCTCTGGAACCTGTGGCAGCTGGCCCGGGCCCTGGCGCACCTCGTGCCCGACCCCGAGCTGCTGCGCCCCGGCCTGGATTTGTACTCCTCTACTTTCGAGGCCACCCGCCACGCTATGATGCTGCGCAAGCTGGGCCTGACCAGTCGGAACGAGGCCGACGACAAGGCCCTGTTCGAAGCTTTGCACGAAGCCCTGGCCGAGTCGGAAGTAGACATGACCCTGTTTTTCCGCCACCTTTCGCACGCCGCCCCCGCCGTGCGGCAAGACCCGGCCGCGGCCGCGGCGGCGTGGCGGGAGCTGCTGGCGGCGGCCACCTACTCGGCCTCGCCCGAGGAAGAACAGAAGCTGCGGAGCTGGCTGAGCCACTACCAGCAGCGCCTGCAGCAGGAAACGGCCGCGCCCGAAGCCATCCGGGAAATGATGCTGGCCGCTAACCCCAAGTACGTGCTGCGCAACTACCTGGCCCAGCAGGCCATTGAGGCCGCCGAAGCCGGCGACCTGACGGTGCTGGAGCGGCTGATGACGGTGCTCAAAACGCCCTTCGCCGAGCAGCCCGAGCACGAGGAGCTGGCCGCCAAGCGCCCCGACTGGGCCCGCGAAAAGCCCGGCTGCGCCACGCTCTCCTGCAGCTCGTAGGGCGGGGTTTGACCGGGCGGGGCAAGGGCTGAGCCCAAGCCCCGGGCCTGGTCTGCGCCTTAAGCCAGTCCGGCTCTTATTCCCGCTGTAAAAAGCCCCGGCCACTCTGGCCGGGGCTTTTTTGCGGTAGTATTGACCTGCCGGGCAGCCGGCGGCCGGTTACCCGTTAAAGCCCCGGTTTGGTGCCGAGGGGCTAGGCGGCGGGCAGCAGGTGAAACACGTCGGTGAGCTTGAGCAGGGCCAGGCAGTGGTAGAGCACCGGGTTTACGTTGCGCAGCCACACGTGGGCCCCGGCCCGGTGCAAAACCAGCAGCTCGGAAATAACGTGGCTGACTCCGAGCGTGCGCAGGCACCGGAGGCTGCCGCAGTCGATGAGGAGGCGGGGCGGGGCCTGCCGGGTGCGCTGCAGGCGGCGCACCAGCTGCGTGGCCGGCGTGGTATCCAGGTTGACGAGGGTGGTGGGCAGCAGGGGCTGGACCGACGAAAAATTCTGAGGAGTAGGACGCATAGGAGTCAGGCCGGAATGGGTGGTGGAAAGAATAGCTGAAAAACAACCTGTATCCGCGGGACAGGGCCCGGAAAAGCAGGCACTACAAAGCTAGGCTTCCTGACTCCCAGAAAGATGCGTCTAAATCCTGATTTTGCGCTTACGTAGTTGCCGCCCGGCAGCCGGGTAGTTTTCCTGGGCGGCCCCGGTCTTTGCCGCCAGAGCGGGGCTATTGGTGACTTCCCGCCGGGGGCCGCGCCTACTGGCCCATGGCGTAGCGGATGCCGCCGAGCAGGTGCTGCAGAAACAGCGGGTCCTGGTAGCTTTCCGGGGTGTGGCCGCCGGCGGTGTAGAAGGCCCGGCCGCCGGCGTAGGCGTGGTACCAGGCGAAGGGGTGGGTGGGGCCGTTGGTACCGCCGGCGTAGGTTGTCTCATCGACGGAGGCCAGGATGGTGAGGTCGGGGGCGAGGTTGCGGAAGTTGTACCACTCGTCGGTGCGGGGCCAGGCGGCGGGCAGGTGGGCCGTGGCCGGGTGCTGCCGGTCGAGGACGCGCACGGTGGCGGGCTGCACCTTGGGATGATTCACGAAGTAGGCCCCGACCAGGCCGCCAAACCAGGGCCAGTCGAACTCGGTATCGGTGGCGGCGTGGATGCCCACGAAGCCGCGGCCGCGGCGGATGTAGGCTTCGAAGGCGGTTTGCTGGGGCGGGGTTAGTACGTCGGCGGTGGTGTTGAGGAAGACGACGGCGCGGTAGGGCTTGAGGCCGTGGGCGGTGAAGCGGGTATTGAGGGCGGTGGTATCGACGCGGAAGTGGTTTTCCTGGCCCAGTTGGAGCAGGGCGCGCAGGCCGTCGGGGATAGACTTGTGGTGGAAGCCGGCGGTGCGGTAGAAGACCAGGATGGCGGGCGGGCGGGTGGGCGGTGGCGCGGAAGCCGTAGGAGTGGTGGGCGGGCTGAGCAGAGTGGTTAGCAGGGAAAGCAGCAGCAGGCTTTTCATAGGGCTGGCGGGAATAGGGCGGTGCGTGGCAGATGAAGCGCCGACGAGGGAATCCCCTGGTGGGGGGCGTCGAAGTACGTGAAAAAGCGGGAAGATTTTGGCTGACTCAGCGGCTGCTACGGGCATGTTGTCGGGCCCCGAGGCTGGAGGGGAATACGGGGCCGCAGGGCGGGGGCGGCAACGCAAAAAGCCCCGGCCAGGGCCGGGGCTTGGGGTAGTGGCAGCGGTGACGGGACCGGACTTATTGGTAGTCCTTGTCAGCTAGGTGTTCCATTACGAAGCCGGGGAAGGCGTGGCTTTGGTCGTAATCGGCGAGGACGCGGTAGAGCTTCTCATTGCCGAAGCGGGCCAGCTTGCCGATGCCGATGCCCCCGAAGATACCCAGCAGCAGGCCGTAGCCCAGGGGCGTCACGGTGACGGTGCTGGTGCCCCCGGAGCCGTTGCTTTTGGTACCCGTTTGGCTGGCTACCAAGCCGATGACGCCCGCGCCGGTGGCGAGCCAGATAGCGCCGCCGGTCTTCTTGCGGCTGTAGAGGTGGATAACGGCCCGGGCCTCCTTGTCGTCGGCGTAGCGCTTAGTGAGGTAGTCCTTATACTTCTCGGTCGTGACCTGCAGGGGCGGAAGCAGGGGCGAGGTGAGCGGGGCCGGGGTCGTGGTTGGGGTCGGCGCGGGGGTAGTTTGGGCGAAGCTCGCCAGGGCCAGGCTACTTACCAGGGCAGCAGTAAGGGTGCTGCGGCGTATAAATGACATCAAATTAAAAAGATAAGCTGAAAATGAGGAGAAGACGAAAGGCGTAAACATACCCGGTTTTGGCTTCGGGTGGGGCGGCGCGGGCTATTCCCAGATGCCGAGCAGGCGGCGCAGCAGGATGAGCTGGCCGAGGTGGTAGCTGTTGTGGTCGGCGATGAGCATGGCTTCGCGCAGCAGGCTCTGGCCGGTACCGTGGGGGAAGGGGGCCAGTAGGTCGAGGGCGGGGTCTTGGAGGAGCTGGAGAAACTCTTCCCGGTCGTGGCTGATCTGCTGCACGGTGCGCTGGAAGGCGGCCTCGTCGGCGGGCTGGGCGGGGTCGGGCCAGTAGGCAGCGGGCCAGTCGAGGGTTTCGTAGGCGGGGTTGCGGCTGAAGTCGAGGATGTCGTACTGGGCAATGCGGATGTGCTCGACCAGCTCCCAGATGGTGTAGGGCACCTGGGGCAGGCGCTGGTTGAGCTTATCGGCGGGGATGCCCGCGCAGGCGTCTTCGAGGGCGCCGTGGGCAAAGCCTTTTTCGAGCAGGTGGCGCAGCTCAGTGACGAGGGTAAGGCGGGTCGCGTGGTCCATGATAGTTGTTGGTTGTTGGTTGTTGGTTGTTGGTTGTTAGTTGTTGGTTGTTAGTTGTTGGTTGTTAGTTGTTGGTTGTTGGTTGTTAGAACGTCATGTTGACCAGCGGGAGACATGACGGGTTTATGTAGGGGTGCGGCTTTATTGCTTTACCACTTCACTGCTTCATTACTTCATTACTTCACGGTTACCGGGTGTTGCTGGCTGGCTGGCTTAGTCGAGGTGCTCGACCAGGACTTTGGCGTCGTAGAAGGTGGTGTTTAGGAAGAAGGCTTCGATAGGAGTGTCGATGCTGAGGGTGATAAAGCCGCCGGCGGGATCTTTCAGGATTTTGAAGGGGTAAAAGCGGGTTTTGCGGGTGTGCAGCAGCGGGTGGGGCGCCTGGAGCCCGAAGGCGTAGATGCGGCGGTCGGTAGTGCCGGCGTACAGGGTTTGGGTGGCCGCGTCGGGGCCGTAGCAGGTGAAGGTGGTCGGGAGCCGGGGCAGGCCGGAGAGGTAGGCGGTGGTTTTGCTGTAGACGTCGCCGTAGGCCCCGCTGATGTAGCGCTGCCCGTCGGGGAAGAAGGCGAAGATGCGGCCGTCGGTCTGGTGGTTGCGCTGCGAAACGTTTTGTTGGGTGCCCAGGAAGGCGCCGCCGGCCGAGAAGCTGTAGTAGGTGTGAAACATGGGAAAGACGTACTGGGCCATGCCCACCAGCTCGGTGTCGCTGGTGCCGGGCACCGGGTAGAGGCGCTGGCTGTACCAGTCGAGGTTGTTCTGGTAGGGGAGCGGGGCCTTGGTAGCCCGGTCGTAGACGCGCAGGGTGGGGCCGTTGTAGGGGCCGGTACTGATGTAGAGCCGGTCGTGGCTGGCCAGCACCGAGGTCAGGCCGTGGGGCGCGGGCACGGGCTCCACCCGCAGCTCGTCGAGCGGGGTGAGGGTGGCCGCGTCGTAGATGAGCACGCGGCCGTTCTGGGTGGGCAGGTAGAGCTCCCGCCGCCCCCGGAAAGTGGCCAGGCTGCCGTAGTTGATGTTCTGGCCGACCTGGATGGTTTTGGTTATCTGCTGGAACGCCAGGCTGTACTGACTGATGGTGCCGGTGTTGCCGACGAAGTACAGGGTGCGGCTCGGCTCATCGAAGAGCACGTCGTAGATGGGGGCGCGGGCAATATGGACGCCGGGGCGGTGCAGGGTAACGGTGTTGCTCTCGATGGTCTGGCCCGAGGTCAGGACCCCGACCACCTGGTACTGGACGTCGTCGGCGTAGGGCAGGGTGGCGTCGGGGTAGGCAACGGTGGGGCTGCTGAGGCTGTTCGGGCGTACGGTAAAAGTGGCCGCGGTGGGGTCGTTGAGCACTTCCCAGCGCTTGAGGCGGTACTCCTGGAAGTTGGGGTTGTTCAGGGCCGACCAGCTGAGCTGGGCGGTGCTGTCGTTGAGCAGCACGGGTGCTTGCAGGGCAATGCTGGTCGTCAGGGGCGCGGGGTCGGCGCCTTTGTCATCGGCGGAGTTGCAGGCGGTAGCAAGGAGAAATAGCAGTAGCAGGTAGGGTAGCGTCTTGAGCATAGGGGGTAAATGTAGCGGTTGGTTGTTGGTTGTTGGTTGTTAGTTGTTGGTTGTTGGTTGTTAGTTGTTGGTTGTTGGTTGTTAGTTGTTGGTTGTTGATGTCTGGCAGGCAGTAGTTGTTATCTTACTAATGGTAGTTGCTAGGTGGCGAGTGGTAGTTGCTGTCTGGCATGTGGTAGTTGCTAGGTGGCGAGTGGTAGTTGCTGTCTGGCATGTGGTAGTTGATGGCTGGCATGTGGTAGTTGATGGCTGGCATGTGGTAGTTGATGGCTGGCATGTGGTAGTTGATGGCTGTCACTTGGTAGTTGCTATCTGTCAAGTGGTAGTTGGTATCTGTTACCTGGTAGTTGGTATCTGGCGGGTGGTAGTGGGTTGCTGCTGTCCAAAAATAAAGTGCGGGTAGCGGTTGAATATAGGGTTGGGCTTATGAATAATAATGGTAGCTTTTGTGGCCATCCCTGACCGGGTGGATGTAGTTCACTCTAACTTATTTACGCGTCCTTTTATGACTACCAAACAGCAGAATCAGGTAACGATGTACGGGGCGGTACTGCGCTTCTTCGAGGAGGCGGGCAAGCCGCTGGCCACTATCAAACGGATTGAGGCGGGCCGGGCCGCGCTGGCGGGCCTGGTGGCCCGCATTGGGCAAACGACGGCCGCCCAGGACCACGCCACCACGGAGGTAACGCGCGACCGGCAGGCGGTGAAAACCGAGGCGGGGCAGAAAGCCGAGATTCTGCGGCTGCTGGCGGTGGCCCTGACGCCCGACGCGGCCCTGCGCGGGGAATTGAAAACGCCGCTGAGCAAGAAGCGCCTCGGTAAGGATGCCGACCTGCTGACCTACCTGGCCAAGATTGACCAGGCCATCGGGACGCTGGCCCCGGCCGACCTGGCCGACGCCGGCTACGACCCCAAGGTGCGCCAGACTCTGCAGGCCGACTTGCGGGAGCTGACCGCCACCCAGGGCCTGGCCCGGCAGATTGAAACCGGCACCAGCACGGCCACGGCCACCCTGCCGGAGCTGCTGGCCCAGGCCAAGGACACGCTGGAAACCGCCCTGGACCCTTTCGTGCGGGCCCAGCAGCTGGCCCAGCCCGAGCTGGTGCGCCAGTACGAGGCCGTGCGCACGCCGGTAAGAACGGCGGCCCGGCGCGCGGCCGAGTACCGGGGCGTGGCGCAGTACGGCCGGCCCACGCTGGTTTTTGATAGGCGGGAGGCGGGGGTGCCGGCCCCTACGCTGGGCAACCGCAGCGGCAAGGGCCTGAGCTTGCGCTACTACACGGCTACTTCGGCCACGGCCGCCCCCGCGCCGGGACAGGGGCTGGTGGTGAAAAACAAGGCGGAAGTGCACTTGGCGGACTATGCCAAGCTGGGGGTGGAGGAAGCGCCGTACCTGCTGGTGCTGCTGGAGCAGGTAGATGGGGAGGGGCGGTGGGTGGTGCGGTAACCCCACCCCCCGGCCCCCTCCCCTCTGGGAGAGGGGGAGCCTGCCGATTGGGGTTTTTGGTAGAAATGGAAAGGCCCCGGCAACCGCCGGGGCCTTTTTTTGGTTTGGGGGGTTATCGCCAGCTCCATTTTATTCCTACTTTGGAATTGTTTAGTAGGCGGGGGACTTTTGCTGTGATTATTTTAAAATTTAGACAGCCGTTGTCGCGGCTTTCTACTAGTACGGGGTCTAGCGTAATTTCTTTGCCATCATCAGTGCTGAGGATTACGTCGTTTTTGGCGGGGGTATTTAGGTCCAAGCTTCTGCTTATTATCTGGAATTCCAGCTCGCCAATGACGTCGTCTTCGTTGTTGGGATAGTAAAAGATATCGGTGTTTGTGCCGGCTATTATTTTGTTGAAAAAGGTTCTTTGGGCCGGGAGTGTGTTGTAGATAAAGTCGGCTCTAGTTGTTATGGTTCTTCTTTCGTACTTCTTGAGAGTGGAGGTGAGCTGATAGGTTAGAATAGCGGGTTGGGGGTTGGCGTCCTTGCCTTCTATTTCGCTGCCTGGCTCCTGGAGCACGTCTATTGCGTCAATAGCGTTGTAGTATTCTTCAAATAATTTCTCGGAGTTGAAATCCTTGAGGGCAATGATTTCATAGTCGATAGAGACTAGTGTGCAGTAGTTTATTCCTTTTCCTTTGTAGATGTTATTAATTAGAGCGACGCCGTTTCGGGACTCAGAGTATATTTTAAATACTATTCTTGGAATGACATACTGCTTGTTCTTTTTAAGGCCTTCTCTTATTAGTTCTCTTTCGGTAGTTGGGAAATAGTTTTTATCGAAGTAAGTGGCCTTGGACAGGAAGAAAAATCCTGTGAATAGGAGGAGCTGAATTGCTACTGCGGTAGCGAAAAAGCGCAGCCATTTCTTGCGTTTGAGGGAAGTGTCGTCGTCGGGCAGCGGTTTTTCAGGGGTGGTGTTGCCGCTAATCTGCGCATAGAGCTTTTCGACTATTTGGGTGAGCAACGGTGCAAAAAGTCCGCCTACCAAAATGACGAGCAGGGGCTGTAGGATATCCTCCATGATGGTCGGGGTTACGTGTGGGGCTGTTGAGTAAGTATAGTCCTGCTTGGTAGAAGATACGTCAGTAGCAGCACTGAATATGCGCTTGGAAGCGAGGTGCTTAGACACGCAAAAAGCCCCTTGCTACCGCAGTAGCAAGGGGCTTTTCAGTGGAGGGTAGCTCAGCACATCTCAGGGCACGCATGGCTTCGCACTGCTCGCCATAACAGACGGGAGTTACGGGCGCACAAGCTGGCAGGGAGAGGTCAGACCTTGGGTGGTGCGGATGCGGGCGGAGTAGAGGCCGGCGGGGTATGGAGTGAGGCGCAGGGTGTAGGACTCGGTTTGGGGGGCGGGGGTGGCGCGCAGGATGAGGCGGCCCAGGGCGTCGTGCACTTCTACTACCCGGTGGGAGCCGGCGGGTAGCTGGAGGGTGAATTCGCCGGTGGGGCTGGGGTTGGGGTAGGCCGTGAGCTGGGGCAGGCGGGCGGGGGCAGCGGTGGGCAGGATGTTGCTGATGTTGGCCTGCCACATGTCGGCGAGGGTGGAGGCGTTGGAAGCGGCGGTGTTGCCACCCCAGACGTAGAGCTGGTTGTTGAGGATGGCGGCGGCGGCGTTGCGGCGGCCGGGCAGGTTGGAGGTGAAGGTGCGCAGCTGGCCGGTGCGGGTGTTGTAGGCGGTTAGGTAGGTTTGGGCGGTGAAGTCGCCAATCATCCAGAGCCACTCGCCCTGCACCACCAGGGCCTGGTTGGAGACGGTAGTGGGCAGCGGGGCCAGGGTTTGCCACTGGTTGGTGGCAATGTCGTAGGCGTCGATACGGTTGGAGTTGACGGCGCCGTCGAAGCCGCCGAGGACGTAGATTTTGCCGTTGACGGCCGCGCCCTGGGCCGATTTGGCTTCGGGCATGGGCGCCAGGCTGGTCCAGATGCGGGTGGCGGGGTCGAAGCGGCGCAGCTCGTTGGTGAAGGCGCCGTTGGCCAGCACGCCGCCGAACGAGTAGAGCAGGCCGTTCCAGGTGGCCGTGCCGCCGTTGGAGGCCACCGTGCCCCCGGTGGAGGTGGCAATGGCCTGGCCGGTGGTGGCATTCAGCACCGACATGCTGGTCATGGGCCCAGCGGAGGTGGCGCCTTGGAGCACGTAGAGGCGGATGGGGTTGGTGCCGTCGGGCAGGAGCACGGCTTTGCCGAGGCGGTGGTCGGGGACCTGGCCGGTGCTCAGGGGGCCGGTGCCCCAGCTGTTGGCGGCGGGGTCGTAGCGGTATACCTGGCTGGTAAAGGCCGTGGCGGGGCTGCCGCCGCCCACCATGTAGAAGTAAGACTGGTCCTGGCAGTAGCCCATGGCGTAGCGGCCCCCGTCGGGCAGCGGGGCGCGGGCGGTGAAGGTCAGCGCGGTTTGGGCCTGGCTGGGGGCGGCGCAGGCCAGGGCCAGGAGCAGGGAGGAGAGGTGCTTCATAGGGCTGGGGCTATAGTCAAGTAAAGCTATACTTTTTGCCGGGTTGGCGCGAAAGGGGGGGGTGAGGATAGGGCCGCGTGGACCTGACGGGTTGATTCCGTAGCTTGCCGGGGCCTACGCTGCCCGAGCAGCGGCGCGGGCGCTATTCGGGTTTCACCTTTCTCTATTCCGTTATGCTGCATTCTTACCGGGCCGCGGGGGCCTTGCTGGCCGTTCTGGCGTTGTTAAACAGTACCGGGGCGCAAGCCCAAACACCACAGTTCACGTCCTACGCCCAGTTCAACGACACACTGGTGGCCCGCTTCAACCGGGGCGACTTCAAGGGCATTGAGGCCTTCGGGAGCGAGGCGCTGAAGAAGCTGGAGCCGGCCGGCAGTATGGCCGCGCTGCTGGGCAAGCAGCAGGCCAAGACCGGGCGCATCGTGAGCAGCCGGGGGCTGCCCGGGCGCAACACCCAGCGCGAGTTTGCCTGGCAGGGCGAGCGGCAGAACCTGCGGGTAAGGCTGGTTTCGTCGGCTCCCGGCGTCATCGACGACTACTTCATTTCCGATTTCCTGGCCCAGCCCAACGCCCGCGCTACGCCCCTGGCTACCGACAACCGCCGGCGTACCCCGCTCGACCAGGCCGTAGACCGGGCCGCCACGCTGTATATGCAGCACCCCGACGCGGCGGGCCTGTCCATTGGGGTGTACTGGCAGGGGCAGAGCTACTTCTACAACTACGGGGAAGTCACGAAAGGCTCGGGCCGCCTGCCCACGCCGGCCACGTACTACGACCTGGGCTCGGTGGCCAAAACCTTCGTAACGACCCTGCTGGCCCAGGCCGTGGTGGATAAAAAGGTGCAGCTCACCGACGACATTCGGAAGTATTTGCCGGGGCAGTACCCTAATCTGGAGTTTGAGGGGCAGCCGGTGCGGCTGGTGGATCTGGCCACCCACACCTCGGGGCTGCCCAGTACGGCCCGGCAGTACAGCAAGGAGAAGAAGGCCCGGCTGGACAAGGAGTACGCCGACCTGGGGGTGCGCATTGCCCACTACAACCGCTACACGGCCGATAGTCTGCTCCAGGATATGCACGCCTTTCAGCTGAGCACCAAGCCCGGGGTAGTGTACCGCTACCAGAACCTGGACGTGCTGATTTTGCAGCTGGTGCTGGAGCGGGTTTACCAGCAGCCCTACGAGCAGCTCATCACCCAGTACGTGCAGAGCCGCTTCGGCATGAAGGACACCAAGCGGGTGCTGTCGGCCCCGGAGCTGCCGCGCTTCGCCACCGGCTACGACGAAACCCTGCGCGCCCAGACCCACGCCAACTACACCGGCTACTGGGGCGGGGCCACGATGAACTCTACGCCCGCCGACCTGCTGACCTACGTGCGGGCCAACCTGGCCGAGAAGGAGCCGGCCGTGAAGCTGGCCCACCAACCCGCCTGGGGCACCCGCATCGGGCTGGGCTGGATGCTGGACACCGACCCCGACGGGCAGCGGCGCATCTTCCACAACGGGCACTCCATCGGCTTCAACACCCGCTGCGTCCTGTATCCCGGGCAGCAAACCGGCATCGTGGTGCTGGTGAACGAGGCCATCAGCCAGGACCGGGTGACGGAAATGGAGGAGTACCTGAAGCAGCAGCTAGCCCAGCTTCCGGCCCCGGGCAGCAAGCCGGCTAAAGCCGTCGGCCGGCGGTAGCAATAGTTGTTAGTTGTCCGTTGTTAGTTGTTAGTTGTTAGGCCTGTCATCCTGAGGCGGAGCCGAAGGACCTTCCTCGCCTACCCCACTGCGGGTAGTGCCAACGCACAAACGCCCTTTACCATCGGCGCGGTAAAGGGCGTTTGTGCGTTTACTCAGGTTTGTCACTCAGGGGAGGAAGGTCCTTCCCTCCGCTGCGCTGCGCTCAGGATGACAGGCCTAACAACTGACAACTGACAACTGACAACTAACAACTAAGACCTGCTGCGGGGCCACACCAGCAGGCCCACTGCCAGGCCGGCGGCCAGGGCGGCGCCCAGCCACTGCCCGTTGCGGGGCGTGGTGGGCCGGCGCCAGCCCCCGGAAATGCCGGTGCCGTGGGGGGCGGGGCTGGGGGTGAACAGGCTGTTGTCGCTGACCGGCGCGGGCCGGGCCTGGGCAAAGTAGGTGTCGAAGAGGCGGCGGCTGAGGCGGCCTACCGGGCCCGGGGCCAGGGAGTACGACCAGCGCAGGAGCTGGGCCGGCCAGCCGACCAGCGTGGTGGGGCGGGGGCGGTGGGCCACGGCCAGGATGGTGTCGGCCACTTTTTGGGCGGGAAATACCGGCGGGGCGGGCTTGATGACCTTGCCCACGTAGTTGGCCCCGTGCTGGAAGCCGGGCGTGTCGATGTAGGACGGGTGCACGTCGCAGACGTGGATGCGGGGCGCGTTGCTGAGCTCGGCCCGCAGGGTGTCCATCAGGCCCCGGGCCCCGTACTTGCTGGCGCTGTAGGAGGCCGTGTAAGGCTCGGGCAGCCAGGCGCCCAACGATATGACGTTGATAAGCGTGCCGTGGCCCTGCTGCCGGAAGTAGGGCAGCACGGCGTGAGCCCCGTAGAGGTAGCCCAGCAGGTTGAGCTTGAGTACCTGCTCGTGGGCGTCCAGGGGGACGTCCTCGAAGCGGCCCACAGCCCCGCTGCCAGCGTTGTTGACCCAGATATCGATGCCGCCGAAGTGCTGGGCGGTCTGGGCCAGGCGGGCTACGGCCAAGGGGTCGGTAACGTCGGTGGGCACGGCCAGGGCGGGGGCGCCGAGCTGCTCGCACTCGGCCGCTACCTGGGCCAGCACGTCGGGGCGGCGGGCGGCCAGAATCAGCTTGGCCCCGTGCCGGGCGAAGGTCAGGGCCGTGGCGCGGCCAATGCCGCTGCTGGCGCCGGTGATGACCACGACGGCGCCCCGGAGGGAAGATTTTTTCATAGCTGCAGCAAACGTTAGCGGACAAGGTAAGCCTAGTCTAACGCTCGGTAGCGGCGGGAGTTAAGGTAAAATTAGGGGCAAGTAATCCTGGGGCTCCCGAATCCGGGCCCGCCGCTTGGGTATCGCGCCCACGCGCCGATGGCCCGGACGGGGCCGTGGGCGCGTGGGCGGGAGGGGGTGGTCCGACGGCTCGAAAAAAGCGAAAATTCTGCTTGACTCGCCCCTTACGTCATAGTCTACCTTTGACGGGTCAAGCACTTAAACCGGAGTCCGATGGCGGCAACTTTTCTTTCCTGTCAACAACTGGCGCAGCTGGCCGGGGTGAGTGTGCGCACGCTCCACCACTACGACCGGATTGGCTTGCTGCGGCCCTCGCAACGCACCGAAGCGCGGTACCGGCGCTACGGCCCTCCGGAGCTGCTGCGGCTCCAGCAGATTCTGTTTTACAAGGAGCTGGACTTCACGCTGGAGCAAATTCAGCAGCTGCTCGACGACCCGGCCTTCGACCTGACTACGGCGCTGCAGCGCCACCGCCAGGCCCTGCAGGCCCGCCACGCGCGGCTGGGCACCCTGCTCAGCACCCTCGACCAGACTATTTCCCACCTCAACGGCACCCGAACCATGCTTACCAACGAAGAACTCTACGCCGGCTTCCCCAACGACCAGGCCGAAGCTTACCGCCGCGAAGTAGTGGCCAAATACGGCCCGGCTACCATCGCAGCCGCCGAGCAGCACCTGCGCCAGCTCGGCAAGCCCGGCCTCGACCAGCTCATTGCCGAGCAGAAAGACATCAACCGCACCCTGCGCCACCTGCGCCACCTCGACCCGGCCAGCCCCGCAGTGCAGGCCCAGGTAGCCCGGCACTACGCCAATATCGTGGGTTTCTGGGGCCCGGCGGTGGCCGAAGCCGACCGGCCCGCCGCCTACCAGGGCCTGGCCCAGCTCTACCTCGACGACCCGCGCTACACCAAGCAGCACGACGGTGAGGACAGCCCCGCCTACGCGCAGTTTCTAAGTGCCGCCATCCGGTGCTTTGGGCAGTAGCAAATAGATTGCCCGCAGAGTCTCGCAGTGGATGGCGCAGAGTCTCGCAGGGTTGTTCTGCTGGGCTGCCGCGTAATACCCTGGTAGGCCCAGCGGAGCTTTGCCTGGCGCCCCGCTAAAAGGATATAGCAGAATCCGAATTCAGTTGTACCTTGACCGACAAGTGAATTTACGTCCTCTAAATCCTTAAGTCTGATGCTGCTACGCTACCCTCGTTTTGCCCTGCACAATGCCCTGCGCCGCCTGGGCTGGCTGTGGCTTGTGCTGCTGACCAGTGCCGGGCCCGCCCTGGCCCAGCTGGAGCCCGCCGCCCAGTACACCAAGCTCTCCGTGGCCCAGCTGCTGGCCTGGACGCCCACCGGGCCCACGGCCGTGCCCCAGAACGTGAGCCGGGTAACCCTGGCCGGGCGCCAGAACACGCTCAGCACCCAAATCAACCCGGCGCAGAGCTTCAGCCACAAAATCAACTACATTCCCGACGGCATGAGCGGCTTTGCCGGCTACCTCAACGAGCAGAACCGCTTCAACCTCTACAACTTCACCCACTGGCAGTACATCGACGTGCTGACCTGGTTTGATGGGCCCGTGGCCCTGCCGACCCGGCCCTGGGTGGAGGCCGCCCACCGCAACGGGGTGAAGGTCATTGGCTCGGTCTTCACCTCGGCCGCCGACGTAAACCTGCTGATTCAGAAAGACGGCAACGGGGAGTACGCCGCCGCCCAGAAGCTGGTGGACGTGGCCACCTACTACGGCTTCGACGGGTGGTTTTTCAACCAGGAGTCGTCGGTGCCCGCGGCTACGGCCATCGAGCTGCGCAACTTGCTCAAGCGCCTGCAGCAGCTGCGGCCCGCGGGCATGGAAATCCACTGGTACGACGCCATGCTGCCCGGCGGCAGTATTTCCTACCAGAACGCGCTGAACGCCAACAACCAGCTCCTGCTCCAGGACGGCCCGGCCCGGGTCAGCGACGCTATGTTTACCAACTACTTCTGGACCGGCGCCACCAACATCAACACCTCGGTAACCACGGCCACCAGCCTGGGCCGCAGCCCGTTCGACGTGTACATGGGCGCCGACCTCTGGCCCAACCGCAACCCCCAGGCCCTGTTTACCCGCACCAACTGGCTCGACAACTACTTCGCCGGCGGGGACCGGACCCAGCCGCTGCTGTCGGTGGGGTTGTTTGCCGCCAACCTGACTTTCAATGGCGGCTTCAACTCGTTCAACAGCTCGGCGGCCGACTACGCGGGCTTTTACCAGACCGAGCAGCGCCTCTTTGCCGGCAACGACCTGGACGTCACCACCGAGGATGCCACCGGCTGGAAGGGCTTCGGCAGCTACGTGCCGGTGCGCAGCGTCATCAACTCGCTGCCGTTTGATACTTACTTCTCAGTGGGCCAGGGCAAGATGTTCGCCAACAACGGGGAGCAGCTCGTGAAGGGCTGGACCGACATGGGCAAGCAAAGCCTGCTGCCCAGCTGGCAGTGGAACAAAACCGGCACGGCGCCCGTCACCGTGGATTACGACTTCAGCCGGGCCTACTACGCGGGTACGTCGGTGAAGCTGCAGGGCAGCCTGAGCGGCAGCAATAGCGCCACCGTGAAGCTGTTCCAAACCAAGCTCCCGCTGCCCGCCGCCACCATTACCAGCCTCGACGTGACCTTTAAAACCGGGGCGGTCGGGCCGGCCAACGCTAAGCTGCTGCTCTACTTCGCCGACGACCTGAGCAACCCCGCCGCCCTTGACCTGGGTACCACCACCGACACGCTCTGGACCACGCGCACTTTTGTGCTGGGCAACCACGCCGGGCGGGAGCTGGCCCTGATTGGGGTGCAGGCCACGGCGGCGGCGCCCGTGGCCAGCTACCGGCTCAACCTGGGCCGCCTCAAGCTCTACTCCGGCGCGGCCGTCACGACCAAGCCCACGGTGGACTTTGCGGCTAGTGCCACGGTGGTAATTCCCGGGCAGCCCGTCACGTTTTCCAACGCCTCCACCAACGCCAGCATTTACCGGTGGACGTTTGAGGGCGGCACGCCGGCCGCCAGCGCGGCCGTGTTTCCGGGGGTAAGCTACGCCGCGCCCGGCACCTACAGCGTGAAGCTCCGGGCCACCAACGCCGCTGGGCGCGACTCGCTCACCCGCACCGGCTACATCACCGTGGTAAATCCGAACAGCTCCGGCGGCAACTCCAGCCTGAGCTTCGACGGGGCCAGCAAGTACGTGGATGCGGGGCCCGTCAACCTGACCGGCGCGGCCCTGAGCATGGAGTGCTGGCTCAAGCCCACTGGGTTTAAAACCGGCTCCCCGTTCATTTCCAGCGTGATGGGCATGGAGGATGGCGCCAACACGGCCCTGGTCCGCCTCGGCGACGCCAACCAGGCTGCCAACCGCCTGCAGTTTGTGATGCTCGTCAATGGTATTACCCGCAAAGTCAACTCCCCGACCGACCTGACGGCCGGCACCTGGTACCACGTGGCCGCCACCTACGACGGCACGGCGCTGCGGCTTTACCTCAACGGACAGCTCAATGCCTCGCTTAATGCCACCGGCTCCTTCGTGGCCAACAGCAACTTCTTCCTGGGCCGCAACTTCGACAACAGCCGGGTCCTCAACGGCAGCCTCGACGAGGTGCGCACCTGGACCCGGGCCCTGACGGCGGCCGAAATTCAGGCCAATATGTGCGCCGTGCCCGCCACTACGGCGGGTTTGGAAGCCTACTGGTCCTTCAACGAGGGCAGCGGCCTGGTCACCCTCGACCAAACCGGCCACGGCCACCAGGGCACCCTGGTGAACATGGTGCCCACCGACTGGTCGAGTAACGTGCCGGCGGCCTGCGTGACGCTGGCCGTGCAAGCCGCCCGGGCTGCCGCGCCGCTAATCGTGGCGGCGGTGGTAAACCCGGTGCCTGGCCAACAGGCCGAAGTGGAAATCCGCGGGGCCCAGGGCCAACCCACGCAGGTGCAGCTACTGAATCTGCTGGGCGCGGTGGTGTGGCAGCAGCAGGTCCAGCCGGGCCGCGCCACCGAGCGGGTGGCCGTGCCGCTGCCGGCCGCGGCGGGCCTCTACGTGGTGCGGGTAAGCACCAGCACGAGCACGGCCACGGTGAAGCTGCTCAAGCAGTAGCAGAAATGGGCTAGTCGTTCCATACAACTGCTTCGGCTGTCATCCTGAGTGCAGCGCAGCGCAGGGAAGGACCTTCCTCCCCTGAGTGACAAACCTGAGTAAACGTAAAAAGCCCTTTACCACCGGCGTGGTAAAGGGCTTTTTACGTTGGTATCTAGTTGTAGTGAGCTAGGCGAGGCAGGTCCTTCGGCTCCGCCTCAGGATGACAGGTGACAGATAAAGGCGCAGGCAACAGCAATGGAAGATCAGGCAAAAAGCCAGATATACAGGCCCGAGCCCAGGAAGATAACGCCAAAAACGACCAGGCTCCAGACGTCCTCGTCGGGGCCGGTCGGGACGATGAAAAAATCCCGGGGATTTTCCGGATTGTAGAACAGCTCCACCTGCTGGCCGTGGGCAAACTCGGCCGGGTAGCGGCCGTGCTCGTAGCGCAGCGTCAGCGACTCCTGGGGCGTGGCGAAGCGCACCACGGGGTAGAGCTTAATGTCCTCCTTATCATCCAGGTTCTTGTCCAGCCGAATCACCGTGCCGCCAGTCAGGACGCCGGTTTCGCGCAGGTGGGCCCGGTGGCGGTAGAGTTGCCGGGCCGCCTTTAGGGAAATCAGCCCAGCGGCTGAGCAGGCCAGCCCCAGGACCAGCTTGGCCAGAATTTCCTCGGGTGGGCGCAGCGGCATAGGGCAGGATGCTTTTAATAGGCGGATACTATTGTTCCGGTTAGGGCCGCACCTGCACTAGTCCTATGGAGGTAGCGCCCCACAACGTGCCGTTGGCGTCGAAGGTCAGGTCACTAATCGTCGTGCTGGGAACGGCCGAATTAGCCGGGGTAAACAAGCTCCACCGGTTCCCGTCGAAGCGCACGAGGCCCACCTGATAAACGCTGAGCCAAATGACATTCGTTTGCGGCTCACAGGCCACGTCGGCAACCGTCTGGTTGGGCAGCCCCGAATTGGCCAGCGTGTACGAGCTCCACTCGCCGCGGGCCGAGTAGCAGGCCAGGCCCTTCGAGCCGGAGCCGCTGAGGGCAAACCAGATGTTGCCGTCCTTGTCTTCGGCGGCGTTGCTGAAGGCCAGCTTGCCCCAGGGGTATTTCGGGTCCGTGTGCGTGGTCGTCTGCGGACTGTCGAAGCACACGGTGCCCTCGTCGGCGCTGATCCAGGTGCGGTGGTGGCTATCGACAAATACGGTGCGGATAAAAAAAGAGGGCAGCGCGGAGTTCTGGCGGGTGAGCACCGTCCACTGCTGCCCGTCGAAGCGCGCCAGCCCATCCCGAATCACAAACCAGACGTTGCCCAGCGCATCCGCAAAGAGCCGGCGGCAGTAGTGCAGCGGACTATTGGTCAGATCAAACAGCGTCCACTGCCGGCCGTCGAAGCGGTAGACCTGGGTGTGAGTGGCCAGCCACACGTGGTTGTGGCTGTCGACGGCCAGGCTCAGTACCGAAACGTTGTTGCCAATGGGTGGGCGGATGGGGGTGTTGGCCGTCGTGAAAACCCAACGCTACCTGCCGGCCCCGGCATGCACCAGCCCGTTCATGGTCCCGGCCCACAGGGTGCGGTCGGCAGCGGCGGCCACGGCGAAGGTCTGGTCCCAGGGCAGGGCCGAGTTCTGCGTTGTAAACGCCTGCACCCGTATCCGGGCCGGGGCCGGCAGGTAGCGTTGGGTTTTGTTGGCAATATGCAGCGGCGAGGGTACGCCCGACGTGCGCGGATTCTCATCATGGTCGTCGCGGTCATTATAGTCGACGGCCAGGGCCTGGTTGCCGAAGGTAAAGCGCAGCGCCACGCCCATGTTGACGGGCTTGCCAGAAAGGCGGGCCGGGCTCCAGCGGGGCATGGCCCCAATGAGGGCGGGCAGGTTGAGCAGCGCGGGGTCCGAGCCAAAGGTATGGTCGGCCAAGCGCAGGGCGCAGGGCTGCCCCAGCGAATCGACGTGCACCTCGACCAGCACCAGGCCTTTAAAATTCCGGTACAGGCGGGTCGGAATCCGGTTGGTGAAGTAGGCCGTCAGGTCTTGGCCGAACTGGGCCCGGGGCTGGCCCCGGTCGAAGTGGTAGAAGGGCCCGACTCGGCAAGCCGACGGAAGCGGCTTGTAGGCATATTGGGCCCGGGCCAGCGGGGGCGCTAGCAGCAGCGCCAAGCAGCAGAGTAAGAGGCGGTGCATGCGGCAGATCAGCTGTTTACTTCCCGCGCTTTACCGGCGGCTTGCGCACCGGCTTCACCGGGGCGGGTGGGGGCGGGTTCAGGACCAGCTGGCGGCGGGCTTCCTCCTGCTGGTAGAAGGCCAGCTCATTCTGGTAGGGTGCATAGTCCCAGCTGGGGCGGGCGGCGGCAGCGGTGCGGGCCGCCGCCACGGTGGCCTCGTAGCGGGCCGCGGGCAGGAAGGACTGCGTGGAATCGGCCAGCAGGTCGGCGTGGGTTTCGTCGAGCAAGGCTTCCAGGGCCAGGATTTCAGCCTGCCCCTTGCCCTTGAGCTGGGCGGCCGGGGTGCGCTGGTGGGAAAAGCTCTGGCCCCGGTACGAAACGGGCGCTACCAGCTTGACGGGCGGTAGCACCACGGCGGGAGCTTCCTCGGCTTTTTCCTTAGCCTTGCCTTTGGCGGAGTTGGGCTTCCTCTTGAGGTGCGACAGATTGTAGGCGGCCTGGGCTCCGCGCATGCCCATCAGTACCCCCTGAATCTGGGCCTCGGCGGCGTGCATGGTCAGCAGCAAAATAGCGGCAAGCAAGTACTTCATAACAAGCAATAGGAGAACGGGAATTAGCTACAGGGTATAGCCCGAATCAAAGCTAGGCAATCGGCCTGGATATTAGGGCCGGGGCAAGGGGGCGGGAGCCGGCGGCGGTAGTCGCCTGGCCTTCCCCATGCCGGTACTCCCAGCTCCCCGTCGGGTTACTTTTGAATCAAGCCGGCAGAAGTTTAGCCCGCCGCCGGCCGGAGCACATACGGCACGGTGTAGCCTTTCAGGGCCTGCTGCACGGCCGGGGCCACGTCCGTGCCGGTGGGGCCGGTGGCGTCGATTTCGGCTACCAGACCCAACTGCTTGTCGTCGCGCACGAGGATGGGCTGCACCTGCAGGCCGGCCTGGGTGAGGCGCTGGGTGAAGACGCGGGCAATTTCCTGCTTGAGCAAGGCCGGCTTGAAGATCTTGCCGATGGCGGTCAGGGGCAGCTCGTCGGCCAGGTAAATGCGTTTGGGTACCGCGGCCCGCTCCGAAATGTGGGCCGCGGCAAAGGTCAGCAGCTCGGCTTCCGTGACGGCGTGGCCGGGCACCCGGGTGACGTAGGCCACCGGCAGCTCGCCCGCGTCGGGGTCGGGGCTGCCGATGGCGGCGGCCAGGGCCACGCCGGGGTGCTGCTGCAGGGCATCCTCAATCAGGCGCGGGTCGATGTTGTGCCCGCCCCGGATGATGAGCTCCTTCTGGCGGCCGGTGATGTAGAAATAGCCGTGCGCATCCTGCCGGCCCAGGTCGCCGGTGTTGAAGAAGGGAGCCTGCCCGTCGCCCACGTCCACGAACACGCCCTGGTTGTGCCCGGCCTGCAGATAGCCCCGGAACACGTTTTCCCCCCGAATCAGAATGGTGCCGCTTTCGTTGGGCTCGGCCGGGCGCTGGTAAAGGCCGGTTTGCGCGTCCAGCACCCCAATGCGCACGTCCTGGTAGGGCAGGCGCAGCCCGATGGAGCCCGCCGGACCGTCGCCCCCGAAGGGCGTGAGCGTGTTGATGCAGGAGCACTCGGTGGAGCCGTAACCCTCGGCAATGCGCAGGCCGGTGCGGCGCTCAAACTCCAGAATCAGCTCCCGCGACAGGGGCGCGGCCCCGCAGATGGCGTACTGCAACGAACTTAAGTCGCGGCCGGTGGTGGGCACTTCCAGCAGGCGGCTAAACACGGTGGGCACGCCGCTGAACAGCGTGATGCGGTAGTGCTCGACCAGCTCCCAGAAGTTGGCCACGATACCCGGACCGCGGTAGCCGGCCGGGCTGCCCAGCACCAGCGTGTGCCCCATGGACCAGGGCGCGCAAATCGTGACGACGGCCCCGTTGATGTGGAACATGGGCAGGCCGCAGAAGTACACCAGCGGCCCGGTTTCGGCGGCCGTACCGGTCATAAACTCCGTCAGGCCGGTGATGAACGTCAGATTGCGGTGGGTGAGGGGCGCAATCTTGGGCGTGCCGGTGGTGCCGCCGGTGTGGAAGTAGCAGGCCGCGTCGGTGCTGGCAATGGTGCGGCCCGAGGTGAGGCGGTCGGCGGGCTGGCGGCGCAGCTCCCGGCCAAAGTCGAGCACGCGGCGGCCGGGCAGCTGGGGCGTGGCCTGCGCGAGGCGCAGGGCCCCCACGGCCAGGCGCTGGGGCAGGGGCAGGTAGGGCCGCAGGTCCACGGTCAGCACGGTTTCCAGGGTGGGTACCAGGGCGGCCAGGGCTTCTACTTTCTGCCAGATGTCGGTTTTGGGAAAGGCCCGCAGCGTGACCAGCACCTTCGTGCCGCAGGCGTTGAGGATGTCGGCAATCTGGGCCGGCTCCAGCAGCGGGTTGATGGGGTTGACGATGCCCGCGGCCTGGGCGCCGATAAAGGTAAAGGCCGTTTCAGGCAGGTTGGGCAGCAGGTAGGATACCACGTCGGTGGCGCCCACGCCCAGCTCGTGAAGCAGGTTGGCGGTTTGGTGCAGGCGGTCCAGTACCTGGGCGTAGGTGAAGTCCGTCGACCGGGTGGGCTGCTCGCCATTCAGCACGAAGCGCAGGGCCAGAGCCCCGGGGTTGAGGGCCGCACCCTGCTCCACCATGGCAAAGGTGTTGGGCGCACTAGGCCGCTCCCGCAGCGGCGTTTGTTCAATAGCGGCAAGATCGGCCAGACTCTGGTAACCGGGCATAGATGGAGCTGAAAGGATAAAGCAAGCCGCAAAGCTAACCCGGAATGGCGGAGCAGCCGGAAATGCCGCCGCTTCGTCCGGCTTCTTTTTTCAGCTGGCGGCCCTTTGCCTAGCTGCTTGGTGCATTGGCCAGCCCCGCGCTGCCAATGACCACCCGGGAACAACGGCCGGGCAGGGCAACGACAGGCGGAAAAAGCTGCCCGCCGCGGCAGGTTTCCGGCCAAAAGAAGCCGCTAAACTGCCGGCGTGAAACGCGTAAAAAATGCTCCGTACGGTGGAGCTTATAGGCTACGCGCCCTAACTTTTCTCATCTGTGAAGCCTACTCGTTCCGTAAGTGCTTATTCGAACCCCATAACCAACCAGAAACACTATTCACTATGAAAGAGGAAAACAAGCTCAGCCGCCGCCAGATTATCAGCGGATTGGGTGCCAGCCTGGCCGTAGCGGCCGTAAGCCCCGTGTTTGGCGCCGAAATTGGCACTGAGGGTGGCGGCAGCGCCCCGGCCGAAACGGCCGCCGAACCCCTGCGCGACCCGACCACCGCCTACCCCAAGCCACCATTCAAAAGTCAGAGCCAACCCTGGCCGGGGCTGGCCTCGCAGATGGACCCCAAGCCCGACCACGGCGAGAAAAGCTACAAGGGCTCGGGCCGCCTTAAGGGCCGCAAAGCGCTGATTACGGGCGGCGACTCGGGCATGGGCCGGGCCGCGGCCATTGCCTACGCCCGCGAAGGCGCCGACGTGGCCATCAACTACCTGCCCGCCGAAGAAGCCGACGCTAAAGAGGTTATTGCCCTGATTAAGGCTGAGGGCCGCAAAGGCGTGGCCATTCCCGGGGACTTGCGCGACGAGGCCTTCTGCAAAAAGCTGGTGGACGAAGCTGTAAAGCAGCTCGGCGGCCTGGATATCGTGGTCAACAACGCGGCCCGGCAGCAGCAGCGCCAGTCGATTCTGGAGCTGACGACCGAGGACTTCGACGCGACGATGAAAACCAACATCTACGCCCCGTTCTGGATTATCAAGGCCGCGCTGCCCCACCTCAAGCCGGGCTCGGCCATCATCGGCACCACCTCCGAGCAGGCCACCGACCCCTCGGAAAACCTCTACGACTACGCCCAGACCAAGGCCGCTACCACCAACTACGTCCGTTCCCTGGCCAAGCAGCTGGCCCCGAAAGGCATTCGGGTGAACGGCGTGGCCCCGGGCCCCATCTGGACGCCCCTGCAGGTTAGCGGCGGTGCCACCCAGGAGAAGCTCGTCAAGTTCGGCGGCGACACGCCCATGAAGCGTCCCGGCCAACCGGCCGAGCTGGCTTCCATCTACGTGCAGCTCGCCGACCCCATGGCCAGCTACGCCACCGGCCAGGTGTACGGGGCCAGCGGCGGGGCCGGCATGCCGTAGCCAACTCTGCAACTCGATGACGCACAAAAATGCCCCGGCAGTTGCCGGGGCATTTTTGTGTGGAGATGGGCACGAAAAATCCGGACTTTAGCTCCCGCTGATGCAACCTTACCGGACCCCGGCGACTCTACCAAGTAGGGGCGGGCCGCTGGCGGCCCACCCATCGTGTCACATTTCATCGGTATCCATTTGAAACCAACCCCTACGCCATGAAATTACCCCAAGCATTACTCGGTGCCATCCTGCTGGGCGTGGTGGCCCAGGCCACAACCGGCTGCAAAAAAGATGCGCCCAGCCCCAAGCAGGAGGAAGGCAGCGGCAAAGGCAAGCCCGTACCTATCAACTGCCCCGCCTGCGGCATGGGTTAAGCCATGAGCACGCCCGCCGCCGCCGCCGAGCCCGGCATTCTGGCCACTCTGGCCTGCAACCTGGACGCTGACATGCTGTCGGCGTCCTTTCCGTTGTTGGAGCAGGGTCGGGTGGAAGCCCTGGAATGGTCGTTCGACGCGCTGTTCTGGGCCGAGCAGATTCCGGAGTGGTTTACCGAATTGCTCCGCGCCTTTGCCGCCCAGAACCGGCTGGTGGGCCATGGGGTGTACTTTTCTCTGCTCTCGGGCCGCTGGACGCCCGAGCAGCAGCAGTGGCTGAGCCAGCTGCGGAAGCTGGCCCAGCAGTTTCGGTTCGACCATATCACCGAGCACTTCGGCTTTTTCACGGGCCAGAACTTCCACGCCGGGGCCCCGCTGCCTATTCCCTACACCAGCACCGCCCTGCGCCTGGGGCAAGACCGCCTCTGCCGCATTCAGGAGGCTTGCGGGTGCCCGGTCGGACTGGAAAATCTGGCCTTTGCCTATTCGCTCGACGAGGTGCGGCGGCACGGCGAGTTTCTGGCCCAGCTCGTGGAGCCGGTCAATGGTTTCCTGATTCTGGATTTGCACAACCTGTTCTGCCAGCTCCACAACTTCGGCGTGTCTTACGAGGAGCTGATTCAGCTTTACCCCCTGGAGCGGGTGCGGGAAATCCATATTTCCGGTGGCAGCTGGGAAGAATCCGGGCAGGAACCGGGCCGGCAGGTGCGGCGCGACACCCACGACGGGGCCGTGCCCGACGAGGTGTTTGAATTGTTGAGCAGAACCCTGCCGCGCTGCCCCAACCTGAAGTTCGTGGTGCTGGAGCAGCTGGGCAACGCCCTGCAGACCGAACCTAGCCGGGCCCAGTTCCGCCGTGACTTCGGCCGCCTGGAAGCCATGGTCCATGAGCACCGCGCCCAGGCTCCAGCCGGGGGCAGCCCGCTGTTTCTGCCCCAGCGTCCTCTACCGACGGGCCCGGTGGCCGAGGATGCCCGCCTCCACGAGCAGCAGCAGCAGCTAACCCACATCCTGGAAACGGCCCCATCCTACGACGAGGCCCGGCAGCGGCTGGCGGGCTCTAGTCTGGCCCATTCCGACTGGCAGATTGAGCAGTGGGCGCCCCATATGCTGGAAACGGCCCTGCGCATTGCCCAGAAGTGGAAATAGAGGGAGTGGAGGCGGTAGGGGCAAATCCCACTCGTAGAGGCCTAGCCGGAGCAGGACGTTTGCCACCGGTTTAGCAGCGCGTAACCCTTTCGTGCTCAGATTCGAAGCCGAAGCTGCGTCGATGCGGGATTCCTGGATTATGTCTTTATATTAGATAAAATATATTCTTGCCGCCCGAGTGCGGGCGCCGCAATGAAGGGTGCCGACCGTAAAGACGGGCCGGTTCCGGCGGCCCGGGCAGTTGTACCTCAAGCTGTAGTCGTTACCCCATGAAAAGAACCCACTTCGTGCAGGCCTGCCTGGCTACCGGGGCGCTGCTGACCCTGCCCGTTTCTCTCGCCGTTGGGGCCATCCGGCGCTACCGGGCCGGCAAGGGCTTCCTGGTGAAAGCCGGGCAGGACCGGGCCAGCCAACCCATGGCCTTGTTTGATGGCGACACGTTTCTGACCAAGATTGCCGCCCAGGATACCGAGGGCGACATCTACGTCTTCGAGTCGAGCCGGGTGAAGGAGGGCGGCCCCGCCCACCACTACCATTTCGACCAGGATGAGTGGTGGTACGTGCTGTCCGGGGAGTTCCTGATTAAGGTCGGTGACACGGTGTACGAGGCTAAGGCCGGCGACAGTGTGTTCGGGCCCCGCATGGTGCCCCACAGCTTTGCCAAAGTAGGCGCGGGAGAAGGGCGGCTGCTGATGATTTTTCAGCCGGCGGGCAAGATGGAGGAGTGCTTCCGCAAAATCAGCCAGGGCCTGACCCGCAACATGTCCGAAGCCGAGCAGGATGCCTTTCGGGTGGCCCACGGCTTTAAGCGGGTGGGCCCGCCCCTGCGGCAGCCCAAACCCATGACGGACAAGTAAGACAGAGCCGAAAAGCTCGGCGCTCGGGCGCTCGGGCCCGGGTCCGCTTAGGTGGCCCCAGCGCCGAAGGAGTCCAGAAAGGCCCGGACGACGGTGGCAAACGGCGCGGGCTGGTCGAGGTGCAGGGCGTGACCGGCCTCCCGGATCCGCTCTACCCGCAGCCGGGGATTCAGCTCCTGCAGCTCCTGGGCCACCGCCCCCGACACGACGCCCTGCTCCCCGACGACGAGCAGGCCCGGCACGGAGAGCTGCCCGATTAGCTGCCGGTAATCGGGGTTGGGGGGCGTGAGTACCTCGAAGGCCCGCGGGCTGGTTTGCAGCCGGGCCCGGGCCATCAGCGCCAGGGTTTCGGCCGGCCGGTGCGGGTGCCGGCGCCGGGCATCGGCCAGTACTTCCTCCAAGGGCAGCTCCAGCACGCGGCGGTGCTGCTCGACCACGTCGCTCTCGTACACTTGCTGCTGCATGGCGGGGCTCAGGAAAGTGGGGTCGGCCAACACCAGGCCCCGCAGCAGGGCCGGAGCCTGACTGGCCACTACGGCCGCCGTCATGCCGCCCATGGAATGGCCCAGCAGAAACACCGGTGGCAGCTCCAGGGCCCGAATCAGCCCGGCAATATCGGCGGCGTGGTCGTCGTAGCGGTAGCCCGCGGCGGGCACTCCCGACTCGCCGTGGCCCCGGGCGTCGGGCATTATTACGTCGTAATCGGCGGCCAGGGCGCGGGCCAGTTCCGTCCAGCACCGGCCGCTGGTCATCAGGCCGTGGAGCAGCAGTACGGGCGGCTTGGGGCCCCCGGTGCGGGTATAATGCAGGCGAATGCCGTTGACGGGGCAAGTAGCGGTGGTCCAGGGCATCATGGTCTGTTTCGGGCGGGAATAACGTTTGGCGGGGCCCCGGCCCGGCGTTCTGTCGCGCCATAGCTAGCCGGCGGCAGCGGGCGGGGTTCCGGCAGTTTCAGGGCGTCAGGCACTAGCGGCCCAAGGTAGCAGTAAGCGTTGAGCAGTACGCCCGTGGCGGTGGCCGTGGGCAAAGCCTTGGGCGTTTTCGGGCTGAATCACGCCATCCGGGCAGGTGGGCGCCATGATTCTAATCTTTCTCAATAGGGTTTGCTTAGGAGCTTAGGGGGAGGACCGGCCCAAGATTACCACCGCGGCGCCACTCGCCGGCGGGGCCATCAGGACCAGTAGCGGGGCCGTTTGCGACTAACGGCCGCGGTTTTTCCACCGGGGCGGCCCACCTTTGCCCGGGCGACTCGGGTAGCAATGGCCCGATACGCGCGGGCCGGCTTATTTTGGCGGCTCAACCACCTTTTGCAAACCCGCGTGGTGCCGGGCTTGTTAGCCCACCAGTTCAATATCCTGTTCGAGAGCCATAGCCCCTCCGTTTTATGTCCATTACCTCGCAAGAAGAACTAGCCGGCCTGCAGCGCATCAGCCAGGCCGTGGGGATTACCCTGAAGCAGATGCGCGACTACGCCCGCCCGGGCATGACGACCAAGGAGCTCGACGAGTACGGGGGGCGCATTCTGGCGGAGCTGGGCGCCAAATCGGCCCCGCGGCTCACTTACGGCTTCCCGGGCTGGACCTGCATCAGCGTCAATAACGAGGTGGCCCACGGCATTCCCTCGGCCCGTAAGGTGCTGCAGGAAGGCGACCTGGTAAACGTGGACGTGTCGGCTGAGCTGGCTGGCTACTGGGCCGACAACGGCGGCTCCTTCGTGCTGGGCGCTGATCTGCACCAGCATCAGCCCCTGGTCGACGCCTCCCGCCACATCCTGCGCACGGCCCTGAGCCAGATTCGCGGCGGCGTGCGCATTGCCGATATCGGTGGGCTCATCGAGAGCGAGGCACGCAAGGCCGGCTACCGGGTCATTAAGAACCTGGTGGGCCACGGCGTGGGGCGCAGCCTGCACGAGGAACCTTCCGAAATTCCCTGCTACTACGACCGCCACAACCTGAAGCGCTTCAAGAAAAACTCGGTGGTGGCCGTCGAAACCTTTATTTCCACCCGCGCCTCCATTGCCCACCAGCTCGGCGACGGCTGGACGCTGGCCACCCGCGACGGCAGCTTCGTGGCCCAGCACGAGCACACCATCGTCATCACCGACGGCCAGCCGATTATTCTAACCGAGGCCAACGGCATCTGGGACTAAGCCGCCGCTTGAACCCCGGCGAAGTGGTAATGGCGTACCCCCGCGGGGGGCATTAACGCATCCTGCCACCCCTGCCAAGCGGGAACGTCGTTAACAGAGAACGTCATGCTGAGCTTGCCGAAGCATCTCTACCGCAGTGGGAAAACAGCAGGTCCGGCCCCGACTAGCAGCTGCTGGTCGGGGCCGGACCTGCTGTTTTCCGCGGCCCCGCACCTGCCTGGTTTGGGCCTGCCGTGCTATTTTCCTGTTGCTCTGGGGCCCGAATGCGGCTTGGGTTCACTGGTAATTAGAAGTCAGCTTATTGAGCAGCAGCAGCAGGCGCCGGAGTGGTGCAGGGTAGCAAGAGTGCTTCAGCGCCAGGGTAGGACTTAAGTTACTTATCCGGCGCATTATCAAGTAAGCAGAAGGCGGAGGGCCGCCGGAGCATCGAGGCGGGAAGTAGCGCCGGATTCCGGCTGCAGCCCGGCGTTGGCAGCAGAGGGCCAGGAGGCCTAGCGCTGGTTGGCATCGATAAACTCGGTAATGAACTTTACCGGTTGGTCCTGCTCATCCAGGCCCACGTAGGTGGCATAAAAACCGTCGCCGTAGCCCGACTGAAACACGGCCACGTTGTTTGCCTGGGCGGGGTAGGGCTGCAGGGTGCAGTATTGCTGGCTGCCGGATTCGGGGTAGAGCAAATCGTCCACGTAGTCGTCGTAGTAGCTTACGTACTCGTCGCCCAGCTCAGCTTGCAGGTCGGCGTCGTGCTGCTCGACCAGAGCCAGGGTGGCGTGGTCCATAAAGCAGCCTAGGCCGGCCGAGACGGGGTAGCCGAATATTTCCCCCGGGGCTAGCGAAGTCAGGTTCTGCTGGGCCGTGACGGCCATTTCCCAGCGGCTCACCGGGGCTTCGCGTAGCCGCACTTCGGCGTAGGCAATGCACGAGTCCTCGGGCAGCTGGTGAATGTAGACTGGGTAGCGGCCGGGTGCAAAAGTCTGGCGGAAGGGTTGCGGATGGGAGTAGGCTACCGGGTCGCAGGCCAGGAGCTGCCCGGTGGGCAGAAACAGCTCGGTAACCAGGTGCGGCGTTAGGGCAGTAAGGTGGGCAGAATCGGAAAACAGGCGGGCCAGAGTAGTCATGCGACGTGAATACGGAACTGGTAGTGGGGCCGCAATATAAACAGGCAGAAGCCCCGGGCAGGAAGGTGGCCGGCGGGGAGCCGACCACCTTCCTGCCCCTAGCGCAGGCCGTAGAAGGTAGCGGCGTTGTTGTAGAAAATGTCCTGCTTTTGCTTTTCACTCAGGAACGGGGCTTTTTCCACGCTTTCGATGGAAAGGCCGATGGCGTCGGGCCAGGCCATCTGGTCGGAGCCGTACAGCAGGCGCTGGCCGTAGCCGGCCGTGACCAGGGCTTGGAGGTAGCTGTAGAACTCGGCCCGGGGCAGGATCCAGTTGGTGACGGAAATATCGGCGTAGAGCTGGGGGTAGATGTAAAGCAGGGCCTTGGTTTCGGCCAGGTAGGGGTAGCCCATGTGCATAAGCTGGAGCTTGAGCCGGGGGTGGCGAATCAGCACTTCCTCCACCAGCTGCGGGTTGCCGAGGCGGGTGCGGAAGTTGCGGCAGCAGTCGTTGTAGGCAATGCCGGGAAAGCCCAGGCCGGTGTGCAAGGCCACCGGAATACCGCGCCGCTCACAGATGGCCAGGTAGGGTTCCAGGGCGGGGTCGGTGAGGGTTTTGCCTTCGTACTGCAAGCCCAGCTCCCCGAATACCCGAAACTGGCCTTCGGCGAAGAGGCGGCGGAAAGTGGCCGTATCGGGCAGCGGGGCGTGCTGGTTGTCGGGGTAGTCGAGGGCCCCGATGATGCGGGCCGGGTCGGCGGCGAGGTAGGCGGCTACCCGGGGCTGGCTGCCGGAGGTAACGGCCCGCACCACGTGGTGGCGCTTCAGCTCGGCCAGCGTTACGGCCACCACCTCGGCATCGGTGCGGTAGGCGGGCACCCGGCCGCTGACCGGGTTGGGTGGCGGGGTGGGGCCATAATCAGCGGCGGCGCGGGCGTGCAGGTGCACGTCGATGATGCGGCGCACGGGCGGGGCGGGTTGCTGCTGCGCCCAGCCCAGCCGGGCCGCCGACAAACAGACGAGCAGTGCGATACGAAGGTAGAGGTGGGGCATGCTAGAAAGGGGAAGTGAAGCTACAAGCATTAACTAGCGTAGGTATGGCGGCCGACACTGCGGAAAAGTAAATGAACTCGGCTATTTCCTTCGACTCTGTTCTTCCTGGTGCTGAGTGAAGCCCCGTGGCTGTTAGTTACCTGCGGCCTGGCTCAGATGCCGGTGGGCTTGCCGTCGAGGCTGCGGCCGTTGCGGTTGTGCCAGTACTGCTCCACCTGCTCGGGGCCGCGCTGTTCCATGTAGTCGTTTAGCTCGTCGCGCTCAGCCCGGTAGTCGAGGAAGGGCACGGCCATGCCGCAGGAAGTCTGCACCAGCTCCACGTCGACCACCAGAATCTGCCGGGCCCCGGGCAGGGCCGGGAACAGGGGCAGCAGGTCGGCCCATTCGGCGTCGCGGGGGTGGTAGAGGCTGGCCGTGCCGTAGAGGCGCAGGATGCTGGGCGGACCCTCGAAGGCGCACCACATCAGGGTAATGCGGTTTACTTCGAGCAGGTGGGCGGCGGTTTCGTTGCCGCTGCCAGTCAGGTTGAGCCAGGTCACGCGGTTGGGACCCAGCACGCGCAGGGTATCCTGGCCCTTGGGCGAGATGTTGACGCGCCCATCCGCGGCGGCCGTGCCCACGAAGAACACGTGCTGCCGCTCGATAAAAGCCTGGGTGTCGGCGCTGATGGCGGGGTATTGCTTGCCCATAGCGGAAGGGGAGGTTAGCGGGGGAGCAAGGTAGGACTGCCGGGCGCGGGGACCAAGCTTACCGGCGGCAAAACCAGTACGCCGGGCGCCTGCTACACCGACCACAACCCCAGACTCAGCCAGCCATAGGATGCCAGGGCGGCGGCCAGCCAGCCCAGGGCCCCGTAGGTAAGCAGCAGGTACCAGGCCACTATCCGGCTGCGGAACTGGCCGAAGCGGCGCAGCGTGAGTAGCAGCCCGGCGAGGCTGAACACGGCAAAGGCGAGCGGCCCCGCGCTGATGAGCACCGTACTCAGGCTGACGTGCCCGGCATCCCAGAGGTGGCTGGCCAGGCTGGCGAAGGCCCCGACAGCCGCCAACAGGGCCGTAATGGCCAGCAGGGGCAGCAGGCGGGGCAGCACCTGGGCGCGGGGCAGCCGCCGACGCAGGGCCAGAACGAGCCAGACCAACCCCGCCACGCTGGCCGTGAGCACCAGCAGCAGGCTCAAGCCCAGCAGGGCCGGCCGCAGCCACCACCAGCCCGCGCTGGCTTCGAGGAAGTAGCTCTTGGCCGTAACCAGGGTGCGGCGGCCGTCGTGGTCGTGGGTGAGAACGATGGAAGCCGCCTGCTCCCCGGGCCGGCGAAAAGTGAGCGGGCCGGTGGCCAGCAGGGTGTCGGGCTGGCCGATGAGGGGCTGCAACAGCAGCAGCTGCCCCTGCTGGGTGAGGTGCTGGTCGCCGAGCAGGTAGTCGGCCAGGCCGAAGATCTGGTTGCGGGGCGCCGCATTCTGGTAGTGGCCCAGGTAAGGCGCTACGGCGGCAGTATTGAGGGACACAGCCCGGGGCTCGGGCGGGGTGGGCGCCTGGCGCAGCAGAAATTCCCGCACCACCTTATCGATGCTGGTGGTGCGCTGGTCGCCGTTGTTGGATAGGGCATAGCCCACGCCCAGGGCCCGGTTGTAGGCAAAGGAGGAAAAGAACCCGTCAATGCTGCCGCCGTGACCCCGAAACACGGCTTTGCCGCGCCAGTTCATCGGCATGTTGGCCAGGCCGTAGCCGGTCGTCAGGCCGGCGCGGGCTTCAAGCGGCGTGTGGGCCGTTTCCATTTCCTGCCGGGCAGTGGCGGGAAGCAGCGCCGTGCCGTCGGGGGCCCGGAAGTCGTGGAGGAAGAACTGCACCCAGCGGGTCATATCGGCGGCGGAGGCGCTCAGGGAGCCGGCGGGCCCGGCGTAGATGGGCAGCGGCCGGATGCGCCGGTACTGGTCATCGGAGTAGCGGTAGCCGCGGGCCAGCAGGGGGTTGGCGGCGGGGCGCAGGTCGGCCGTCGCGTCGGGCATGCCCAGGGGGCGGAGCAGGTGCTGGCTCAGGTAGTGCTCGTAGGGCTGGCCGCTGCGCTTTTCGAGCAGGTAGCCGGCCAGCTGGTAGCCCGAATTGGAGTAGGACATCCGCTCGCCGGGCCGCCAGCGGCAGCGCAGCTCGCGCCGGAATACTTGCACGGCGGCCGCCCCGCGCGGGTCGGTAGCGGTGGTGTTATACATGTGGTTGAGACTGATGTCCTCAAAGCCGGCCGTGTGTTCCAGCAGGTGCACCACCCGCACCGGATCGGTGGCTTCCCAGGGGTTGTCGATACCAATTTCGGGGGCCAGCTGGCGTACTTCGTCGTGGAGGCTGAGCTGGCCCTGGGCCACGAGCTGCAGCAGGCCGGTGGCCACGAACATCTTGGTGATGGAGCCCAGCCGAAACAGCGTATGGGCCGTCACGGGCCGCTTGTTTTCCACGTCGGCCAGGCCCAGCCCGCCCTCGAACAGCACCGTGTCGTGAGCTACTATGGTAAGCATCAGCCCCGGCATGTGCTCCCGGCGCATGATGCCCTGGATGGAGTCGGTGAGCTGGGGCAGGGTCGTAACGGTTCGGGCCCCGCGTGTGGGTTGGGGGACCTGTCCTACGGCCGAGTTGAAGGCTCCAAGTAGGGCAAGCAGCAGAAGCTTTTTCAAGGCAGGTGCGCGTAGAGGTGGAATAGAAGGGCGGAAGATAAAGGTTTGGCAGAGAGTATAGCGGTTTGTGAATAAATGCGGGGCGACGGGTGCGGGGAGAGTAGCCGCAGAGGCGGGCCGGCACCCGAGTGAGGCGTTGGGGTAGGAGGTGCTGTAACAATGGTACGCACCGGTGCCAAAGCATTTACCGGCGCGGATTTAGGCGCAGCCGTGGTTCAGACCAACCTTGATAAGAGGCTGGGCGCCCCGCTAAAACGAGTACGCCGCCCGGGTTTCTCCAGGCGGCGTGGGTTCGGTTTGCCGCTGACGCGGCAGTGGAGGTACAACCTCCACGTTATGGCTGGTCACGAGTTACGCTGCGCTAAACTCGCACCAGCGGGAGGAGTCAGGAAGTGTACTAGATGGTAGAATCGAAAACCACGACGGAGTGATTCAGAGGCATGTTTCTCTGGCTTTTGTTCCTACCTTCGCCGCTGTAAATGGGTGTAGTTTCAATTTTAGATTGTATAATCCTGTGAAAGCTTTTCTTTGTTTTTGCGCACTTGTATTCACTCATTTCTGTGCTGTTGCGCAAGGGGATAATCCCTTGCTTATTGGGTTTGAAGAAACTATTTCTTCGAAAATATTAGGGCAAAAACGCACCGTGCTGATTCATATTCCTACAAGCAACGGAGGAAATAAGGTTAAAGACCGAGGGCGTTATCCCGTGGTTTATTTATTGGATGGAAGTGATAATTTCAACGCAGTAGTAAGTATCCTGGAACATATGGAGGAATCAAGCCTGTGCCCTCCCACGATTGTGATTGGGATTGTACATGCAGATAGGCTGAGTGAGCTCACAACCGGCACTGAAAAGGAGTTCCCTAACTTTGTTGGCAGCGGTGAGAAGTTCATGTCCTTTGTTGAAAAGGAATTGATTCCCTATGTCGACGCAACTTATCCAACTACAACGTACAGGACCCTTATTGGTCACTCAGTTGGAGGCCTGACAGTTGTGAATACGCTTCTTCACAATCCAAGCTTATTCAATTCGTATGTTTCTCTCGATGGGGCGTTGTGGTGGAATGATCAAAAGGTGGTGAAAGAAGCCAAGACGATTTTACCCGCTCACAACTACAAAGGGAAGAAGTTATTCCTGGCGATGGCCAACCGCTTGGAAAGGGGAGTTGATACGCTAAGTGTTCAAAAAGATACAAGCAGCACTACGGCTCTTATTCGCAGCAATCTTACGTTCATTCAAGAGCTTGCTAAGAATAGAAAGAATGAGTTACGCTTCAAATACAAGTATTACGAAGCTGATGATCATTCTTCCGTAAGGCTGATTGGCGAGTATGACGCCCTTCGATATGTCTACGATTTTTACAAGCTAAGAATTTACGATAGTGAATTAAAAAACCCTGACTTTGCTCTGGAGTCATTATTAGTTGCCCACTACAAGCGGGTGTCTGAACAGATGGGCTATACCGTCAAGCCAAGTGAAAGCCAGGTGAATAACCTCGGTTATCAAATGCTGCGAACTAAGCAGTTTAAAAAAGCCGAGTCTCTATTTAAACTTAACGTAGCCAACAATCCGAGCAGCGCCAACTGCTATGATTCCTTAGGTGATTTTTATCTTGAAACAGGGCTTAAAGCTAAAGCTGTTGAGTGCTTTAAAAAGGCGTTAACTCTGCAAGTAATTCCGGAAACAAAAGTTAAGCTAGAGGCACTATTGAACGATAAAAAAACCGGCAAATAATTGTTGTTCTGATCTGAATTAAGAGTAGGCTGAAAATAGAAAAGGATTTTACTCCCGCTTCAGTGCCTCCCGAATATTGCTCAGGCTCACTGTCAATATTCTCCAGCTTGTTGAGCAGCTGCTAGATCTGGCCGGCGCAGGAGTGGCGTAGGTAGAAGAAGCAAGGATGCAATTAGTCTATTTTGGAAAAGAACCCACCCAGAATAAAGACAATACCCAAGACCATGAAAAGCAGGGGAGTTGCCTTATGCTCCGTAGTGGCAAGCACGAACTCCCGCGGCTTTTCAGAATTGTAGTAGACGCCAATGGTGTCGCCGTCCCGATGGTAGCTACTTGAGGGACTAGCGGCAGATTGTCCGGATACCGGTTTTTGGTCCTGGGTATAGAACCGCACGATTGGGCCGTTGTCGTGGCCGATAACCGTGCCCGTCGTAAACTGCCCGTGGCGCACAAGCCGCTGCCGTTGCCGCCAGAGCCACAAGCCCCACACAAACAGGATGGCGCCGGAGAGAAGAAACACTGGATTATCTGTATTCAAGGCTTGCACGATGATGTCCGTTATTCTCGCTTTAGTGCTTTTCAACTTACCTTGCCGCAGTCATTTGGCGGGGCAGCAAGGTAAGGCCGGCGCAGGTTGGTGCCAAGATCATTTGCAGTAAAAGGTGCTCCTCATGGGCGACCGTCGCCGGAGGGCAGCCACAAAAAAACGACCCTAGTCCGCAAGGCTAGGGTCGTTCGGGAGGCTAGGCTGCCGGCTCGGGGCCGGAGCCGCTTAGGCGCTAAGCGTGGCCCGGTGGCCGGCAATACCGGCCAGCACGCCAGTCAGGACCGTAACCTGGGCTTGGGTCTGCACCCCATTGACGCTGCCCAGAAACCGGTTGGTGCCGGCGCTGACCCGGTTGTTTTTCAGAATCTTTTTGCGCTGCGCCTGGAGCAGTTCCAGGGCGTCGATGGCATCCTGGCGTTGCAGGTTCGTGAGGCCGGCCGCGTTGACCTCGCCCTGGGCCCGCAGAATTTCAGCATCCTTTTTCGCCAGGGCTGCCGCGCCGCTGGCCTTGCTGCGGTCGGCGCGGTCGTCGGCCAGGTCCAGGCCGGAATCAATGTGGGTAAAGGTCTTCAACTCGAAGGTGACCTCGGCGGTAGCATCGTCGCACTCGGCCTGGGTGGTGAGAAAACTGTAATCGGGTTCCATAGGTAACAAACAATAGAAAAGTGGAAAAAAGAGAAATAATACGATGTATGAATATTGAACGTAATCAGCAGATTTACAAGGGTTGTTTATAAAATAGTTGCCAGCGCCTCGGCCTCGGCCAGCAGCCCGGCGGCCTGGGCCCGCAACCGGTGCAGGCGGGTAGTTTCCGCCACGGTGAGGGGCCGGGCGCGGTGGTGCAGCCAGCTGCGCAGCCAGCGGGCATGGTCGAGGGCCCGCTGGGGGTCGGTGGGGTCGGCGGCCTGCTCCAGGGCCGCCGCCAGGGCCTGCGCCGCCGGGGTAACGGGCTCGGCCGGGTCAGCGGGCGGCGCACCGGGGTCGGGCGGGAGCAGGGCCGGCAGGGCCGCTTCCCAGCGGGCCGCCACATGAGCCCGCCCCGCCAGCACCTCGGCCTGAGCCAGCAGCCCCGCCGCCCGATGCAAACACTCCCGCCGTCGAAAGTCCAGATCAGCCGCATCAGGCGCGGGCGTAGCCGGGGGTAGCGGGGCATCGGTGGCCGGAGCAGCCGGCACCTCCGGCGGGGGCAGCCGAAGCAGCAGCGGCAGCAGGGCCACGCGTACGGGGTGGGTGAGGGGCCGCTGTCCGGCCTCAATGGCTTGCAGCAAGGATTGACTCACGCCCAGGTATAAGGCCAAATCGGTTTGGGTAAGTCCCAGCCAAGCCCGCACCCGAGCCGGTAAGGAAGTGGAAGCGCGGCGCGGCATAGAGGGTTGTGGTAATTTTCTTGAATTGTGCAGAAATTACCACAAATGGGAAAGGGATTTTGTGGTAATTTCTATCAAAATATAAAATTTTACCACAAATAGCCACACTGCCTGGCTACTTACTTTAACCCAGCTTGTCGCAACCCTTACTGATAAAATGAGCCACCGTTAAAACGAGTACGCCGCCTAGAGTTCTCTGGGCGGCGCGGTATCGGTTTGCCGCTGGCGCGGCAGTAGAGGTACAACCTCCACGTTATGGCTGGTCACGAGTTATACTGCGCTAAACTCGCGTCAGGGAGGGGTGTTAGGTCTTTTACTGCGGCTTCTATGTTGATTCAGCTTCTTTATATCGATTTAGCTGAAATTTTGTTGGTTACGAGCTGCAAGCTTGCGGCAATTGAGTTACAGTTGTTTAATTCTGTTTGTAAGAATAACGTTCGAATTCGGGGTCGTAAACTACGGGAAGTAGGTAAGTTTTATCATTGCCTTTATCACGCTTGTCTGTTACTAATACATCATGAACATTCTTGCTTTTATCCATTAATGCTTTGCTGTATTCACGAGCTCGGT
Organism: Hymenobacter chitinivorans DSM 11115; assembly: GCF_002797555.1. Lineage (NCBI taxonomy): Bacteria > Pseudomonadati > Bacteroidota > Cytophagia > Cytophagales > Hymenobacteraceae > Hymenobacter > Hymenobacter chitinivorans. Next base: position 2,893,527 of record NZ_PGFA01000001.1, on the reverse strand, counting down.
TAAGAATGCCAATGAAGTTATCGTATATAATCATAGTAGTGTGAAACTTTTCTGTCCATTCTTGAAACGAAATAGCTCTTACTTGAGAGTGTGGGTCATCTTCTATGTAATTACCGAGCTGCATGTAATCTCCTTGAAATATAAAATTAGAATGAGCAATTGAATTTCTTAGTTGAGTGAAGTATGAAAGCTTTAGAGCGTCATAAATCTTAGGTGAGAATTTTTTTATTTTATCACGTATGTACTTGCGGATAATGTCATGGCGTACACCTGTTGCGCCAGAATCACGCGCACTCTCATAAATCCTAAAATTCCAATCATAAGGTTTTCCTTCCAACATTCTTGCAAATTCATACAAGGTTTTAATAAAGTAATCCGATTCCCATATTTTAAGATAAACTAGTGTCTCAATGTGTATGGTTGAGGCTTCAAAATCAACATGTTTGTCTCTCTCATTCCAGTTTTGAGCTTCAATTAGTTCTTGTATTTTTGCTGTCCATTCAACGTGAGTAACCTTAGCAGTCTGCGTTTGTCTATACTGATTAATGAATTGATAATGGGTATAATAAGACCATCCAATGCGGCCCGGTCCTATCACGTGAGGATTAAGGGTTACTCCTTCAAATCTTGTTACTGAGGGGTCATAGGTGCCATTCTGATGAAGTAATATTATGTCGCCCGGATGGTTCTGATTAACAATAGCTAGGTTGAATAGCTTTTCAAACTCGGGGTTTAATTCTTGCGCCTTGGATTTGGTTAAGTCTGAGAACAACATAAAGTGTTGGTAAGTGTGTGAAAAAGTTGAGAGTTTGTTGGAGAATTAATATGGCTCCCTATAACGCCACCATCAGCCCTAATTGCTGGCTCTAAAATTCCCAAGAGACTCTTAGTTGATAGATGGGCGTTTTATCGCCTCTCGAATCCCACTCAGGCCCCCAGCAATGCTTTCCAATTTATCTAGCATCTGCAGAAGCTGGCCGGCACCGGAGTTGCGTAGGTTGCTAAGCTATTCAAAAAGTCAGACTCGGCCGTAGCTTCGGCGGCCCTGCGCGGGATGCTCGCGGCGGAGCCGCTCCGGCGAAGGCGTCACTCGGCACAGCCGAGCAACTAGGAGAAAGTAGGGCTATTAGGTGTTGGGACCAAAGTCATACAAGGGTAATTACAGCTAGTTAAATCTAGATAGCAAGTAGTTAGCCTCAGATTCAAGAGCTTTAGTGTAAACAGCTGCTACTTTAATTTCAGGTTCTTCTTTGTGGTATATTCTTCTTGTAATAATAAGGATAGTGTCTCTACATACTTTGTTGTATACGTTCTTGAGCATGTCTACATCGAAAGAAGTTTCTGTTTGAAATATGTCCATATCTAAGCTTGGGAATATTTCTGTATCAATAAATATTATCTTGTTCTTGTAAATGGAATTTATATGCTGCTTTTTCTTCTCTTTAAGAATATTTTCCAGTTTTTTATATATCGCAGTCTGAGGAACTTGGAACATACTTTGCGTACCGCCAATCAAATGTATCATCTCACCCTTGTTTTCCTTCGGAGATAAATAGAATAGTACGTCGTAGTTTTTTATTTCTTTAGCTTCAATCAGAGATGCTTCATTGTAATTCGTTGCTGTAAAGGTTCCTGTTCTGTCTTCAACTGTGTAATCTATCTCATTAAATCCAGTATGCTTGTTGAAATTATCAAAATAAGTGCTGATTTTTTCTTCAAATGATTGACGATAATTTCCAGTAATAGGTCTAGTCATTTTAATGCCGCATATCATACCTATACCTTTGTTTATCTTTCTGGACTTGATGTAGAAAACCTCCATGAGTCTTTTCTTTATATCTAATTCTTCTATCTTAGGCATAAATACTTTTCTGCATTCAAATAAAAATATTTTGCCGTTAATGATGCATGTTCCCTCTATTTCTTGTAGCCCAACAGTGAATTTCTTTTTGTTTTCGATTTTGCCTTTGTCTAATATATTGAATATAAATAATTCATAAAAAAATGTCCTAAGGTTTCTGGGATTGTTTTTTATTCTGCGTATCTCATCATAAATGTTGCTTTCTAGCGTATGGGCGTATTGTATCAGTAATGCTATATGATACAGTGCTCCGATACTTCCCAAGTGGTTCATATTAGCTAAGAGCTGATGTATCCATATGGTTTTATCGAGTGGAATGTCAATACCTGTTTTTAGATAGAAAAATTTTTCTCCGAAACCAGCTTTCAGTTGTTCGTATATAAAAGTTATTTTTTCTCTAGAAACATTTGCTTTGATAAGATAAGGTGACGATATAAGAAGGGCATTCTTATGCCACTGTTCGAGTGTATTGATTAAAGTCATACCTATTACTTTTTCAGCGCCTCCCGAATCCCGCTCAACCCGCCGGCAATATTTTCCAGCTTATCGAGCATTTGCAGGAGCTGGCCGGCGCCGGAGTTGCGGAGGTTGTCGAGGTAGGTTTGCTTGATTTGCTGCCAGCGGGCGGCTTGCTCGGGGGTGAGCCAGCTCAGCAGCTCGCGCAGCTTGAGCAGGTTGGCTTCGGTGGCGCTGGTCAGGGTTTGGGCTTCGCTTTCGTAGTGGGCGGCCAGGAGCTGTTCGATTTCCTGGTCGTTCATCACGGGGCGCACTTTCTCGGCCAGCTTGTTCATGTTGCGGTAGGAGCCTTGCAGCTTGAACGGCGGCTCGGTGCGGTAGGCGTCGGCCTGGGCGGCGCTGGCAATGTAGGCCGCATTGACGCGGGCCACTACGTCGCGCAGGCGCAGCAGCTTTTGCAGCACGGCTACGTACTCGTTGAGCTCCTCGGGCGTGTGGTTGCCCTCGAAGCTGAGGCCGTCCTGCTGCCCGGTTTCGGCGAGGCGGATGAGGGCGGGCACGTCCTGGGGGCTTTGGGTGGCGAGGCGGGCCAGGGCGGCGTTGCTGGTGAGGGCGTTTTCGAGGTAGGAGAGGCGGAAGGCGTCTTCGGAGCCGGCCGTGAGAATGTCGCCCAGGTTGTAGATGTCGGCGCGGTTGGCCAGCATGTCGGGCAGCTGAAATACGTCGCCGCTTTCGGTGTAGGGGTTGCCGGCCATCACCACGCACACCTTGCGGCCGCGGAAGTCGTAGGTGCGGGGGCGGCCCTGGTACACGCCCTCAATCTTGCGCTGGGCGTCGCAGAGCGAGATGAACTTCTGCAAAAACTCGGGGTTGCAGTGCTGAATGTCGTCCACGTAGATCATCACGTTGTCGCCCATCTCGAAGGCCAGGTTCAGCTTTTCCAGCTCCTGCCGGGCCCCGGCGTTGGGGGCCTGGGCGGGGTCCACGCTGGTTACGGCGTGCCCGATGGCCGGCCCGTTAATCTTCATGAAAATGAGGCCCAGGCGGTTGGCCACGTACTCCATGAGGGTAGTTTTGCCGTAGCCGGGCGGCGAGATGAGCAGGAGCAGGCCCATGAGGTCGGTGCGCTTGCCTTCCCCCGCCGTCCCGATCTGCTTGGCCAGGTTGGCCCCGATGATGGGCAGATACACCTGGTCGATGAGGCGGTTGCGCACGAAGGACGTGAGTACGCGGGGCCGGAAATCTTCCAGGCGCATATCCTCGGCGGCCCGGGCCAGCAGCTGCTTCTTCACCTCCTGAAACTGCTCGTACTGGGCCACCGTGGCGCGGTCGTAGTGCAGCAGGCGGCGGCGAAAATCGGGGAAGTCTAGGGTATAGTTGTTGGTTGTTGGTTGTTGGTTGTTAGTGGTGATGATGCGCGGGTGGGTGCCCTGGAAGCCTTCGAGGGTTTCGCGCAGGGGCGTGTGCACTACGCGGGCGGGGTCGTAGGTAGCAGTCAGCAGCAGCACGGCGCACTCGTTGCAGAAATCGGAAAGGGTAGCGGCAGCCGGCGCCTGGCGCAGGTAGGCCTGTAGCCACTGCCGAATCAGGGGCAGCTGGGCGGCGGGCTGGTCCTGCAGGCCCGTCACCGACTGCTGGAACAAGTCGGTGGCCTGGCGCTCCTGCAGCTGCTTCTGGAACTGCTGGTACAGCTCGGCGGCTTCGGCGGCAATGATAAAGGTGCCGGTGTGGGTCAGCTCGTGGAAAAGGTAGTCGCCGGCTTCCGCTACCTGGGCAGGGGTGAAAAGGCCGGTTTGCTCCGCGAAGTGGTCCACGGCGGTTTGCAGCTCGGTTTTGAGCTCATCGAATTCCTGGGAATCGGGGAAGACCTGGAGCAGCACCCCGATGCCCTGCAGCTGCCGCTCCCAGTGGGCACGCTGGTCGGGGTTGGCGAAGCGCAGCCAGTAGAGAGCCGCGGCGGCGCGGGTGTCGGCCGGGTAGCGGAGTAAGTCGGCGGTGCGGGTGAGGCGCACCAGGGCCGTGAGCAGCAGGGCCGCGTCGTGGTCGTGCACGCCTTTGAGGTAACCTTCCTGGTAGCGCGCGGCCATAAACTGCTGCACGTAGGTGAGCAGCTCGGCGGCACTGAGGTGGCCTAGCTCCGTTACCGACAGCACCGCAACGCGGCCGGTTTCCGGGTCGGCGGGGGTAGGGTGCTGGGCGGCTTGCAGGATGCGCCAGGCCAGAAACTCGGCCCGGTACACGTCCTGGTTTTCCGACACCACGGTTTGCTCCCACACGGGCTTGGAGGCCAGCAGGGCGGGGTCGGTTATCTTCTGGAAAAAGTTGGTGCCGGTGAGGTGGTAGTGCAGGTCCCCGTCGCGCAGCACCACGGTCAGCTCCAGGGGCTGGGTGTTCACCGTGAAGGCGTGCGGGCCAAACTTGAGTGTCTGGCCGCCGTCGGCGAAGAGGTCGGCCCGGTCGCGGAGCTGGCGCACAGCATCCTCGCGCAGGGTTTTCAGCCGGCTCTGCACATCATCCGACTTCACCGAGTCGCCGAGGTTAAGCAGCTCCTGGGCGGTTTGGCGCACCTTTTCCACCATCACGTCGGCGGCAAAGTACCCGTTGATATCCGCCACCGATTCCAGACGGCTGAGGCGGCTTTGCACCGCTTTTAGCAGCCGCTCGGCGCTTTGCAGCAGGGCCGTGGCGTGTTGGTTGCGGGCCGCTACCAGGGCGGTTTTCTTGGACTCAAAGGCTTCGACTACCTGCTCGCGCCGGGTGGTGAGCTGCTCGATGAACTGGTCGAAGTCGGGAAACTTGCCTTCCAGTTCCTCCAGCTGCACCATGAGCTTGGTCAGGTACTCGTCGCACTTGGCGGGCGTGTCGGCCAAATCCAGGTAGTTGGTGAGGGCCTGTTCCAGCAGCTTGAGCTGGGCGGTAAACTCGGCTTGGGCCTCGGTGCCGGCCAGGGCCTGCCGCCGCCGCTTCAGGGCCGCCCGAATCTGGTTGAAGCGGGCGTACACTGTCGAGATGTTGTCGATGATGGCCGTGGTCTGGGTCGGGTCGGGGATGGGTAGGTTGCTCACCACCTCAATCAGCAGCTCCAGCTCCTGGGCCACGGCGGCGGTTTCCTGCTCGCGCTGGTCGGCCTCGATGGTTTTCTGCACCTGCTCCACGCCGTCGGCAATGGCCTGCACGCGCTGGGAGTAGGGGGCCAGGGCATCGGGCTTGAGCAGGAAGTCCACGGTTTGCAGGGCCACTTCCTTGCTCAGGGCTTCGAGGTCAGCGGCGTGCTTCTCTACCGCCGGCAGCTCCACGTAGCGCAGCTCCTTGAGGGAAATTACCTCGCCCCGCACCCCGCGCAACTCCCCCAGCAGCTGCACGAACTCCGTGACGGAATCGGGGGCCGAGCGGCGGATGCGGCCGGTCAGCTCCTCGGCTTTCTGGAACACGGCCGCGGTTTGCTGGGCGGTGTTCTTGCGGATGCTCTGCACCTTCTCGAACTCTTCCACAGCCGCCGTGGCCGTCTGCCGGATTTCACCCAGGGGCTCGGCCAACGCCTGGGCGGCCGGTTCGCGCAGCCAGTGGTAGCTGTCGGTGAGGGCGGTGGTTTGGCGGATCAGGTCGAGGTAGAGGCCGGCGTAGGAATCGTCCTTGCCGGTCAGCGTCAGCACTTCCTGCACCTCGCTCATGGCCCGCACAATCTCCTTGTTGCCCAGCTTGTAGAGGTAGGAATCGGAGGTGACGGGCAGCTGGAAGTCCGGGGCGGTGTAGGGCGTTTGCCAGATCTGCACGGCGTGGTGCTTCTTGGGCTCGTCATCGGCCCGGAAGTAGCACAGCTCCCCGTTCTCGAACAGGGCGTAGCCGTGGCACACAATCGGGTTATCGACGCGCTGGGCAATGCGGTTGTAGCTCAGCAGCAGGTAGGTGCCGTGGTCCTTGTTGAAGAACACGTACAGGAAATCCTCCCCGTTCGGCGACACCACCCGCTTCTCAAACAGCATGTCGCGCAGGCCATTATCGAACAGCTTATTGTCGCCGGTTTGCAGGTAGAAGCCGTGCGGGAAAATCAGGCCTTGCCCATCGGGCAGCAGCACGCAGGCGTCGGCCAGGGCGTCGAGGCGCTGGGCGGTTTCAAGCTTGTGGTTGAAGATGAAGTAGCGGTACTGCTGCTCCTGGTAAGGCCGGATTTTGAGCAGAATCAGGTTGCCGATGGCCGCGTAGTAGATTTCCGAATCGTCCAGCGTCTGGTCTTTGTTATCGACTGCCTCGCTCAGAATACCGTGGCCGGTGCTGGTGTTATCCTCGACTTTGATGGTCAGATCGCCGCCAATGGTTTCCACAAACACCTTGTCCTCGATGCTGATGTGCGGGTGCTTGCCGCCGCGCTGCATGTCACGGGTGGCGCGCTTCCACTGGAACTCGTGCTGGGGCGGGAAGGTGTACTCGTGGTCGGAGCGGTTGTCGATGTAGGTGAGTGTTTCGCCCTGCATCAGCCACTTAAACGTCTTCACGTCCGAGGCACTCTTGCCCACCCGAAACACCATGAACAAATGCACGCCAATGACGGCGAACTTGACGAACTGGGTGTTCTTGTAGTAGCGGTACAGGTTGCGGAACTCCTCCAGAAACTGCGGATTCTGCAGCAGCTCCAGCCCCAGCGGCCGGAAGTCGTGCGCGGCGTACTCGTACACCCCGAATACGTCGGCCAAATCCGGCTCCGCCTTCAGTCCCAGCACCACGTTGTAGCCGAAGATGAAGCGCTGGCCCACCGGCACCATGTCCCAAGGCACGCAGTTGTTTTCGGTGGTAATGCGGCCGGTGCCCAGCAGGCGGGTATCCACGGCCCCGAACACCTGCTTCCGCTCGGTATTGAGCAGGTCGAGGCGCTGGCGCAGGTCGGTGCTGCTTTTGAGCAGGCGGTTGCGCAGGATTTCGTAGGTGCCGGTTTCGAGTTGGGTGGGGGCTTGAGCTTCCATAGGAGGGCAAGGCACAGATCCTTGCAAGGAGAAAAAACGGCTGATTAGTTGGTCGAAGGCCGCAGCTTGGCCTTCAGAATAGCGCTGGATGGATCGGCTTTAGAATAGATGACGGCGGTGGTGTCGCCTTTTTGGTGGGTGCGCAGAAAGTTTCTGGTTACCCTGGCTCTGAGAGAATACTCTGCGCCGGCCACGGTGTACTGCACGGTTACACGCCTGCCCTTATAGGTTCTTCTGCGGGTGATGATGCCCGTAGCGTACCCCGGGTTTTTCAGAATCAACGCCCGCGTTTTGTCCCTGTCCGCTTTGATAAAGTAGACGACCCCCGCAAAGAAGGCAATACCGAGAACCAGCCCAAGGACGATGCTGATTACTTGCCGGGTTGTAGTGGGCTGGTTGGTAGAATCGGGTGTTTGCATGGATAGGTGGCTAGCGCTAAAAACTAGTTCCCCTCCTCAGATGACTCGGCGCATAAAGCCGACCGGGGCTAGGGGTGGTTGACTGATCGTTGAACAGGTTTTAGAATCTAGCTCTAGTAGTTGTTCTGGTGTTTCAACCACCCCAACCCCGGTCGGCTTTATGCGCCGAGTCATCTGAGGAGGGGAGCTAGTTTTTAGCGCTAGTTTAAGAGAGGTCTATTTTCCTTACTTCAGCTCCAGCATCTTGGCCGGCTTGTCGCCAATACCCAGGGCCACGGCCGTGCTGGCCAGCTCCGTGATGGTGTTGCGCGTGGCGTCGTCGCCGGCTTTGTTCATCATCTTCAGCAGCAGGGCCGACACGCTCAGGTTCTTTACTTCCTCGGCCGAGAAACCGAACTGGTCCACGAAGCGGCGCAGGTTGGTTTTGAAGTCGCCGCCGCCGTCCAGCGAGAAGAAGGCGTCTTTCACGGTGCCCAGCACTTCGCTGTTGTGCACGGTCCGGTCCACCATCTTGCCCTTGGTAATTGAGCCGATAATTTGGTCGAAGAACATGGTTTCGCCGCCCACAATGTCGATTTTGGCAGCTTTGAGGGCCTCGCCAATCACCTCGGCCTGGGAGGCGGCAATGTCCTTCTGAATGTTGATCTGGGCCAGCTCCACCGACTTGTCCTTGTCGAGGCGCAGCTTGAACTCCTCGTGGTCTTTGCCCACCCCGTCGAGCTTTTTCATGGCGTCGGCCTTGGCTTCGATGCCCTTGGCTTCCACCGCAAACTTCTGCTCCGATACGGCGGCTTCGGCCAGGCCCTTCTTCTGGTCGGCGTCGGCGCGGGCCTGGATGATGTCGGCGTCGGCCAGGCCTTTTTCGCGGTTGATTTTGGCCGCTACCAGGCCCAGCTTCTCGTCGGCTTCGGCCTGGGCCCCGGCTTTGGCCTGAATGGCCTGGGCTTCGGCCGTGGCGGTAAGCTGCAATACGGTAGCCTGGGTTTCGCCTTCCTTCTGGCGGGCGGTGGCCTTGGCCTGCATCACCTGGGCCTCGGCCAGGCCCACGGCCGTGGCCTTGCTGGCTTCGGCTTCGGCCAGAATCCGGATGGCCTGACCCTTGAACTCGGCGGCGGCTTTTTCGGCTTCGGCGTCAATCAGGGCCTGCTTGGCGCGGAATTCGGCCCCCTGCTTCTCCATTTCAGCGTTGCCCACGAAGTTGATGGTGGCCGTGTCGTTCTGCTGCTGGGCGGCGGTGAGGGCCACCAGCTTTTCGCGCTCGGCCTGGGCCTGGGCGCGGGTGTCCTTGATTTTCTCCTCCTCCTGCACCGTGGCTTTTTCCACCACGATTCGCTCCCGGATAATGGTCTGGATGTTCTTTTTCTCTTCTTCCAGGGCCTTTTCCTTCTCAATCTGGGCCAGGGCCACAATCCGCTCCCGCTCGTTGGCTTCCAGGGCTTTGGCCTGGGCTACCCGCTCGGTTTCCACCGCGTCGGTGCGCTGCTTGTTGCGCTCGGCTACCAGCACCTGCCGGTCGCGGTTTTGCTGGGCAATGCCAACTTCCTCTTCCGTCGCAATGCGGGCTTTTTCAGATTTGAGCTTCTCTTCCTGCTGCACCTTCTCGGTTTCGGCCAGCTCGCGGGCCTTGATGTTGGCAATTTCGCGCTTCTGCTTTTCCTGATTTTCCACCAGCTGCTTATCGAGCTGCAGAATGGTTTCCTGGGCTTCCACGTCCTGCTTCTTGATGGTTTTCTGCATCTCGCGGGCAATGGAGTTGGCCTGAATCTTCTGCTCCGAAGTCAGGGCCACAATCTTCTTGATACCTTCGGCATCCAGAATGTTGTCCTGGTTGAGGGCCGTCAGCGGGGTTTGCTCCAGGTAGTCGATGGCGCAGTCGTCGAGTACGTAGCCGTTCAAATCGGTGCCGATGATGCGCAGGATTTCCTGCTTAAACTGCTCCCGCGAGTTGTAGAGCTCAATAAAGTCGAACTGCTTGCCCACCGTTTTCAGGGCTTCCGAGAACTTGGCGTCGAACAGGTTTTCCAGAGCCGTGGGGTCGGAGGCGCGGCGGCAGCCAATGCTCTGGGCCACCTGCACCACGTCGTCGTGGGTTTTGTTGACGCGCACGAAGAAGTTGACTTTTACGTCGGCCCGCAGGTTGTCTTTGCAGACCAGGCCCTCGGAGCCAGCCCGGGCAATGACCATGTTTTTGAGGGTGATGTCCATCACCTCGAGTTTGTGCAGCACCGGAATCACGAAAATACCGCTGAACGAGACTTTCGTGTCGCCCAGACCGGTGCGCACCAGGGCCTCGCCCTGTACGGCCTTTTGGTACATGCGCACCACAATGGCGATGATGCCCAGCAGCAAAACCCCAAGCACTACCAGCACGGCGAAAGAGAGTTGACCAATCATAAAAAGGGGAATAGAAGTACGGGCAAATGAAGGAGTTGAAAAACGAAAGACGGGTTTGGGGTAGGCGGCGCAGCAACGTGGCCGGCGAAATTATTCCAGCACAATTGCCGGGTTGAGCTGTTGCAGGGCCGCTACGAAAGCAGCTTTGTCGCGGGGCGAAATCAGGAGCTTGTTAAAGGTATGATAACTGATTTCGAGTCGGTCGAGCGAGGGCGCCGGGGAGCTGAGCGGGTTGTGCGTGGGCCGGATTCGGGTAATGCTCTGCACCGGTACTCGCCAGGCAAACGGCCCTGCCGTCACGTGCAGCTCGGCGTCGGTGAGCGTGTAGCGCGTGCTCAGCAGCAGAAAGGCGACAAACGCCCCGGCACTCAACGGAATCAGGGCTTTCAGCCACTCGCCGGCCAGCACAGCGTAGGCCGCGTTGCCGAGCAGCAGCGCCAGGATGGGGCCGAAAAGCCACCAGCTAATTTTGGCGGGAAATACACGGGTAGTCATACTAGGGACGGTAGCGGTTAGGATAAGAATGCCGGGTTAATGGGAGTCGTAGGGTTCGATAAGGTAGCAGCGGCCGGTTGCGCTGTAGTCGATAACCAGGGCGGTGTCGCCCTTAAGCAGCTCGGCGTCGGAGGCCACTTTCACGTTGAGCATCAGCGTGTCGCCGTTGGTTCGGACCACGGCTTGGCCCAGGTGGTGTTGCGAGGCCGGCAGCAGCACCGTGCAAACCTTGCCAATGGGATTGGTAGCGCCGGCCTGGTCTTGTTCCAAGGTAGCAAAGAGCCGCACAAACGGCGTGGTTAGCACTTTGGCCACGAGCAGGCTGCCCACCAGCAGCGGCAGCAAAAACGCCAGGCCCAGCAGCCAGGAAGTGTTGTGGGCGTAATAGTTGAGCAGAATGCTGCCGGCCCAAAGGGGCAGAGCCACAAAACTCAGAAACACCATCAGCGGTACCCGGCCCAGGTTGAAAAACGCCAGGGCGTGATTGAGCCAGCTCACGCTCAGGGCGGCATCGTGGGGCACGTCGTGGCCGCCCTCAACGTGCAAATCCAGGGTTTTAAAGTCGAGCAGGCCCAGAATAACCGTGAGCCAGTAGAGCAGCACGAAAATCAGCAACCCCGTTGCCAGCAAATTTGGCGGTAAAACGGCGGCTTGGGCTAATTCGGTCATCGGCATAGGGAGGGCAGCTTAAAGGTAGGAAAAATGCTGCGCGGGTCAACCCGCCACCCCGAAGTCCCAGCGGGGGCCGGGCCAGCGGGCCGGGGTTACTGCGGCGGCGAATTGAGTCCCAGCTTGTCCTTGAGAGCCTGCAGGTCGGTGGCGACCTGCCCGGTGCTGCTCTGCTGCAGGGCCTTGTCGATTTCCTGGTCGACGGAGCGGTTTTGCTGGGCAATCTGTCCGTAGGATTCGGCCAGGGCTTCCTCGGCGGCCACGCGCTCCTTCATCCGCTCGAGCAAGCTCACCGTGCCCGAGGAGTCAATCTGGGCCAGCTGCTGGTTGATGGTCTTCGTGGCGGTGCTCACCGTGACGCGGGCCTTGAGCGTTTTGAGCTCGTTTTCCCACTGACTGATGGTTTGCTTGAGCTGCTGCACGTTCTGGTCGAGCTGGGTGGCCGAGGCGGCAAGCTTCTCCTGATCGGCGGCCGCGCGGGTGGCGTGGGCCTCGTTTTCGGCTTTTTTCAGCAGGGCTTCGCCGGCCAGCCGGTCGGCCTCGGCCGTGGGCAAATCACCCTTGTGGGCCCGCTGGAGCAGGAGCACGGCCTTGTTTTCGTAGTCCAGGGCCTTGGCGCGGAAATCGGCCCCCTCGTTGCGGGCCCGGATAACCATAGCCTTCACTTCGGCCAGGGCGTGCAGGCTTTTGTCGAGGTCCTGGCGCAGGTCGCGCAGGCCCTGCTCGGTCATTTTGATAGGATCTTCCAGTTGGTCGACGGCGGAATGGGCTTCCGACTGCCCGATTTTGAAGAGGCGGCTGAAAATGTTCATGGCGGGTTGGACTACGGGGTTTAGGCTTTCGAAAAGGCAATCAGCTCGTCGCTGAATTCGCTTAGCAGCAGGGCTAGGGAGTTGAATACCGCTTCCAGCTCGGGCAGGTCGAGGTATTCGAGCTGCAGCGTATCGCGGAAAATGACCTTGCGGCCCGAGTCGTCGAGCACGAAGGCGCCGTGAATGATGTCGCGGTTTTTCTGGAGCAGGCGCTGGTACACCTCGCAGCTCGGGCCAGGCAAATCCAGCAGGTGTTGCTCCAGAATCAGCAGGGGCTCACCGCAGCCCAGCACCAGGTGCTCAATGCCCAGTTCGGGCCGGCTCACGACCAGAATGTTGGTGGCCGGGTCCTGGTGGTGAACGGCGAAGCCGAGCTCCAGTAAGTAGCGGTGAATTTTGGTGAAGTAGGCGTCGGCCATATAAAGCAATGAAGTGGAAGAATAAGCAGAAAGTAGCAAAAGCTGGATAGAGTATGAGCAGGGGGGCGGATTTTAGCTAATGGCTCAAAAAAATAGCGGGCTTAGCAACCAGGTTCTGGGTTATGTGGTAGCTTTACGGTGCAAGAGTACTCAAAGTTTTAGATGTGCTCAAGCTTTGAGCGAAATATTTTTCCCCTGCTATGTCCTACGTTGGTAAGAACATTCGCAAGATCAGAACGGTTAAAAAGCTGAGTCAGGCGGCTTTTGCGGAATTATTTGGCCTGGCCCGGCCCAGTGTGGGTGCTTATGAAGAAGGCCGCTCCGAGCCCAAAATGGAGACGCTGATTCAGATTGCTCAGCATTTTGGCTTATCGGTAGACTTGCTACTTACGAAAGAACTGACCGTAAACGAGCTCTACCACTTCGATATTTACCAGAAGGAGGCTGCGCCGGTGCCGGCTGCCAAACCCGCCGCCCTGGCCGACCAGCAAGCCGCGGTAACGCCTTTCGTGCCCGCCCGCCGCCTGCTCGAATACATTGTGCAGCACCACAACGCGGCCTTTCTTGATGCGCTGCCCCCGCTCACGTTTCCGCACAGCCTGGGGCCGGCCACCCGCGCCTTTGAAATCGTCGGGGCCGAAATGCAGCACCAGCAGCAGGGCCTGCGCCACCAGGACGTAATCCTGTGCCGCCGCGTGGACCTGGCCGCGCCCAACCTGCGGGTGCAGCGCATTTACGCCTTCGTGACCCAGAGCAAGCTGCTGGTGCGCCGCCTGGCCGAGCGAATTTCCGATACCCACCTACGGTTGCGGGCCGACAATCCCGACTACGGCACCGAGGAGTTTGCCCTCGACCAAGCCCTGGAAATCTGGGAAGTGAAGGCCGTATTTACCACCCATTTGCGGCCCCCGTCCACGCTGGAGGAGCGCCTGACGCGGCTGGAGCGGCAAGTGGAAGAGCTGCTGGCCCGTCTCAGCGAGCAGGAAGACTAAGCTCGTCGGCCGGCCGCTGAGTCGGCGGGAAGTGCGGATATTTGCCGCCATGACTACTGCTACCACGTCCGCACCGCCCCCGGTACCCCCGGCTCTGAAGCTGCTGCGCCTGAAGTTTCGGCTGTTGGCGGCCGTATCCACGACGGCCGCGTTTCAATCAGCCTGGCGGCTGTTTACCACGCCACGCCGGCTGCCGGTGAAGGCCTGGGAAGCCGCCGCCCTGGCTGAAGCAAGCCGCTTCGAGGTGGCCTTTGGCCAGGGGCAGCTGGTGGCCTACGAGTGGAACCCGGCCGGGGCCTGCACCGTGCTGCTGGTGCACGGCTGGGAGCATCGGGCCAGTTTCTGGGGCGCCCTGGCGCAGGGACTAGCCGCCGCCGGCTACCGGGTCGTGGCATTCGACGGGCCCGCCCACGGGGCCTCTTCGGGGCGGCGCACCACGTTGCCCCTGTTTGGGGCCGCCATTCAGGCGGTGGCCGACGCGGTGGGGCCCATCTGGGGCGTGGTGGCTCACTCGTTTGGGGCGGCGGCCACGGCGGGGCTGCCGGTGTACTTCAATGGTGGGCAATTGCTGCCGCGGCTGGTGCTGCTCAGCGTGCCGGGCAGCACGCCGGCCGTGTTCGGGCGCTTTGCCGAGTTGCTACAGCTGCCGGCCAAGGTCGCCGCGCGCCTGGTGGAATTTGCCGAAGCCCGCCACGGCCGCACGGCCGAAAGCTACAGCCTTACCCAGGTCGGCCACCAGGTGCCGGCCGAGCGGGCCCTGCTGCTCCACGACCGGGCCGATGAAACCATTCCTTTCCAGGAGGCCGAGGCCATTGCCCGCAGCTGGCCCGGCCTCGACTTTCGGCCTACTCAGGGCCTGGGCCACAACCGCATCATGCGCGACCCGACGGTTTTGCAGCAGGTGGTGGAGTTCCTGGGTGAAGGGTAATGGGCTAATTTTTAATGTGGGGAATGTGTAGAATGTGGGGAATGGGTAGAATGTGGGGAATGGGTCATGGCGAGCGAGGTGCGGCCACCCATCCGCTACGCAGGTCGTCTCGCCCTTTTACCAGAAAGCTCTTTCCCGTAGCAACGAGAAAAAGCTTTTTACACTAGAAGGCGCCGCACATTTCAGCGGACGACGTGCTTCGGATTTCGGCCTCGCAAGGACACGGGTATTCATTCCGCACATTCTCCACATTCCACCACATTAACCATTCGCACATTAAATGCTGTTTCCTTCGGTGGCGAGCTGGCGGAGCAGGTCGCGCAGGTTTTCGGGGTCTTGGATGAGTTGCTCGACGCGCTGGAGGTACTCGGCTTCGGCTCGCAGGTGGCGCTTGACTTGGCGCAGCTCGGCTTCCTGTTTTTTGCCCGTGGCGGCAAAGGCGCTGCTGGTGCCGTACTTGAGCTCGTTCATGCGCTGCTTGAGCTCGTCTTGCTGCTGGCGCAGGGCCTGGGTGTAGCGGGCCAGCAGGTCTTCCGATTCGGCATCGGCCTGGCCCGGGGCGTGTTCCGAGAGCAGCTGCAGCAGCGTGTAGAGGTCGTTGGCCTCGTAGGCCCGGGTGATGCGCTGCATCCGCTCCGTCTTTTCCTGGGCCAGCAGCGGGTCCCGCTCCAGGTCGGGGTGGTTGGCGCGGGCCAGCTGGCGGTATAAGTTCTTGGTGTTGCCCAGCAGCTTCTGCTGCTCTTCCTGGGCGGCTTTTTCGGCTTCCCGGGCCTTCTTGCCCTTGGTTTTGCGCTTGGTCGGGCCGGCCTCTGCTCGGGCGTCGGTGGTGGGCCCCGCCTGCGGGCCGGTGGTGGGCTCTTCTGCGGCCGGAGGACTAGCCGTGGGGGCGTGGCGCTGAAAGACGTCGGTGACGTCCTCCCCAAACCGCTCGTGCAGGGATTGGGCGTTGTGCAAAATCAGCTCCTCCAACTGCCGCAACTCGGCCCGGCTGAAGTAGGGCAGGAGCAGAGCTTCTTCCAGAGGCGCAAACAGGCCGCGCCGGGCCGCTACCACCGTTTGGGCCAGCGGCCCGACCTGCTGCCAGTACCGCCGCCGGGCTTCCGATTGGCCTTCTTCCAGCTCCCGTAGCCGTTCCCGCAGGTTTTCCACATCCTGAATGGCTTGGCGAAAAGCCTGCTGGGCGGGCGTACCCGGGGCCGGCTCCGGGGCCCGGACGGGCAGGGAGTTGGCGGCAGGAAGGTCGGTGGCGGGGTTGTGCAGGTTCATAAGGCAAAGGTAAGCAGGAAGGCAGGCGCCGTACAGCTGCCCACTAGTCCATCAATTTCTCCATTCACCACTTCACTTATTCACCATAGAGCTCATACGCCACCCGAAAGGTATTGCAGTGCGCATCCACGATGTCGCCGATTCGCTCGGAGTAGCCGCCGCCCATGCTCACGGCCACCGGCAGGCCGCGCTGCCGGCAGAGGCCCAATACGAATTCGTCCCGGGCGCGGCAGCCGGCCTTGGTCAGGGCCAGCTTGCCGAGCTTGTCGGTGGCCAGCACATCCACGCCGGCCTGGAAAAAGATGAAGTCGGGCTGCACGCTGTCTACCAAGCTGGGCAGCACGCCGGTGAGCTGCCGCAGGTAGCCCGCGTCGTCGAGGCCCAGGGGCAGGGCCACGTCCAGGTCCGACTGCTCCTTGCGCAGCGGATAATTGGCCCCGGCGTGCATGCTGAAGGTAAACACCCGGGGCTCGTGGCGGAAAATGCTGGCCGTGCCGTCGCCCTGGTGCACGTCCAGGTCCACGACCAGCACCTGCCGCGCGAGGCCGTGATGGAGCAAATGGGCGGCGGCAATGGCAATGTCGTTGAGCACGCAAAATCCTTCGCCCCGGTCGGCAAAGGCGTGGTGGGTACCCCCGGCCAGGTTCAGGGCCACCCCATCCCGCAGGGCCCGCCGCGCCGACTGCACCGTGCCGGCCGAGCTACTCAACGACCGGAGCACCAGCCGCTCGCTCTGGGGCAAGCCCAGGCGACGCACCTCGGCGGCCGAAAGCTGCTGGTCGCGCACTTTGTGCCAGTATTCCATGGTGTGCACCCGTAGCACGTCTTCCTCGGCACACAGGCCCGGGTCGTAGAAATCGTGGGGTGGGGCAATGCCTTGCCAGAGCAGTTGCTCCCGAATCAGCTCGTACTTGGCAATGGGGAAGCGGTGGCCGACGGGTAAGTCCAGGGTGTAACGTTCGGAAGTGGCGAGGCAGGGCATGCGGGAGCAAAACGAAGCGGATGAGCAGACTCTACGAATATGAAGGCTAAAAGGGCCGCCGAAGGAGCTGGTACTCCGGCCCTAAAACTGCACGCATAGCCTTGCTTGCGCAGGAAACTAACCCGAAGCAGGCTCCGTGACCCCGCAAACCGGGACAAAATGGCGGCGGTGCCGCAGCTGCGCCGCAACCAAAGCCCGCCAGCTTAGTACACCGTTAGGAAGAATCCTCGCTACTGGATCCGAACTTCCCACCCATCTTACCTTCCAGGTCATGGCAACTTCCTTCTCCGACCCCTCCGCCAACAACACCCAGCTAGTCCGCTACAGCATTGAGGTGCCCGTCATGACCACCCCGGAAAGCCTAGTAACGGTGCGCGAAATCCTGCAAAACCACCACCTGCTGGTCGACCAGATAACCGATGGGCAGGTCCACGTGGCCTCCGCCACCGGTGCCGAGCCCGACTGGCCCGCCATCAAGCAGGCGCTGGAAGAAGCCGGCTACCCGGCCACCCACACCACGACCAGCGAGGACTAACCGCTCCACTTTTTGCGTTCTACTAGACTACGGGTAAAACAGAAAAGAGCCTTCCGCATCGTGCAGAAGGCTCTTGTTGCTGATTATAACCGGCTGGTTAGCGGGCAATGATTCCCTTGTAGGGATTGTCGATGTAGTTCAGGTCGAACGAGCCCAGGTTTTTGAAGTAGCTGTTCACGAGCTTAGCCGGGTCGGTGGCCAGCTCGCCGCGGCCGGGTACGTCGTTGCCGTCGTCCCAGGCCCAGGGGGCGTTGGCCCCGCCGTTGCCCTTGCTTTTCACGAAGCCGCCGTCGGGGCTGGTAAACAGGGCCGTGTTGAAGCGCTGCTCCCAGAGGCCGTTGGGCTCGAAGATGTCGACGAGCTTGTAGCGTACGTCCCGGTCGTCGGCCGAGGCCGGGGCTTCGGCCACCGTGGCCGAGGGGAAATACTTGATACCGTCGCCGTTGAGCTTGTAGTACGGGAAGGCCTTCAGACCGTGGCCCTTGGCCTCCTGGGCCGTCACGGGGTGCAGGCCGCCGTTGAACTGCTCCATCGTCAGGCTGCCGTCGAGGTCCTCCTGATTAGCTTGCAGCGGCGAGCCAGCGGGCACGAAGGAGTAGAAGTCGGAGTGGGCTACCGTGACGATGCCCTGCAGGTTGCCATAGGTGCTGCCGTCCTTTTTCACCACGGCCAGCAGGCCTTCCAGGTCATTCTCGTGCTCGTCAATGTTGTAGAGCAGCACGTTGTCGGTCCAGTCGCGGGGGTGGAAGAAGGCGTAGGTAATAAACCAGTGCGTGCTGGTTTCGACCACCGAGTAGTAGCCGTGCGCCGCCGCCGTGCGCGAGGCCAGGTTGTTCCAGTTGTTGGTGCCCACCCAGTCGCCGTCGAAGTTGATGGCCGTCAGGTAGTCGCCTTTACCGCTCAGACCATGGTCCCCGGTTACGTCGGTATCCTGGTAGTGCACCGGGGCCCAGCGCAGGGCCAGGCCGGCTTTGAAGGCGGCTGTAGCAGCTGCCGACTGCGCCGCGGCTTTGGGCGCTACGTCCGGCTGCTCGGCGGTTTTGTCGCAGCCCGTCAGGGCCGCGAGCGTGAGGCCCGTGGCAAGCAGGGCCGCCTTGGAAAAGAATGGTTTCATAGGGGTTGGTTGGGGTTGAGGGTGAAAGAAGGTTAGTAGTTGGGGTTCTGCTTGAGGCGGACGTTGAGCGTCAGCTCGGTGGTGGGGATGGGGAAGATGCGGCGGTAGGTTTCGGCGTTGGTTTTCAGACCCTGGCCCCACACGGCTTCCCACTTGCCGAAGCGGATCAAGTCGGTGCGGCGCCAGCCTTCCCAGGCCATTTCGCGGCTGCGCTCCTCGAAGAGGCTGGTCAAATCCACGGTCGTCAGGGCCGGCACCTGGGCCCGGCTGCGGACCTGGTTCACGAGGTCTTTGGCCGTGGCGCCGTCGGGGTCCTGGCCGCCGCGGAGCAGGGCTTCGGCCTTCATCAGCAGCACGTCGGCGTAGCGCAGCAGCACCAAATCGTTGCCCTGGTCGCGGGAAGTGGACGACTTGTCGGGGTAGTACTTGATGTTGCGCGTGCCCTGGGCCTTGCCCAGCTCGTCGTTGCCCACGTCGAACTTGGCCGCGTCGCGGAAGGTGAGCTGGTTGCTGAGCTCCAGGTGGTAGTTGATTTTGTCGTTGCCGTCGGCCCCGGTGTAGCGCGAGTCCAGGCCCTTCTTGGTGGTGGCAATGAGCACGGGCGTGCGGCCGTCGGCCAGGTACTGCTTGCCCGAGAGCCACTGCTGGTTGCGGGTGTCGGTGGGCTCCTTATACAAGGCAAAGAACTCGGGCCAGGTCAGGCTGGCGTTGCTGGGGGTGAAGAGCAAGCCGAACTTGTTCTTCATTTCCTGGTGCAGGGCAAAGCGCGACATCATGTTGCCCTGGGCCAGGTTGGCGTCGAAGGGCACGGCGAAGATGATTTCGTTGACCTGGGGCCCGTTTTCCACCGCAAACACGTCCAGGTAATTGGCCGCCAGACTGTACTTCTTGCCCTTGATAAGGGCGTTGCAGGCCGCAATGGCCTCGGTGTACCGCGCCTGCCCGGTGTAGACTTCGGCATTCAAATACAGCTTGGCCAGCAAGGCCTGGGCCGTGCCCTGGGTGGGCCGCCCGTAGGTCTGGGCCGACACCTCGGCCGACAGGTTGGGCAGGGCCTCCTTCAGTTCCCGCTCGATGTAGTCGAACACCTGCTGGCGACTGGCGTTGGTCGGCTGCTCGGTGGAGCCAAACTCGGGCACCAGCGGGATGTTGCCGTAGAGGTCCATCATCATGTAGTAGTACAGGGCCCGCATGGTGCGCAGCTCGGCCGTAAACTGGGTTTTAAAGGCCCCGTCGGCGGTATTCTGAAACAAGGCCAGGGTGCGGTTGCAGGTGCTGATGCCGCTGAAGCCCCATTCCCAGGCCACGCGCACGAATTCGTTCTGGGGGTTCCAGGTGTGCAAACTCAGCTGCTGGTAGCGGGCCCCGTCGTAGTAGTTGCCGTTGCGGGCCACAATCACGGCCTCGTCGGTGCTGAGCTCCTGCAGGTTCCAGTAGGCTTTGGCTACTTCCCCGCGCATCTGGCTATACACCGGCCCGGAGGCGGCAATGAACTGCTCGGGCGTGGTCAGGAAGTTGCTGGGCGTGTATTCCGATTCGATGGGCGCGTCCAGGTCGGTGCAGCCGGCGGCGGTGAGCAGCGCGGTCAGGGCCGTGGCCAGGGTCAGGAAGCGGGCAGTATGGTTGGTCGGCATGGAGAGGTTTGTAGAAAATCTAGGTAGGTTGTCATGCTGAGCGAAGGCGCAGCCGTAGCCGAAGCATCTCTACCGCTTCGTTGGGCAGGCGTTAAGAAGTAGCACTGCGGTAGAGATGCTTCGACAGGCTCAGCATGACGGTCTTTATGTGTGCGAATCCTGTCCGGCTCTAAAAGTCCAGGTTCACGCCCAGCACGTAGGAGCGGGTCTTGGGGTAGAAGTTGTTGTTGTCGAGGCCGGGGGTGAGGCCGCCCAGGTTCATTTCCGGGTCGATGCCGCGGTACTTGGTAATGGTCAGCAGGTTCTGGCTGCTCACGTAAACCCGGGCCCGCTTCACGTACTCGCTCTGCAGGGGCAGATTATAGCCCAGCGTCACGTTGTCGAGGCGCAGGTAGGCGCCGTTTTCGAGGTAACGGTTGGAGTAGTAGTTGGCCCGGTTGTCGGCGTAGGGCTCATCCAGGGAAAAGGCCGGCAAGTTGTTGGCCGTCGACTGGGCCGGGATGTTGAGGTTGGCCAGCGTGGCGTTCAGGATCTTGTTGCCCTGTACTCCGCGCAGGAAGAAGTTCAGATCCAGATTCTTCCAGCTCACCGTGTTGCTCAAACCATACAGCAGCTTGGGCTGGGCATTGCCCTGGTAGCGGTAGTCGGCCAGGGCCGGGGAGCCGGTGGTGGTGCCGTCGGCCTTGTAGAAGAGGGAGAGGCCGTTTTCGTCGCGCCCGGCGTATTCGGGCAGGAAAAACTGCCCAATCGGGTAGCCCGTTTTCACCACCTGGGTCGAAATGCCGCTCTGGCCCGAGCCGCCGGGGTAGGCCGTGTACACCTGGTCGAGGCGGAATTGCTCGTTGGCCAGCTTCTCCACCTTGTTCACGTTGTGGGCCAGCGTGCCGGTCAGGCTCCACTGGAAGCTGCGGGTTTGCACCGGCGTGGCGTTGAGCGTCAGCTCCAGACCTTTGTTGCTGATTTCCCCCACGTTGGCGTAGAGTGTGTTGACGAAGTACTGGGTCGTCGACACCGGGTAGTTCCAGATCAGGTCCGAGGTGCGCTTGTCGTAGTACTCCACCGTGCCGCTGAGGCGGTTGTTGAACAGGCCGAAGTCCAGGCCCAGGTTCAGCATGGCCGTCGATTCCCACTTCAGGTCGGGGTTGGGATTTTGGGTTGGCCCGATGGCCTTGATGAAGGAGCCGTTGTAGTAGAAGGTGCCCACGCTGCTGTAGCGCTGGGTGGCAATCAGCGGGTCGAAGCCCAGGGAGTTGCCGGTCACGCCGTAGCCCACGCGCAGTTTGAGCTCGGTGAGCTTGGGGTTGCCCGAGAGGAAGTTTTCCCCGGCCAGGTTCCAGGCCAAGGAAGCCGCCGGAAACGTGCCCCAGCGGTTATTCACGCCGAAAGCTGAGGACCCGTCGCGCCGCACCGACACTTGCAGAAAGTAGCGGTCTAGCAAGCCGTAACTGAGGCGGGCGTAGCCCGAAATCAGGCGCAGCGTGCTGATGCCCAGGCTGTAGCCGGCAATGGCCGCGTCGTAGGTGGGCGTCACGCCGCCGGGGTTGCCCAGGCTCAGGTTGTTGTAGCCCAGCTGGTCCGACACGAAGCCGCGGGTATCGGTCTGGAACCCGTCGCCGTTTTTGTCTTCCTGCCAGGAGTAGCCCACCAGCACCTTCAAATCGTGGGTTTCGGTGTTGAGCGGGTTGTAGGTCAGGTAGTTTTCCAGGATTTTGCGGGTGTTGTCCACGCTGTAGCGCCGGGCCAGGCCCTTGGCGGCCAGGCCCGTCACGTTGTTGCTGTTCGGCACCGGCGACTCCCGGCCCTGGTAGGCCCCGCCCTTCACCGTCTCGTTCTGCATCGAGAGGCTGAGCGTGTTCGTCAGGTTGGGCAGAATGGTGAGCTGGGCGCTGGCGTTGCCCAGCAACGTGTTGATTTTGCGCTCCTCCTGGTTTTGCTCCAGCAGGGCCACCGGGTTGTAGTACTGGGTGCGGGTCAGGTTTTCCTTGTAGCTGCCGTCGGGGTTTTGAATGTTGGTGGTGGGCAAATGCGTGAACATGTTGCGGTACACCAAGTCTGAAATCAGGTGCTGCTTGAGCAGGGAGTTGGTCAGCGTAAAACGCAGCTGGAGCTTGTCCTGGAGGGTTTTCTGGTCGAGGTTGATTTTGCCGATGAGCCGCTCACTGTCGGAAGTGTTCATCACGCCCTCCCGCTTGAAGTAGTTGACGCTGGCGTTGAAGGCCGACTTCTCCGAGCCCCCGCCGTAGCTGACGGTGTGGTTGTGGCTGATGCCGGTGCGCATCACCTCCTTTTGCCAGTCGGTGCTGGTGCCCTCGTCGTTGTCGGCCGGACTCAAACTCTTGCTGTTCTTCTCCAAATAGCGGCGCAGCTCGTCCCCGCTGAGCATGTCAATCGTGTTGGAAACCTGCTCCACGCCCACGTAACCGCTGTAACTCACGGCCGCGTTGGGCTTCTGCCGGCGGGTCGTAATGATAATAACCCCGTTGGCGGCCCGGGCCCCGTAGATGGCCGTAGCCGAGGCGTCCTTGAGCACGTCGATGCTCACGATGTCGTCGGGGGCCACCAGGTTGATGCTGGCCGCCGGCACCCCGTCGATGACGTAAAACGGCTCCTGGGCCGGGCCCGTGCGCAACGACGAAGCCCCGCGCAGCACCACCGAGGCCGTGGCGTTTGGGTCGCCGCTGCGGGTGATGTTCAGGCCGGCCACTTTGCCCTGCAGAATCTGGTCGGGGGTGGCTACCACACCGCGGTTGAACTCGCGCGGATTCACGGTGGTAATCGAGCTGGTCACCTCGCCCTTCTTGGCCGAGCCGTAGCCGATGACCACCACGTCATTCAGTACTTTGGTATCCACGGCCAGGGCCACGTCGAGGCTGGCCCGGTCGCCAAGGGCTACTTCCTGGGCCAGGTAGCCCACGAAGGAAAAGACCAGCGTGGTGGCGTCCCCGGGCACTTCCAGGGTGAAAAAGCCCTCGGCGTTGGTCACCGCGCCCACGGTGGTGCCTTTCACCAGCACCGTTACGCCGGGCAGGGCCGTGCCGCTGCCAGCATCAGTCACTTTGCCTTTAATTTCCCGGGCGGCCCGGCGGCTGGGCGCGGGGGCTGGAGTAGCAGCAGGGACGCTGGGCTGCAGAATAATCACGCCCTGCTTTTCCTCGAAGTTCAGGGGCTGGCCCCGCAGTAGCTGGCGCAGAATCTCGCTGACCGGGGTGCTGCGAAACTCGGTGGCTTCCACTTTGGCCTGCTGTAGGTCGGTGGCCTCATACACGATGTTGACGCCAGCCTCGCGCTGCAGGCGCTGCAGGGCGGTGCTCAGCGGGCCCGCTTGCACGGCGAAGTAGGCTACCTCGCGGCTGGCTTTCTGGGCCTGACTGAGGTGGGGTATACTGATGGAAGTCAGTAGCACGGTGCTGGCCAGCAATAGGTTGCGGCCGCGGGGGCGGGCGGCGTGTAGGGAGTGAAGGTGCATCATACGGGGGTAAGGTTCGGGCAAGGCGCGGCCCGGCAGGCCGGGAGCCTGTTTCAAAAAAGGAGGAAGGAAGAAGCCGAAGGCGGCGTTAGTGGATCTGGTAGGTAGTGGCCGTGCGCTTGGTAATATGCAAGTGGTGGCGCTGCAGCAGGGCGTTGAGCACGTCCGTCAGCTGGTCGGCCGACAGGCTCGGGTCCAGGCTGCCGGTCAGGGCCACGGTGGGGGCGTCGCGGCCTAGTTCGAAATGAATCGGGTAGGTATTCTCCAGCAAGAGCAGGATTTCGGGCAGGGAGGCCTGCTCAAAAGTCAGCAGCCGGCTGGTGGGCAAAAGGTCGGAATACTCGTTCTGGGTAATTGCAAGCTGCTGGGTAATGGTATTATAGAGAAGCTGGTCGTGGGGGCGGAGCACGCCCAGGATGCGCTGCTGCTGGGCCACCTGCACCCGGCCGGTGCGGACCAGCACGGTCGTGGTGGGCAGGGCGGCGTAGGCTTTCACCAGGAAGGAAGTGCCCAGAACCCTTACCGCCACCTTGCCCGTGTGCACCACAAAAGGATGCTTGGGGTCCTTGGTAACTTCGAAGAAGGCCTCGCCCCGCAACTGTACGGCGCGCACCTTCCCAAACGTAGCGGCGCAGGTCAGCTCCGAGCGGGGTCGGAGCCAGACGTGGCTGCTGTCGGGCAGCACCACTTCCCGATGCTCGCCCACGCCGGTGGCGTAGTGCAGCGGTTGGGGAGTCTGCAGCCGGGGCCAGAGCACCGCCGCGGCTACCAGCAACGGCAGCAGCACGGCGGCCACCCGCAGCCCCGGCCACAGCGGCAGCACCCGCGCCGAGGGCTGGGTGCGGGCCCGGATTTCCTCCAGAATCCGGGCCCGCCGCTCCGCCTCCCGCTCCCGCGTGATGAGCTCGTCATCGTCGGGGGTAGCCGCGGCCAGTTCGTCCAGCCACTGCTCCCGCCGCTGCTGCCGCGGCGAGGTAAGGCGGCTGCGGAGGTAGCGTTGCAGGCGGGCGGGCAAGTGGTAGAAGGGGGAATTGCGGGGCTTCATAACAGAGTTGCACAAACCGGGCGGAGTAACCATCCCCGGGGCCCGATGTAATGAAAGCGTAATATGAACGGGCCGAACTACTTGCGCCGCTTCTTCGAACTCGCTCCCGGGCTAAGCACTTCCACGATGGGCTGCCCAGTGCAGGCGCTGGGCAGCTTGCTTTCGACCAGCATGGCGGCCGTAGGGGCAATGTCGGTAATGGCGTGGTACTCGTAGCTAATGCCCGGGCTGATGCCGGCCCCAAACCAGAGCAGGGGCACGTGGCTGTCGTAGAGGTAGGCCGAGCCGTGGGTGGCGCCCACGCCCAGTTCCCAGGTCCAGCCGGGCTCCAGCTCGAAGCGTACGTCGCCGAAGCGCTGGTAGTAGAGGCCGTTCTGGAGCTTGGTTTCCAGGAAAGCCCCCGTGCTGCTGGTCAGCAGCTGGGCGGTGGTATTCACCTGGGCAATGCCGGGCTGGCCGCGCAGGAAGTCGGCCAGCAGATTTTGCACCCGGGCCAGCTCCAGCTTGCGGCTGGCAATGAGGGACCGGTTGAGGTAGTACATATTGTTGCGCTCCGTCTCCAGCCACGCCCCGGGCCCGAGCTGCTGCACGAGGAAGTCGGCCGCGCCCTTGTTGAGCGTGGCGTGGTTCTGGGCCCCGCTGGGCGCCTGGTGCTGGGCCAGGTACTTGGGTACTTCGCTGGCCCCGTGGTCGGCAGTCAGGAAGACGGTGTAGTTGCCCTTGCCCACGGTTTTGTCCAGGGCCTGCAGCAGGCGGGCAATTTCCAGGTCCAGGCGCAGGTACACGTCATTTTCTTCCTTCGACAGCGGTCCGAAAGTGTGGCCTACCGGGTCGGGGCTGGAGTAGCTGAGGGCCAGCAAGTCGGGCACCTCGTCGCGGCCCAGGTCGGTGCCAGCCAGGGCGGCCAGGGCCAGGTCGGTGAGCAGGTTGTTGCCGAAGGGCGAGATGTTGACCGCCTCGTAAGCCGGCGGGTTCAGCGGGGCCAGCTTGCTAAGCTCGTAGGGAAAGGTTGCGGCGGTTTTGCCCTTGAAAATCCGCTCAAACGCGTTGGAATCGGCCACGCTGTTCCGATACGCCTCAGGCCCGCGCAGCGGGGTCCAGGTTTGCTGGCGGTAGTAGTCGGCCTTTTTCTGGGCGTTGAAGTCGGCCACCCACTTCGGCAGCGTGGGCATGTAGTAGGTGCTCGAAATAAAGTCGCCGGTGTTGCTGTCGAACCAGAAAGCCCCGTCGGCCATGTGCCCGGCCGGCAACGCCGAGGCCCGGTCTTTCAGCGACAAAGCCAGCACCTTGCTGCGCCCGTTCGTCACCATCTTCATTTCGTCGCCCAGCGTGGTGCTCACCTGGTTGCGGGCCGACACGCCCATGCCCTTCGCCGTGCCCACGAGCTGCACCGTCGAATCGTCGGTGCAGTACACGTCGCGGCGCAGGCGCCGGTCGTACCAGGAGTTGCCCACCACGCCGTGGTAGCGGGGCGTGGTGCCGGTATACACCGAAGAGTGGCCCGGGCCCGTCACCGTCGGTACGTAGTTGTAGTGCGTGTTGCGGCACTGAAACCCCTCGCGCAGCAGCCGCTTGAAGCCGTCGTTGCCCATCTGGTCGTAGAAGCGGGGCAGGTAGTCGGCCCGCATCTGGTCGACCATAATGCCGACCAGCAGTTTAGGTTTGGCGGTGCCCTGGGCGTACGAAGAACTGGCGCTGCTCAAAAGCAGCGCGGAAAGCAGAATTTTTCGAATCATGGGGGAAAGGCGGCCCCGGCGCCGCCGGGGCAAAAGAAGAGGGGAGGACTAGGCCCCAGACTGCGGAGTACAGTCCGGGTGGAGAAGAAAAGCCCCCGGGCCGGGAGCTTGCCGGCCGGGCGGCCATCCGCAGCAGTAGTTGCAGAGGCCGGCCCTTCTAACTATGCTTCCTGGTTGATTTAACCCAGCCGTAACACGGGCGCTTAGCTCAGCAGCTTGGTCAGGAAGGGGGAGAGCTTGTGCAGGGCGCTGCTGAGCTGGTTGCGCACGGTCTGCTCGGAGGTGGCAAACCGCTCGGCTATTTCCTTGACCGAGAAATCATCGACCATGCCCAGCAAAAACACCTCTTTCTCCTTGGGCGGCAGCCCCTGGGCCTGGTGCTGAATGGCCTGCAGCGTATCCTGGCTGACCAGGCGCCGAAACGTCAGCTCGGCTCCTGGTTCCTGCGCGGCCCCAATGACCTTGTGGTGCCGGGCCCGGATGTCGGCGTCGCGGAAGCGGGTCAGGATTTTCTTGCGCAGGGCCCCCAGCAGGTAGCCCGCTGCGTTGGTGCGCACCCGGAGCTGGCCGCGGTTGGCCCACAGGTCACAAAACAGCTCCTGGGTGAGGTCTTCCGCGTCGGGGGCGTCGCGCAGCACCTTGTGGGCGTAGCGGTACAAATCCCGCCACTGGGCCTCAAACAGGAGCTCGAAGGCCTGGTAGTCGTCGTTGCGGATCCGCTCGAGCAGCTCGAGTAAGTTGTCAGTAGCCACGGCGCGTTGTTTGCGCCAAATGTAGACGGCACCGGCGGGGAAGTAAGGGCGTTGCGGCAGAGGTTATAGAATCTTCATCTACCGATAATACAGCCGTAACGCAGCGCCGGCCCTACCCTCCAGCCCCGGCGGTAAACCCGGACTGGCGTAGTGCCGTAGAGGGCTGCTAAATTCGCCCAGCAAAAGGCTGCGCATTTTAAAAGGGATTTTGCTCGGTTATTTACGGGAGCTAAAAAGGAATTGCGCAATAATAAAACCGGGGTTTCGGCTGCGTATTGTGAAGGCCAGAAAACCGTTGATTTATTCTAAATAGAAAAATATTTAAATTATTTTTCGAACTAATTTGGTGGATACAAAAAGTCCCTTCATATTTGCATCACTCAACCACAGAAAAACAACCAAAACCATGCTACGCCACTTTAACTACACCAGCAAGCAAGACGGGATGAAGCCAGAGGCTTCGGCCGCGGTTCGGTATAGCTAAGTAGCAGCAGGTTTTTCCTGATACTTTCGCCACCCGAACCCCAGAAGGTTCGGGTGGTTTGTTTTTCACCCCCTTTCCATTCTTCGGCCATGCACTTCGCGCAGAACTGCTTCTACTCCCAACCCCAGCCCAAACGGACATCGCGCCGGGACTGGAAGGATTGCGGCCGGGATTTTTCGTTGAACATTTCTCGTAGGTAAATACTACGTGACTGATTCGTGAAAAAGGCCCGGCTTCTCCCCAGAAACCGGGCCTTTTTCATACTATGTATTCGCCGAAAACTAATTTACGGCGACGTGGAATAGGTATGCCTTTTTGGTAAAGAATTAAATTAAATATCAGGTTGAATTTGCGGTAAACGTGAATTCATTTTCCTCACCCCTTAAAGCAAAGCATCATGTACGAAAGCGTCAGAATTCTGCTCAGTGTGCCCGCCTTCGGGCCCAATCCTCAGTCTGATTTTTCAATCGGTAACCACCCTCGCGCAGGGAATTCACCCCGATGTCCAACCGAAATAAAGCCGTATCCCGCCAAACCCGGGACGCCGAGCAAGCCCTAGTAGCCCTGGCCCGGCACGCCGACCGCCGCAAGTGGTCCGCCGGGCAGCAAATTGACTTTCTCTTTTCCTGCGCCACCATCCAGGAGCTGCACGCCCAGGTCCCCGCCGACTCGCCACTGGCCCTGCGCTACCAGCACTGGGTGATGAACCGCAACCACACCCAGCGGCTCCGCACCCGCCAGGCCCTGCTGGAACTGGCGGCCAAGCGTAGCGGCCTACTGGAGCGCCCCGAACTGGTGCCGATTCTGGGCGTACTCACGGCGCACTTGCTGTGCCGCAAGCGCGCCGTGGCCGACTGGCAGCCCCGCACCCGCAACGTGTACCGGCAGCTGGAAAGCCTGGTGCGCCACCTCTACGACGACTACGGCGACGTGCCCGGCTGGGTGCTCGAAGCCTGGGCCACCGGCGAGCTGCACTGCGCCGGCGTCAACCTGGCCGAGCTGACCATTCACCTGGGCTGCGGCCGGTCGTTGCGCAGCTTCCCGGGCTTGCCCCAGCCCCTGACCAAGAAGCTGGAGCACGCAATGCGGCAGGCCCCGGCCGGCTGCACCTACATCGAAGCCCTGCGCTACGGGCAGCTGGCCTGCCGCGGGGCCCTGGAGTGGATTGGCCCGGTGCTCCAAACCGAGTGGAGCCGCACCGTGGGGCCCGACGACGACTTCTGGCTCGGCGTGGTCGACTTTTTTGCCGCCGCGCCCATGGTCGACCCGCAGCAGTTTGGGCCGGTGTGCGACTGGATTCAGCAGAAGCGCACCGTGGGCATCAATGGCGAGCCGCCCCAGCCGGGTTTTTCGCTCAAGGGCCGCACCATGGAAAGTGTGCTGGCCCGCACCGAGCAGTGGCACCGGGGCCTGGCTCACATGCGGCGCCACGCCGGCGAGCTGCTTTCCACTACCTGGAACCCGCTGCCCGTGAACGACTTCACGAGCGGCGACGACCAGCGCATCCGCATCACCCAGCTCCGCACCTACGAGGAGCTCGTCGACGAGGGCCGGGCCCTGCGGCACTGCGTGGCTTCCTACCTGTACTCCTGCCAGCAGGGGCGCTGCGGCATCTTCGGCTTCAAGCTGGACGGGGCCCGCACCCTCACGCTTGAAGTACTCCGCAACCGCACCATCGTGCAGGTGCGGGGCCGTTACAACCGGGTGATGACCGAGGCGGAGCGGTTCTGGCTGACCCGCTGGGCCACCGAAGCCCAGCTGAGTTTGTCCAAGCACATCTGAGAATTCTGAATGATACATTCTGAATTCTGAATAGCACCGACTTTTTCCAATTCATAATTCACCCTTCAGAATTCAAAATTCCCCGAGATATGCGCTTCAATCTACCCTTCCGCAAAGCCACTAACACCGTCCTGAACCACGCCGGCGCGGTAGCGTACACCCTCACGCCCCAGCTGGAGCTCTACGCCGCCGTTGCCACGGCCGCCCTGAGCGACCAGTTCTACGAAAAGGCCGACACTCGTTTGCAGCGCCTGCGCGAGTTGGTGGCCCGCAACGACCCCGAGTTTGTGGCCCGCCTGGCCGTGTACGCCCGGGAGCAGCTCTACCTGCGCACCGTGCCCTTGGTGTTGACCGTGGAGCTGGCCCGCCAGCATAGCGGCAGCAGCCTGGTGAGCCGCCTGGTAGCCCGGGTGGTGCAGCGCGCCGACGAAATAACGGAGCTGCTGGCCTACTACGCCCAAGCCAACGAGCGGGCCGGGGTAAAAACCCTCAACCGCCTCTCCAAGCAGGTGCAGAAAGGTCTGGCCCTGAGCTTCAACCGGTTCGACGGCTACCAGCTGGCCAAGTACGACCGGGCCGGGCAGGTACGCCTGCGCGACGCCCTGTTCCTGGTGCACCCCACGGCCCGGGACGCCGAGCAGCAAGCCTTGTTCGACCAGCTCGTGCAAGGCACCCTGCCCACGCCCTACACCTGGGAAACCGAGCTGTCGGCGTTGGGTCAGCAGGCCTTTGCTTCGGCGGAGGAGCGCACGGCGGCTTTTCGCACCGCCTGGGAAACCCTGATTACCAGCGGCAAGCTGGGCTACATGGCCTTGCTGCGCAACCTGCGCAACATCCTCGAAGCCGACGTGTCGGCCGGGGCGGTGGAGCGGGTGTGTGCCACGCTCAGCAATGAGCAGGCCGTGAG
Source organism: Hymenobacter chitinivorans DSM 11115 (assembly GCF_002797555.1). Taxonomy (NCBI): domain Bacteria; kingdom Pseudomonadati; phylum Bacteroidota; class Cytophagia; order Cytophagales; family Hymenobacteraceae; genus Hymenobacter; species Hymenobacter chitinivorans. The sequence continues at coordinate 2,863,421 of NZ_PGFA01000001.1, read as the reverse complement.
TCGCGCCAAGCAGCTGCCCTTCCGCTTCCTGGCCGCCTACCGCGAGGTACTGGTGGTGCAGTCGGGCTACGTACCACTGGTGCTGGAAGCCCTGGAAACGGCCATTGCGCACAGCACGGCCAACCTGCGCGGCTTCGATACCAGCACCCGCGTGGTGGTAGCCTGCGACGTGTCGGGCTCGATGCAGCAGCCCGTGTCCCCGCGCAGCAAAGTGCTGTTCTACGACGTGGGCCTGGTGCTCGGCATGCTCTTGCAGGGCCGTTGCGGCCACGTAGTCACCGGCATGTTCGGCGACTCGTGGAAGCGCATCAGCCTGCCCCGGGGCCGGACTTTGCAAAACGTGCAGGAGTTCTACCGCCGCGAAGGCGAAGTAGGCTACAGCACCAACGGCCACCTGGTAATCAAGGACCTGTTGCAGCGCCGGGAGGTGGTAGATAAAGTGATGCTCTTCACCGACTGCCAGCTCTGGAACAGCACCGGCGACGGCGGCAGCCTGGCCCAGGCCTGGCTGGACTACCGCCGCACCGTGGCGCCCCAGGCCCGGCTTTACCTCTTCGACTTGGCCGGCCACGGCGCGGCCCCGCTCGAAGTGCGCGAAGGCCACGGCGTAGCGCTCATTGCCGGCTGGTCGGATAAAGTATTCGACGTGCTGCAGGCCCTGGAAAACGGGGGCTCGGCCGTAACTGAAATTGACAAAATAGACCTGTAGGAGGGAAGCCGGCTAATCGTCAGACCTCCCAACTCACTTCACCCTCTGCGACCCTTAAAGCGGTACGGAGCGGCGGCAATCCGGCCGCTGCTCCCCGCCTTCAAGGAAGTTCGATTAATTCCTGCCCCGTTTATGAACCGTGAACATCGTCAACAACTGGCCCGCCTCACCCTCGAAGCCCTCGACACCGGCCGCTACCACACCAGTAGCGGGACCGAAGTCAGCATCGAGGCCTGGCAACACGCTGCCGTCTCTGGCAGCCTGCTCTACCGGCCGGCGGACGCCGAAGCGGTGGGGCAGGAACCCGGACTCAGCAGCAATACTCCGGCCGAAGTGCGGGTCTACCAGGCTACTACCCTCGAAGCTGCCACCCGGCTGAGCCGGGAATTCAACCGCGTCGGGGTGCTCAACTTCGCCTCGGCCCGCAACCCCGGCGGGGGCTTTCTGGGCGGCAGTCAGGCCCAGGAAGAAAGCCTGGCCCGCTCCTCGGGCCTGTACCCGTGCCAGCTGCAGTTTCCGGAGATGTACCAGCACAACGCCCACCTCAATGGCCTCTACAGCGACTACGCCATCTACTCGCCCGGCGTGCCGGTGCTGCTCGACGATGCCGGCCATTGGCTCCCGGAGCCCTACCGCGTCGACATCATCACCTCCCCGGCCGTGAATGCCGGGGCCCTGCGGCGCAATTCCCCCGAGCTGCTGCCCGAGCTGGAACCCACCATGCGCCGGCGCATCCGGCAGGTGTTGGGCCTGGCCCTGCGCCACGGCTGCGAGGCTCTGGTACTGGGGGCGTGGGGCTGTGGCGTCTTCGGCAACGACCCGGCGCAAGTTGCCCGGCTGTTTGCCGAAGTATTGCTGGAACCGAGCTGGCGCAATAGTTTCCGGCGTATCGACTTTGCCATCTTCGACCCTAAGCCCCCGCACGAAGTGCTCCGGGCCTTCGAAGCGGAGCTGGCTGGCCGGTAAGGCACTCGCTGAACAATGTAGAGACGCAACCTTGCGTCTCAGCGTTGAACGACAATCGTCAGGGTGGCGCGGCCGACGAGACGCAAGTATGCGTCTCTACAGTACCTCTTCACGCTTAAAACCAACCTTGTCGGGGGCCTAAACGCCCGGCCAAACGGGCCGGGCCCGCCTCCGACTACTCGATGACCAACTCTTGGGCCAGGTGCCGTCGCCGGGCGATACTTCGCTTGGTGAAGCCGGCTGTCTTCGGACGGCTCGGCCTGGGTTCGACTCCCGCTGCGCTGTTTTCACGAGCAGCGCCGACAACGTCTGGCGCCCGTAGCCCTGGCCCGGGGCTTGGTTTATCGAGTACAATATCCCGCCGGGTGTCGTCGGGAAGCATTTCTTCGGGTCGCGGGTTCGAGTCCCGCCTGTCGGTGCCGGGTTTTCCCGGCGGCGGCAGTAGCTCAGCTTGGTAGAGCAGAATGGCTTCGGCCGTGCTTCCCCTTTATTACCCCGGTTGGTCTGTTCTTACCCATTCTTTTTTTCGGGTGCCGTAGGGGCGCAATCCTTCGTCGTTACCTGGTGCCCGCAAGGGCGTGCGGGTTCGACTCCCGCCTGCTTGCCGCGCGGTGAGCAGTGGCGAAACGTAGACGCGCCAGTAGTTAGGGCGCCCCGTTTGTTGCCCCGAAATCAGAATGGAATAGGCTCTCGTTGGGTGCCGTAGCCTAGCCTTACTTCGCACTGTTAATGCCCGGGTCGGGGGTTCGAATCCTCCTCGTCGTTCTGCGGAGCGGCGGTAGCTCAGCTGGTTAGAGCAGGATAACGGGCTGGGCACCCAGTTGCCCCAACGAGTTTTGTATAGGGTTGATTGTTGGTTGTTGATTGTTGTTGGGACCACACGCCAGAACGGACAACAACCAACAATCAACCAACATCCCGCAGTGGTGCCGTAGGGCAGCCTTACTTCGCTAGGGGCACTGGGGTCGAAGGTTCAAGTCCTTCCTGCCGCCAGGCAGTAGCTCAGTTGGTTAGAGCACAGTTTTAGGGGCTGCCCGCCCCGTTGCCCACTGCAGGAGCCGGGCCGGAAACGGTGTCGTCGGGTAGTATTCCTTCGTTTGAAAATACGCTCCCGGACTACCCACCTTGTTACCCGTTTCCGTCGCCTGGCAGCTCTTTTCCGCCGGCTCACGTCTGCTCGCACCTTGCGTCCGCGCCGCCCGGCTCCCCTCTCCCGGAGGGGAGGGGTCGGGGGTGGGGTCCTGCGGATCAGCTTTTCTACACGCGGCCCGGCGGCGGCACCGAATTGTGGGTGCCGCCGCCTTACTGCCGGCCGTTTTTCCTTCAACTTCACGTCTGCGGACACTCTTTTTTATGGCCCAACAACTACGCGGCAACGACCTTCGGCAGCTTGGCTTCCCCGAAGGCCGCGCCATCGGGCTTGCGCTGGCCCAATTGCAGCGCAAGCACCTCAAGAAAATTTCCCTCACCGACCAGCTGGCCCTGCTCCAGCACATCCTGGCCGCGCCCCACGACTTTGCCACCCACCTCGACTGGAGCCACGTGGCCGCCGCATTAGTGCCGCCCCCGTCCCGCCACATCGAGCTGGTGGCCCGCAAGCCCTACGCCCTGTATGGCGCTGAGCACATCGAGCCCGGCGCCCTGCACCAGATGGACACGGCCATGAAGCTGCCCGTCACCGTGGCCGGGGCCCTCATGCCCGATGCCCACCACGGCTACGGCCTGCCCATCGGCGGCGTGCTGGCCACCGACAACGCGGTGATTCCCTACGCGGTGGGCGTTGATATCGGGTGCCGCATGGCGCTGTCGGTGTTTGCCCTGCCGCCCAAGTTTATCAGCCAGCGGGTGCAGGAGCTGCAAAAGCTGCTGCTCGACCACACCCGCTTCGGCAACCGTACCGGCTTCGACCGGGGCAAGAAACTCGGCCACGAGGTGCTCGACAGCGACACGTTCCGGGCCGTGCCCTTCCTGCGCAACAAGCAGGCCACCGCCGCCGAGCAAATCGGCACCTCGGGCTCGGGCAACCACTTCGTCGAGTTCGGCGTGGTCGACATCACCGACCCCTCCAACGACATGAACCTGCCCGTGGGCCAGTACGTGGGACTATTGTCGCACTCCGGCTCCCGCGGCCTGGGTGCCAGCGTCGCCAACCACTACACCAAGCTGGCCATGGAAAACTGCCAGCTGCCCAACGAGGCCAAGCACCTGGCCTGGCTGGGCCTCGATGGCGAATTGGGCCAGGAGTACTGGGCGGCCATGACCCTGGCCGGCGACTTTGCCTCGGCCTGCCACCACCAGATTCACCACCGCTTGGCCAAAGCCCTGGGCGAGCGGCCCCTGGCCAACGTGGAAAACCACCACAACTTCGCCTGGAAAGAGCGGCTGGCCGATGGGCGCGAGGTAATCGTGCACCGCAAGGGCGCTACCCCGGCCGGCCAGGGCGTGCTGGGCATCATCCCCGGCTCGATGACCGCCCCCGGCTTTATCGTGCGCGGCCGGGGCGTGGCCGAGTCCCTGGCCTCGGCTTCCCACGGCGCGGGCCGGCTCATGTCGCGCACCCGGGCCAAGCAGGAGCTCGGCGAAGCCCAGGTGCGCCAGTACCTGAAAGACCACGACGTGGTGCTGCAGGGTGGGGGAGTAGACGAAGCCCCGATGGCCTACAAGGACATCCACGCCGTGATGCAAAGCCAGCAGGAGCTGGTGGACGTGCTGGGCTCGTTCACGCCCAAAATCGTGCGCATGGACGGCGCGTAAGACCGTAAGTAAGAAAAAGAGGCCCCGGGCGGGGCCTCTTTTTCTTACTTAAAAGGCAAAGCCTGGCCCCAACCGTCCAAAGCCTGGCCCCAACCGTCCAAAGCCTAGCCCCAACCATCCAAAGCCTGGTCTCAAGTCTCCAAAGCCCGGTCCCGACTGTCCAAAGCCCGGCCTCAATCGTCCAAAGCCCGGTCCCGACTGTCCAAAGCTTAGCCTCAACTGTCCAAAGCCTGGCTCCGACTGTCCAAACACTTGCTTCAGTGCTCCAAAGCCTGGCCGCAGTCGTCCAAAGCCTGGCCGCAGTTTCTCAACCCCCGGATTCACTCTTTCTGGGGCCTAATTCAGCGGTAATGGCTCTTTTTCTACCTCTTAATTCCATTCTATTTCCGTGAAATACACCGCCCTCACCAACTCCATCTTCCTGATTGAAGACTTTCTTACCCGCCAGGAATGCCTGGAATACATTGCCCTGAGCGAAACCCTGGGCTACGAGCTGGCGGCCGTCAATACCGCCGCCGGGGCCCGTGTCAAACCCCACATCCGCAACAACAGCCGCGCCTTTTACCAGAGTGAAGACCTGGCCACCCGGCTCTGGGACCAAGTCCGGCCCTTCGTGCCCGCCCAGCTGGGCCCTGGCCACGCCTGCGGCCTCAACGAGCTGTTCCGGTTCTACCGCTACCAGCGCGGCCACCAGTTCCGCGGCCACTTCGACGGCAGCTACCAGCGCTCCGCCACCGAGGCCAGCTGCTTCACCTTTATGGTGTACCTCAACGACAACTTCCAGGGCGGCGACACCACCTTTCGCGACCTGCGGGTGCAGCCCCGGCAGGGCATGGCCCTCGTATTTTTGCACAGCCTCTACCACGCCGGCAGCGAAGTAACCCAGGGCGTCAAATACGTCCTCCGCTCCGATATTATGTACCGCTGGCCGGCGGGTAGCTAAGCTGGCCGGCGGCAAAAAGAAACGTGCAGAAGCTTGCGTAGTCACATAGCTACGCGTATACTTGTAGTCACATAGCTACACGATGAATCTACGCCGCGACGCCTTCCAGGCCATTGCCGACCCCACCCGCCGGGCCATTCTGCTGCTGCTGGCCTCCCAGTCGCTCACGGCCGGGGCCATTGCCGCCAGCTTCGACTCGGCCCGGCCCACCGTGTCCAAGCACCTGCAAATCCTGACCGAGTGCGAGCTGCTGACCCAGGAGCAGAAGGGCCGGGAAATGTACTACCACCTCAACCCGGTCGGCATCAAAGCCATAGCCGACTTCGTTGAGCCCTTCCGCCAGATGTGGGATGAGCGGTTCAACCAGCTGGAAGCCCTGCTCAAAGCGCGCCACCCCCAAAACCCCGCATAAGATGGAGCCCAAAACCCGAGTCAAGGCCGAAGATGGGCAGCAGGATTTGCTCATCACCCGCACCTTCGAGTTGCCGCTGCCCCTGCTCTTCACGGCCTACACCGACCCCGCCATCATCGAGCAGTGGATGGGCACCAAGGTGCTCAAGCTGGACAACCACAAGCACGGCGGCTGGCAGTTCGAAACCACCAATGCCCAGGGCCAGGTGGTGTTCCGGGCCGGGGGCGTCATCCACGAGTTTGTTCCCGACCAGAAAATCACCCGCACCTTCGAAATCGAGAATGCGCCCTTCGGCCCCCAGCTGGAATTCCTGGAGTTCGAAAGCCTTCCGAACGGGGCCGGCCAGTTGCGCATGCACATCGTCTACCGCTCGGTGGCCCAGCGCAACCAGCAGCTGCAATTGCCCTTTGCCAAGGGCCTCAACCTGGCCCACAACCGCCTGCAGGATATCGTCGGCCAGCTGCTCACCCGCTAACCCCTCCCCACAATGGCTCCCTCCGTTGACTTGTATTTTGCCGATGGCTGCGGCCGTTGCGCCCTGGTTGCTACCCCCGCCTGCAGCGTCCGAAAATGGCAGCCGGCCCTGCATGCCCTGCGCGCCCTGGCGCTTGGGAGCGGCCTCACGGAAGAGCTGAAGTGGGGCGTGCCCTGCTACACGCTCGGCACCAAGAACGTCGTGCTCATCCACGCCTTCAAGGACTACTGCGCCCTCAACTTCTTCAACGGCGCCCTGCTCAGCGACCCAAACAGCCTGCTCGTGCAGCAAACCCCGAACGTGCAGGCCGCCCGCCAGATCCGGTTTACCGACGCCCAGGAAATACTCCGGCTGGAGTCCGTGCTGCACACCTATATCCGGGAGGCAATTGCCGTTGAGGAGGCCGGCCTGAAAGTGGCGCGTAAGCCAACCTCCGACTTCCCCCTGCCCGAAGAGCTGCACGATGCCCTGGCCGCTAATGCCGCGCTGAAAGCCGCGTTCCACACCCTGACGCCCGGCCGGCAGCGCGGCTACCTGCTGTTTTTTGCCGCCCCCAAGCAAGCCAAAACCCGGGCGGCGAGAATTGAAAAGTACACCCCGCACATTCTCAGCGGCAAGGGACTGCATGACTAAGCCCCCCCGAACCATACTCACCCGTACTCCTGCTTGCGCCAGGGCGGGCTACCGTTTGAGGCTCCTCCAAACCGCGTATCTTAGAGCTGCCGCCTAGCCCGCCGAGCCGGAAAGCTCCGCGGGCTTTTTAGTTTTGCGCTGCCAACCCCGCCCCATGCCCCACCCCGCCCCGCCTGCTTCCTCGCCCCGCCCGCCCGCTTTGCTGCGGTATGGGACGCTACTGCTGGGCCTGGTGCTGGCGGTGCTTACCGGTTGCACCCCCCAGGCCCCGCCGCCAACGTACCGCATCGGCTTTTCGCAGTGCACCAACGGCGACGCCTGGCGGCAGGCCATGCTGGCGGGCATGAAAAAGGAGCTCAGCTTCTACCCCGAAGTCAGCTTCACCATCAAGGACGCCCGCTACAACAGCGCCCTGCAGGAGCAGCAGATCAAGGAGCTGCTCCGCGAGGGTATCGACCTGCTGATTGTATCGGCCAACGAGGCCGAGCCCGTCACGCCCATCGTGGAGGAAGTGTACAACCGCGGCATTCCGGTCGTGATTCTGGACCGCCGCACCACTTCCAAGCTCTACACCGCCTACGTGGGCGGCAACAACGTGGAAGTGGGCCACACGGCCGGCAACTACGTGGCCTCCCTGCTCAAGCAGCGCGGGCAGGTGCTGGAAGTGCTGGGCGCCCCCGGCTCGTCGCCGGCCGTCGACCGGCACCGAGGCTTCGTGCAGGCCCTGGCCGCCTACCCCGGGATGCAGCTCGTGGCCCAGGTCAACAGCAACTGGGAGCGGCCCTCGGTGCTGGAGCGCCTGCCGGCCGTGCTCCAAGCCCACCCCGAAGTCGACCTGATTTTTGCCCACAACGACCGGGTGGCGCTGGGCGCGTACCAGGTGTGCAAGCAGCTGGGCCGCCAGAATCAGGTCAAAATCGTGGGCGTGGATGGCCTGCCCGGTATGCGGGGCGGGATTCAGCTGGTCCAGGATGGCATTCTTACCGCCACGCTGCTCTACTCGCCCGGCGGGGAGGATGCCATCCGCACGGCCCTGAAGATTCTGCGCCAGCAGCCCTACGACAAGGAAAACATCCTCGGCACCATGGTCATCGACTCGACCAACGCGCTGACCATGAAGCTGCAAACCGAGAAGCTGGGCAGCCAGCAGCAGGACATTCAGCGCCAGCAGCAACTCCTGCAGCAGCAGCGCGACACCTACGCCAGCCAGCAAACCGTGCTCTACGTGCTGGCCGCGGCCCTGCTCGGGGCCGCCGTGCTGGGGGCCGTGGCCTTCCGGGCCTTCCGCGTGAATCGCCGCATCAATGAGCAGCTGGAAGGTCAGAACGAGGAAATCCGCCAGCAGCGCAACCAGATTCAGGACTTTGCCGAGCGGGCCAAAGTCGAAACCGAGGCCAAGCTGCGCTTCTTCACCAACTTCAGCCACGAGCTGCGCACTCCGCTGACGCTGATCCTGGGTCCGGTGGAGGAAATGCTGACCAGTGCCCCCGACCTGCCCGCACCCCACCGCCACGACCTGAGCCTGGTGCGCCGCAACGCCCAGCGCCTGCTGCAGCTGGTGAACCAGCTCATGGACTTCCGCAAAATCGACGTGGGCAAAATGCCGGTGCGGGCCACCGAGGGCAACCTGGTCGGCTTCGTGCGCGAAATCATGGACGTGTTCGAGAAGCCCGCCCGGCAGCGCGGCATCAGCCTGCGCTTCCTGCCCGCCGAGCCCGTGGTCCGCCTCTGGTTCGACGTCAACATCCTCGACAAGGTCTTTTTCAACCTGCTCTCCAATGCCCTCAAGTTTACCCCCGAGCGGGGCCAGATCAGCGTCAGTATCCAGCCCGTGCCCGCCGATAACGTCGTGCGCATCAGCGTGGAAGACTCCGGCCGGGGCATCTCGGAACAGGACCGGGCCCACATCTTCGAGTGGTTTTACCAGGGCAACCAGTCGGCCGCCAAAGGCTCCGGCATGGGCCTGGCCCTGGCCCTGGGCCTGACCCGCCTGCACCTGGGCCAGCTCACCTTTACCAGCCAGCCCGGGCAGGGCAGCACCTTCGTCGTGACCCTGCCCCTGGAGCTGCCCGCCGAGCTGAAGTCGACCGAAGCGGCCTTGCCCGTGCCCGCGCTGGCCATCGACGAAGGGCTGAGCGCGCCCCCGACGGAAGAGGCCCCGCTGGCGGCCGGGGCCCACCGCGAAGCCCTGGTGCTGGTCATCGAGGACAACGCCGACGTCAACGCCTTTGTAACCCAGAAGCTGCAGCCCCACTTCCAGGTCGACACCGCCCCCGACGGGGAAAACGGGCTGCGCCTGGCCGCCGAAACCATTCCCGACCTGATTGTGTGCGACGTGATGCTGCCCGGCATCAGTGGCCTCGACGTGGTGGCCCAGCTCAAGGGCGACTGGCGCACCAGCCACATTCCCATCGTGCTGCTCACGGCCCGCAACGCCCCCGAGCAGCAGGTGGAAGGCGTGCAGGCCGGCGCCGATCTGTACCTGATCAAGCCCTTCAACCCCACGTTTCTGCTCGAAAGCCTGCGCACCCTGTTGGCCAACCGGGACCGGCAGCGGGAGCATTTCCGCCGTGAGCTGAGCACCGACACCGTTACGGTGGCCCCCCAGCGCGTCGACCAGAAATTCCTGGCCGACCTCACCGCCATTGTCGAAGCCAACGTGTCGCGCTCCGACCTCTCGGTGGAAGACGTGGCCCGCAGTCTGGGTATTTCCCGGGTACAGCTCTACCGCAAAGTCAAGGCCGTGCTCGGCACCGGCGTCACCGACTTCATCCAGGGCGTGCGCCTGACCAAGGCCCGGCAGCTGCTGCTCACCGACGACCTGACCATTGCCGAGGTAGCCTACCAGCTGGGCTTTTCCTCGCCCTCGTATTTCTCCACCAGCTTCAAGGCCCGCTACCAGGTTTCGCCCTCGGAGTTCCGCGCCCTGCACACCACCGCCGGCTAGAAGGGAAGCCCACATTGTTTTAAAAGCTACTGCTAGTTCCCCTCCTTTGCTGAGAAGGGGTTAGGGGTGGTTGATGACCGTCAGAACAATTTTTAGAACTACATCTAAAAGTCGTTCAAGCAAAAGTCAACTACCCCTAACCTCTCCTCAGCTAAGGAGGGGAACTAGCTTTTTAGTTTTTAGACCCGCAGCTACCTGAAGGCCGCTCCAAAGCATGTATCAATTTTTGAAAACAGGTATCAATTCTGATAGTTGGGCTTTTGATGGCGGAGTTTGTTTATTGTTAAGTTGTTGATTGTTAGGTGATTTATGGGAATGGTGGGGATGAACCAATTCTGCAATTCTTTGAACGAATAGAGGAAGCTTCCGCAACCGTTTGCACCCACCTTTGAGTCGAAGCCCGGTGGCAATGGCGCCGCCCAGGGCCGGGTGGCTCCGGCCGCTTAGCCCGCCGCCCGCAACCGTTTGCGGCCCGCTGCCGGGCCCGGGTCCGCCGCCCGCTACGGCTTCTCTACTCGCCTCTTCCCAATCCCAATTCCCATGAGACAATCCGTACGTACCCTGCGTCAGGCCGTGGCCGCGACGCTGCTCACGGCCCTGCCGCTGGCCGCCGTGGAGCCTGCGCAAGCCGCGGAATCCGGCGCCGAAACCCGCGCCGCCCAGCCCGCCGATACCAAGATTAGTGGCCGCGTCGTCGACGATAAAGGCGAGGGCATGCCCGGCGTAACGGTCGTGGTGAAGGGCACCACCAACGGCGTCTCGACCGACCCCGACGGCCGCTTCACCCTCACCGTACCCGATAATGCCACCCTGGTCGTGTCCTCGGTGGGCTTCCTGACCCAGGAAGTAGCCGTGGGCCCGAGCACCGAGCTGACCATCCGGCTGGCCCCCGATACCAAGGCCCTGGACGAAGTAGTGGTGACCGGCTACCAGACCCAGCGCAAGGCCGACCTGACCGGGGCCGTGGCCGTCGTCAAGACCGACGAAATCAAGGATATGGCTTCCAACGACGTGACCCGCAACCTGCAGGGCCGGGTGCCGGGCGTGCAAATCACGACCGACGGGGCACCGGGCAGCGCGGCCACCGTGCGCATCCGCGGCATCGGCACGCTCGGCAACAACGACCCGCTCTACGTCATCGACGGCATCCCGACCAAGGAAGGCATCAACCAGATCAACCAGAACGACATCGAGAGCATCCAGGTGCTCAAAGACGCGTCGGCGGCCAGCATCTACGGTTCCCGGGCCGGCAACGGGGTGATTATCATCACCACCAAAAAGGCCAAGAAAGGTGCCACCCGGGTTAATTTCTCGACCTTCTTCACCGCCCAGACGCCCGGCCCCCACCTCGAGCTGCTCAATACCCTGGACTACGGCCGGGTGTACTGGCAGGCCAAAACCAACGACGGCGGCACGCCCAACTTGCCCTACTACACCTTCCAGACCCACCAGGGCCCCAACGGCCAGCCGGTGCTCGACGGGGTGGGTACCACCGAGTTTATCGACGCCGACAAAACCATGCGGGCCGCCGATACCGACTGGTTCAAGGAAACCCAGCAGAACGCCCTGATTCAGAGCTATAACCTGGACGTGAGCAGCGGTGGGGAGCGGGGCGGGGCCTTGTTTTCGGTGAACTACTACCAGAACTCGGGCACGCTCAAGTACTCGGGCTTCGATAGGATGACGGCCCGCCTCAACTCGGACTACAACTTCCTGGACGGGCGGCTTAAAGTCGGCGAAAACCTGACCTTGGTCAAGTCCCAGCGGGCCGAGTTTGACCTGAATCTGGTGCGCGACCGGACCACCCAGCTGCCCAGCATTGTGCCGGTGCATACCGTGGATGGCGTGGGCTGGGGCGGGCCGGTGTCGGGCATGAGCGACCGGGACAACCCGCTGCGCCTGCTGGCCGACAACGAGCAGAACCGCTCCACCACCGGCCGGGCCTTTGGCAACTTTTTCGCCGACGCCGAAATTATCAAGGGGCTGCACCTGCGCAGCAGCTTCGGCATCGACTACAGCATCTACAAGTTCCGGCAGATCTACAAGACCTACAAGGCCGGCTTTTTGTCGGAGCAGAACAACCGGGTAACCAACAACGAGCGGTTCTGGGGCAACTGGGTGTGGCAGAACACGCTGAACTACACCGTGCTGCTGGGCGCCAAGCACCAGCTCGACTTCCTGGCCGGGGCCGAGCGCATCAGCTACTACGACGAGAGCAGCTACGCCTCGCGCACCAACTTCGCCAGTGAGGACCCCGACTACGCCTACCTCGACGCCGGGGCCGCCAACAAGGACAACGGCGGCGGGGCCACGGCCTACCGCCTGGCGTCGAGCTTCGGCAAAATCAACTACTCCTTTGCCGATAAGTACCTGCTCTCGGCCACCTTGCGGCGCGACGGATCCTCCCGCTTCGGGCAGGACAAGCGGTTCGGGGTGTTTCCGGCCGTGTCGGCGGGCTGGCGCCTGAGCGAAGAAACCTTCGTAAAAAACCAGGCCGCCTTCTTCTCCGACTTGAAGCTGCGGGCCGGCTGGGGCCAGACCGGCAACCAGGATATTGCCAACTTCGCCTCCCGGGGCCTGTACCAGAGCCTGCTGGGCACCTTCGACCCCAACTTCGACTACGACCACGGCACGGCCTACGATATCTACGGCAACGACACCAACCTGCCCTCGGGCTACCGCCGCTTCCAGCGCGCCAACCCCGGCCTGAAGTGGGAAACCACGACCCAAACCAACGTCGGCGTGGACTTCGGCCTGCTCGAAAACCGCCTGAGCGGCACCGTGGATTACTTCGTCAAGAACAGCAAGGACATTCTGGTAAACCTGCCGTTTCTGGCGGTAGTGGGGGAGGGCGGCGACCAGTTCGTCAACGGGGCCTCCATCCAGAACCGGGGCTGGGAATTCCTGCTCGGCTACCAGAATGAGCTTACTAACGGGCTGACCTACAGCGTCACCGGCAACCTGTCGACCTACCGCAACGAGCTGACCTTCCTGCCCACCGAGGTTATCAACGCCTACGGGGGCAACGGCCAGGACGTCACCCGCCTGGGCCACTCCATCAGCGCCGTGTACGGCTACGTGGCCGACGGGCTCTACCAGAACACGGCTGATGTAGCCAACGGCCCGACCCAGGTGGGCGCCGCGCCCGGCCGCATCCGCTACAAGGACCTGAACAACGACGGCAAAGTCGACAACTTCGACCAGACCTGGCTAACCGAACGGGTGCCCGACTTCAGCTACGGCCTCAACCTGGGCACCGGCTTCCGGGGCTTCGATCTGCAGATTTTCCTGCAGGGCGTGCAGGGATTGTACGCCTACAACGACGCCAAATTCCGCACCGACTTCGCCTCCATTGCCTCCAACGAAAACTGGGGTGCCCGCCTGCTCGACGCCTGGACGCCGGCCAATTCCGGCTCCACGATTCCGGCCGCCACGCTGATCAACAACAACAACGAAGGCCGGTCTTCGACTTACTTCATCGAAAACGCCTCCTACCTCAAGCTGCGCAACATTCAGCTGGGCTACTCCCTGCCCGCCGTGCTGACCAGCAAGATTAAGCTGCAAGGTGTGCGGGTGTACGTGCAGGGCCAGAACCTCTTCACCCTCAAGAGCCAGGAGTTTACCGGCGCCGACCCCGAGGTAACCAATTACCAGTATCCACTGCCCCGGGTGTTTACCACCGGCCTGAACGTTTCTTTCTAACCACGCCCTAGCTCCTTAATTCCCATGAAACTCTTCAAAACCAGTCTATTGGCGCTTTCCCTGCTTGGGCTTACGGTTAGCTGCAACGACAAGGAATTTCTCGACGTGCAGCCCATCGGCGCCCTGAGCGACGAGCAGCTGAACACGCCGGCCAATATTGAGAAGCAGGTCATTGCGGCCTATTCCCAGCTCGGCAACGACGTGTACCGGGCCCCCTACACCAGCATGTGGCCCTACGGCAACGTGCGCGCCGGCGACGCCTACAAGGGCGGCAACGGCACGGCCGACGTGGACGCGTTTCACTTCTATGAAACCTTCTCCTTCAACCGCGTCGACGTGGGCAACACCGACGAGCTGTGGTTCCTGCTCTACATCGGCGTCTCGCGCTGCAACGACGCGCTGCGCCGCCTCAACGCGGTGGATGCCGCGGCCATGCCCACCAAGGCCGTGCGCCAGGGCGAGGTGCGCTTCCTGCGCGGGCACTACTACTTCCTGCTCAAGGAGCTCTTTAAGCGGGTGCCCTACCTCGACGAAACCGTGCCCACCGACCAGTACGCCACCGTGTCGAACGTGGCCCTGAGCAACGACGAGCTCTGGACCAAAATTGCCGGCGACTTCCGCTTTGCCGTCGCCAATTTGCCCGACAATCAGCCCGAAATCGGGCGGGCGAATAAGTCGGCGGCCCAGGCCTACCTGGCCAAAACCCTGCTTTACCAGGCCTACGTGCAGAACGACGCCAACGCGGTGAGCAGCATCGACCAGACCAAGCTCCAGGAAGTCGTGGCGCTCTGCGACCAGGCGGGTGCGAAATACTCCCTGCACCCCGACTTCGCCACCAACTTCCTCACCGCCGGCGACAACGGGGTGGAGTCGGTGTTTGCCATCCAGTTTTCGCGCAACGACGGCACGCCCAAGGGCCGCACTCAGCGCGGCAACGAGCTGAGCTACCCCATGAACCCCGACTACGGCTGCTGCGGCTTCCACCAGCCCAGCCAGAACCTGGTCAACGCCTTCAAGACTGACGCCCAGGGCCTGCCCTTGTTCACGACCTTCAACAACCAGGACCTGAGCAAGCCCGAGGACTTCCAGACCAACGCCGTGGACCCGCGCCTGGACCATACCGTGGCCATTCCGACCCACCCCTACAAGTACTCGCCGGGCTTCATCTTCGAAACCAGCTGGCTGCGCGACCAGAACACCTACGGGGTGTACATGTCGATGAAGGAAACCGTGCTGCCTTCCGACCCGAGCTTCCAGAAAACGCCGCCCTTCATGAGCACCTCGAAAAACTGGACCATCATCCGCTACGCCGACGTGCTGCTCTGGAAGGCGGAAGCCCTGATTGAGCTGGGCCGCGCCGCCGAGGCCCGACCCCTCATCAACCGCCTGCGGGAGCGGGCCCAGAATAGCACGGCCCGCCTCAAAACCACCGCCGGCCAGTCCATTTCCAACTACCGCATCGGGCAGTACCCGGCCGCGGGCTGGAGCCAGGACTACGCCCGCCAGGCCCTGCGCTACGAGCGGCGGCTGGAGTTTGCCATGGAAGGCTACCGCTTCTTCGACCTGGTCCGCTGGGGCATTGCCGGCGACTACCTCAACACCTACTTCGAGACCGAGAAAACCAAGCGGCAGTACCTCAAAGACGCCCGCTTCACCAAGGGCCGCGACGAGTACCTGCCCATCCCGCTCAACCAGATCAACTTCAGCAAGGGCCTCTACAAGCAGAATCCGGGCTGGTAGTAAGGTTTTGAATGTGAGAAATAGGGGAAATGTGCAGAATGTGTCATTGCGAGCAAAGCGAAGCAATCCGTCCTCTGCGAAGGTAGTCACTGCCTTTCCCCGGAAAGCCCTTTCCAACAGCACAATAGACTAACTAACGACTGAGCGCGTGCAAGGCGCCCCTGCGACGCAAACGTCAGCGCTTTTCACTTCAGGGGACGCAGCACATTTCGGAGGACGAATAGCCACGGCTGCGCCTCGCAAGGACAGCTGATTAGCACATCAGCACATTCCAACACATCAGCACATTAACTTTTTCCTGTCGTGAAAAACAGCAACGTCTTTTTCTGGTCTTTGGTCGTGGCCCTGGGAGGTTTCCTCTTCGGCTTCGATACGGCCGTTATATCCGGGGCCGAAAAGGCCATTCAGCAGCTTTGGCACCTGAGCGCCGTCGAGCACGGCTTCACCATTGCCGTGGCCCTGATCGGCACCGTATTCGGGGCTATTTTCGGCGGTATTCCCTCCGATAAGTTTGGCCGCCGCCACACGCTCATCGGCATTGCGGTGCTGTATCTGGTGTCGGCGGTGGGCGCGGCCGTAACCGCCAACTGGGTGCTGTTCATGGTCTTCCGCTTCCTGGGCGGGCTGGGCGTGGGTGCCTCCTCGGTGACGGCCCCGCTCTACATTTCGGAAGTGTCGCCGGCCGCCAAGCGGGGGCGCATGGTGGCCATGTTCCAGTTCAACATCGTGTTCGGCATTCTGACGGCCTATTTGTCGAACTACCTGCTCACCGGGCTGGGCGACAACGACTGGCGCTGGATGCTGGGCGTGCAGGCCGTGCCGGCCCTGGCGTTTTTCCTGCTCCTGTTCCGGGTGCCCGAGAGTCCGCGCTGGCTGCTGGGCCAGGGCCGGGTCGAGGAGGGGCGCGCCATCATGCACCGCATCAGCCCCGCTACCGCCGACGCGGAAGTAACGACCATCCTAACCACCAACGCGGCCGACGAAGCCGCCGGCGGCGAGTCGCTCTTTGCCCGCCAATACCGCGGCCCGGTGCTGCTGGCCGTGCTGTTTGCCGTCTTCAACCAGGTGTCGGGCATCAACGCCATTATCTACTACGCCCCGCGCATCTTCGAGATGACCGGCCTGGGCAAGGGCTCGGCGCTGCTCTCCTCGGCCGGTATCGGGCTGGTCAATTTCCTTTTTACCTTGCTGGCCATGAACTTCATCGACCGATTTGGCCGCCGCAAGCTCATGCTCATCGGCTCCTTCGGCCTGATTGCCACCCTGGGCCTGGTGGCGCGCTCCTTCTACAGCCAGGATTTCAGCGAGCTAAACGGCCTGCTGGTGCCGGTGCTGCTCTTCGTCTACATTGCCTTTTTTGCCTTTTCACAGGGCGCCGTTATCTGGGTGTTCATCTCCGAAATCTTCCCCAACACGGTGCGGGCCAAGGGCCAGGCTCTGGGCTCGAGCACCCACTGGATTCTGGCCGCCGTCATTGCCTTTGCCTTTCCCTACTTCGCTGAGAAGCTGGGCGGTGGCCACACCTTCCTCTTCTTCTGCTCGATGATGGTCTTGCAGCTCATCTTCGTGTGGCGCTTCATGCCCGAAACCAAGGGCACCAGCCTCGAGCAACTGGAAAAAACACTGGTTATTCATTAAAAGGCGGTAGAAACGCCTGAATCACACCAGAACGTCATGTCGAACATTCTGCGCATGAAGCAGAGAGTGAGACATCTCGCGTGCTTACGCTTGATTACTAACTCAACTAAACACGCGAGATGCCTCGGCTCCGCTCGGAATGACGTTCTTCTAAGCTCTAAGTTCTCATGGCTAAAAACATAGTCTGCTTCGGAGAAATCCTGTGGGACGTGCTGCCGACCGGTAAGCAGCCCGGCGGGGCACCCTTCAACGTGGCCGTGCACCTGCATCAGCTCGGCGTGCCGGCCCGGCTCATCAGCCGCGTCGGCGACGACGAGCTGGGTACCGAGCTGCTCGATTTCGTGACCAGCAAGGGCCTGGGTACGGAGCTGGTGCAGCGCGGCAAAACCCACCTGACCGGCGTGGTCAAGGCCAACGTGGACGACGCCAACGAGGTGACCTACAAGATTGTGCACCCCGTGGCCTGGGACTACGTGCAGCACGAGGCCGCCCTCGATACGCTGGTCGCCGATGCGGATATGTTCGTGTTTGGCAGCTTGGCGGCCCGCAGCCCCGCCACCCGCGAAACCCTGTACCGGCTGCTGGAACACGCCCAGTTCCGGGTGTTCGACGTGAATATGCGCCCCCCGCACTACACCCGGGAAGTGGTGAAATACCTGCTGGGCAAGGCCGAGCTGGTAAAAATGAACCACCACGAGCTGGCCGAAATCATGAGCTGGTTTGGGCTGGAAACCGACCAGCCCGCCGCCATGCAGTGGCTGGCCGGGCGGTTTCACCTGCAGGCCGTGTGCGTAACCTGCGGGGCCGACGGCGCCCTGCTCTGGACCAACCAGCAGCTCTACCGCGCCCCCGGCGTGCGGGTGCAGGTCAAAGACACCATCGGCAGCGGCGACTCCTTTCTGGCGGCCCTGCTCAAGGGCTGGCTGCAGGGGCAGGAGCCGGGCGAGTGCCTGCGCTTCGCCTGCGCCACCGGGGCGCTGGTAGCCACCCACCTGGGCGCCACGCCCGCCGTGAGCGAAGCGGAGGTGCGCGAGCTGCTGACCGGCCAGCACGTTGCGTGACCAGGTAAGCTCAGAACGTCATGTATCCCAGTGGTAGACAGGACGATACAGGCTTCGCTATACGCGGCATGACAGTCATTATACACAACCGACCTTCCGTATTCCACCCATGAAAAACTCCTTGCTGCTGGCCTTGTCCTTGGCGCTTACTACCCCGCTGGCCCAGGCCCAAACCGCCGCGCCCCTGCCGCCGGCCACGCCCCAGTACCGCCCGGCCTACCACTTCTCGCCGGCCCAGATGTGGATGAACGACCCCAACGGCATGGTCTACTCCAAGGGCGTATACCACTTGTTTTTCCAGCACTACCCCGACGCCATGGTCTGGGGCCCGATGCACTGGGGCCACGCCACCAGCAAGGACTTGGTGCACTGGCAGGAGCAGCCCATTGCCCTCTACCCCGATAAGCTGGGCTGGATTTTCTCGGGCAGCGCCGTCATCGACGAAAACAACACGGCCGGCTTCGGCAAGAATGCCATGGTGGCCATTTTTACCCACCACAACGACCCCGAGGAAAAGAAAAAAACCAACAAGCACCAGTACCAAAGCCTGGCCTACAGCCTCGATGAGGGCCGGACCTGGACCAAGTACGCCGGCAACCCGGTGCTGCAAAACCCGGGCATCCCCGACTTCCGCGACCCGAAAGTGAGCTGGAACACCGTCGCCAACAAGTGGATTATGACCCTGGCTACCAAGGACCGGATTACGTTCTTCTCCTCGCCCAACCTCAAGGACTGGACCAAGGAAAGCGAGTTTGGCGAGCAGCTCGGGGCCCACGGCGGGGTGTGGGAGTGCCCCGATTTGTTTCCCTTGATGCTGGATGGTCAGCAGCAGTGGGTTTTGCTGGTCAGCATCAATCCCGGCGGCCCCAACGGCGGCTCGGCCACCCAGTACTTCATGGGCCAGTTCGACGGCAAGAAGTTTACGCCCGCCAGCACGGCCACCCGCTGGGTCGACTACGGCAGGGACAACTACGCCGGCGTGACGTACGCGGGCACCGGCACCCGGCGCATTTTTCAGGGCTGGATGAGCAATTGGGACTATGCCAACCAGGTGCCCACCTCGCCCTGGCGCAACGCCATGACCGTGCCCCGGGAACTGGCCCTGCGCAAAGTGGGCGCCGAGGTATTTCTGACCTCGCAGCCGGTCCGGGAAATCGGCCAGAGCCTGTCGGCCGGCGCCGTGAAGCTCCCGCCCCTGACCGTGGGCAAGGAGCTGGATCTGAGCGGTAAGCTGCCCAACCTGGGCGACAAGTTCCAGCTGAAAATGAGCACCACCCAACTGGCCGATTTTGCCCTGGTCCTTTCCAACACCCGCGGGGAGGAGCTGGTCATCGGCTACGATAAAAAGGCCAACGAATATTACGTGGACCGCAGCAAAGCCGGGCCGGCAGCCTTCAGCGCCAAGTTTGCGGGCCGCCACGCCGGCCCGCGCCGCGCGACTACCGCCGCCGCCGACCTGACCTTGCTCGTCGACGCTACGTCGGTGGAGCTCTTTGCCGACGGCGGCCTGACGGCCCTGACGGAGCTCTATTTTCCCAGCGCCGTGCTCAGCACCCTGCGGCTCAGGTCGGCGCCCGGGCTGACGCTCACGGAGCTGAGCTACGCCCGGCTGGCCGCCGAGGTGAAGTGACGCCTGAGTTGCGGAGCTGGTCAGGATTGATTACAAGCGCCTTGCCGCCGGGTTTGCTAAAGAAAGCAGCCCCGGTGACAAGGCGCTTTGGCGTGGCAGGCCTCCGGTTAGCCGCGCAGTTCTTGTGGGCTTGACAGCTACGGGCAGAATGCGGCGGGCAATAGTAGCCTATCAATATATCCGCTACTTTTAAGGCCCAAACCACACCTCCCCAACTCGCTATGAGCAACCTGATTCAGTTTGTCGCCAACCACGACGACCTGTCCACCGACAAAGGCTTCCAGTTCAAATTCTACTGCGACAAATGCCGCAACGGCCATATGTCGCGCTTCAGCCCCAACAGCATCGGTATTGCCGGGGAGCTGATGCGGGCCGCCGGTAGCCTCTTCGGGGGCCACTTCTCCGACGCCGGCAACGCGGCCTACCACGTGCAGCGCGCCATCGGGGGCAAGGCCCACGACGCGGCCCTGGAAAAAGCCGTGCAGGAAGGCAAGCAGTACTTCAAGCAGTGCACCCGCTGCGGCCACTGGGTGTGCCCCGACGTGTGCTGGAACCACAAAGCCGGCCTCTGCGAAGACTGCGCCCCCGACGAGCACGAGGAACTGGCCTCCCAGCAGCGCCAGGCCGCCAAAGAGCAGATCTACACCAAAACCCGGGAACAGGACTACACCAACAACCTCGACTTCCTCAACAAGGGCGCCGTCGTGCAGTGTAACAGCTGCCAGGCCACCCTCGACGCCAACAAGAAGTTCTGCCCCGAGTGCGGCACGCCCAACGTAGCGGCCCAAACCAAGGAAAAGTTCTGCGCCGACTGCGGGGCCAGCGTCAAGCCCGGCCAGCGCTTCTGCGCCGAGTGCGGCAAGCCCCAGTAGCCCTGGTATATACGACAAATAAGCCCCTCCGGACTAGTGCTCGTCCTTACCCAAACGTTAAAAGCGTTTCAGCCCTAAGCTGAGACGCTTTTTTCATTATTGTTGGCTCCCTCTCTAAATGGAAGTCATAGCACGGTGAGCGACATATACTGCTCTTGTAGTGAAAACCACCGTTTCGCTGTACGCGGTTAGACTACATGCCTAAGTCCCTGCTGCCCAAACACCACTCGACCAAAATCACAGTGCGTTTCTTCGCGGTATTCGTTTTCGCCACTGCTATAGCTGCACATAGAGTAGATTCTTTCTCCTGACTTTATAGAGCAGCCAGTTACGCTACTTCGGAGAATAGCGGTAGGTGCGCACCGTGTAGGTTTTTCACAATTACCTTCCCACCTTGCGACCGAAAAGGTCTGTCCTTTAATCTCCACGCCGTTGAACAGGCAACCGTTTCCCAGACAATCAATGTCCTTCCTGGTGGCTAACGGCCACCAGCCGCACCACGGCCAGCCGGCCCTCGTAGACACTATGCGGACGTCCGCGGTACACGTTCTGATGACTACGGCAGATCACCAGTTCGTCAGTAGGGCTTCCCGGTTGGAGACGGGGACTTTGAGGTCGTGGGAGGCGGTGTAGATGGTCTTCGAATCATTATCGATTAAGAGCATGCTGTTGAGGGGCAGCATAGCTACCGTCTTACGCACGGCCCAACCTACAGCCGGGTATAGCAACTGGATTACGAAGGAAAGTGTATCCGAAAAGTAGAGCCTTGGTCGAGCACACTGTCCACCTCTATACGGCCGCCCGCGTTTTCGATTATTTTCTTGACCATGTACAGGCCCACACCGGTGCCTTCCACGTGGCTGTGCAGGCGTTTGAACATGCCAAAGAGCTTCTCCTGGTCTTGTGCCAGGTCCAGGCCCAGGCCATTGTCGCGTACTTCCAGCACCTGCCCTGCCGCCCGTCGGGCATAGGTGACTCTCACTTCCGGAGCCCGATCGGGGTGGCGATACTTCAGGGCGTTGCTCATCAGGTTGTACACGACCGAGCGCAGGTTCTTCTCAGAAAAGTTGATGCGCACGTCCACCGGCACGTCCACGGTTACGCGGGCCTGGCTCTGCGTAATCAGCGGGGCCAAATCCAGCTCCACCTCCTGCACGACCCGGGCCAGCGAAACCGGGGATGGGGCCTGGTCGTGCTCCTGCTGCAGGCGCGAAATGTCGGTTAGGTGCGCGATAGTGCGGCCGAATCGCTCCACGGCCTGCTGCATCAGGTGCAGCATGGTCGGCACTTGGCCCACGCGGCCGGCGGCCGGCAGTTCGTGTTCGACTGCGCTGAGCAAGCCCTCAATATTGGCGATGGGCGCTTTCAGGTCGTGGGAGGCCGTATAAATGAAGTTGTCCAGGTCCACGTTGGTGCGCCGGAGCTGCTCGTTGGCCTGCTTGAGCTCGGTGATGTCGATGGCCGAGCCCACGTAGCCGTAGAGCTCACCGCCGGCCAGGTAGCTTGGAGCCCCTTGGCTGAGCAGCCAGCGGTACTGCCCGTCGTGGCGCCGCAGGCGGTGTTCCATGCGAAAAAGCGTGCCGGCCGCAATAGCCGTCACGAAGGCCTGTTGGGTGGCCTCTACGTCGTCCGGGTGCAGATAGGGCACCCAATTCTCGGCCACAAACTGCGGCAGCGAAATGCCCAGGAACTGAAGAAACGTGTGGTTGACGTAGCGTACGGACGTATCCGGATTCAGGGCCCACACGAGGTTGGGTGCGGCATCGGCCATGGTGCGGAAGCGCGCTTCACTTTCCTGCAGCTCGGCGGCGTAGGATTCGATGCGCTGGCGAGCCTGGACCAGGTCAGTCACGTCGACGGCCGTGTTCAGGAGGCCGTACACCTGGCCCTGGGCATCCCGAAGCGGAATGAAGCTGTAGTTGTAGTAGAACGTCTGCGGGGTACCATGCATCAGCACCTCCAGGCGTTGGTCACGCAGGTGTAGGGGCTGTCCCGTGGCCAGCACCTGGTGCATTTGCTCAATCACGACCGAGTTCTTCAGTTCGGGCAACACGTCGGCGTAGCGCTTGCCCAGCACATCGGGTCCCTTGCCCAAGCCGTTCAGCATGGCTTGGTTGGCCAGCTGAAAACGCAGCTCCGGCCCCACGTACACGCCCATGAGAAAGGGCGCGTTTTCCACCAGGGCCCGCACCTGCTGCTCGTTTTCCTCCACCAGGCGGCGGGCCCGGACCTGCTCGGTAATGTCGTAGACAAATACGAGCATGCCGTCCACGGCGCCCTGGGTGTTGCGGCGGGCCTGGTAGGTGAAGGTGCAGAAGAGCTCCACTAATGCCTCCCCCTCGGAGCGGGCCATCATCAATTGCATTTCCTGGGCCACGTAGGTTTCACCCGTTTCGTACACTGCTTGCAAGAGGGCAGGAACCGGGGAGTTGACCAGTTCGGGCAGCGCTTCCAAGACCGGCTTGCCCAGCAGTTCGCGGCCAGGGAAGATGCGCTGATAGGCCGGGTTGACCAGCTGGTAGACTAAGTCGGGGCCGTCTAGGATGCAGATGGGTGCCGGGGCCTGCATGAACAGCCCGTGCAGCTGTTGCCGCTCGGCCTCGCGCTGCTGGCGGGCGAGTACCTGCTCGGCCACGTTATAGGCAAAGGTGGAAATGCCCACAATCTGGTCGTTTTCCCGCAGCGCTTGGTAAGTAAAGGTGAAGTACATCTGCTGCGGCGGACCCTCGGGCTGGGCGATGAGCAGGGGAAGCTCCTCGCCGTAGTAAGTCTCGCCCGTTTGGTAGACGCGGTCGAGCAGGGCAACCACGCCGCTGTCCACGGTTTCGGGCAACGCTTCTGCCACAGTCTGGCCCAGCAGCTGCCGGCCGGGGAAGAAGGCCTGGTAGGCCGCGTTGGCGTACTCGTAGCGGTGTTCAGGCCCGCGCTGAATGCAAATGGCGGCCGGGGTTTGCTCAAATATTCGGTAGAACATTTCGCGCTCCTGCACCTGCCGCTGAGCCGTGGCCAGCACCTGCGCTTGCAGGGCTTCGGCCTGCCGGCGGGCCTGTACCTGCTCGGTCACGTCGACCGCGACGTGAATTGTGCCGGTCACCTGCCCCTGCTCGATAAACGGCGTATAGGAGACGTTAAAAAAGTGAACTTGTAATTCATCGTTACGGCGTAACGTGACCGGAATTTCACTTCCCCGGAAAACCTGTCCGGTTTCGATTACCTCCTGGGCCCGGCGCAGAATGGTTTGAGACTCAATCTCGGGCAACACCTCGACCATCCGCCGGCCCAACACGGCTGCAGCCGTAGGTTGGTGCATCATGCGCAGCATGGGCTCGTTGATGGCTTCGATGACGACCTCCGGGCCGCGGGTGAGGCACATGGCCACCGGAGCCTGTTCGACCAAGGTGCGGAAGCGTGCCTCGCTTTCGGCTGCCTGCTGCATGGCGCGCCGCTCGTTGGCGGCCCGTTGCTGGGCCGTCCTGTCCACACTGGTGAACAGCAGGTACAGCACCGCGCCCTGGGCATCCAGCACCGCTTGGCTGCGGCCTGACCAGTAGCGCTCCTCAAACGTACCATCGGCAGCCGGTACGTCGTAGCGCACCAACGGCAGCTCGTGCACCTGCTGGTCACGTAAGGAGGCATCCAGGGCCGTACGCATCTGCGTCGGGCCGGTATTAGCGACTTCTTCAGGGTTTTCGGGATACGCCACAAAGACACTGTGGCCGACGACCTGCGCCGGCTCACGGCCGGTCTGGCGCAGTAGGTCTGCGCTCATGGCCACGATGGTATAGGTCGGCGCGTCTGGCTGCAGCAGGATAAAGTTGCCGGGCAGCGCCGCGAGGATGGCATGAAGAACATGAGCCGGATCTTCGGGCAAGGTAGACAAGGGCATAGGTAAGGAGAAAAACCTCACGAAAACGGCCCCTGTAAGTCAGGGGCAGGTGTACGAAGTTAAGTAGAACACCTGAGGGCAGCACGAAGAAGATGCCCCACCGAACGGTGGGAATAAATCCATGTTACATTCTGTTAGTTCAAACCCATGGGAAAAAGAAGTGATATGGCGGGCTAGGAAGTGCCAGGGTAAGGCCGGGAGGCAGAAGAGGTACAGTAGGCTAACTGGGCTAGCGAGGAGCTATTAACAAGGGCGATTTGGCCCAGCGAGATGGGTTCTAGAGGGTATAGCTGAGGGTTTTCGAGCTGCTACCAGATCAGGCAGTTGGTCAGGCGGGTTCAACCGGCGGATTGAACGGCGAGTACTCCTCGAACACCCACCGCAGCGGCAGGGCGTGGAGCAGGGTGCGGACCTCGGTCAGCTGAAACCGGACTAGCCGCTCGGCCCCGGGAAAGGCCCCGGCGTGGTCCGCGTCCCAGTCGACGTGGGCCTGGCCGGTGAGCTGGAGCACGTGCCCGGTGCCGAAATCGGGGAACAGCAGCCCGGCCCGCGGGTCCAGGGCCAGGTTGCCCAGGGTCTGAAACATGCCGTTGCCGGCGTAGTCGGGCCACTGCAGGGTGTGGGCATCCAGCACCCGCACGAAGCCCGGCTGCCCGCCCCGGTGCGACACATCGAGGCCGGCCCGGGCGTGGGCCGAAGCCAGGAAAAACGTGTCGGCGGCCGTAATCCAGGTTTGAAGCGCCGGGGTTAGGGCGGTGGCCCCGGGGCCGGCCAGCGGGGTTTCGGCGCCGGGAAGCAGCTGCCACTCCCGGGCCTGGATGTACTTGGGGCAGTTGAAAAACACCTCGTCCAGCGCCACTGTCACGCCTTCGGTACTTAACCGGGCCCGGCCGTTGAGGCGGATGCGCCGCCGCTTCGCAAAGTCGACCACCGTGGCCCCGATGGGAGCTTCAGCCGCCAGGTTGGCTTGCAGCACGTCGCCGGTTACCGGCTGGGCGGCAATGCGCAGAGTGTAGGCGTCAGGAGTTTGCAGAAACCCCGGCGTGCCGGCCAGCGCCGAGGCCCACAGCCGGCCCTGGCCGTCGGCGCTGGCCACGACCACCAGGGGCTGGGCGGCCAGAAAATTCCGGGCCGGGGTGGGCAGCTCGGTTTGCAGAATCGGGGCCAGCTGGGCGGCCTGGGCCCGGGTGCCGGCCTGTTCCTGCACGGCTACCTCGCCGCGGTGGTAAGAAATGGATTTCATGGGCTGACGAACGGTGAAGTACGCACAAGATAAAGTTAGGGCTGGCGGCCTGCTGCGTGCTCGGCGGGCCGCCCGGCCAAGAATTTGTAGCGCACCCAGCTGCGGACGCCAAGGAGCACCGGCACCAGCAAGAGCCCGGCCACGAGGCCCAGAAAAGCCAGGGTCGGGAGGTGAGGGGCCAGGGCCGGAACCAGCAGCAGGGCCGCGCCGGTGCCCAGCAGCAGGCGCGCCACCGGCCGGATGTAGGCCCGGTCTTCCTCCTCTTCCTGCATAATCCGGGTCAGGCCCACTATCATCCAGACGATAACCGCCAGGGCCGCGCAGAACATCCACTGCAGGTTCGGCGGGGGCATAGTTTCGGCCAGGGCCAGCAGGTCCTTGAGGCAGGCGCCCACCACGCTCAGGGCGGCCAGCAGGGGCAGATGCAGAAGCAGAAAAATCAGCCCCTGTAAGTAGCCGTAGCCGGTCTTGGTTTCCTGCTCACTGGTCATGTCGAAATACAGGCACCAGAGCAGAAAGGCAATCAGGATGGCCAGGGTAAACGCGCCCCAGGCCGCCGGGCTCTGGTGCGGCCCGCCCGCCAGACCCGTAACGGCCCCCAGAATACTTTCGGCCAGCACGATGATGGTAAACAGCCCAAACCGCTCCACGATGGCCGCCGACGCGGTAAACACCTGCCCGCGCCCGGCCAGGATGCGCACCAGGCGCCGGGCTCCCACCAGGGGCGGGGCCAGGTTGAGCAGCAAGGCGCCCACCCACAGCCCGGAAGCCGTGGCCGCCGGCGTGAAAATCGACCAGGTGAGCAGGCCAAAGGCCAGGCTGAAGCAGACGGTGTAGGGCAGGTTCAGGGTCCGGTGCGAGGGGTCGTAGAGGCCCACGCTCCACCAGAGGTAGGTTATCAGGCTTTGCAGGCAGAGAAAGGCCAGGGCGAAAGGGGCGGGGTGGCCGGCAAAGGCGTCGGGAATGGTAATGGCCACGGCCGCCACGGCCAGCATCTGCCAGAAGGTGAGCAGCCGGGTCCGGATACTGTCGTTGCCGTGCAGGTCGTAGTACTGGCTGCCGTTGATCCACGACCAGAACACCAGGCAGAACAGCAGCAGGGCCCGGCAGGCCACCGGCCACGACGGATGGGTGGCCAGCTGGTGGGTGAGCTGGCCAATGGCGGCAGCGTACACCAGGTCGTAAAACAGCTCCAGCCAGCTGATTTTTCGCTCGTAGCGCCGGTCGTCAAAGTGGGTGGGCGGGCCCCACCAGAGGTTGGAAGGCTTGTTGTGCATAGGCGGCCTGCTTGGGGCCGTCAAGGTACTGAATCCGGGGAAACGACCCGAAGCTGGGCCGTAACCCCGCGCCCGGAATCCGCGCTACAACCTAGCTCCACCCAACTTCTCCCGGCTATGTCCAAGCAAACGGTGCGCGGCAACGACCTGCGCAAGATTGGTTTTCCCGAAGGCCCCGCCATTGGCCGCGCCCTCGACGTGCTCGAAGGCCGCCAGTTTAAAAAGCTCGACAAAGGCAGCGCCCTGGCTTTGCTCCAGCAAATCCAGGCCGACCCCTACAAGTTTCTGCGTGACGAAACCTGGCGCGATGTGGCCCAGGAGCTCGTGCCCCAGCCCGATAAAAGCGTGGGCCTCAACCCCGAAATCAAGGATTACCGGCGCTACGGCGAGGAGTTTATCGAGGATGGGGCCCGCAAGCAGATGGACACGGCCATGCAGCTGCCCGTCACCATTGATGGCGCGTTGATGCCCGACGCCCACCAGGGCTACGGCCTGCCCATCGGCGGGGTGCTGGCCGTCGATAATGCCGTCATTCCCTACGGCGTGGGCATGGATATTGGCTGCCGCATGGCCCTGTCGGTGTTTCCGCTGCCCGAGCACGAGCTCTATCAGCGGGCCAAGGAATTACGCAACATTATCCTGGCCAATACCCGCTTCGGGAGCAAGTTCAGCGCCTTCGATAAGAAGCTGGACGACGCCATTTTCGAGCGGCCCGAGTTCAAGGAAATAGCCGTGCTGCGGGGCAAGCGCCAAACCGCCGTCGAGCAGATTGGCACCTCCGGCTCGGGCAACCACTTCGTCGAGTTCGGCGTGGTCGACATCACCGACCCGGATAATGAGCTCGACGTGCCCGTGGGCAAATACCTGGGGTTGCTCAGCCACTCCGGCTCCCGCGGCATCGGGGCGGCCGTGGCCCAGCACTACACCAAGCTGGCCATGAATGCCTGCCCGCTGCCGCCCGAAGCCCGCCACCTGGCCTGGCTCAGCCTCGACTCCCAGGCCGGGCAGGAATACTGGGCCGCCATGAACCTAGCCGGCGACTACGCCTCCGCCTGCCACGACCAGATTCACCGCCGCATCAGCCGGGCCCTGGGCGAAAAGCCGCTGGC
This sequence comes from Hymenobacter chitinivorans DSM 11115, assembly GCF_002797555.1. NCBI lineage: Bacteria > Pseudomonadati > Bacteroidota > Cytophagia > Cytophagales > Hymenobacteraceae > Hymenobacter > Hymenobacter chitinivorans. Next base: position 2,835,424 of record NZ_PGFA01000001.1, on the reverse strand, counting down.
CAAGGTCGAAAACCACCACAACTTCGCCTGGCGCGAAACCCTGGCCGACGGGCGCGAGGCCATTGTGCACCGCAAGGGCGCCACCCCGGCCGGCAAGGGCGTGCTGGGCGTGATTCCCGGTTCGATGACCGCGCCGGGCTTTATCGTGCGCGGCCGGGGCGAGCGGGACTCCCTGCAGTCGGCCTCCCACGGGGCCGGGCGGCGCATGTCGCGGGGGCAGGCCCTGAAGACGCTGAAGGAAGGCGACGTGCGCCGGGAGCTCAAAGACCACGGCATCGAGCTCATGGGCGGCGGCCTCGACGAAGCGCCGATGGCCTACAAGGATATTCACCAGGTAATGGCCCACCAGCGCGACCTGGTAGATGTGCTGGGCTCGTTTACACCCAAAATCGTGCGTATGGATGCCGGCGGCAAAGGCGGCAAAGGCGGCGAATAAAGGTCAACCAGCCACGCAAAAGCCCGCCCGGAGCAACTCTAGGCGGGCCTTTGTGTGTTTGCGAAGCCAGTCAAAAGCAGCCGGTAACGGGTTTACTTGCTGCGACGCATGCCAAACCCGGCCCGCAACCGTCGGAAACGGCTATTCTTCCTCGCCGGCGTTTTTGAGCTTGCTCAGCAGCGAATAAGCGCCTTCCGTGACGTACTGCGCCTTGGAATCGGCCACGCTTGCTCCCGGAATGAATACTTCGCTGTAGCCGTCGGCCTGCTCGCCCCGGCGCACTTCCAGCATCCGGAATACCTGTTTGCCGCCCGCGCCGGGCTCCTGGCGGAACACGTACTGCTTGCCTTCGTAGTCGACCACGGCCTTGTCGGGCAGGGCGGCTACGCGCCGGTTGGTGGTTTCGACCACGGCCCGCACGAACATGCCGGGCAGCAAAGCGGGGTCGTTTTCCCGGTCGAGGTGGCCGTGCACGCGCACGGTGCGCTGCTGCTCGTCTACGGCCCGGCTGATGAGGTAGACCGAGGCAGTGCGCTCCGAGCTGCTGTCGTTGGGCAGGGTGAAGCGGATGCGCTGGCCTTGCTTGAGCAGGGGCACGTCCCGCTCAAATACCGTCAGCTCCACGTGCAGGTGCTCGGGGTCGACGAGCTCGAACAGGGCATCAGTCGGCGTCACGCTTTGCCCCACGGTCACGTTGACGGTTTTGACGAAGGCATCCTTCGGGGCGCGCAGCGTGGCCGTGCTCACGAAGGGCCGGCGGCCCACCGGCAGGCCCGCCAGCCGCAGCCGGGCCAGCTGGCCGGCCGCCTGGGCTTGCAGCGCACCGTACTCGGCCTGGGCGCGCTGCAGGTTCTTGGCCGGGGCCACTTCCTCGCGCACTAGCTCCCGCTGGCGCTCCAGCTCCGCCCGGGCAAAGGTTAGCTGGCTCTGGGTTTCGAGGTAGCTCTGCTGAAGCTGAATAAACTCGGGGTTGCGGATGGTAGCCAGCACCTGGCCCTTGCGCACCCGCGTGCCCTGCAGCAGCGAGGTACTTTCCACAATACCGCCGAGCGGGGCGCTGATGGACACCAGCTGGTCCGGGGGCACGTCGAGCACCCCGTTGACTTTGAGGCCGGCACCCAGTACGCGCTGGGTCAGCGGACCGGTGCGCACGGCGGCCAGCTGCTGCTCATCGGCGGTAAGCGTCACTTGGTCGGCGGGGGCAGCCGTGCTGTCCGCCGAGGCGGTGGCCGGGGCGTCGGCCGTTTCGGGGGCGGATTCTTTGCTGGTGCAGCCGGCGCTCAAGAGCAGGATGAGCACGGCGAGCTTATAAAGCGTGATTTTCATATTTAGGAACGGATTCGGAAAGGCAAGGAAGGTTCGGCTAGTCGCCGGTGCTAAGCAGGTAGTCCAGCTCGATGACGGTTTGGTTGTGCTGGAGCAGGGCGTCGAGGTAGTCGGTGCGCAGGCGCTGGGCGCGGTCCAGATTGAGCAGGTACTCGGTGTAGCCGTTTTCCCCGGCCTTGAAGGCCTTGGTGGCCACGCGGGTAATGACGGCGGCCTGGGGCAAGCCGGTCTGCTCGTAAAACTGCAGGCGCTGCTGCTGTTCGGCGCGCTGGGCCAACAGCTCATCCACGCGGCCCGCCAACTCGGCCTGGTAGCGGCTCAGCCCGGTTTGGGCCACTTTCTCCTGGAGTCGGGCCGCCTCTACCCGCGCTTTCTGCGGGCCCTGAATCAGCGGCACGGCCACGGTGGCCTGCACGCCCTGAAACCGGTCGCCGGCCCCGTAAGTGCGCGTGGTGCCATCTACCACCTGGGGACCAATGATGGACTGGTTGAAATAGCCCACGCTCAGCCCGGGCTTGTTCTGAGCCTGGGTGAGGCGGGTTTCGGCTCGGGCTACGGCTACCTGCTGGCGGAGCACTTGCGCCAGCAGACTGCGGGTCAGAAACGTCGTGTCGCCGGGGACGGCGGTTATTGTTGGAGCCAGCGCTGTGAGCGTGCTGTCGGCTACCGTAATGGGCTGGGGGCGCTGCAACAGGGCCTGGAGCTGGCGCACGGCCACCTGGTACTCGGTGCGGGCCCGCGCCAGCAGCGCCCGGGTTTCGCCCTGCTGAGTCAGGGCCGTGGCTACTTCCAGGCGGGCCGTTTCGCCAGAGCGGAAGCGCAGCTGGGCCGCGCGCGCAAACGCCGTGTACAGGCTGTCCTGAGCCCGCAGGGTGCGCAGGCGGTGGCGGGCGTGCACGGCGGCTTCATACTGCAAGCGTACCTGCCGCCGCACCTCGGCCCGGGCTAAGCCTAGCTGCTGCTCTTTGGTAGCTACCTGCGCTTTAGCCAGGGCCGAGAGGGTGCGGTAGTAACCCGGCCAGGCCAGGGGCTGGGTGATGGTAAACAGGTTGTCGTTTTTAACGGAGTTGTACTGCCCGTAGCTGGCCTGCACGGTGGTGCGGCCAATGTCGCGGGCGGCCCGCCCGCTGGCCTGCTGGGCGGCGAGCTGCTGCTGGGCCCCCAGCACCGTGCCGCTCTGGCTCAAGGCGGCGTCCACGGCCTGGGTGGCATTCAGCGCGCCATCGGCCGGCGTGCCGGGCTGCTGGGCTTTCATCGTGCCGGGCAGCAGCGCCAGCCCCAGCAGCAGCACACTGGCTACTCCTAGTTGGGGAGCCGATGGCCCCGCTTTGCGCTGGGCCCGCCGGGCCGTCCAGGTTTCTTCCAGGTAGTAGAGCACGGGCAGCACCAGCAGCGTGAGCAGTGTGGCCGTCACCAGCCCGCCAATAACCACCGTGGCCAGGGGTTTCTGCACCTCGCCGCCGGCGGAGCTGGACAAGGCCATGGGCAAAAAGCCCAACGAAGCCACGGCGGCCGTCATCAGCACCGGGCGCAAACGTACGTGGGTACCGGTCAGAATACGGGCCCGCAGGTCGGTCAGGCCTTCTTCCTTGAGCTGATTGAAGTAGCCGATAAGCACGATGCCGTTGAGCACGGCCACCCCGAAGAGGGCAATGAAGCCCACACCGGCCGAGATGCTGAACGGCATGCCCCGCAGCCACAGGGCCAGCACCCCACCGATGGCCGAGAGGGGAATGGCCGTGAAAATCATCACCGACTGACTAATAGAATTAAACGTGGCGTAGAGCAGCAGGAAAATGAGCAGCAGCGCGACCGGTACGGCAATCAGCAGCCGGTCGCGGGCCGACTGCAGGTTTTCGAACTGCCCGCCGTAGGTGGCGTAGTAGCCGGGCGCAAACTTGACGCGCTGCTCCAGGCGCTGCTGCACTTCATTGACCAGGCTTTCCACGTCGCGGCCTCGCACGTTGAAGCCGACGATGATGCGGCGCTTGGCGTCGTCGCGCTGAATCTGGCTGGGCCCGGAAATCAGCTCCACCTTGGCCATCTGCTCCAGCGGAATCTGGCGGCCGTCGGGGGTGGCCACGAACAGCTGGCGCAGGTTGCGGATGTCCTGGCGGTAGCTTTCCTGCAGGCGCACGACGAGGTCGAAGCGGCGTTCCTTTTCGAAGACCTGCCCGGCCACTTGCCCGGCAAAGGCGGTTTGAATCGTGCGGTTCACGTCCTTGACCGAGAGGCCGTACTGGGCCAGCTTGTCGCGGTCGAGCTGGGCCACAATCTGGGCCTGGCCGGTGGCGCGCTCCACGTAGAGGTCGGTGGCGCCGGGCAGCCCCTTGATGAGCTCCCCAACCTGGGTGGCGTAGTCGTCGAGCTGCTGCAGGTCTTCGCCGAAAATCTTGATGACCACGTCCTGCTTGGCCCCGGAAATCAGCTCGTTGAAGCGCATCTGAATGGGCTGCTGGAAGCCGAAGGTGACGCCGGGAATGCGGGTAAGCTGGGCCGACATCTTCTCGACCAGCTCCTCGCGGGAGTCGGCCGAAGTCCACTCGTCCTTGTCCTTGAGCACGATAATCAGGTCGCAGGCCTCGGTGGGCATGGGGTCGGTCGGAATCTGGGAGGAGCCGACCTTGGCCACCACTTCCTTGACTTCGGGGAAATTCTTGAGCAGAATGCCGGCCGCCTGCTGGGCCTTCTCGGCGGTGTAGGTGATGGAGGAACCGGGTAGCACGCGGGTTTCCACGGCGAAGTCGCCTTCTTCCAGGGTCGGAATAAACTCGCCGCCCAGGGTGCGGAACAGCAGCCCGGCGCCCACCAGCAACGCCAGGGCCGCGGCCAGAATCAGGGTTTTGGCCCCCAGGGCCCAGGCCACCACATTCTGATAGCGCAAAGCCAGCCGGCCCAAAATCTTGTCGGAGAAGCCGTGGCGGTCGGTGCGCCGGCTCAGGGCCAGGGCCGACATCATGGGCACGTAGGTCAAAGACAGAATAAAGGCGCCCAGGATGGCAAAGGCCACGGTCTGGGCCATGGGGCGGAACATCTTGCCCTCGATGCCGCCCAGGGCCAGCAGCGGCAGGTACACAATCAGGATGATAATTTCACCAAAGGCGGCCGAGGAGCGGATTTTGCTCGACGCGTGGTAGACCTCGTCGTCCATTTCGGGGCGGGTCAGCTCCTTGATTTCGGCCGGGCGCCCGAGCGTGGCCACGCGGTGCACAATGGCTTCGACGATAATCACGGCCCCGTCGACAATCAGGCCGAAGTCGATGGCGCCCAGGCTGAGCAGGTTGCCCGACACGCCAAAGAGCCGCATCAGGCCGATAGCGAAGAACATGGCCAGCGGAATAACCGAAGCCACCACGAGGCCGGCCCGCCAGTTGCCCAGAAACAGGACCAACACGAAAATCACAATCAGGGCGCCCTCGGCCAAGTTCTTGGTTACGGTGCTGATGGCCTGATCCACGAGCTTGGTACGGTCCAGAAACGGCTCGATGACCACGCCTTCGGGCAGGGTTTTCTGGATGGTGGCCATGCGCGCCTTCACGGCCTTGATGACGGCCGAGGAGTTGGCGCCCTTGAGCATGAGCACCAGGGCGCCCACCACTTCGCCTTCCTGGTTGCGGGTCATCATGCCGTAGCGCACCGAGTGGCCGAAGCGCACCTGGGCCACGTCGCGCACCAGCACCGGCACGCCGCCGGCCGGGGTGCGCACCACCATGCGCCCCACGTCTTCGAGGGAGCCGGCCAGGCCTTCGGAGCGGATAAAATAGGCCGCCGGGTTTTTGTCGATGTAGGCCCCGCCGGTGTTTTCGTTGTTCTGCTCCAGAGCGTTGTAGACGTCGGCCACCGTGACGCCCATGGAGCGCAGCCGCTCGGGGTCGAGGGCCACTTCGTACTCTTTCACGTAGCCGCCGAAGCTGCTCACGTCGGCCACGCCGGGCGTGCCCAGCAGCTGCCGGCGCACCAGCCAGTCCTGCATCGTGCGCAGTTCGGTGGCCGGGTATTTCTGCTCGTAGCCCGGCTTGGCGTGCAGCACATACTGGTAAATCTCGCCCAGGCCGGTGGTGACCGGGGCCAGCTCGGGCGTGCCGGTGCCGGGCGGAATCTGCCGCTCGGCGTCCTTGAGGCGCTCGGTTACCTGGTTGCGGGCCCAGTACACGTCCACATCGTCGGGAAAGACGATGGTGACGACCGAGAGGCCGAAGCGCGAAAAGGAGCGCACTTCCTGCACCTCGGGGATGGTAGCAATGACCTGCTCGATGGGAAAGGTAACAAGCCGCTCCACGTCGGGTGCGCCCAGGGAAGGCGTCTGGGTGATGACCTGGACCTGGTTGTTAGTGATGTCGGGCACGGCGTCGATGGGCAGGTGGGCCACCGAGTAGCCGCCCCAGGCAATCAAGGCCAGCGTGAGCAGGCCGATGAGCAGCTTGTGGGTGATGGAAAAATGGATGATTCGGTCGAGCATGGGGTGCTAAACGAAAAGAAAACCAGAAAAAGAGGGGAAGCGGCCGGCGCTAGGCACGCAAAAAGGTCCGCGCCGGAACGGGCATAGCCATTCCAGCGCGGACCTGAGCAGGTGCGCAATATCAGATTACCAGGGAGCCGAGAAAGATTCGGAGGTCGGGAATTTTGGGCTTCAGGTGGGCCGGTGGCACCAGCACCACGGCCTGCTGCCGGTCCCAGACCCCGGCCGCTCCGAAAAGAAAGCTCACCGCCGCTGGGAAAGTCAGCACGGATGGAGCAGTCAGAAGTTTGACTACTAGCGGTGTTAGGCTGGTTAGCTGCTGCTCGTCGGCGCCGGCGTAGGCCCGGTGGGGGTGGGCGGGCTTGGTCGTGCGGTGGTGGCCCACCCGCGCCGCCGATTCGGGCCGGTGCTCATCCTCGTGGTGGTGGTGGGCCTGGGGCATGCCCGGCAGGTGGACATGCTCCCGCGGGGCGGCCCCGGCCAGCGCCACCACGGGGCCCAGCAGCGCACTCACAAACACGACCAGCAGGGTCGAGGCGGCAAGGCGAATGGTGGAGCGGCTAAAGCGAAACATGGCGGACGGGCAGCGCGCAAAGGTAAGGCAGTTTGCTTACTTTGGCGCCTAACTCGTCCGCGGGCTGGCGCCCGGCTTCCTGAGAAAAGGCGGGCAGTAGGTGATTATTGGGCCGATTGGGCGCCCGTGAATCCTGCTGCGCCGATGCCCCGCGCCGCGCCCTTTTCTACTCGTACCCCGTATGCTGCACGCCGCCACCTTTACCTTTCTTACCGACTTACGCGCCAACAACAACAAGGCCTGGCTCGACGCCAACCGGCCCGCCTACGAAGCGGCCAAAGCCGACTTTCTGGAACTCGTTACCCAGGTGCTGGGCCAGCTCGAAGCCAGTGACCCGGCCATTGCCGAGTCGCACCTGCAGCCCAAGAAGTGCGTGTTTCGTCTCAACCGGGACATTCGCTTTTCCACTGACAAGACGCCCTACAAAACCAACTTCGGGGCCTGGTTCAACGCCGGCGGCAAAGCCTTGGCCTCGGCCGGCTACTACTTGAACCTGGAGCCGGGCGGCTCCTTCGTGGCGGGCGGCATGTACATGCCCGAAGCCAAAACCCTAGCCACCCTGCGCCAGGAAATCGACTACAATCTGCCCGCCTTCGAAGCCCTGCTCACGGCCCCCGAGTTTCGGCGCCACTTTGCGGGCCTGAGTCAGGAGCACCGGCTGCAACGCCCGCCCAAGGGCTACGACGCGGCCAACCCGGCTCTAAATTACCTGCGGCTTAAAAGCTTTACGGCCTCGCATGCCCTGCCCGATGCGGCCCTGCAGAAGCCCGGGGCCAGTCAACAGATTACGGCGGCCTTTGCGGCCCTGCAGCCGCTGGTGGGTTTTCTGAACCAGGGCCTGGACTAAGGCCGGACCTACGCCCGAAAATGAGTCGGCGCCGCTGTTTCCAGGGTTTGGAACCGCGGCGCCGACTCGTTTTCAGTCAGTATTCAGCTTAGCCGGGCAGGTGCAGCTCGCCTTCGTCCTCATCCTGCCAGTACTTGAGGCGGTTGGCCTGCACCCGAATCAGCACAATACCGGGCGTGTCGATGCCGTCCTTGAACCACCGCTCCACGTCGGGCACCCAGTGCTGCTGCAGGGTGGGCTTGTGGCGAATAAGAGTGGCCCGGCCGGTAATGGAAATGTAAAGCCGCTTCGGCCCTTCGAAGGTGAGACCCACGTGCGGGTTCTGTTCGATATCCCGCACCGTGCGCGACTCCGCATAGGTGAAAAAGTAGGAGTTGCCGTCGTATTCCACGTCGCCGTTGTTGCTCATGGGGCGGCTGGCAAACTGCCCGCGGCTGGTTTCGGTGGTGAGCATGGCAATATCAAGCTTGCGCATTTTCTCGGCAATGTCGGCGAGGGTTTTGGTGGCCATGGCTGGGGAGTTAGGTAGGAATACCTGAAGTACGCAGCCTTAGTGCCGAGGTTGGAAAGAGCCAGCAAGTTGGCCGGCGCCCGAGCCCGGCCTCAGCGCACGGCGTACACGCGCTGCACCCGCCGGCTTTGGCCCAGCTGCTGAGCCAGGGCACCCATCGTTTGGGCGGCGGCTTCGGGGGTGCGCAGCACCTGGGCCAGGGCCCCGTTCAGCTGCCGGGCCGTGCGCTGGCACAGGCCGTTACCGCGACTCAGATCCAGGCACAAACCGGTGAGGCGCTCCTCGTAGAGCAGTTCCTGCCGGTCGTTGTAAAAGCGCACGATGGTGTAGTCGCGGGTAACAAGGTTGGTTTCCAGGTTCCAATAGCCCGGCAGGGCAGGCAGGGCGGCACGGGTTTGGGCCGGGGCTGGCACGGCCAGTAGCAAGAAGAACAGGTTGAAGGTGAACAGGGCAAGCAGGGAAGTTTTCATAGAGAGAATAAGTTGAGGAAGGAGGGTGGACAGTGCTGGTAGTCAGGTGGAAATGCGGCTGGGGTTATTGGCCCACGTAGCGGGTCTGGACGTAGGTACCCTGGCCGGAAATGGCGCGCCAGCCGGCGCCCTGGTGCTCAAAGACCGTGGTGCGGCGCACGTAAATGAACTGCTCGCCGGCCGGGGTGCGGATTTTGATGCGCTTGGTGAGCGTGAGCGAAGCCAGGTTGCCGGCGAAGGCAAACACGTCGAACTGCGGGGCCATGCGCTGCACCGTTAGCCAGGGCCCGTGGATCAGGGTCTGGATTTCGGCCGCCTTGTCGTTGAGCTCGTTGTTGGGCGTGCAGTTGAAGTAGCCGGGAGCGAAGTGCCCGGCGAAAAAGGCCGAGTCGTGGCCCGCCATGGCGCGGTTGTGCTGGTCGTCGAGGGCGTAGAAAAAGGTGCGGGCCTCTTCCGGGGAGCTGAACTCGGTGGTCGTGGTCGGAGTGGCCGGGGCCTGGTCGTTGCAGGCGGCCAGGGGCAGCAGCCAGAGCAGGTAGAAGAGCTTTTTCATCGGCGTAAGGGGTTAGTTGTGAGCAAGGTGCGGCGAAGCGTCGGGCCGTTGACGTCCGTAAAGATGGCCGGCTCCAATGTCCGCTGCCCGGCTATTCGCCCGGCGGTGAAAACGCGGCGCAATACGACAAATCAGCATCGACCAACGGCCCGGCCGGTCGTTGGTCGATGGAAAACCGCTGTTAGTCTACAAGTCAGATAGCGAGGCTATTACCTGGGTTTGAATGGGTATATTCACCCTGGGTAATGAAAAAAACGATGCTACCGACGCAAACAGGAGGGCTGAGCTGGGCGCTGCGGGCCGTGGACCAGCACCGCGGGCTGCGGCACGGGCTATTCTGGCTGGCCGATACTGGGTTTCTGCTCTGGCTGTTTCTGGGCGTGCATACCCTTACCATCAACCCCGCCCTGGCCCTGCGCGACGCGCTGCTGCACGTGGTGGGCATGCACCTGCCGGCCACCTACGCCTTGCTCTACGGCGTGCTGCCGGTGCTGTGGGCCGAGCCGCCGCGGCGGGGCCGCTTCGGGTTGCTACTGGCCCTGTGGTTTTGGCTGGCCCTGGTCCTGACCTACGCCTTCCGCTTTTTCGTGCTGGTGCCCTTACGTACCGGGGCCACCTCGGCTTTTCCCGATTTTCACGTGGTCATGGCCACCGGCAGCCACATGCCCCTGCTGCTCATTGCCGGGGTGGCGGCCTGCCTGCGGGTGTACCGGCAGTGGCGGCAACGAGAGCAGGCCAACGCTGAGCTTACCCGGCAAAACTACCAGGCCGAGCTCCAGCTGCTGCAGGCCCAGATTCACCCGCACTTTCTCTTCAACACGCTCAACAACCTCTACGCCCTGACGCTGAAGCAGTCGGACCAGGCTCCGGCGGTGGTAGAGCGGCTCACCGGGCTGCTGCACTTCGTGGTCGAGCAGGGCAGCGCACCCACGGTAGCCCTGGCCGAGGAAGTGACGCTGCTGCGCAACTACGTGGCCCTGGAGCAGCTGCGCTACGGCCCCCGGCTCACCCTCCGCTTCGAGGCGGCCGACATGCCGGCGGCGGGCCGCATTGCCCCGCTGCTGCTGCTGCCCCTGGTCGAAAATGCCTTCAAGCACGGCCCCGCCGAGCAGGTGGGTAGTGCCCGCATTAGTTTGATTATGAGCGTGCAAGGTGCCTGGTTTAGCTGCCTGGTCATGAACTCGAAGAATGCCGAGTCCCCGCCCCGGAGCGGGGCGGCGGGCATCGGGCTGCGCAACGTGCGGCAGCGCCTGCAGCTGCTGTATCCGCAGCGCCATCAGCTCACTATTGAGGCCCACGACGACACCTTCACCGTGCGGCTGCGGCTGGAGCTGCCCGAGCTGCTGGCCGCTCCGGCCGAAGAGCCGGCAAGGAAGCCGGCCGCCGGGCGGATAGCCGCGCCATTGTCCGGCCGGCCGGCTCCCATCGTAAGCTCCTGGCTCCAATGATGGCCTGGCTACAACACCGGGTAGTCCGGCACGGGGTATTTTGGGTGGGGGTGATGCTCACCTGCCTGCTGATTCAGCTGCCTGCTTACTGGCTGGCGGGGGCCCGGCTCTACGGGTGGGGGCTGGTGTTCAATCAGCTGCCGGCCGCGCTGCTGGTTACCTACCCGCTGCTGTACTGGGTGCTGCCCCGCCTGCTGCGGCAGCGGCAGCTCAGCCTGTTTCTGCTGCTGCTCGCGGGCTGGGTGGTGGCCAGTGCCCTAGTCAGCATCGGCACCGACCTGTTCTTCAACCAAGTGGTGCTGCCCGGCCTGTTTCACGCTCCGCCCGCCCTATCCGCGCACCGGACCAGCTACTGGAGCCTGAACTACACCTTCTTCATGAATCTGGTGACGGCCGGCGGGGCCGTGGCCATCAAGGTCGTAAACAACTGGTACGAGCAGCGCCGGCTCAGTCAGCAGCTGGAGCAGCAGCGCCTGCGCACCGAGCTGGAGCTGCTCAAGGCCCAGCTGCAGCCCGCCTTCCTCTTCGTCACCCTGGGCACCCTGAGTACCCTCACCCGGCGCAAGGCGCCCGAGTCGGCGGGGGCGGTGCTGAGCCTGGCCGGGCTGCTGCGCTACATGCTCTACGCAGGCCCCCAGGACACCGTGCTCCTGGCCGACGAAGTGGCCATGCTGCGCGACTACGTAGCCCTGGAGCAGTTGCGGCTGGGAGGCCGCGTGGAGGTTTCGCTCAGCGTCAGTGGTCCGCAGCAAGCCTACGCCCTGGCCCCACTGCTGCTTTTGCCCTTGCTGGAAAATGCCTTCAAACACGGGGTGGCCGAGCCGGTAGAGTGCCCCTGGATCAGCATCGACCTGGTCGTCAAAAACAACCGGCTGGCGGTCAAAATCATTAACAGCCACGAGCCCCCGCCCGGCGGCTGGCAGCCCGGCCCGGGTCTGACGGCCCTGCGCCAGCGCCTGGAGCGCCTCTACCCGGGCCGGCACGAGCTAAAGCTGCTGGCCGACCCGGACACGTTCTTCGTTGTGCTGCACCTGCCCCTGACGCCGGTGTCAGACCGGGCAAACGTGCCGGCGCCGCCCCTCGTTTCGGCCGCGCCCCGCCCTGCTTTCTTTCCCGCCTAGCTAAGCTAACCCCGCCTATGAAACTGCGCTGCCTGGTAGTCGACGACGAGCCCCCGGCCCTGGAGGTGCTCGAATCCTACATTCGGGAAGTAAGCCACCTGGAGCTGGTGGGCAGCTGTGCCAATGCCCTGCAGGCCTTCGACGTGCTGCAGCAACACCCTGTGGATCTGCTCTTTCTCGACATTAAGATGCCCAAGATGCTGGGTACCGACTTTCTGCGCAGCCTGCGCCATCCGCCCCAGGTTATCTTCACCACGGCCTACCGCGAGTATGCCTATGAGGGCTTCGAACTGGATGCGGTAGATTACCTGCTCAAGCCCGTTTCCCTCGACCGGTTTCTCAAGGCTGTGGCCAAGGCTGGTAAAACGGAGGCGGGGCCGGCCCCCGCGGAGCCGGTGGCCCCAACTAACCCCGAGGCCTTTCTCTACTTTCGCATCGACCGGAAGATGGTGAAAGTAGTGCTCCACGACGTGCTCTACGTGGAGGGCCTGAAAGATTACGTCAAGATTCACACCGTGCTGGGGCCGCCGCTGGTGGTTAAGCAAACCGTCAGCGGCATGGAGGAGAAGCTCTCGGAAAGCAACTTCCTGCGCATTCACCGCTCGTTTATCGTGGCCCTGGACAAGGTCCGGACCTACAGCGCCCGCCACATTGAGGTAGCGGGGGAGGAGCTGCCCATCGGCCGCCTGTTTCGCGCCCGGGTGGAGGAGGCCCTGCGCTAGGCCGCTGCTGGCCCCGGAGACGAAATCGGCGGTAACGGACGCCACCAAACGGCGGGTGTTGCGTAAGGTATAGGTACCAGCCCGACCATTGCGCTGCCCTACCTCTATGCTGTATCGTACCCGTTTCCGTGCCGCCGCCGCGCTGCCCCTGCTGCTTGCCCTGGGCGCCTGCAGCCTCGACCTCAACGAGCGGCCCAACGCTACCAACGACGCCACTGCTACCACCGTGCCGGCCGCCACCCTGCAGGAAGTGCGCTGGGAGCTGGTGGAACTCAATGGGCAGCCCGCCACGGCTGCCGCCCAAACGCCCTACCTCGTGCTGCAGGGCGGCCGGGCCCGGGCCGAGGGGCGGGCCGGCTGCAACAAGTTTTCGGGCCCCTACACCCTGGCCGAGGACGGCCGCCTGCGCCTGGGGCCGCTGCTGACCACCCGGAGTACCTGCCCCGACATCCAAACCGAAATCAGCTTTCTGCAGGCTCTCAACCAGGCCCAGCGCTACCGCATCAGCGGCAGTACCCTGCGCCTCTATGCCGCCGATACCCTGGGCGCCCCGCTGGCCCGGCTCAAGGCGGTGAGTGAGTGAGTTTGATCAACTGGTGAAGTTGTGAAATGGGGAAGTAGCAGGAGTAGCTTGGGTTGCGCCGGCGCTTCGGTGGCTTTGGGCTGGCTTTTTTGATGCGTACTGCTGCCCGCTTTTCCTTTGTCTTGGGCCCGGTCCGGCTGATATTTTTGTTGGTTCTGGCCTCGTGGGGCGGCTCTTCGGAAAACGGTGGGCCGGCGCCCACTGGCCATTCCCTCGGCGAAGCCCCGGCGGCTTTTTTTGCCATGAGTACGCCCTCCGTGTGGCGCTCCCGGCGCATTAGTAGTCACCTGGGCCTGGAAGCGCTGGTGGACGGGGTATTTCTGCACGAGCTGATGCATACCCGGCAGTTCTATTTCGTAACGCCCCGGTTGGCGGTGCTCACCCGTTCAGGCAAACGGCCCGAAAAGCAGCCACCCCTGGCTTAGTGGTCCAGCCAGTGCTTAAAGGCCGGCGCGCGGCCGGCGCTGACGACCAGGGCCTCCCCGGCGACGGGCGGGGCTACCTGCAGCACCAGGCGGCCCTTGAAATACGGCCGGATTTCCTGCACTGCCCCGATACTCAGGATAAACTGGCGGTTGATGCGAAAGAAGCTTCTCGCCTCTAATTGGCCTTCCAGCTGGTCGAGCGTATCGGTAATGATGAACCGCTTGCCGGGGTGGGTAACGAGGAACACCACGCCCTCCTCGGCCAGAAAGTACGCCACGTCGTCCACCGGTACGGCTTTCAGCGCCGACCCAGCTTTTACCAGGAAGCGCGAGCGGGGCGTGGCCTGTACCAGGCGCTGCACGTTCTCGACGGCAGCCGGCAGCGTGGCGGGGTGTAAATTTTCGTACTTCTGCAGGGCGCGTTCCACCTCGGCGGCCTGCAAGGGCTTGAGCAGGTAATCCACGCTGTTCACCTGGAAAGCCTGAATGGCGTAGGCATCGTAAGCAGTGGTAAAAATGACGGGCGCCTGCACGGCCACCTGCCGGAAAATGTCGAAGCTGTTGCCATCCGACAAGTGGATGTCGCAGAAGAGCACGTCGGGGGCCGGCTGGGCGCGCAGCCATTCCACAGCTTCTTCCACCGAGCCCAGCGCCGCCAGGATGCGCGTGGCGGGCCGCAGGCGGGTAAGCACGGCGGCCAGCGCCTGCGCGGCCAGGGGCTCGTCTTCAATAAGCAGGACGTTCATACGGCAGAGGCGGTAAGGAGCGGGAGGCGGACGACGAAGGATTCCGGCGTGGGCACAATTTCCACGGGGCGGTCCGTGAGGTGGTGGTAGCGGCGCTGGATGTTCTGCAAGCCCGTATGGGTAGAGGCCACCGCGTCGGTGCGGGGCTGCCGGTTATTTTCGACCACCAGCATTCCGTCGGCGGCAGACACTTTTATAATCAGGGGCTTGCGCGGAGTGGAGCCGTTGTGCTTGATGGCGTTTTCGAGCAGCATTTGCACGGCGGTGGGAGGCACCAGGGCCTGTTCCCACACCGGGGCCACGTCCCATTCCACGCGCAGGGCCGCGCCAAAGCGGGTTTCCATCAGGTGGGCGTAGGCGCGCACCAGGTCCATTTCGCGGCGCAGCGGCACCAGCGTCTGCGCCCCGGTGTCGAGCAAGGCCCGGTAGACATCCGACAATTGCCCCAGGAACTGCCCGGCCCGGTCGGCGTCGAGGTGAATCAGCGAGCCGAGCACGTTGAGGCTGTTGAAGAGGAAGTGGGGGTCCACCTGGTTTTTCAGGGCCTCCAGCTGCGCCTGGAAGGTTTCTTTTTGCAGCTGCGCCACCCGAACTACCTCCTGCTGCAGGTGCTGGCGGCTGTGCTCGCGCTCCACGAAGTAGTAGAAGAACAAGGACAGCACCGCGCTGATGGCCAATGAAAGGCGCAAAACTTTGGGCGTAATCTCCGCCGTGGGCACCAGGTAGTGCTGCGGGAAGGTGAAGAACAGCAGCCAGAAAGCCACGCTGACGAGCACCACGCACTGCCCTTCCAGCAGAGCTTTGGCCGTGGCGGGCAGCGTCGTCAGCCGGTCGGCCCCGAAGAGGCGGGCAATGTAGGCGTGGGCCCAGAAGGTGGGCAGCAGAAAGGCAAACACCAGGAGCAGCTCCTTATAGCCGGCCAGGGTACCAACCCACAAGGTGCCAAACTCGATGAACACCGCCACGTGGAACACCGCTACGGCAGCCAGGGCCGCCAACGCAATTTTTCGAATCATGAGGCCGGGTTGAGGTGGCGCATTGCGCCCGGGCAACGGCCGCAGAAACAGGAAAGTGGGGGCAACTGCCCCCTTCGTCGGGCCGGAAGCCTGGTTACCGTGCCGGAGCCCTAGGGCAAAAGTACCAGCTGCCGGATGAAAAGCCGCACGGGGCCCGCCACTTCACCCGGCTTCTATCCCGATTCATTGCCCCGAAATCCTGCTTCAGCAGATTCTACTTCCGGACAACTGAAAAGCGCGGCAGTTTTAGCCCATCCTTCCAGCAGCCGGATGCTGCATTTCCTTTTTTCACGCTGACCCCTATTTCCTATGCAGCTTCCTTCGTTTGCCAAACCAGTGCGTATTTCCCGCTCCCAGGTTATGTGGAAAATGGCCAAGGCCGCCCTCGATAAGGACCGGCCGGTGCTGGTACAAATCGTGGTGACCCGCCGCTGCAACCTGGCCTGCGGCTACTGCTACGAGTACGACAAAGTGTCTAAGCCCGTGCCGCTGGCCGAGCTCAAAGCCCGGGTAGATGCCCTGCGCAAGCTCAAAGCCGTGTTTGTGACCCTTAACGGCGGCGAGCCCCTGCTGCACCCGCACATTGCCGAGCTGGTCCGCTATATCGCCGACTCGGGCATGGTGCCGATGATCAATACCAACGGCCACGTGCTCAAGGCCCCGCTAATCAAGCGTCTGAACGAGGCCGGCCTGTTTGGCATGCAGCTGAGCTGCGACAGTTTGGAGGACAATGAGGTAACTGAGAAGAGCATGCGCCGGCTGCGGCCCAAGCTGGAGCTGCTGCGCGAACACGCCCGGTTTATGGTGCGCGTCAACGGGGTGCTGGGCTCCGGCAACCCGGCCGAGATGGAGGAAGTGGCCAACATTGTGGTCGGCTTCGGGTTCGGGTTCCAGTGCTCGCTGATGCGCGACAGCCAGGGGCAGGCCCTGCCCTTGAGCGAAGAAGCCCTGCAGGCCTACCTGCGGATCAGGGCCATGAAAGGTCGTTTGCCGCACGTGCTCCACGACAACTTCCAGCTGCCCCTGGCCCGGGGCGAAAGCAAAAACTGGAAGTGTCGGGCCGGGGCCCGGCATTTTGAGGTCGATGGGGCGGGCCTGGTGCACCTGTGCCAGCCCAAGACCGGCTCACCGGCTAAGGCGCTGCTGGACTATTCCGTCGAGGATATCCGCGCCCAGTTCGACTGCGGCAAATCGTGCTCGGCCCGCTGCCCCATTGCCTACGCCCACCTGGGCAGCCGCCTCGACGGGTTCCGGAGCCAGCAAAGCGCCCGGGCCTGATGCTGGAGCTGAGTTTGATTATTCCGGCCTTCAATGAGGCGCAGCGCATCGGGCCCACGCTGCGGCGCGCGCACCGGTTTCTGGCCGCCCGCCCGGCCAGCTTCGAAATCCTGGTGGTCGACGACGGCTCGACGGACGACACGGTGGCCCTGGTTACGGCCCTGGCCGGCGAGTTGCCCGGCCTGCGCGTGCTCCGCTCGCCGGCCAACCGGGGCAAGGGCCACGCCGTGCGCCGGGGCATGCTGGCCGCCACGGGCCGGATTCGGGTATTTTCCGACGCCGACGGCTCCACGCCCATTACGGAGCTGGACCAGCTGCTGCAAGCCCTGGCGGCCGGTGCGGATATTGCCCTTGGCTCCCGCTACCTGGCGGCTTCCCAAGTTACGCGGCCCCAGCCCTGGCAGCGCCGGGTCTGGAGCCGGCTCGTCAACCGGGTGGTGCAGCGCGTGCTGCTGCCCGGCGTAGCCGACACCCATTGCGGCTTCAAGGCCTTTACGGCCGCCGCAGCCGAGCAAAGCTTCGGGGCCTGCACCGTGGATGGCTGGTCGTTCGACCTGGAAGTGCTGGCCCGGGCCCGGGCTCAGGGTCTGAGCCTGCGGGAAGTGCCCGTGCGCTGGGAAAACGATGAGCGCAGCAAGGCCCGCCTCCGGCAGCTCCCCCGGGAGTTTGGGCACGTGTACCGCCTCCGCCAGCAGCTGCGGCACGCCGAAAAGAAGGCCGCCGCCCGCCCGTGGCGCTGGCTCGGAATACTGAATTCGTACTTCGGTTTTGCCCGGGGAGCAGAACCCGGTTCAGCAAGTGCCACCGAATAAGAAAACCAGCTTTTAGAGAATTGTAAATGGAAACACCCCTGGAAACACCGCCGGTCAAGTCCGCTTATACCCAACCCCTGCTAGTCAACACGGTTGCGTTGGTACTGGTGGGCTTGATGCTGCTCCCCATCGTAGCCGGCCACGGTCTTGAGGCCATCTGCAATTTCATTGTTGCGGCCTTCTTACTCCCCGTCGTTAATTGCTGCTTTTTCTTGTCTGCGCTGGTTTCCCGCAACTGGAAAAGAGCCTTCGTGTATGGCCTGTTGACCGTCGGATTTCTGGTGCTGGCCTGGGAAGTAGGTTCGCTGATGGCCGGGGCCTTTCACAAGATTGGCGGGTGAGGGCTTGGTTCAGCTAAACGGGCATGTATAGCTGGAAGGAGTGGGGCGCCGCACAACGAGTTATACCTGCCCTGTTTGGGGCAAGAGCCCCAATAGGGCTAAGTTAAAAGCGTTTCAGCCGGTAGCTGAAACGCTTTTAACAAGTGGGGTCAGAAGAGCCGCCGCAAGAGCTTTTAGGTAATCTGCCGGTGCCGCTGCCGACCCGACCGAAAAGTTAGCGGCTGCTGGGCTCCTCCATGTTGAGGTCTTTGTCGAAGGGGCTTTTGGTGAAGGGGTGCTTGAGCTGCTTGAGGTAGCCCTTGGGGTAGGAGCCTTCCCGCACCCCGGTAGCTTCCGGCCACTCGTTGCCGGGCAGGTAGTAAGTGCCGAAAATCCGGTCAATCAGGGGGAAGTGGATGGCGAAGTTCTTGCCGTAGTGGGCCGGGTCTTCACAGTGGTGCCAGTGGTGAAACTGGGGCGTGACGAGCAGGTACTTCAGCCAGCCGAAATTGAGGCTGGTGTTGGCGTGAATCAGCACCGCGTGAATGGACACGAACAGGATGTAGGCGTTAAAGGTCAGCTCCGAAAACCCCAGCACGTAGAGCGGAATAAAAGAAATGGAGCGGGTCACGAAGATGTCGATGAAGTGGGTGCGGGAGCCGGCCAGCCAGTCCATGGCCTGGGTGGAGTGGTGCACCGAGTGAAACCGCCACAGGTACACGTGGGAGTGAAACAGGCGGTGGGCCGCGTACTGAAACAAATCGGTGACCAGCAAGGCCAGCAGAAAGCCCGCCACGAAGGGCAGCTGCTGCACCCAGTGCTGCAGCGGGGCCAGGCCCATCCAGCCGAAGAGCAGCTTGGCCGGGGCCTGGGTAATGACGCCGAAAAACTGCACGAACAAGTGGCTGATGGCAAAGTACACCAGGTCGGTGCGCCACTCGGCGTGGAAGCGGGCCTGCTTCTCGTGCCGGGGCCAGGCCATTTCAATGGGCACGAAGATGACGGCCATCAGCAGCAAGTCGAGCAGGAGCCAGTCGAGCCCGATGTGCCAGAAGGTTTTCTCCACCGCCCGGGGCTGCACCGAAAAGCCCCCGATAACCACGGCCATGGCCGACAGCACGATGCCCATCACGGCGTGCTGCTTGCGCTGGCTGAGCAGAAAGCTCAGGGTGGCAAAGAAGAAGGATGCCACGATGACGGCCACCAGTAGGGTTTTCATCAGCTCCCCGGTGTAGATTTCCCGGAACTCGGGCGTGGTCAGGTACTCGGGGTAGTGAAAGCACAGCACCGCGCACAGGGCCAGCATCGAGAGGAAAATCGAGATGTAGCCACTCACGTAGCCCTGGCCAAAGTAAAAGCGTTGCTTAAGGGAAGTAGTGCGGGTCGGCATGCGGGAATAGGGGATTAGACGGGCAAGATGCAAAAAGTGCCGCGGCAAGTATAGGAGAATCTGCATAAACCTGCGCCAGCCGGCCCGGCGTGCTTGGCTCATGCCCGGGTAAGCTGGAAAAGGCCAACCCGGCAAATAGCAACGGCCACCCCAGAACCCGGGTGGCCGTTGGAGAAGTCTGAGGCTTCCGTAAAGCCCCTGCTGCCGAAGCTTTACTCCACCAGCACCCGGTCCGCTACTGGCCGGCCTTGTCCATCGGTGGCGCGCAGCAGATATACACCGGGGGCCAGGTAGCTTTCGTAGCGGGTCGGGCCCGCCACGGTAGCCGCCCCAAACGAGCACGCGCCCCGGGTGAAGCCGTACACGTAGCCCGCGCCAACCTCGTACGGTGGCAGCAGGGTAAGCCCGGGCTTGCTTCCCGGCCCGAATTGTCGACTTTCGCGCCGTATATCCGGTTCCGGCCCCTGCTTTATCTGCCCCTGATGAAATCCTGCCTGTTTCTGTTGCTGTTACTATTCCCCGCCGCCCTGTTTGGGAAAGACCTCAAAACCATCGAGCGGGAGCTCGTGCGCGACGCCCGCCGCATCAGCTACTGGGCCAACCACAACGACACGGCGGCCTCCGTCAGCGGCATCGACTCGTTGGCCCGGGCCAATGAGCGGTTCACGGCCCGCCTGCTGCGCTACACCGCCACCGAGCCCGCCACGCTGAGCTACGCCTTTACGGCCCTGCAGCAGGAGCACGTTACCATCACGACCGCCCCCGACGGGCGCCTGCGCCTGTATTCCTGGGACACCGAGGAGGGCGGCACCATGCACTACTTCGAAAACGTGGTGCAGTACCGGGCTGCTACCAAGGTGGCTTCCCGGCGCCTGATTATTCCGAAGCCCGACGACAACCCGGACGCCGGCCACCTCTACTTCGCCATCTTTCCGGTGCAGCGCGGCGCCCAGACCTACTACCTGGCCTGCGGGCAGGGTATTTACTCCAGCTCCGACTGCTACCAGCACGTGAAGGCCCTGACCATCGAGAACGGCCAGCTCAACCCCGACGCCCAGCTGATCCGGACTTCGTCGGGCCTGAAAAACACCCTGGGGTTTGCATACGACTTCTTCTCGGTTGTCGACCGGCCCGAGCGGCCCGTGCGCCTGATTACCTACGACGCCAAGACCCGGGTGCTGGAAATTCCGGTGGTCTGGGCCGGGGGCAAGGTGACTCCCAAGCGAATTCGCTACCAGTTCAACGGGACGGTTTTCGAGAAGGTGAAGTAAGCGGTTCGACCCGGCCCATTCAACTGCTCCGGCCCCGGCCTGATCGAAGCTGTCGGTTTGCCGGTTTGATTCGTACACTTGCCCTATGCAACCACATTCCCTTGCCGCCTTCTACGAGGCCTGCGCCCCGGCCCCCGAGTCCGCCGCGGGCGTCTTGCCGCCGCCGGAGTTGGGGCCGGGCCGGGGGCATTTCAACGTGTTTCCGCTGGCCGACATCCCCGTCGGGCCCCCGATGGCGTTTACCCGGCGGGCCTACCACAAAATCACGCTCTGCCGGGGGCGCAGCCAGGTGGAGTACGCCGACCAGCCCCCGCACGTGGGAGCTAACACCCTGTTTCTGGTGACCCCGCGCGTGCCTTACCGCTGGCTGCCGCTCACCGACTCGCCCGCGGGCTACTGCTGCCTCTTCGACGACGCCTTTCTGCTGCCCGCCCGGACTGGGGTGGTACTATCGGAGCTGCCGATTTTTCGGCCCGGGGCCTACCCGGTGTGGGAAGTGCCCGAGGCCGACTGCGCCGCGTTGGAAGCTATTTTCCGGAAGATGGCCCAGGAGCTGCCGTCCGGCTACGCCTACAAGCACGATTTGCTGCGCACCTACCTCTGGGAGCTGATTCACCTGGTGCAGAAGCTGCAACCGGCCCCGGCCCGGCTGGCCGCCCACAGCGCCGCCGAGCGGGTAGCGGCCCAATTCACGGAGTTGCTGGAGCAGCAGTTTCCCCGCCCCAGCCCGCAGCCCCCGCTGCGCCTGCGCACCGCCACCGACTACGCCGACCAGCTCGCCGTGCACGTCAACCACCTCAACCGCGTGCTCAAGGAGACGACCGGCCGCACTACGACCGCCCTCATCAGCGGCCGTCTGCTGCAGGAAGCCCGGCTCTTGCTCAGGCAAACCACCTGGAGCATCTCCGAAATTGCCGACAGCCTGGGCTTTGCCGACGTGGCCCACTTCTGCACCTTCTTCAAGCGCCACGCCGCCCAAACCCCGGGCGACTTCCGGCGGTTAGCCGGGCTCGGAAGCTAATCAGGCCAGGCTGCAGAATGGCTGCCCGAGCCCCGGCGGGGCAACATATCGGTAGCCTAATGGTCCGGCTGTTCTTGCCAAAGCCCCAGCGGGGCGACACTTGTCGAGCGAGCATCGCCCCGCTGGGGCTTTGGGCATTTTCTTCCTGTACTACCGATAGGTCGCCCCGCTGGGGCTTAGCTGGCTACTATGAAGTCTGAGCTGAGCAATTGTTTGAAATCTAAAACAGACGGGTTGATTGGCGAAGTTTAGCGCCCGTCTGCCCGCCGGACCTTTGGGGCGGATCAACTCTCTACCCACGGGCAATATGGCAAATACGAAAATAGCGCTGGTCACCGGCGGCAACAAAGGCATTGGTTTCGAAATTGTGCGGGGGCTGCTGCAGGCGGGCTGCCGGGTGTACCTGGGCGCCCGCGAGGAAGCCAAAGGCCAGCAAGCCGCCGCCGCGCTGGCCGCCGAGGGCGACGTCCGCTTCCTCGCACTAGACCTAACCAGCCCGGCCACGCTCGATGCGGCAGCAGCCCACCTGCAGCACGCGGAAGGTCGTCTCGACATCCTGGTCAACAATGCGGGCATCAACGCGGCCGGCGACGGCACCGCCAGCACCGCCGCCGTGGGCAGCGTGGAGCAGGCATTGCAGACCAATTTCCTGGGCGCGTTGGCCGTCACCCAAGCGTTGCTGCCGCTGGTACGGCAGGCCGCAGCGGGGCGCATCGTCAACGTATCCAGTCCGTTGGGCTCCCTGACCCTGAGTGGGCAGAACGACTGGGGCTTGCTCGGATATTCGGCCTCGAAGGCTGCCCTGAACATGCTCACCGTGCAGCTGGCTTACGAGCTACGCGACACGGCCATCAAGGTCAACTCGGCCGCGCCCGGCTACACCGCCACCGACCTGAACGGCTTCGCGGGCACCGATACCCCCGCCCAGGGCGCGGCCGAGGCCATCCGCCTGGCCCTGCTGCCGGCGGATGGCCCGACCGGCACCGCTTCCTCGTCGGCGGCGGGGGTTCTGCCCTGGTAGTAGCTTAGAAGCGGAGCCCGGCCTGGGCGCCCACCCAGGCCCGGGTGTTGGTGCGGCCGTGGGTTTCGTTGAACAGCTCCAGGTGCTGGCCGCCCAGGCGGGAGCCGTAGCCCGGCTGTTCTGCGTCGCGGTAGCGGGAAACCATGACGTTGAGCGTAGGGCCCAGCAGCAGGGTGGTCCGGCCGCCCGGCGTCAGGCGCCAGCCCAGCAGGGGGCGCAGCTGGTTGAGCAGGTTCAGCTCGTCGGTCCAGCCTTTCCTTTCATTGACCTGAGTGGCCAGCGCATCCACGCTCAGCGTCAGGCGCCGGGAGAGTTCCACTTCGCTGCCCACGCCGTAGCCCAGGCCCCAGCGGAAGGAGCTGCCGGGCTGCACGCCCACGGCCAGGATGTTGTAGAACTTGCGGGAGCCGCCCAGCTTGAGGGCCGCATTGGCCGGCAGCGCGTCGCTGGCCCACACCTCGGCGCGGTGGTAGCCGTGGCGCACCAGGCTCAGAATTCCGATGCTGGCCCCTGCTACCGAATCGGCAATGTTGAACGGGGCCAGCTGCAGCCCCCGCACGCTGCGGGCCACGTTGAGCAGGCCCGCGACCTGCACTCCCCGCACGTTGCCGGGCGTCACGTTGGCCAGGCCGGCTACCTGGGCGGTGCGGGTTTCGGCGGCCCCACCCTGGTAGTTCACCATCCCGGCTAGCTGGGCACCTTCCACGGGACCCACGGCCACGTTGAGCAGGCCCGCCGCCTGCAGGCCGTGGGCGTCGGCGGTTATCAGGTTGCCGAGGCCCGCCAGCTGGGTGCCCCGCACCGGCCCACCCACCAGATTAACCATGCCCGCGGCCTGCACGCCCTGCACGGCGTCGCGGTCCACGTTGAGCAGGGTGCCCAGCTCCAGGCCCTGGACGCCGGCGGCGTAGCCCGCCAGCAGGTTCAGCGACACGGTATTAACGGTGCGGCCACTAGCCAAACCATTGGTGCCCAGGGGCGAAACCACGCTGAACTGAAACGGCTGCCGCTGCCGGTCGGCGGCTGGGGTGGCCGGGGCCCCGTGGGCGGCCGAAGCGGCCGGGGAGTCGGGGGCGGCACCGGGCGCCGCGGGCGTCTGGGCGCGGAGCAGGGCGTGCGACCCCAGGTAGCAGAGGCCGGTAGTGAAGAGTAGGAATGCAAGTTTCATTAGAAGAAGGCTAGTGGTGGAGGCCCGCGGGCGGGCTGTTAGGGGAAGGGGGCTGTGCCAACCTACCGGGAACCCCCGGGGGCCAGTAGGGCCGGGAGGGTTCTGGGTGGTGGGCAAGCCGGCCCGGCTGATAGGGCAGCTGCCGCGTACAGCCGCCCGGTTTGAAACGTTTCCCCTACAGGACTCCCAACCCGGCCCGGACCCCTACGCCGAAAAGAAAAAAATATCCTGGCCGCCAGTGGGGCGCCCTGCCCAAGGCCCGATATACAGCGGCGTAGAGGCTTGCCGGGCCGGCTTGCCGATTTGCGCAGCGTGCTGACCGGTGCGGCCCTACTGCCCGCCGCCTCAGAAGGGCAACGGCTGCGTCTTTGCGCAGGTAAAGCAAGCCGGCTGCCGGCCCGTGGGTGGGCAGCTGAGCCCGTTTGCCCGGGCAAGCCCGCCAGTGGGCAAAAAGGGCTCAGCTGGCATTGCTAAAAAACTTGTCGCAAACGACCCGCAGGTTGTCGCATTCAGCCGCCGTGCGGAGCCGCTTTGGCCGGTATTTTTGCTCTGTACCCACTTAACCATCACGCACATGGCAACTAATATTTTTATCAACCTGCCCGTCAAGGACCTGAACGCTTCGGTGGCATTCTTTACCCAGCTGGGGTTTGAATTCAATCCGCAGTTTACCGACGAAAAGGCCACCTGTATGATCATCAGCGACACCATCAACGTGATGCTGCTGGTCGAGTCGTTTTTCTCGTCGTTCACGACCAAGCCCCTGGTCAATGCCCACCAGGCCAACGAATTCATCCTCTGTCTGTCGGCCGATAGCCGCGCCGAGGTCGACCGCCTCGCCGACGCGGCCCTGGCCGCCGGGGGGCAATCCGTGCCCCAGGAGCCGCAAAACGAAATGGAATTCATGTACGACCGCAACTTCCAGGACCTCGACGGCCACCTCTGGAATATCATGTACATGGACCCCACCTTCGCCCAGCAGCCCGCCACCCCCGAAGTGGCCGCGCAGTAGTCAAGGTCCTGCCTCCCCTAAAGTGGCAACGGCCACTCCGGATTCCGGGGTGGCCGTTTTGGTGAGTGAGTGAGTGAGTGAGTGAGTTGTGGTGACGTCTTTAACTCTCGGCTGTCATCCTGAGTGGAGCGAAGCGGAATGAAGGACCTTCCTCACCTCAGTGACCAGACTTGTTAAATGTAAGAAGCCCTTTACCGCATAGGTGGTAAAGGGCTTTGTCACGTTAGCAAGTAGCGGCGGTGGGGTAGACCTTCGCTCTGCGTACGCCAGACGAAGGATGACAGAACGACACTTACTCACTCACTCACTCACCACCAGCTTACCGCTGCAGGGGCGACCCTGGGCCGTGGTGGCGTGCAGGGTGTAGAGGCCCGGCCGCAACCCTTGCACCGATACCTGGCCCGTGCCCGACACCTGGGTTTCCCGGGCCAGGCGGCCCAGCGGGTCGAGCAGCTGCACGCGGGTGCCGGCGGCCAGGCCCGGCAGATGCACCTGCGTGGTGGCCGGGTTGGGATAGAGCCCCGACAGCGCCCGGGGCTCTACCCCAACCCGAGTGCCCAGGACCGAGTTTTGCAGCACGCCCACAAACAGCTCCCCCGCCGCCGCGCTGCTGCCGAGCACCACCGGGCCGAAGACGCTGCCGTCGGCGAAGCTGCCTAGGACGTGCACGTCGGTGCGGGCGTCCAGGCCCAGGAAGTAGCCCCCGTCATTGCCGGGCCCGCCCGCCCGCTGCACCCAGCGCAGCTGCCCCTGGGGCGAGTAGGAAGCCACGGCCACGTCGGTGCCCCCGGCCGAGGTCAGGGCGGTGGTACCGACGGAGGCCGTCTGGGCAAAGCTGCCCGTCACGTACACGTTGCCCTGGGCGTCCAGGTCCAGGTTGGCCCACCGGTCGGGGCCGGGGCCGCCGTCGGTGTGCAGCCATTCGACCTGGCCCTGGGGTGAGTATTTGAGCAGGAAGGCGTCGTAGTCGCCGCGGCTGGCTACCGTGGCGCGGCCGTTCTGAATCTGGCCATCAAAGCTGCCGGCCAGGTAGAGGTTGCCCGTGGCATCGGCCCGGCTCTGGTGGTCGTAAAAGCGGTAGGGGCTGGCCCCCAGGTCGGTGCGCTGCACCCAGGCCACGGCGCCCGCGGCACCGAGGCGGACCGCTACCAGGTTGCTGCTCCCAGTGCTGGGTAGTGAAGTGGAGCCCAGCTGCAGGTCCTGGTCGTAGCTTTGCTGCAGCACAAGGTAGTAGTCACCGTTGGGAGCCAGGGACAGTGTCGGCAACTCCA
This sequence comes from Hymenobacter chitinivorans DSM 11115, assembly GCF_002797555.1. Classification (NCBI taxonomy): domain Bacteria; kingdom Pseudomonadati; phylum Bacteroidota; class Cytophagia; order Cytophagales; family Hymenobacteraceae; genus Hymenobacter; species Hymenobacter chitinivorans. The sequence goes on along the minus strand of NZ_PGFA01000001.1, from coordinate 2,809,623 downwards.
TCCCGGCCTGACCGGTGCGGCTGTACCAGTAGGCGGGCGTCAGGGTCAGCAGCTCGCCGGTGGCCCCGTTGAAGCGGGCCAGAAAGGAGCCGTGCTTAGCGGGGTTGGGCAGCGTGGCCGTCGTTGGGCCAACGCCGATGCGGCCGTGGCACAGGCCCGCGACGGCCACCGTGCCGCTGGCATCCACCACCAGCCCCGAGCTACCCACCAGATTGTCGGGGTCGACGGTGCTTTGGCGGGCCCACTGGGCCACGCCCTGGGGCGAGAAGCGGGCCACGAAGAGCTGGGTGATGTTGCGCTGGTCGATGTTGCCCTCATTGCCGGCCAGGGTTACATGATTGCCCAGGTCCAGGCTGCTGGTGAAGGAGCCGGTGAGGTAAACGTTGCCGGCCGCATCCAGGGCCACGTTGGTGGCTGCATCCTGGCCCGCCGACCCGAGCTGACGCACCCAGGCCAGGGCGCCGCTGGGGGCGTACTTGGCCAGATAGGCGTCGTAGCCGCCCGCGGAGGTCAGCGTGGTGGAGCCCACCACCCGGGTCCCGGCGAAAATACCCACGCGGTAGAGGTTCCCGGCCGCGTCCACGGCCCCCGTAACCGTCTCATCCTGGTTCGACCAGCGGCTGCCCGCCCGCGTAGCCGTGGACCAGGACGGGGTGGTTTGGGCCTGGGATTGGGCACCGCTGGCGGCAACCAGCAGCGAAAAAAGCAGGGCGGCCCGACGGGGCAAGAAGTGCAGCATCAGCAGGATAGGAAAAAGGGGACAGAAAGCACGGACAGGGCCAGCCGGCGGCGCCCGGGCCCATGACCTGACGGCCGGCCCAGGCGTTGCACAAGGGCCAAAATAAAACCGCCGGCCCGGTCGCGAGGACCGGGCCGGCGGGCTAGTACGTGCACCGAAGCCTTTAGCGCCGGCGGCGCAGGGCGGCCCCGATACCGCCGGCGGCCAGCAGCACGGCCGCGGCCAGGGGCAGGCCGGCCGTGGCTGGGCCCTGGGGAGCGGCGGCCGTGGCGGCCAGGGCCCGGCGCTCCAGCTCGTCGAGGCGGGTGCGCAGCTCCTGGTTTTCGGTTTGCAGGGCCCGGAGCTGGGTGGCCTGGGCGGTGGTGCGGGCGTCGAGGGCCTGGACCCCGGCCAGGGCTACCCCGTCGGCGTCGATGGTGCTGATGCTGATGCTGTCGGGGCCCAGGCCGAAGGCCTTGCGGAAGTCCTGGGCCATGGGGCCGAGGTGGCGCACACTGGCCGCGTCGTCCTTGTAGCTCCAGCGGGTGAGGGGCACCCGGCGCAGGCGGGCCAGCACGTCTTCACCCGCCACGGGCTCGAAACGGTGCTTACGGTTGCGGTCGGAGGAGTTGGTCCAGGTACCGCCGGTGCTCAGGTAGGCCCCGGTGGAGGTCGACATGGCCGCGTCGGTGCGGTACCAGCTGGGCGTGTTGTCGCTGAGGGGGGCCGTGTTGCCGTAGCGGAAAATCACGCCGGTGCTGCGGTCCGAAGAGGTGTAGATGCGGAAGCCGCCCGTCACGCGCCAGTTGGCCGAGTGGTTGGCCCCGGCCTTGAAGGATTCGTCGGTTACAAAGTTGCCGTCATCTGTCACCGACCGGTCGGCGAAGACGAAGGAGCCCTGGCGGGTGTTGGTGTGGGCGTAGTAGCCCAGGGCTACCGAGGCCGCGCCCGAGGCCGTGCAGAACTCGCCCAGGGCGGTGCTGCTGACGTTGGCCGCCACGTTGTCCTTGCCGAAGGCGGTGGCGTAGTCGCCGGAGGCGCGGGCATTATAGCCGGCCGCAATGGAGTAGAGGCCGATGTTGGCATCGTCCCACTGGGTGCCGTTGATGTAGCCGGCCCGGAAGGAGGCTTTGCCCGGATACCACATCAGGCGGGTGCCCGAGCCCTCGGCCGGAATATTGGGGTAGGTGAAGCCGCCGTCGTAGTCGCCCCCGGCCAGCAGGGCCCCGTTGGTAAAGATACTGAAGCGGGTGACGGGCAGGGAGTTGCTCACCCGCTTGCGCACGGCCATCAGGGTGTCGGTGCCCTGGGCCTGGGCGGCCAGGGGCAGCAGGGTAAGGGCCAGCAAGCCGGCCCGCCGGGTAATGGGAGAGAAGAAGTTGTCCATGAAAAAAGGTAGGGAGTGAGCAGGGCGAATTCTGGCAAAGGTAGTAGGAATCATATAGCGGAAGTAAGATAAATGACCGGTTGCCGGCCGTCATTTTGGCGGGCCGTAACGGGTGGCGGCTCTTGCCTCAGGGCTGAAACCACGACTGGAAGCGGAAAACCCGGGGGCCCTCTGGCATCCGCCGGCCGGGGGCGGCAGCCAGGGCGCGAAGCGGCTCGGGGGAGGCTGCTTATATACCACTACCCGCGCAGCGGCTTGCTACAACCCGAAAGCACGTTTCTGCCGGGCCTAGGTCAGGTCGATGAAAAAAGTGGTACCCCGGTTCTCATAGCTTTCCAGCCAGATCTGACCCTGGTGCAGCTCCACAATCTGCTTGGTAATGAATAGGCCCAGGCCGGTGGTGGTGTCGCCGTAGAGGCCGGGACGCTTGGCTGAGCTGAACTTATCGAAGACGTGGGGCTGCAGGGCTTCGGGAATGCCCAGGCCCGTGTCGTGCACTACCAGGCGAATGTGGCCCGGGTGCTTTTCCAGCCGCACCGACACCCGCCCGCCGGCCGGGGTAAACTTCAGCGCATTGCTGAGCAGATTGTCTAGGATGCGGCCAAACTTGTCGGGGTGGATATTGGCGTGCTGGGCTTGGGGCGGCAGGGTCAGCACCAGCTCGATGCCCCGCTCCCGGGCGGCCAGGCGGAAGGCGGCCAGCCGCTCGTCGAGAAAAGCGTTGAGGTCGGTGTGGTGCTCTTCCAGGCGGGATGCTTCAAGCTGCCCCAGGTAGAGCACGTCGTTGAGCAGGGCGTGGGCCTGGTCGCAGGAGTGGTCTACCAGATTCAGAAACTTCAGCACGCCCTCGGGGTTGCTGGCCGAGTGCAGGGCCAGCACGGCCTCGTCGCGGCGGAGCAGCTCCACCACCATCTGAATATGGGCTATGGGGTTGCGCAGGTCGTGGGCCACCAGGTGCAGAATCGTTTCCTGGGCGTCGTAGAGCCGCTGGTGGGAGAGGGCCAGCTTTTTCCGGTCACTGATATCCTCCAGGGTGGTGTAGCCCAGCTCGCCCCCATCGTCCTGGAAGAGCACGGCCGTAACCTGGCACCAGAAGGAGGTGCCGTCGGGCCGGCGCAGGCAGGTTTCCAGGGTGAAGTTGGGCAGCTTGTGGGCCCAGAGCCGGGTCTGGAGCTCGTGCCAGCCGGCGTTATGGTCGGGGTCGGCAAACTCCAGAATCCGCCGGCCCACCAGCTCCTCGGGGCCGGCCAGGCCCAGCATGGCCGCCAGGGCCGGGTTGGCCTGCAGAATGGTCAGGTCCGGAGCAATGATTTTGTGGCCCAGCGGCGAGTTTTCGAATACCGTACGAAAGCGGGCCTGGCTCAGCTGGTACTGCGCGTCGAGAGCCTGCTGCCGGGTGGCGGCCGTCCGGAGCCGGGCGTTTTCCGCGCGCAGGGCCTGGAGTTCGGCCTCCAGGGCGGAAGAAGCGGGCTGGGAGGGAGTAGCTGAGGACATAGAAAAAAACGCGCGGCACCAGAGCCGGGCGGTAAGGTACAGCAAAGCCGCTGGCAATTGCCGAATCCGGCAAAAGAAGCCGCCGGACCCGCCCGGCCGGCAAGCTGGCCCAACGAAGCCTCGTGGCCCGCTGAGCAAAGCAACTTCGGCCTTGTAAGCAAAGCGCCCCGAGTGCCGGCCGCCTACCTTTGTAGCGTCGGGCAGCCCTTCCCGCCGGGGGCCGGGGCCGGCCAAAACTGCTTCACCACTCACCACGCACCGCATCCTCCTATGCCAACCAAGCAGCTCAACCGCTACGCGGAAATGGTCGTCGTCTGTAGCGGCGACCAGCGCTACGGGGGCGAAATAGCCGCCGAGGATGCCGTGCTGGTGGGGGTGCTGGCCGGCGAGCTGCGCGTGGTGCAGGCCGAGCGCACCCTGCGCTGCGGCCCCGGCGACACGGTGCTGTTGCCCCGCCGGCAACCCGCGACCCTGCTCAAGTATCCCAAGGACGGTGTTGCCTACCAGGCCGTGGTCATGAAGCTGCCCACAGCCCTGGTGCGGGCGTATTACGCCGAAAACACTCCGGTACCCGCCGGCCGGCCGGCCGCTTCCGGCATGCGGCTGTTTGCCAAAAGCCCGCTGCTGCAAAGCCTTTTTGCTTCCCTGCTGCCCTACCTGGCGCTGGAGCACCGCCTGCCGGAAAAGCTGCTGGCCGTCAAGATTACCGAGGTAATTGAGATACTGCGCAGCCTCGACCCGGGCAGCGACGCGGTGCTGGCCGACTTCACCGCGCCCGGCAAGCTCAACCTGGTCGAGTTCATGGAGGCCAACTACATGTTCAACCTGCCCCTGACCAAGTTCAGCTACCTGACCGGCCGCAGCCTGACCACCTTCAAGCGGGACTTCAAGAAGGCCTTTCAGCTGAGTCCTCAGCGCTGGCTCACCCAGAAGCGCCTGGCCCTGGCCCACTACCAGCTCCTGGAAAAAAGAAGGAAGCCCGTGGAGCTCTACCTGGAAGTGGGCTTCGAGAACCTGGCCCACTTCTCCTACGCCTTTAAAAAGCACTTCGGCTACTCCCCAACCGCCCTGACCGGGCCCGGTCAGGGCCCGCGGCCGGCCCCCGGATAAGCCCGCGGCCTACCCCGGGCCGCGGCGTAACCCGCCCCGCCAGAGCCGGGCCCCAGTAGGCGGGGCGGCCGGGCTCCTCCTGTTCTTCTGTCAGCGCTTTACGGGTCCCATAAGGGCCTTACCGCTACGGGTATGCCCCGTGGCCCCGTTGGCCGGGCGGAATGGTTCCGCCGGTTTCTTTCCTTACCCACACCGTTAGAGTACCTCCCCCCATGAAGTCAGCATTGGTAACCGGCGCAAACAAGGGCATCGGCCTGGAAGTCGCCAAACTACTCGCCCAGCAGGGCTTTTTCGTTTACCTCGGTAGCCGCAGCCTGGCCGCCGGTCAGGCCGCGGTTGCCCAGCTCCGCGCCCTGGGGCTCACCCACCTGGCCGCCGTGCAGTTGGATGTTACCAGCCCCGAATCCATCCGGGCGGCCCGGGCCACGATTGGGGCTGCCACGCCGGGGCTGGACGTGCTCATCAACAACGCCGGCATCAGCGGCGGCATGGAGCAGGCCGCCCGGCAGGCCAGGCTGGAACAGTTCCGGAGCGTGTTCGAAACCAACGTCTTCGGGGTGGCCGGCGTCACCCAGGCCTTCCTGGACCTGCTGGCGCAGTCGGCCCAGCCGCGCATCGTCAACGTGAGCACCGCCATGGCCTCCCTGACGCTCTACGCCGACTTCGCCAACGAGAACTTCGCCTACCGCTTTCCCGTGTACCAGGCCTCCAAAACGGCGCTGAATATGTACACCGTGCAGCTGGCCTACGAGCTGCGCGACACGCCCTTCAAGGTCAACGCCGTGTGCCCGGGCTACACCCGCACCGACTTCACCGGCCACCAGGGCAGCAGCACGGTGGAGGAGGCCGGGCAGCGCCTGGTGAAGTACGCCCTGCTGGGTCCGGACGGCCCCACGGGGCAGTATTTCAGCGAGGAATACTTCCCCGCCCCGGCCACCTGCCCGTGGTAAGCGGCCGAAGGATCTTGGCCGTCACATACTGGCGCTGAGGGTCCTTGGGCCCTTTGCTGCCGGGCCAGCTGGGCTCCGGCCGGAAAAAATAAAGCCTCTTCCCGGCGCGGGAAGAGGCTTGTTGCGATAGGCGTATAATGCTAGGGCAGGGCAGGGCTACAGGGCCGCTTTGCGGGCCGTCACCTCCGCCACAAAAGTGTTGATTTCGGCAATCTGCACCTGTACCTGGCGCAAGTCCAGGGCCCGGGTCAGGGCCGCCACGGGGCCGCGGAGCTGCTGGTTGGCCGTCAGGTTTTGGTGGCGCTGAGTAGCGTGGCGCAAATCGGCCTCCGTATTGATCCGGGCTTTGCTGCCCGCGGGCAAGTTGGGGACTATCGGCGCCAGCGCGGCGATGATGGCGGCCTGGGCCGCCAGATCAGCCGTGGTGTCGGTAGCGCTTTCACTGGTGCGCTCCCCTTGCGCAGCCAGCACCGTTTCGCGCACCCTCAGGTCGCGCAGCTCCTGCTGGGCCGCTTCCAGCAGCGCGTCGCACTCGGGAGCGGAAGTCAACAAATTAATAGGATAAGCCATTGTAGTAGAAGGTAAGAAAGTGAGATGAAAAAACGGCCTGGCCCCCGCGCCGCGGCCAAGCTGGTCTATAGTTACTACTATATTCGTGAAACGCTATAAAACTGAGGGTGAATATTTTTCGGGGTCGTATCCCCCTCTTTTCGCCCCGGTTTCAGGCGGCTTTGGTGAGCAGTTGCGCCAGGGTAGCGGCTTCGGCCTCGGCGGCCGCCAGCCGCACCAGCAGCAGGGCCAGGGCCGTGGCCGGATCAGGCCGCAGGGCGGGAGCCGGGGGCAGGGCGGCGGCCAGCTCGGCCAGCCAGCGGGCCAGGTGCTCCTGCTCGGCGGGCGGGGCCAGGTCGGTAGCGGAGAAAGTGAGGGCCGTGGGAAGCACGGCCAGGGCCCACCGGCGGCGCTCCTGCGCCTCGGACCGCCCGCCGAGCACGTGCAAATCACGGCGCAGCAGCACAATGCGGCGGGCGCACTGCCGCTGCCGTTTCAGCAGCGCCGCGGCCGCCAGCGGGCCGGGCAGAGCCTGCTCCGGGCCAAACAACGCCGCCGGCACCGCCGGTGGTGAGTAGGCCGCCTTCGGGGCCGCCGACCCAAAGCCCTCGGGTGGGGGCAGCAGCCGGGCCAGCCGCGCCAGGCGCAGCGTGGCCAGGGGCGTGGCCGAGCGGCGGCCGGCCTCGATATTGCCGATCTGTTGAGCATTCACGCCCAGGTAGCGCCCCAGCTCAGCCTGGGTAAGCCCAAAATGAGTCCGAATGGCCATTGCCAGGCTATTAGACGGGATGGAGTTGCTAAGAGCGCGGGCCATCGTCGGCAGCTGTGGGGAATATAAAAAAATATGTTGCTTTCCCTTCAACGTTGTGGGGAATGCAATGTTTTATTACAGATTCCCCACAAGATGACGGTGGTTGTTGTGCCACCCTGACCGAACGGTGGTTAGGAAGTTGCTTGTTGCACGTTATCAAATAGGATTAGCTGTCTGGCTATTTCCTCGCGCAATGGAGAGGGATGAGGTGGCTGGCCATGCACATTCCGGTATTCGTCTGCTTCGTTGGCAAGCTGTTCGAAATTGGCATGGGTCAGGCGGCGCAGAGGCATAAAATAGACGGCTCGGAACATACCGAGAATGGCGCGGCGCTGCTCAGAAGGCAGAGGCGACGCGTTACTCTGAAAAGCCTCAAAAAAGCTAAGGGTGGCGCGCAGGTCCTGGAGAGCGAACCAGCGTTCCTGCGTATCGTCCGTTTCTTCCATGTAATCAAAGGCATCCGGATCAAGCAGGCTGAGCTGGTCTTCTTCCTGCAATAGACGTTCGAGATTCTGGCGGTTGTCTTTCCAGGAAGACCGAGTTTCATCGACCAGACGCAGGGCTATGGTATAGGAGGCTTCCTCTTGCTGCCCACGGCGCTGGTCGCGGGTGGCTACGAACTGCTCGCGTAGAGAGTAATAGAGCACCAGTAAACCAGTCAGATTGAGGGCTGGGCCCAGAATGCCGCCAATGGTGTCACCGACGTGAGCGGTGTTCTCATCAAACACGATGGGACCGCCCGTACGAGTGACCACGAAGAGGATAATGATGGCCCACACGCTGCCCGCCCATAATACCTGAGCGGCTTTCTTTTTATTGTTCATTGCCCCAACACGGAGATTATTTGAGTAGTCTTTTTTGACAGTTGGCTTCCCGGCAAAGCCAAGGCAGTGCCGCTGCCTGGCCGCAACGCGAATATGCATCTCTACACGGCGTAGCCTTCCTCGGTGTGGCGAATCAGGCTCAGCGCGGCCAGGGTGGCGAGCAGGGGCTCGACTTTCTCGGGCTTGAGGCGCTTGAAGCGGGCGGCGAGCTGGGCGGCGGTTTGGGGCTGGCCGGCTTGCTGGAGGGCGTCGCGCAGGGTTTGCATCTGCTGGGCCAGCTCGGTGGGGAAGGTTTCACCGGCGCGGGTGGGCGCCTCACCCCCGGCCCCTCGCCGAGGGAGAGGGGAGCCAGCCGACTTGGGTTTCTTCGTCTTGGTTCCTTGCTCTTGCTCTTGCTCTTGCTCGGGGAGCCAGACGACAAGTGGAGCTGGCCGGCGCCGGCCACTTCGAACCCGACCAAGCCGAATACGACCAGGGCCGCTCCGGAATTCTGGCCGAGCTAGGCTACCGCGTCCTGCGCTTCTCCAACGAGCAGGCCCTCCACGAAACCGAACAGGTCCTGCAAGCCATCAAAGCCCAGCTATAACCCAGCCCCGTCGCTATCAATCCCTAAGTGCAAGCCGCTTGGTTCCCCTCTCCTTGTCGGAGACTCTGCGCATAAAGCAGATGCGGCCGGGGGTGAGCCGCCCGCCAAACCACAACGGCCGCCCCGGATTCCGGGGCGGCCGTTGGTCTGATGGGAAAGGCGGCGCTTACACCGCTACGCTGTCGATGCCCTTTTGCAGGGCGGTAGCCTGGAAGTCGGGCAGCTTGACGCCTTCGACCCGGGCCAGGGTGACGTCGGTGAGCCCCAGGAACCGTAGCACGAGGCGCAGGTAGGGCGTGGCAAAATCATAGGCCTGCATGGGGCCGTCGGAGTAGATACCGCCGCTGGCCACGGCCAGGTACACCTTCTTGCCCGTAATCAGCCCCTCGGGGCCGGTGGGGGTATAGCGGAAGGTGATGCCCGCCCGGGTAAGGTGGTCGAGCCACGATTTGAGCGAGGAGGGAATGCTGAAATTGTAGAACGGCACCCCGATGACGAGCACGTCGGCGGCCATTACCTGGGCAATGGCTTCATCGGAGTGCTGCACGGCTTGCTGCTGCTCGGGCGAGCGGCCTTCGGTGGGCGTGAGGTAGGCCTGCAGGTGGGCTTCTTCGAGGTGGGGAAACGGCTGGGCGGCCACGTCGCGCACTACGACGCGGCTGCCGGGCTCGGCGGCCAGGAGCTTGTCGATGATGCCCTGGCTGAGGCGGGTGCTGAAGGAGTTGGCGCCCTGGGCGCTGGAAATGATTTGCAGAATCTGCATACAAAGGGGGGTAAGAAAGGTGATGAACTGCGGGCTAGCTTCCGTGGGCCTACCGGCCCGGGAAAGCTGCCCGCCCACGGAGGAGCCCGGCCGGTGGCCGGGTACTCTGGTTACCTCAAGTAATCAGCTAGCCATTTGTTCGTACCTTGCTACCACTTCAGATTACGTGGCGGTAGCCTGATTACCCGCTGGTAATCAGGGCTGCCACCGGCCGCTTACAGTGCTTTTTCGCTGCTCTCATGACCAACTACGACCACTCCCAATGCGCCCTGACGATGCAGGGCCTGCGCCACGCCCTGCTGGTTGTCAACGGAAAGTGGAAGCTCCAGATAATCGTGGCGCTGAGCTCGGGGACCCGGCATTTTCGCGCGTTGGAGCGCAGCGTGCCGGGTATCTCCACCAAAGTGCTGGCCAAGGAGCTAAAGGACCTGGAAGCCCATCAGTTCATTACCCGCACGGTGCACCCGGGCCCACCCGTACTCGTGGAGTACCACGTCTTGCCCTACGCCCGCACCCTGGACCCGGTGATTGAGGTCTTAAAGGTGTGGGGCATGCAGCACCAGCAGCGCTTAGACGCGGGGGCTGGGGAAGCAAAGTAAGGCCCGTGCCAAAACGACCCGGATGGCTGCTTCCCGGTACCGAACTGGCAGAGGGGTGTTGTAATGGAATGATTTGAATAAATTATATTGATATACCGCTTAAAGCTCTACCTTTATTAAGGTTGGGCGGCGCTATAGCGGTTGCCTGCTGGGCTCCTGGTAGCCGGGCCTTCGGGCCGACAGCCGCGGCGGGCCTGTTTTCTTACTCGTGTTTCTGGAGTTGGTGCGCCTTGCTTGGGCGGGCACCTTCCCGCCATCCTTCTTACCGGGTGGCCACTGGCTGACTATGCCTGAACATTTCCCTTTTTTCTTCTATTCATGTGGTATAATCATTACTCCCGCTTAGTTTCCCGCACTGCCGGCGCCTGGTGCCTGCTGTGCTGCTTATGCGTCGCCTTGCCACTGCGGGCCCAGCAGGTTACCGAGCAGTGGGCGGCTCCCTACGAGGGTCCCGGAAACACGAATTCCAGGGTTGTGGTGGCGGTAGACAATGCCGGCAACAGCTACGTGGCCGGCACAGTGGAGGGTGCTACCCCAAACTCATTTAAGGTGGTGACAATAAAGTACTCGCCGGCCGGCCAGCAGCTGTGGCTAAGGGAGTACAACCAGGGCGCGGCCGCCGACATTGCCGTTGACAACACCGGCGGCGTCTACGTCGTGGGTACCAACTATACTACCGGCCTGCGTAGCTTCCTGACGGTGCGCTACGATGCCGCCACGGGTGCCCAGAGCTGGGTCCGCCTGTACCACGGCCTACCCGGCGAAAGCAGCGGCGGCGATTATGCTACTGCTCTCGCCGTGGATAAGAGCGGGGGCGTGTACGTCACGGGCACCAGCATCCGGGGGCGGACAACCGACTACGCGACGGTGCGCTATGAGGCCGCCACCGGGGTCGAAACCTGGGGCGGTGGCCGGACCGGCGGCTTTCGGGCCTCAGCCGTGGATATTGCCGTGGACAACGCCGGCAGCGTCTACGTGACGGGTACTACCAACGAAATTGCCGGTTCCAGCATCAGCATCGGGAGTCATCCCAGTACGGTTTGTTACGACGCGGCCACGGGCGCTCAGCGTTGGTCCCGCGGATTCGGTGCATCCCGCACCTTTTCCTCCGCCGCCGCCCTGGCGGTGGACAATACCGGCGGCGTCTACATGACGGGTATCCTCTACGAGGGCGCCCTGGGAGGAGGCTATAATACGGTGCGCTACGAGGCCGCAACCGGCGTCCAAAGCTGGGTCAGCAGATACGACAGCCCCGGGGGCGGCGATACCGACCGGCCCGTGGGCATTGCCGTGGACAATGCCGGCGGCGTCTACGTGACCGGCAGCAGCCACTGGACGACGGCTAGCGACTGCGCGACGGTGCGCTACGATGCCGCAACGGGGGCGCAAAGCTGGGTCAGTACGTATAACAGCCCCGATAACGGCCCCGACTATGGTGCGGATCTCGGGGTAGATGCTGCCGGTGGAGTGTACGTGGTCTGCCTCAGCAGCAAAATCACGTCGGGGGCGGGCAGCCTGGTCACCCTGCGCTACAAGGCAGCCGATGGCGCGGTGGTGTGGACCACCCAAAAGGATGGCTTATTCGGGAACGGGAGGCTGGCCGTGGACCGGAACGGCAACGTCCTGGTGGCGGGCGTTAGCAATGAGGTCGTGGCCAGCCCCAGAATCCTGACCATTAAATATAGCCAGGGCCAGTGCCCGGTCCTGGCGGACAAGGCCATTCTGGGTGCCCTGACCGTGCCGGTGGGCACTTCCGACTCGGCCCTGGCCCTGGACAGCAACAGCGGGGCCACTTCCTTTCAGTGGAGCATCGAGGGGGAGCAGCCCGTGCCCTTCACCGGGCAGGGCACCGCCTGGGTTGTGCCCGCCTGGCCGGCCACGGCGGGGGTGTATAAAGTCAGCGTGGTGTACGGCGGCGGGGCCGGCTGCCCCCAGAAAACCAGCGTGCAGTACGTAGCGGTCTACGACCTCAACGCGGGCTTTATAACGGGTGGCGGCTGGGTGAATTCCCCGCAAGTAGCCGGCTACCAGTATATGAGCCAGGCCACCAAAGCCAGCGTTGAGCTGCAGGCCAGGTATGCCAAAAACGCCACTGCGGTGACGGGCAGCACCCGGCTGACCCTCGACGGCGTGTTGGTCTTCACCAGTGCCGCCAATACGGCAGCCCGGCTGGTTATTTCCGGCGACAAAGCCAGCTACACCGGCGTGGGCACCCTGGCTACGTACAGCGGCTCCCGGCTGACCCCCGACCCCCGGCAGTTTGGCTTCCTGGTAGCCGCTACCGACGGCCAAGCCAAGCGCCGCACCAGCCCCGACAAGATTCGCCTGAAGCTGTGGGTCCTCAACGCGGATGGTAGCGCGGGGGCTACGGTGTACGATAACCAGGCCGGCTGCGGCAGTGCCCAGCTGGATGAAAACAGCGAAGCCTGCACCCCACTGGGCGGCGGCTCCATCGTCATTCACTCGGGTGGCAAAGGTGAGGCGCCTGCAACTACCACTGCCGTGGCGGCGGTGGTCCGGCTGTCGGCCTACCCCACGGTGGTGTCCGACCAGGCCACCGTGGCATTTGTGGCCGAGCAGGAGGGCCAGTACGAACTGGCCTGCTACGACGTACGCGGGGTGCTGGTGCGCACCTTAGCCGCCGGTACGGCCCACGTCGGCTGGCTTCAGCAGGCCACCTTTGATGCCGCCGGTTTGCCGGCCGGCCTCTACACCATCCGGCTGCAGGCGGGGACTCACTCCCAGCACGTGCGGGTGCTGGTGCAACGCTAAGGCCCAAGAGCCCGGCGCGGCTGGTAAGCCACTCCGGTCACCCCGTCGCCCTGCCTGCGTACGCGCAAAAACCAAGCGGCTACCCGGAACAGGGTAGCCGCTTGGTTTTTGCCCCGGCGTGGCTTGGCTGGAGAAATAAGCCGCCGCCTCTTTTGGGTTAGAAGCCTAGTGCTACTGAAGGCAGGGCCGGCCCCTACAGCCGCTGCCGCACCTGGCCCAGGATGCGCTGCATCTCGTTGCGGGTGGGCTGGTCGTCGCCGGGGATGCCGTTGTTAAGGAACGTGACGGCCAGCAGGCGGCCGCTGCGGGTGCGCACGTAGCCGGCCAGATTGCAGGTGTGGGTCAGCGTGCCGGTCTTGCCCCAGAACCAGGGGCCCTGGGCGTCCTTGTAGCGGTAGTGCAGGGTGCCCTGGCCGCCGCCCCCGGCCAGCAGGTTCAGCAGGCGGGGCTCGGGTACCTGCTGGTGCAGCAAGACCAGCAGGGCACTCAGGGAGCGGGGCGTGACCAGGTTGAGGCGGGACAGGCCCGAGCCATCCACCCAGGGCAGCTTGTCGGGCAGGGTCTGGAAGTAGGTGCGCCGGGCGTGGCGAATCACGCGCCAGCTGCTGAGCGAGTCCCGGGGCGGCCCCAGCTGGGTGGCGCACATGAGCAGCAGCTGCTCGGCCAGGAAATTGTCGCTCACCCGCAGCATGCGGCGGTAGAGCGAGTCCACGGGCAGGCCCGGCAGGGTCCGGATGGAGTCCTGGGGGCGGGGGTGCCAGGCAGTGTGCACCACGGCCCGGCGCAGGGTGTCGCCGAGCAGGCGCAGCAGCAGGGTGCGGCTGGTGCGGTAGGGCACCTCATCCACCCACTTTTTGGGGGCCGGGAAGTAGGTAAAGCGGTTATCGAGCTGGGCCCGGCCCACGTGCTGGTCGGGGTTGTGACCCGCCCACTCGTCGGCGGTGGCGGGGCCGGTGAGCGGGGCAAAGGGGCGGGGCAGCACCCGCACCCGTTGGGGCCGGGCGGGTACTTTGCCGCGGGCCGGCGCCGGGGCACTGGCGTAGAAGCGCACGGTGTTGCCGTACAACGGAAAGGCCGTGCGCTCGGGCTGAAAGTAGTAGTTGAAGTCGTCCCAGGCCCAGCTGGGGCCGTAGGGCGGCGGGGTGGCAATGTCGCAGTAGGCCAACATATGCTCGGGCCGGCGGGCCAGAAAGGCGTAGGCCCGGCGCGAGGGCACGTCGCCGTGCAGGAAGGTCGGGTCGCCGGTGCCCTGGAAAAACAGCGTATCGTGGCGGCTGAAGTAGCGCAGGCTGGGCAGGGAGTCGCCGAGCAATTGCAGGCCGGTGTAGAAGCTAAAGAGCTTCATCACGCTGGCCGGGGTAAAGTAGCGGGCCTCGTTGAGGCCGTACACTACTTCCCCCGTGGTGGCGTCGGTGATGCTCAGGCCCACCTGGTGCTGGCGCAGGGCCGGGGCGGTGGTCAGCAGGGAATCGAGCCAGGGCAGCGGGGCCGCGCCGGGCTTGAGGCTGTCGGGCGCGGCGGCGGGCTTGGAGCTCTGGGCGCAGGCCAGGGGCTGAGCCGAGCTCCAGAGCAGCAGAAGCAGGAAGTAGACGGGTCGTAGTAGCAGCACAGCCCGCAAGTTAGGCAGGGAAGCCGGCTAATTCCGCGTCCGGCGGCGGGAAGTGCGTCCCGGGCCAGCTCAGATACTCTCGGCCAGCTCCAGCACGTTGCCGTGCAAATCGGCCACAAACCCGCAGCGCTTGCCGATGGCCGGCACGCTGAACGGCTCCCGGATGACGCGCACTGCCCGGGCCCGCAGCTCGGCCAGGGTTTCATCCAGGTGGTCAACTTCGAAGCAAAGATGCTGAAAGCCCGCTACCAGGGGCGGGCCGGAGCCGGGGCCAGCCGCGGGGTCGTGAATGATTTCGAGCCAGAACCGGTCGTCGTTAGCCGGGGCCAGAAAGGCCAGCTGCAGCGCCCCCACGGTCCACTCCTTGAGAATTCGAAAGCCCAGCTTCTGGGTGTACCAGCGCAGGGTGGCCGCGTAGTCGGGGGTGCGCAGGCCGACGTGGGCCGCACGGAGCCGGCCGGTGCCGCCGGCCGGGTTTTTTGGCGGGAGTTGGATGTTGTTCATTGCTTGGGTTACGGAGGAAGGGTGTACAAGCAGAAATGCCCGGCCGGCCCGGGCATTTCCTTAGTCACATGCACTGGGCGGTTTTACCAGGGGCTGATGCCGGTTTCGGGGGCGTTGTCGTCGCTGAAAAACTGGCTGGTGGGGCCGTCGGGACCCAGCAGGGCGGCCTTTACCACGCGGGCGGCAGCATCCGGCACCGAGCCCGGGCCGCTGTGGTGGTTGAAGTCGGTGGCGGTGTAGCCCGGGTCCACGGCGTTGACCTTGAAGCTGGTGTCGCGCAGCTCGTAGGCCAGCATGATGGTGTAGGCGTTCAGGGCCGCTTTTGAAGGCATGTAGGCCGCGCCCTTTACCGGGTAATACTTCCAGGTCGGGTCGGTGTGCAGGGTCAGGGAGCCCAGGCCCGAGGTGACGTTGACGATGCGGGGCGCGGCCGACTCGCGCAGCAAGTCCAGAAAGGCCTGGGTGACTTCCATAACCCCAAACACGTTGGTTTCGAACACCTCCTTCACCACGCTGACGGCGGTGGTCAGGGTCGGCTGGGGCATGCCCCCACTGATGCCGGCGTTGTTGATGAGTACGTCCAGGACGCGGGTGTGCTGGCCCAGCTCGGTGCGGGCAGCGGCAATGGAGGCGGGGTCGGTGACGTCAATTTGCAGGGCCGTCACCGCGGCGTGGCCTTCGGCTTGCAGTTGGTCGGCGGCCTGCTGGCCTTTTTGCAGGTCGCGGCTGCCCAGGTACACGTGGTAGCCGAGCTGGAGCAGCTGGCGGGCGGTTTCGAAGCCGATGCTTTTGTTGGCGCCGGTAATCAGAGCGGTTTTCATGGGGCTGGTAAATAGAGTACTGAATGAACAGCACAAAACTACCGGGCCGCCGGGGCGCGGCTGGCACCCATTCCGCGGTATTACTGGTACATTTCGCGGATGCTGCTGCGGTACTCGGCCGGGGTCACGCCCACTTCGCGCTTGAAGAAGCGGTTGAAGTAGGAAGCGTCGGAAAAGCCCAGGTCGAAGGCAATTTCCTTGAGCGAGAGGGACGTGTAAAACAGCAGGCGGCGGGCCTCGAGCACCAGCCGCTCGTGAATGTGCTTGCTGGCCGGCCGCCCGCTCTGGGCCTTGACGACCTCGCTCAGGTGCCCGGCCGAAATGTGGAGCCGCTCGGCGTAGGCGCTGACCTCGTGCAATTCGCGGAAGCTTTCCTCAATCCGGGCCCGGTAGGTGCGCAGCAGCAGCTGGTCGGCCGTCAGCTCGCCGCCGGTAAACTGCTCGGTGTAGAGCCGGCTCAGGTAGGTGAGCAGCACCGTCAGGTAGGCCGTGAGCATGCGGTGCTGCCACTCGCCGGGGCGCTGGTACTCGGCGGCCAGCTTGGCCAGCAGGTCTTCGGCGAAGGCCCAGTCGGCGTCGGAGAGCAGCAGTTCGTGGCCGTGGTGGGGGTTCTGAATCAGGGGCAGCTCCCGCAGGGCCGCGTGCTGCTGCAAGCTCAGAAACTCGGGGGTGAAAGTCAGGTAGGTGCCCCAGAACGGCGTGGGCGCTTCTTTCACCAGAATCTGGTGGGGAGCCGTGAAGTAGAGCGTGCGGTTTTTGCGCTCGTAGGAAGTCATGTCCACCCAGTGCCGGCCCTGGTTCTGCTGCACAAACACGAGCAGGTAATAGGCCTTGCGGTGGGGAATCAGCAAATCCTCCTCGTACACCAGCGCCCCTTCCGACTGCACGATGGTGAAGGGCTGGCTGCCTTTGCCGCCGGTAAGGCCGTTGTGCTCGGACGTATAAACCGGAATAAGGGGCTTGCTGGAAAACGAATACATGCTCTGGGGAAGGCTAACTCAGGGGCAAAGTACGAAAGCCCGACTAGCCCCAAACCACGCCCGGCCCGAATGGTTGGCGTGGTACGAAGTTTACCCGTCCCCGGCACTGGCGTCAGCCCGAATCGGCGGGACGCAACAAAGCCGGCTCCCGCTTCCCACCCGTACGCAACGGGCCGGAGGGCCGGGAGCCGGCTTTGTTGGCAAGCTGCGAGCTTACAGACTGGCTATGTCGATGACGAAGCGGTAGCGCACGTCGCCTTTCACCATCCGCTCGTAGGCCTGGTTGATGTCCTTAATGTCAATCAGCTCGATGTCGGACACGATGTTATGCTCGGCGCAGAAGTCCAGCATTTCCTGGGTTTCGGCAATGCCGCCGATGGTGGAGCCCGACACGCTCTTGCGGCCCGGAATCAGGGCGAAGGCCGGAATTTCCAGGGGCTTGGGCGGGGCGCCCACCAGAATGTGGGTGCCGCTGGTCTTGAGCAACGACAGGTACATGGGCACGTCGTGGTCGGCGGCCACGGTGTCGAGGATATAGTCGAACGAGCCCTGCACGGCCTTGAGCTGCTCCGCGTCGGAAGTCACCACGAAGTGGTGGGCGCCGAGGGCTTTGGCGTCGGCCTCCTTGGAAGGCGAGGTGCTGAGCACGGTCACATCGGCCCCGAAGGCCACGCCGAACTTGACGCCCATGTGACCCAGGCCGCCCAGGCCGACCACGGCCAGCTTATGGCCCTTGCCCACGTTCCAGTACTTCAGGGGCGAGTAGGTGGTAATACCGGCGCAGAGCAGCGGGGCCACGGCGGCCAGGTCGAGCTTGTCGGACACGCTGACCACGAACTCCTCGCGCACCACGATGGTGTTGGAGTAGCCACCGTAGGTCGGCACCCCGTCCCGGCCGAGGTTGTTGTAAGTCTGGGTGTTGCCTTCCACGCAGTACTGCTCCAGGCCGTCCTTGCAGTTGTAGCACACCTGGCAGGAGTCGACCATGCAGCCCACGCCGGCGAGCTGACCGGCGGCGAATTTCTTGACATGCTCGCCGACTTTGGTGATGCGGCCCACGATTTCGTGACCAGGCACCATGGGGAAGATGCCGGGAAACCATTCGTTGCGGATCTGGTGCAAATCGGAGTGGCACACGCCGCAGAAGGCAATTTCGATCTGCACGTCGTGCGGCCCGACGTCGCGGCGCTCGAAGGTCCAGGGGGCGAGGTCGGTGTCGGGCGTTTGGGCCGCGTAGGCTTTCGTTTCGATCATGAGGAGGTTTGGTTGAGCAGAATGAGGAATTGATGGCAAAAGTAGAACTCCCCGCCGCACTGGCTTATAGCCCTTGCGAAGGCAGTAGTACACATTTCACAGAATCCGCCGGCGGAAGACGGCGGGCAGTAGGCAAAAAATCGTCTGTCATGCTGAGCCTGTCGAAGCATCTCTACTGTTTCGTTGCAAGGGTAAAATTTGATTACCAATGCGGGAGAGATGCTTCGACAGGCTCAGCATGACGGCCTACTGTTCGCAGGTAATTTATACCCCGAAGCAACGTACTTAATGGTCGAAGCGGTACTTGAGCCACACCACGTCGTTGTCGAGCGGCTGTACCTGGGTGAGGCGCAGGCGGGTGGCGGGGCCCTTGGTCAGGTACTCGCTGACTTCAAAGGTGGTGGGCGACTTGGGCGTGCCGTCGGCCAGGGGCAGCACGAGCAGGCTGAGCTCGTCGATGAGGCCGGCGTTGAGCAAGGAGCCGTTGAGGTGGCCGCCGCCTTCGAGCATCAGCGTCTCGATGGGAAACAGGGCGGCCAGCTGCTCCAGCACGGCGGCAAAATCGACTTCCGTTTTTCCGGCAAACAGGTAGGAAATCTGCTTTTGCTGCAGGTAGTAGAGGTAGTCGTCGCTTACCTGCTCGGTCAGCACCTCGATGATATGGTCGCCGCCGGTTTCGTTCGAGTCCCAGCCCAGCTTGCCGCGGGCATCCACGGCCACGGCAAAGGAGGTAGCGTCTTTATTGCCGATAAACGGCTCCCGGGCCAGGGGCTGGGGTGGAGCCTGCGGGGCGGGCTGCACGCCGCCCGTAAAATCCCGCTCCATGGTAATGCGCCCGCACATCCAGGCCTGGCTGGTAAACGTGGCGTGGTACTGCTCGAAGTAGCCGGCAAAGGTGTCGTAGATATCGTCGTCCTGCCAGTTGCTCGACAGGATTTTGCCGTCCACCGACGACATCATGTGGCAAATTACGTGGGGTCTTTTCATAGCGGGCTTATACGGCCACGACGGCCGTGCGGCGGAAGGTCAGCGGGGTGGCGGCAGTATGCTTTTTAAAGAAGCTGTTGAAGTAGGTCGGGTACTCGAAGCCCAGGCTATAGGCAATGTCACTCACGCTCCAGGCGGTGTGGGCCAGCAGCAGCTTGGCCTCGGTTACGAGCCGCTCGTTGATGTGGGCCGAGGTCGGTTTGCCGGTTACTTCCCGCACCATGGCGTTGAGGTGGTTGACGTGCACGGCCAGGCGGTCGGCGTAGTCGCCGGGGCTTTTGAGCACCGGCTCCCGCCCCTGGGCCGTCACGGGAAACTGCACTTCCAGCAGGTTCATAAACAGGGAGGTAATCCGCTCGGCGGCATTGGCCGGGGCGTGCTGGGCCGAGGCCGGCTGCAGGCGGGCCGCTTCGTGGATAATAATGGAGAGCTGGTTGCGCAGCAAATCATCCCGGTGGGCGTAGTCCGAGGCCAGGTCGCGGCGCATGCGGGTGAAGGCGTCGGTGAAGTAGCGCAGCTGCTCGGCGTCGAGAAAGTACACTGGGTTGCCGTCGGCTTTGTAGAGCACCGTGTCTTTGAGGCTCACGCCCCGCATGGCCGAGTGCAGGAAGGCCTCGGAAAAGCAGCAGATGTGGCCCTGCTGCTCGGCCTGCCCGATGGTTTCCCAGGCGTAGGGAATCAGGCGGTTGGTAAACACCAGCGCGGGCCGGTCAATAACGAAGCTGCGGGTGGCGTAGTGCAGCTCGTTGGCGCCTTCCATCACCAGCACCACCTTGAACAGGTCGTGGCGGTTGAAGTTGCCCATGCCGCAGCGGGCTTCCCGCATGGTTACCAGGTCTACGTCGTGGACGGCCGGATACGTTGCGGTGGAAGGGGCAATTCGGGCGTCAGGCATCGGGTAGCGTGGCGCCTGGGTCAGCCGGCGCCGTTGGTGAGAGCCTATAACAGCTGCCGGGAGCTGGGGTTTCATTTTCGTCGGGAAGAAAATGGCGCCCCGCCCAGTGCGGGTTGTTGCCGCCGCGCCACTTATAGCTGTTGTATTCCTGCTCGGTGACGGCCCGGCCCCAGCTCACCACGCCCTTTTCGGTGTTGACGTTGAGGGCAATATGAGTTAGGCTCTGCTGGGGCGAGGCGCCGTGCCAATGGTCTACGCCGGGCTGGGCCTTCACCACGTCGCCCTGCCGCAGGAGCCGGATGGGCTGGCCTTTTTCCTGGTAGTAGCCCACCCCGGCCGTGACCATCAGAATCTGGCCGGCCGGGTGGGTATGCCAGTGGGAGCGGGCTCCGGGCTCGAACGTGACGCTACTGCTCACGCAGTTAAAGGCCGGCTCGTCTCGGACCAGGGGGTAGACGTACACCGTGCCGGTAAAAGTCTGGGCCGGGCCCCGCTCCCCCTTCGGAAAGATGGAGCCGGCCGCCGGGGCGGCCTGGGGTGGAGCCGACGATTGGGACGTAGGCTGGGCAAAATTGGCCAGGCCCAAGCCCACGGCCAGGGTGGCCGCAGCCAGTGCAATACGCTTCATGGCGAAAGGATAAAAAGTGAAAAGAAGCCGCCGGGATGCCGACAATCATAAGTGCTTGACCACCCGGGCCGGGACGCCGGCCACAATGGTATTGGCCGCCACGTCTTTGGTGACAACGGCCCCGGCCCCCACAATGGCGTTTTCGCCGATGGTCACGCCCGGCATCACCGTCACGTTGGCCCCGAGCCAAGCCCCTTGCTTGAGCACGATGGGCAAAGAAATAGTGCTGCGCCGCTGCCCGGGCTCGGTGGGGTGGTTGGTGGTAATCAGGTTCACCTTGGGGCCTACCAGCACATTGTCTTCCAGCGTGATGCCGCCCCGGTCCATGAAGGTGCAGGCGTGGTTGACGAAGACGTGGCGGCCAATGCGGATGTTGTGGCCGAAGTCGGTGTAAAAGGGCGGAATAAAGAAGAAGGTCTCGTCCACGGGCTTGTTGATCAGCTCGCTGAACACGCGGTTGACTTGCTCGTTGCTTTCCACCGTCAGGGCATTTAGCTCGGAGGTAAGCCGGATGGCCTTGCGGATGATGGCGTAAATCAGCGGGTATTCCGGGTCGTCGAGGGAAATGACCTCGCCGGCCAGCTCCCGCTCGAAAATGCTTCGGGGTTGGGTTTTCATATGCTGTAGGGCGTACTACTGGGCAAAAGCGGGGTAGGAAAATCGGGGGCTCCGGCGGAGAGCGAATGTTGCTACTGCTTCACCTGCACGGCAGGCACTAAAGGGTCGGTTTCGACCAGCTCCAGGGACTTCACCATTGCCTGGGTCCCGTTCTTGTACTTCCGAAAATGCGGGGTCAGCAGATGCGCTTGGTAGGCCTCGTGGCTGGCGTATATTTCCAGAATGGTAATTCGGGTTGGGTTAGCCTTTTCTGCTACGGCGTAGAGCGTCAGCACCCCGGGCTCCAGCCGTAGAGAATTCTCGATTTCCTCTTTCAGGGCAGCTCGGTAGCGTTCCAATTCGGCCGGATGAATTTCGAGCTTGGCTAGCCGCACCAGCTGACCGCTCGACGGGACTTGCGCCGCGGCGCGGCCGTTGGCCAGCAACGTCAGCAGGCCGGCCGCCAGCATGAGAATGAGGAGGGGAAGTACTTTGGTTTGCATGAGAAGAAGTTTAGTAGTGGCTGTAAACCCAGTAATTAAGCCACCAGGGCCGCTTATGCGTGAGCGGCCTGGTATTCGGCCTCGGTAACCGGGGCGCCCCAGGTGGCCACGCCCTGACTAATGCCGGGGTTGATGGCCAGGTGGGTAAAGCGGCTGCTGGCCGTGGCCCCGTGCCAGTGCACCACGCCGGGGGCAATGCTCACTGCCTCGCCGGGGTGGAGCAGGCGGGCCGGCTGGCCCTGCTCCTGGTAGTAGCCCGCCCCGGCCGTCACGACCAGAATCTGGCCGCTGGGGTGGGAGTGCCAGTTGTTGCGGGCCCCGGCCTCGAAGGTTACTTCGCCCACGGTGCAGTCGGTCGGGTTGCCGGCCCCGACCAGCATTTTAACCCAGGCAAGGCCGGTGAAATTGGCGGCCGGGGCTTGCGTAGCGCCCTGCGGCGCGGGCAGCGGTTGTTCTTGGTAGCTCATAGCGTTGTGTTATTGCTCAATGGTACAAGGGCTTACGGAGTATCATATTGCTTGGGTAAAGGTCAGGCCGGCCGGGGTGGAATAAAAAAACGATTCAAACGGGTTGCTATACAATCCAAAGAACCAGGTGGCCACCGCCGGTGCTGACTGGCAGCGCGGCTGGCGAGTTAGGCGCCGGAAAGCTCGGTGCGCTGTTACCTTTGCGCTTCCGCCAGCCGGTTAATTGCCCCTGCTTTCACTTCTTCCCGCCTGATGATTATCTACGGTACCAATGGCTCCCTCGTGCGCACGGTGGGAGCTGAGCCCGAGTTGGCTTGTCCGGCCTGCACCACGCCCCGGGCTATGCGGCTGAGCGTGTTTAGCCGCTACCTGCACGTGTACTGGATACCGCTGCTGCCCTACACCAAGCCCGCCGTGGCCCAGTGCACGCGCTGCGGCGGCGCCTGGGAAGCCAGTGAGCTGCCCCCCGGGGCCGGGGAAGTACAGCAGGCGCTGCGCCGCCTGAAAAAGGAAACCCGGGCCCCGTGGTGGCAGTGGTCGGGGCTGGCGGTGCTGGGGGCCGGCCTCGGATGGGGCCTGCTGGCCAACAACCAGGATGAGCGCGACACTGCTGCCTACGTGGCCGCACCCCAGGTGGGCGACGTCTACACCATCCGTAGCGCCGACAGCACCGGCCACGCCCAGTATTCCCTGCTGAAAGTGGTGGGCGCCCAGGGCAACGGGGTGGAGCTGGTGGCCAATGAGTACGTCACCGACGACGCCCACCCGCTCCAGCAGCTCAACTTCCCGGAGCGCTACGCCCAGGAGTCCTTCCCGCTGACCAACCTCGACCTGCGCATCATGCTCAACAAAGGCGAGCTGACCGACGTGGACCGGCTCGGGCAGTAGGGCGAGGCAATCTGGGTAATCCGGGGCGCGGTATGCGGGTTTCCGGGTTCGGGGCTTACCTTCGCGGCTTAACCACCTCCTGCCCGATGAACAAAGCCCTGTGCGTAGTAGCGGCCCTCGGGGGCCTAGTCAGCCACCACACCGCCCGTGCCCAAACGCCCGGTACCTGGGGCAACTGGTACATCGGCACGCTCGTGCTGCCGGGCAGCGTGGAGAAAAAGTGGGGGGGCTACGTGGAAGTGCAGGCCCGTTCCAATGGTTTGTTTCGGCAGTACTTCTACAACGAGCTCAAGGGCGGCCTGAGCTACGATCTGGACAAGAACTTCACCGTGCTGCTGGGTGGGGGGCGCTACGGCACCTTTGCCGCGCCGGGGCCCATCAACGTGGAAAAGCGCCTGTGGCAGCAGCTGGTCATCAACCAGTTTCTGAGTCGCCTCAAGCTGGAGCACCGCTACCGGATAGAGCAACGCTGGCTGACCTACAAGGCCGAGGACAGCACCGCGTTTCGGCAGCGCCTGCGCTATCGGCTCAACGCCTTTCTGCCCCTGAACAAGCGCACCATCACCGACCACACCGCCTTCCTATCGGTCTACGACGAGATTTTCCTGAATCCTAAGGGGCCCGTATTTGAGCGGAACCGCGTGTACGCCGGCCTGGGCTACCAGTTTAGCGCCCACCTGAACCTGCAGCTGGGCTGGCTCCGGCAGGCCAACTACAGCCAGCCCCGCCTGCAACAGGGCCAGCTGACGCCCCTGAGCACGTCGGCCAAAAATAACCTGGTGCTGAGCGTGATGTACAAGCTGGCCCACCGCGCCTCCACGCCCCGGCCCGAGTCGGTGCCGTCCCAGCCCGACTAAGCCCGCGCTTAGCCCCGTGGCCGGTTTGGTCCGCCGGCGGGTGGTAGGCCGGGAAAAAGGCCGAGCGAGGCGCAGTGTAGAATTGCCGGCAACATCTATCTTGTGCCCCGGCCCGCGGCCGTGCTCCGCGGCTACTGCTCTTCCCACTCTCGTTTTCCCCGCATGCAGCCCCTGATTTCTGCCCCCGAACTCCGCCAGCGCCAGGCTTCCGAAACTCTTGTTCTGCTCGATGCCCGCTCGGGGCCCGAGGCCCGGGCCCGCTACCAGGCGGCCCACCTGCCCGGTGCCCTGTTCGTGGATCTGGAGCAGGACCTGGCCCGGCCCACCGCCGATGCGGCCCAGGGCGGCCGGCATCCGCTGCCCCCGGTCAAGGACTTTGCCCACCTGCTGGGCTGCCTGGGCATTACGCCCGAGACGCCCGTGGTGGTGTACGACGATAAAAGCGGGGCCAACGCCGCGGCCCGCACCTGGTGGATGCTGCGCAGCGCCGGCCACGCGGCCGTGCAGGTGCTGGATGGGGGCCTGCCCGCCGCCCTGGCCGCCGGCTTCGAACCTACCGCTGCTGCCGAGCAGGCCAACCCCGTGGCGCCCTACCCGGTCACGGGTTGGCAGCTGCCGCTGGCGCCCACCGATAAAGTCCGGGAAGCTTCCGAAACCGGCTCGGCCCTGATTATCGACGTGCGCGAGGCCCCGCGCTACCGCGGCGAAACCGAGCCCATCGACTTGGTGGCCGGCCACATTCCCGGGGCCGTCAACGTGCCTTTCGCCGGCAACCTTGACGAAGCGGGGCGGTACTTGCCCGCGGCCGAGCTGCGCCAGAAATACGAACAGGTACTGAGTGCCCGCACCCCGGAGCAGGTCATTGTGCACTGCGGCTCGGGCGTCACGGCCTGCCACACTCTGCTGGCCTTCGACCAGGCCGGCCTGCCCATTCCCCGCCTCTACGTGGGCTCCTGGAGCGAATGGTCCCGCAACGACTTCCCCCAAGCCACCGGAGAGGAGTAGGGAGTTGTCAGTTGTCAGTTGTTCGTTGTCAGTTGTTCGTTGTCAGTTGTCAGTTGTCAGTTGTTTGTTTTCTGTCCTAACAACTGACAACGAACAACTACCATCTACTTCCGCAGGCCGTTGAGCAGCAGCGTCAGGGTGTAGGTCATTTTCTCCTGCACCGGGCCGTAGTCTACCTCGTGGGCAAAGCGGGTGCGGGAGCGTTGCACGGCCTCGTGCTTCAGGCCGTCGGCCACGGCCAGCAGGGCGTCGGCGGCGCGCTCGGGCTGTAGCTTCAGAAACTCCCGGTCGGCGACGCCCTCCCGCAGCAGCTCGCCGAGAAAGGCCAGCTCCTGCTCGCGCACGGCCTGGTACACGTCGTCGAACATGGGCTCCAGGCGCTGCAGGCTCTCGATGCTGAGCTGGTGCAGATTCAGCACCAGCCGGTAATAGTCGAGGCGGCCGGTGAGGTAGGCTAGGATTTTGTCGGTGGCCCGGGTCAGGGGCTGCACCTGCTCTTGCAAGGCGCTCAGGTAGCGCTCCGCCTCGCGCAGCACCACCTGAATGAAGAGGTCTTCCTTGTTTTTGTAGTAGTAATACAGCGAAGCCTTGTTGAGCCGGGCCGCGTCGCCGATGTCCTGCAGGGTGGTTTTGTCGTAGCCGAACCGGCTGAAGCATTGGGCCGCCGCCTGCAGAATCTGATTACGCTTGTCGTCCCGTTTTTCTGTCATGATGCGACAAAAGTAAGCTGACTATTTATTGTTTCAAACAAAAAGTAAAAACGTTTGAAAATTCGAAAAGTTGGTTTGCCGTTGCTTAGGGCCAGCTTTTATTCAGTTAGCCGTAAATCGTTTGCTTACTGGTCGGCGGCCGGCGCTTCGGCGGGCAGCACCAGCACGGCGTCGCCCACGCGTAGTAGGCCGCCCCGGATGATGCGGGCCGTGAGGCCGCCGTGGCCCCGCATGGCGTTATAGCCGCCGGGTCCCAGCTCTTCCTCCATGCGGGAGCAGGGGTGGCACTCGCCGGTGATTTCGAGGATAACTTCCTCCCCGAACTGCACCCGCCGGTTTTTCAGGGCCAGCAAATTCAGGCCGCTGACGACCAGATTGCGGCGTAGGCGGCCGGGGTCTACGGGCGTCGGCTGACCCAAAAAGCCCGCCACGGCCATCAGGTGCTCGTGCTGCACCAGCGTCACTTGCCGCTTGCCGCCGGTTTTCACCCGGGCATGGTCGCCCTGCAGGCGGGCATCGGTGAGCACCTCCACTTCGGGCACACTCACCAGCGGCTCGCGGCGCACCGGCCGGATACCAATCCATTCCACCCGGCCCTGCTGGGGCAGGGTGGCCAGCATTTGCGCAATTTTCGATTTATCGTCGCCGAAGAAAGGGAAGGCCATGGCAGGGAAGGTTAGGGACCGAAATGAATAGTGCTACGGCTAGCCGCCGGCCGCCGGCGAAAAAACGGCCCCGGCCGTACTAAAATTCTGCCGGCCGAGGGCGGAAAGCTAATTTACTCACTAAACTGCCGGGCCACGAAAAAAGCCGCCCCGGCGGCCAATGCTCCGATGCCGGCCATCTTCAGGGCCCCGGTGAGGGGCGGCTGCCCGGTGAGCCGGCTTTTCAGGTAGCCAAACAGCAGCAAACAGACCAGGGTAATAACGGCCGACCACAGCAGGCCCTCGGTGGGCGTCGCCGTAAAAAAGTAGGCACTCAGCGGGATGAGGCCCCCGGCGGCGTAGGCCAGGCTGATGGTGGCGGCGCTTTTGGGCGCCTGCCGCGGGTCGGGCTTCTCCAGGCCCAGCTCGTACTTCATCATGAACTTTACCCACTGCTCGGGGTCGGCGGTGAGTTCCCGCACGGCCAGCTCCCGGGTGGTTTCCGACAAGCCGATTTCGGCCAGCAGGTCGCGCACTTCGGCCCGCTCCACCTCGGGCACTTCCCGCACTTCCCGGTACTCGCGGGCCAGCTCGGCCGCGTAGTGGTCTACCTCGGTGCGGCCGGCCAGGTAGCCGCCCAGGCCCATGGCAATGGAGCCGGCCACGATTTCGGCCAGCCCGGCCGTAATCACCAGCGCCGACGACTGCACGGCCCCGCTCAGGCCCGCGGCCAGGGCAAAGGGCACGGTCAGCCCGTCGGAGAGGCCAATGACGATGTCCTGCAGCATGGCCGAGCTGGTCAGGTGGTCTTCGGGGTGGGGGTGGGGGTGAACGTGCGACGCCATAGAAATAAAGAGCTGTAGTAACCGGATACCGGGCTGAAGGTAAGCCTGGATTTGGGTCCGCAGCTACGGTTGAGCCTGGAAGCGGCAACAAAACCCCGAACCTAGCGCGGCAGCACTCGTAAAGCCTTGCAGCGGCTGCCTCGGCGGCCAATCATTTTTCCGCTACTCTACCTACTAATGGCTACTACCAACACCACCAAGAAGCCCGCTGCCACCAAGGCCGCGGCCCCCAAGAAATCTGCCGCCTCCGCCGATGGCGTTGCTGCTGGCAAAGCCGCTGGCAACGGCCAAGCCGGCCCCAGCGTGCAGCCTATTCTCAACCAGCAGTTTCATGCCCCGGCGCCCCTGCAAAAGTACGGTACCGTGTCGCAGCGCCTGCCGATTGGGCTCGATGAAAAAACCCGCGAGCAAAGCGTAGCCAACCTCAACCAGATGTTGGCTGATACTATTACCCTGCGCGACCTCTACAAGAAACACCATTGGCAGGTGGTAGGCCCCACGTTCTACCAGCTGCACCTGCTCTACGATAAGCACTACGAGGAGCAGAGCGTGCTGGTGGATACCATTGCCGAGCGTATCCAGATTCTGGGTGGCGTGGCCGTGGCTATGGCCCACGACGTAGCCGAGCTAGCCAGCATCCCGCGCCCGCCCCGTGACCGGGAAGAGGCTCCCATTCAGGTCTCGCGCCTGCTGGAAGCCCACCAGATTATCCTCAAAAACTGTCACGATTTTGCCCAGCAGGCGGATGAGAGCGGCGACGACGGCACCAATGATTTGTTGATCAGCGAAGTGTTGCGCGCCAACGAAATGCAGGTCTGGTTCGTGTCCGAGCACGTGGTGGATACGCCCCTGGCCCGCGCCGAATAATACGAGGCTCCGCCTTCAGCAAAAAGCCCCGGTACCGTTGCGGTACCGGGGCTTTTTCGTGCCCTAGCCGTGGTGGGCCACGGCCTTCTTGCTGTGGTGGGCCTCCACCTTTTCCTGGTGGTTTTCCTCGGCTTCTTCCACCGTGTGGGTTCGGCCCAGGTCGTTTTCCTTCTGGGCCTTTTCGGCCAGCAGGCAGTAGTACTGGTGCAGAATGTTGATTTCGTCCTCCGTAAAGTCCTGGGAGTTGATCAGGCGGTTGCTGGCGCCCTTGGTGGCGGCAATCAGCTCGTTGAGTTTCAGGTGCAGCACCAGGGAATCCTTGTTCTGGGCCCGCTGAATGAGAAATACCATCAGGAAGGTAATGATGGTGGTACCCGTGTTGATGACCAGCTGCCAGGTCTCGGAGTACTGGAACAGCGGCCCGGTGAGGGCCCAGAGCAGCACCAGCCCCAGGGCCAGGCAAAAGGCCAGGGTGGTGCCCGAAAACTTGGTGATGCGCTCGGCGAGGTGAGCAAAGAAAGCAGCCGTGTTACTCGTTGGCTTTACCAACGCTTCCCGGGTCTGATCCATAAAGTAGTGCGCGTGAGGAGGTGAGGAAAAAGGGCCGCAGAATCTGATCTGTGGCGGCCCGCCCGGTTGCCCGGGCTAAAGTTCAGCTGTCGGGCATGAACCGCAAATGAACCGCGGCTACGAAGCTCAGCCGTTCGGGGCCGCTTTGCAAAGAGCGTGCAAATTTTTTTTGACTCCTTGTATCCTGATTACTAGTTCGTCAGCGGCTGTGAGGGCCGCTTGACACGCCTTTTTCGCAGAAAAAACCTGTTTCCACTTGCGCCGTTTGGGTCAACCAACTACTTTTGTCCCCACTTCGCCGCCTCAGCGAAGTCAGCCGCTTCCGAGTTGCTGCTGCGAGTACCGCTTTTTTTACCCTCTGCGCACGTGGTGAAACTGGTAGACACGCCATCTTGAGGGGGTGGTGCCTTCGGGTGTGGGAGTTCGAATCTCCCCGCGCGCACAACGCCAACCGGCCGGTTCCTTTTCCAGGAGCCGGCCGGTTTTGTTTTGGGAGCTATTCTGGAGCAGGCAGTGAGTTTGGAGCTGCAGCTAAGATGGGAGGTAGCTGTTTTCGGTGCAAATCCAGTCGTTCCGGGCTTTTTCTGCCAGCGTCAGTCTGGAAACTGACCTCGTGCGCGAGGCTGGAAGTCCGCCGCCTGCAGCGGCTGAAGACTTCCGCCAGATGGGCGACCTACGCCCGGTACGTTAGCCGTTGCGCTCAAACGGGTTGGCGGGCACCACCAGCACCACCCGTTCCCGCTCCACCACTACCTGTCCGGCCACGGCACCCTTGCGCTTGCGCACAAATTTCTTGGGCGTCACCGTCACGGGACAGAGGGAGTCGTTTTTGCGGCGCGAATACCAGGCCGCCAGCTGTGCCGCCCGCTCGATTACCGGCTCGGGTGTGGGCTGCCCGGGTTTCTGCTTTATCACCACGTGGGAACCCGTCACATCCTTGGCGTGCAGCCACAGGTCGTCCTTGTGGGCGTAGCGCTGGGTGAGCAGGTCGTTGTTCTGGGCGTTGCGGCCCACCAGAATGGTATAGCCACCGTCGGAAAACACCTTGAAGGGCAGCTCCGCCGCTTCCTGGGCCTTGGTGGCGGGCAGCAACTCGTGGGTTTTGCGCCAGGTGCGCAACGTGCGCAGGTCGGCAATGGCGGCCAGCTCCTCGAGACGCTCCAGGCACCAGAGGGCCTCCGTTTCGCGCCGCTCGATGCGTTCCTGCAGCTGCTCGGTTTCAATCTTCTGATTTTTGGCTTTGCGGTACAGGTTCTGGGCTGTGCGCTGGGGCGTTTCCGTCGATTTAAGCTTGATGGTGCGCAGCTGGTTATCCTGGTAAAAATCCTCGACTTCCACCTGCGCCGCCCCGGCCGGAATGTTGGTCAAATTGGCCATAATCAGGTCGGCCGTTTGCCGGTAGCCGGCCGTGTGCTCCAGGGCGTAGAGCCGGGTGCGGGCCTGGCTGGCGCTGACGGTAGCTTCCTCGGCCCGCTTCTCCAGCTCCTGCCGCACCTGGCGCAGCTCGGTTTCGTAGGCCCGGCGGCCCAGGATGAGCGGCACAAACAGGCGCAGGGCTGCTACCGGGTCGGGCGGTAGGGTTTGCTCTACGTCGCCCACCGGCAGCAGCGTCAACCGGGTTTTACCCTCCACGGCCGTCAGGTAGAAGTGCGGCGGGTTTTCGAGCAGGGCCACCACGTCCTGCACCATGCGGAGCCGGGTGGGCAGGTCGGCCGCGTCGTAGCCGTGGGCACGCAGGTAGCGGGGCGGCACGTCGCCCAGGCCCGGGTAGCTGCGCAGCGGATTGAGCAGGTCGGGGAGGGGCTCGGGCGCGGGCGTCAGGTCGGCATCGGCCAGGTAGCGCTGGTGAAACAACTCGGCCGGAGCTTGCGGGTTCGGACGGAACACGGCGTTGGGCCGGGGGCCAAACAGCTTGAATAGCAGCGTGGCCCCGCCTCGGAAGTGCAGGCGCAGCACCCGGTCGTGGGAAAACACGCTCACCGCCTCCACCACCTGCCCCAGCAAGCCGGGCAGTAGGTCCACGGAATTGGCCCGGGCCCGGTGAAAGGTTTCGGGTAGGGCCAGGGCCGGAAACGTCGCCGACAGCTGGGCCTTGAGCCAGAACTCGGCTTCGCCCTTGGTCAGGCCAATGACCAGCTCGTCTTTTTCCTGGGAAAAGCAGCTGGCTACCGCAAAGCCGGCCAGCTGCTGGGCCAGGGCGGGAGCCAGCTGGCGCAGGAAATAATAATTGTTGTGCATGGGAAAAATAAAAGCGGCCCCGGTGCCGCTATGCAAGGTAAAGCCAAATACTACGAAGGCCGCATGCAACCATTGGCCCGGGGATTCGCTCACCCTCCCGAGCCTGCGTGCGGGCTGCTCCTACTCATTACCCCTCCCTGTTGCTATTGCTTGCCTGATGAAATCTACTGTACTCGTATTGGCCCTGGCACTGGGCTTGGGCGCCTGCCAGAAATCCACCGTCGACCCGCAGCTGCCAGCGCCGGACTTCGCCGTCGACTTTGACAAGGACTTTGCCCTGCACTATCGGCAGCAGGCTTTTCTGCCCGGCACCGGCAGCCGGGAGCTTACCATTCAGCTTGAGGACCTAAATACGACGTACTGCCCCGAGGGCTTGCAGTGCGCCGTGGGGCCTTCGGCCTGGCCCGTGCTGGCCATTACCGATGCGCAGGGCCAAAGCCAGCAGCTGCGCCTGCCCGACGGCCCGCAGCGCTCCGCCCTCGGCGCCTGGCTCGACACGACCAGCATTCGGGCCAACGGCCGCCGCTACCTGCTGACCTATACCGTGTGGGACATCGACAAACAGCCGGAAAAAGGCAAAATGCCCGCTCTACAGGATTGGGCGCTGTGGTTCAACGTAACCAAAACGCCCCGGTAAGGTCAACCGCCGCGGCCTAAAGCCACTTACTAAAAGTCCAGGCGTATCGGGACTGGCCCGCGGCCGGCTAGGGCGGCGGGGGAGGGGTGGCGTGTTGCTCCAGCAATGTTATTGCTCGTCCTGCAGTTCCACCTGCAGTCCGTCGTAGGCCAGGCGGATAAAGCTGGGTAGCGTGGCTTCTACCTCGCGGTGCTTGCCCAGTTGGTGCCCGATGTGGGTGATGTAGCCCACGCGTGGGGCCAGATCGGTGAGAATGTCTACCGCCTCGGGCAGAGAGTAGTGCGAAATGTGCTCCTCGTGGCGCAGGGCGTTGAGCACGATGATTTCCGAGCCCCGCACCCGCTCCAAGGATTCCGGTGAGAGGTAGTTGGCGTCGGTGATGTAGGTGAAGTTGCCGATGCGGAAGCCCAGCACGGGCAGCTTGTAGTGCAGGGCCCGGATGGGGTGCACTTCCACGCCTTCCACCCGGAAGCTTTCCGTGTCGCTCAGAATCGGGATGGTCTGCACCTTGGGCACGCCGGGGTACTTGTGCTCGGCAAAAATGTAGGCGTACTCGCGCCGCAGCTGGTCCAGTACCCGGGGCTCGGCGTACACGGGCATGTCCTGCTGCTGCTTAAAGTTGTAGGCCCGGATGTCGTCCATGCCGGCCGTGTGGTCCTTGTGCTCGTGGGTAAATACCAGCGCGTCCAGATGGTCGATGCGGGCCCGCAGCACCTGCTGGCGAAAGTCGGGCCCCGAGTCGATAATCAGGCTCTTGCCCTGGGTTTGCACGTGCACCGACACGCGCAGGCGCTTGTCGCGGTAGTCTACCGAGGTGCACACCGGGCAGTGGCACCCAATCATGGGCACCCCCTGCGACGTCCCCGTGCCGAGAAAAGTAACTTGCACTTTGGTTGAATGATGAATGGTGAATGCTGAATTATGAAGTAACCGTTAGCCGGAAGCGGAGTAGCGTTTTCAATTCATAATTCAGCATTCACCATTCAAAATTACGCCTTACCCAACGTACTGCTTTACCACGCGCACCAGGGCGTCGAAGTCGAGGGGCTTGGGCAGGTAGTCCGTCACGCCGGCCTCGCGGAACTGCTCCATGGAGTAGTTGTTGGCGTTGCCGGTGATGGCAATAATCGGAATCTGGGCGATGCGCGGGTCGGCGTTGCGCCGGATTTCGCGGGTGCACTCCATGCCGTCCTTCACCGGAATGTTGATGTCCATCAGCACGCAGTCGATGGGCTGGGACTCAACTTGCTTGATAACTTCCCCGCCGTTCTTGGCCGATACAATTTTATATTTCTGGAGCTCCAGAATTTTTTTGGTCAGGTTCAAAATAACAGAGCTGTCCTCTGCTATCAGGATGGTTTTAGAATCAGCCATGGAGAAGAATGTTTAGGGTCGGAGGAGAAAGGAAGGTCAGTCAGAAGGTTCTACGGGAACTACGGGCCCTGGGTAACAGCCGGATACGAATGCACAAAGGCCGTAAAGTGCCGCATAATAGTGCGAAAATCTTGTTCTACGTGGTCAAGATGCCCTTTTTTTAGGTCATGTTCCAAGCTTTTCACGCATTCGGCCAGCTCATTGATGCCCAAGGTGAAGCCCGTGCCCTTGAGTTGGTGCAAATGGGGCAGGATCTGCGCGTACTGGTGCTGATCCACTAACTGCTGAGCTTCACTGAGCAGCTGCCCGGCTTCCTGCTCGAAGTCGCTGTAGAGCTGGGCGGCAAACTCGGCCCCGCCCAGCTCCCGCAGCTGCTTGACTACTTCGGGGTCAATGAAGGTGGTTTGGGCCGGTTCGGCCAGGGCCTCGCCCACCGGGGTGTAGGGCGCGACGGGCTCCGTCACGTCGGGCGTGGGCGGTGTTTCGGGGGCCGCGCTCAGGTGCAGGGCCGCCATCCGCTCGGCCGCCCCGGTCCAGCGCAGCAGCACGGTGTAGAGGTCCTGCGACTTGACGGGCTTGGAGATGTAGTCGTCCATGCCCTGCTGCACAAACCGCTCGGCGTCTTCCTTCATCGAGTAGGCCGTCATGGCCACGATGGGCGGGCAGCTGCGGCCCAGGCGCTGCCGGATTTCGTGCATGGCCGTGATGCCGTCCATTTCGGGCATCTGAATGTCCATGAAAATCAGCTCGTACTCGCCGGTGGGCGCGGTAGCTTTGCTGATGGCCTCAAACCCGTCGTTGGCCACGTCGATCTGGCAGCCCAGCTTGTCGAGCAGGCGCACGGCCACTTTCTGGTTGATGGGGTTATCGTCGACCAAGAGTACCCGCGGAGCCGTTTCCAGGCGCATGATTTCGTGGCTCCGGTCGCGGGAGGCCACGCGCTCCTGCACGATTTCCTCCTCGTTGTAGGCCACCCGGCAGCGCATCGTAAACCAGAAGGTCGAGCCGTCGTCGGTGTTGGAAATCATGCCGATTTCGCCGCCCAGCAGCTCGGCCAGTTGCTTGCTGATGGCCAGGCCCAGCCCCGTGCCCCCGAAGGCCTTGGTGGGCGTGGTGTCGAGCTGGGTGAAGTTGGTGAAGAGCAGCTTGGCGTTCGAGGGCGAAATACCGATGCCCGAGTCCTGCACGGCAAAGCGCAGCGTGTGCTCCACCCCATCGGTGCTTACCGACGAGACGATGATGCTCACCGTACCGGCCGAGGTGAACTTGATGGCGTTGGACGTCAGGTTCGACAGAATCTGCAGCACCCGGGTTTCGTCGGTGATGATGAAGCGCGGGGTATGGGGCGTGATGTGGTAGGTGAACTTGAGCTTTTTCTGGTTGGCGCGGTTGGCAAACAGTGAGTGAATCTTGTCCAGGGTGTAGTACAAATCGATGCCCGACTCGTTGAGCTGCAGCTTGCCGGCCTGAATCTTGGACAGGTCCAGAATGTCGTTCAGAATGGCCAGCAGCGCATCCGACGACTTCCGCAACGTGTCCACGTACTCTTCCTGCTCCTCGGAGGCCACCGTCTGGTGCAGCAAATCAATCATGCCGATGATGCCGTTCATGGGCGTGCGCAGCTCGTGGCTCATGTTGGCCAAGAACTGGGTTTTGGCTTCCAGGGCCGTTTCGGCTTCCTCTTTGGCCCGGCGCAAGTCGTCCTGCATCTGCTTGAACTCGGTGATGTCGCGCCCGATGCCTTCGGTGCCGGCCGGCCCGTCGTTCACTTGCCGCGCATTCACTAGCACGCTCACCGAGTGGCCATCCTTGTGGCGCATGTCAATCTCGATGTTGCGGGCCTCGCCGTAGTTCTGAATGCTGTTCAGCAGCTCGTCGCGCTGCTCGGGCCGCACGTAGTAGTCCATGATGGGCGTGCCGATGACCTCCTCGGGCTTGTAGCCCAGCATGTCGTACACCGAGGGGCTGAGCAGGGTGAGCACGCCCTTGCCGTCGGTGCGGTAGTACACGTCCTGGAACGACTCGAAGATGGCCCGGAACTTCTCTTCCTGGGCGGCCAGCTCCAGCTGGGAGCGTTTCTTGTCGGTAATGTCGTGGGCCATGCCCGAAATTTCCTCGAACGTACCATCGTCGAGGTAAATCGGGTTGAGGTAGATTTCGCGCCAGGTATCCTGCCCGCGGGAGTCGCGCAGGCGCACCTCGAAGCGCTGGGGCTGGCCCTGAAACGCGCGCCGGTAGTTCTCAATAAAAGCCTCGCGGGCGTCTTCCTCCATCATACCCAGGTCGGCCTGCCAGAGGTTCACGTTCAGCGACGGATACACCCCGTTGCGGCGCAGGAAGTAGGCCGAGTAATTGCGGTTGAACGAGGTCAGGCGGGAGTGCATGTCCACGGACCACATCAAATGGGAGCCGCTCTCGAAAATGGCGTTCAGGCGGGCGTTCTGCTTGTTGATCTGAACCTCGTTGCGCTTGCGCTCAATGGCCAGGGCCACCTGGTTGGAAATGAAGTGCAGAATCTCGATGTCGGCCGCGGCGTAGGCGTCGGCCTTGTGGTAGTCCTGCACGGCAATGACGCCGATAATCCGCTCGCCGATGCTCAGCGGCGAGCAGAGCATCACTTCCGGCATCAGCCCGTAGGCCGTAATCGTGCCGTTGGCAATGAGCTCCTGCAGCTCGGCCTTGAGCATAAACATGGGCCGCCCGGTGCGGATGATGTATTCCGACACGCCCGACGAAAACGGCCGCGACACCAGCCCCTGCTCGCCCTGAATGTTCTGGTCGACGAAGTAGCTGAACTGCAGCTGGGTGCGGGCGTCGTCGCAGAGGGCAATGTAGAAGTTATTGGTTTCGATGATCTTGCTCAGCTCCCGGTGAATGGCCCCGTAGAGTGACTGTAAGTCCTTGGAGCTGATGGCCAGGTTGGCAATGCTGTAGTAGACCTTCTGCAGGCGCTCGGCCTTGATACGGTCCGTAATATCGTGCAGAATGGCGCGGGTGCTCACCGGCTCGTCGTCCTGCCAGGAGCAGCTGATGGAGCCAATCAGGTGAATCGGCTTGCCGGTCTTGGTCAGGAATACCGTTTCGAGCTTGTTGACTTTCTCGCCCTTATACAGGTTACGCAGCTGGTAGAGCAGCTTGGCCTTGTAGTAGGGGTGCACCACGTCGCCGAGCGTCATCTGCGACAGGTCTTCGTCGCTGAAGCCAAGCTTTTCCTTCCAGGCCTTGTTCACGAACAAAAACCGGTTGTCGATGCTCAGGTTCTGAATCAGGTCGTGGGCGTTGTCGAGAAAGTCCTGCAGGCGGTGACGGTTGTCGGTAAGGGCCCGGGCCGCCACGTGCCGGTCGGTGTAGTCGCGGCCCACCACGAAGATGCCGGTCACCTGGCCCTGCAGGTCGCGCGAAAACTCGGCGTGCCAGTACACCATGCGCGTCTGCCCCGATTTGGTCACAATGACCCGCTCGTAGAATTCCTGGAGCTGCTCGGTGGCAATGCAGGTCAGAAAGTTCTGGCGCATCCGCTCCTGGTCGGCGGCCGGGCAGAAGGTTTCGTGAAAACTCCGGCCAATAACTTCGGACCGGGAGTATTCGGTGTAGTGCAGAAAATGGTCGTTCACGTCGACCACGGCGGCCTGCCGGTCCACGGCTACGTAGCTCAGATTGGTGCGGCTAAGCAGGTCGCGCAGCTGAGCCTGCGACAGATCCAGGGCCTGCTGCCGGGTGATGAGGTCGGCTGCAGAAAGGGCTGGGGCGGGTGTTTCCACCGCCTCGCGCAGGGTCAGCTGCACGCGCACGCCGCCCTCGGGCGAGCTTACCCGGTGCAGGGTCGCTAGGGCTTCTACGGTTGTCGCATCGGGCCGCTGGCCAGTCCAGCGCCGGGCGCCGCGGCTGCCCGTGTGCGCTACTTCCCGCACGGCGGCTCGCAGCTCGGCCGCCGACTGCCAGGCCTCGGCCCCGGCTGCCGCGTGGGGG
This sequence comes from Hymenobacter chitinivorans DSM 11115, assembly GCF_002797555.1. NCBI lineage: Bacteria > Pseudomonadati > Bacteroidota > Cytophagia > Cytophagales > Hymenobacteraceae > Hymenobacter > Hymenobacter chitinivorans. The sequence continues at coordinate 2,773,211 of NZ_PGFA01000001.1, read as the reverse complement.
GCGGCAAAGGCCATCAGGCCCGTGGTCAGCAGCTCGGGCCGGGTGGTGCCGAGCAGGCGCAGGGCCGTCTGGTTGCAATCGACCAGCCCGCCCTGCTCGTCGTAGAGCAGGATGGCGTCGTAGGCTTCCTCAAACAGGACGCGGTAAAAATCAGCCGCCGGGGCCGGAGGCGTCCCCAGGGCTGCAGCGTCAGCCGGTGATACAGGAGTAGTCGACATCGGGTAGAATAGGTGGTCGGCGGGGAGCTTGGTCTACGTCCTTTGACCAGTACGCGAGTTTTAACTTCTTAAATTTGTCAAAAATATCCCAGATAGCGCGTTTCGGCGGCAGATTCCTCCGCGCCACCCGCCGCCACCCGCCCGTATGCGCACTCTTATCTTCACCGTTACCACCGATTTAAACTACGACCAGCGCATGCAACGAATTTGCGGCAGCCTGGTTTGCCGCGGCTACGACGTGCTGCTGGTGGGGCGGCAGTGGCCCACTTCCCGGCCCCTGACGGAGCAGCCCTACCGGCAGCACCGGCTGCGGTGCTGGCTGAATAAAGGCAAGCTGTTCTACCTCGAATTCAACCTGCGCCTGCTGGTCTACCTGCTCGGGCAGCAAGCAGCGGCTTGGTGCGCCATTGATTTAGACACCGCCCTGCCCGTGTGGCTGCGGGCCCGGCTCGGCGGGCAGCCCTTCGTGTACGACGCCCACGAGTTGTTTACGGAGGTGCCCGAAGTGGTGGCCCGGCCGGCCGTGCAGCGCCTGTGGCGGGCCGTGGAGCGCTTCATCGTGCCCCGCGCCACGCTGGCCTACACCGTGGGCCCGGCCCTGGCCCGGGTATTCGAGCAACGCTACCACCGGCCCTTCGAAGTGGTGCGCAACATCAGCCGCCTGACTCCGGCGGAGCTGCCGCCGGCTCCCGCGGCCGCGCCCACTGATGGCTACATTCTCTACCAGGGCGCTCTGAATGCCGGCCGGGGCCTGGAAGCCCTGCTCGACGCCATGCCCCAGGTGGCGGGCCGGCTGGTGCTGTGCGGGGAAGGCGACTTATCCGCGGCCCTGCGGGAGCGGGCCGCCACCCTGGGCCTGCTCGATTCCGGGAAGGTTGACTTCCGCGGCTTCGTGCTGCCGGCCGAGCTGCACGAAATTACCAGCCAAGCCACGGTAGGCATTATGCTGCTCGAAAACCAGGGCCTGAGCTATTACTATTCCCTGGCCAATAAATTCTTCGACTACCTGCACGCCGGTATTCCGCAGCTGATTGTGGATTTTCCCGAGTACCGCCACCTCAACGAGCAGTACGAAGTGGCCGAAGTCGTGGAACTCACGCCCGCCTCCATTGCCGGGGCCCTCAACCAGCTGCTGCACCACAATCCCGGCCGCTACCACGCCCTGGCCCAGAACTGCCGCCGCGCCCGCCAGCAGTTCAACTGGCAGCGTGAGGAAGAGCACCTCGGGGCGCTGTATCAGGCCCTGTGGGCCGCCCAACCTGTTTCTGTATGAATCTACTACCCGGCCTGGCGCCACTTCATCCTACTTTGCTGGTCATTTCGGGCCCCACGGCCGTGGGCAAAACGGCGCTGTGCGTGGAGCTGGCCCGGCACTACCACACCGACATTATTTCGGCCGACTCGCGGCAGTTTTTCCGGGAGCTGAGCATCGGGACGGCTAAGCCCACGGCGGCCGAAATGCAGGGTGTAACGCACCACTTTATCGACTCCCACAGTATTACCGAGGACTACAACGCCGGCCGCTTCGAGGCCGACTGCCTGGCTCTGCTCGACGAGCTGTTTCAGAAGCATAAAGTGGTAATTCTGACCGGCGGCTCGGGGCTGTATCTGCAGGCCGTAACCGAAGGGTTGGACGAAATGCCCCGGGCTGACCTCGCCGTGCGGGCCGCCCTGCAGCAGGAGCTGGCCGAGCACGGGTTGGAGCCTTTGGTGGCCGAGCTTCAGCGCCTCGACCCGGTAACCTACGCCCGCATCGACCGGCAAAACCACCAGCGGGTGGTGCGGGCTCTGGAAGTGACGCGCAGCACGGGCCAGCCGTTTTCCAGCTTCCACACCCCGAAAGTAACCAAAGAGCGGCCATTTCAGACCGTCAAAATTGCCCTCAACCGGGACCGGGAGGAGCTCTACCAGCGCATCGACCAGCGGGTAGACCAGATGCTGGCCCAGGGCCTGCTGGCCGAGGCCACGGCGCTGCTCCCGTACCGCCACCACAACGCCCTGCAAACGGTGGGCTACCAGGAAATCTTCGGCTACCTCGACGGCCTCTACGACTGGCCCGAAGCCGTGCGCCTGCTCAAGCGCAACACCCGCCACTACGCCAAACGCCAGCTCACCTGGCTCCGCCGCGACCCGCAGTATCAGTGGCTGCACCCGGAGGCAGTGAAGTGGTGAGATGGTGAACTAGTGAGTTTTTGTTCTGACAGCGCGAGAGGTCGTTTTTCCTCCTGAGGCGTAACCGGAGGACCTTCCTCAGCTGAGTGAGTAGCTTGATTCAACACAAAAAAGCCCTTTGCCGATTGCGCGGTAAAGGGCCTTTTCGTGTTGAGGCAAGCGGTACTGGGATAGGGGAGGAAGGTCCTTCGCTCTGCTATGCGCCGCGCAGGATGACAGCCGTTAAAAAACGTTAGAACGACAACTCACCAGTTCACTATTTCACCGCTACACCGAGAGAATCTCGACCATGCGCATGAAGGTTTGGTTGATGAGCTTCTTTTTGTGAATTGTGTCGGAGAAGGGAGTGTAAACCAGCTTGCGGTCCACGATGCCGGCCATGACGTTGCGCATGCCGTTCATGAGGCCCTCCACGGCGGCAATACCGATTTGGGAGCCCAGCAGGCGGTCGGCGGCGGTGGGGGAGCCCCCGCGCTGCACGTGCCCGATGATGGTCACGCGGGTGTCGAGCTCGGGAATGGCGGCCTTCACCTGCTTGGCTACCGAGTGGGAGTTGCCTTCCTCGTCGCCCTCGGCCACTACCACGATAAACGAGGTTTTGGAGCGTTTCCAGCCCGCCTGCAGCGTTTCAATCACGGCTTCGGTCGACATCTGGGTTTCGGGAATCATCACGATTTCGGCCCCGCCCCCGATGGCGCAGGGAATGGCAATGTAACCCGAGTCGCGGCCCATTACCTCGATAAAGAAGCAGCGGTCGTGGGAGTCGGCCGTATCCCGGATTTTGTCAATGGCTTCGAGGGCCGTGTTCACGGCCGTGTCGTAGCCGATGGTGTAATCGGTGCCGTAAAGGTCGTTGTCGATGGTGCCCGGGGCGCCCACGGTCGGGATGCCGAACTCCTGCTCGAAGATGGTGGCGCCGGTAAACGTGCCGTTGCCGCCGATGGCCACCAGGCCGTCGATGCCGTTGTTGACGAGCTGGTCGAAGGCCTGCTGCCGGCCTTCCTTGGTCATGAATTTCTGGCTGCGGGCCGACTTAAGAATCGTGCCGCCCTTCTGCACGGTGTTGGCCACGGAGGCCGAGTCGAGCTTGACGAATTCGCCTTTAATCATGCCGCTGTAGCCGCGCATGATGCCATAGACCTCAATGCCGTGGTACACGGCCGTGCGCACCACGGCCCGGATGCAGGCGTTCATACCCGGCGAGTCGCCGCCGCTGGTGAAAACTGCAATACGTTTCATCATAATTCAGGTAATCGGAACTGCCCAGTGCGGGCGGGGCAAAGGTGATAAATCCAAATTGAAAACAAAGCCTTTGCCGGCAGGAAAGGCAAAAAAACAACGCAGATTACGGCTGTGGTCTGGCTGTTTTTTTTGCAGTTGCGTATTGCAACAAAGCCCCTTGCCGACTATCTTAACAGCCCCGTTGCCGGTTTTGGGCAGCGCCGCCGGCCCAGTTCTTTTCCTTCACCGTTACTTAAGCAACGCCCCTATGTTTGGCCTTTTCGAAAACGAGCAAACCAAGAAAGTGAAGAGTCACCTCATGAATCTGGCGGCCCTGGCCAAAGCCGACGGCCACATTGACGAGCGGGAAATGAACTTCATCGTGGCGGTGGGCAAAAAGAACGGCATGCGGGCGGATGACGTGCGTTCCATCGTAGCCAACTCGGGCGCGGTAAACCTGGTGCTACCCGACAACGACTCGGAGCGGTTCGACCAGATTTTCGACCTGGTGGACATGATGCTGGCCGACGGCATCGTGGATGACCACGAAATGGACTTCTGCATCGGGATGGCCGAAAAGCTGGGCTTCCGCAAGGCCATTGTGGGCGTGCTGGTGCGCAAAATCTCCATCGGCGTCAAGGATGGCCTGCCCCGGGAGCAAATCAAAACCGAGTCGGAATCCTTCCTCAACTACAACGGCACTCATCCCAAAGGCAGCGGCTTGTAGGAGGTTAGTTGTCAGTTGTTAGTTGTCTGTTGTTAGGCCGGAAGGCCAACAATGCGAGCAATAGAACGACCTGATAACTAACAACCAGCAACTAATTACGGACAACTATTGCTTCAATAGCCCGCAGCAGGGCCGCGCAGCCTTCCTCGATTTCAGTTTCGGAAATGGTTAGGGGCGGGGCAATGCGCAGGGAATTGTCGCAGAACAGGAACCAGTCGGTCAGGATGCCTTCGTGCGCCAGAGCATGGTCGATAATGGGTTTGAGCACGGCGAAAGAGTCAAATTCCACGGCCATCAGCAGGCCGTGGCCCCGCACCTGCCGGATGGCCGGGTGCTGCAGAAGCCGCCGAAACAGGGCGGCTTTTTCGTGGACGCCCGCCAGCAGATGTTCTTCCTGAATAACCCGCAGCGTAGCCAGTGAAGCCGCGCACGACACCGGGTGGCCCCCAAACGTGGTGCAGTGCCCCAGAATCGGGTTGGTCTTGAAACCGGCCATAATTTCCTGCGACGAAATAAAGGCCCCGATGGGCATGCCGCCGCCCATGCCCTTGGCACAGACCAGAATATCGGGCTCCACCCCAAACTGCTCGAAGGCCCAGAACGAGCCAGTACGCCCGAAGCCGCACTGAATTTCGTCGAGAATGAGCAGGGCCCCGACCTGCTGGCAGCGCTGCCGCAGCGCGGGCAAATAGCCCGGCGCCGGCACTCGCACCCCAGCCTCGCCCTGCACCGTCTCAACGACTACGGCGGCGGTGTGCTCAGTAATCAGCGCCAGGTCGGCCAGGTCGTTGAAATGGATGTGGCGCACGTCGGGCAGCAGGGGGCGGTAGCTGTTCTTGAAGCCCTCGGAGCCGGTGATGGACAACGCGCCGTGCGTGGAGCCGTGGTAGGCATTGTGGCAGGAAATCAGCTCGGTGCGGCCGGTGTGGCGCTTGGCCAGCTTCAGGGCGCCCTCAATGGCCTCGGCCCCGGAATTGGTGAAGTACACGCTGTCGAGGTGCGCGGGCAGGGTTTGGTGCAGGGCGTAGGCTAGCTCGGCCGGCGGAGCCTGCACCAGTTCGCCGTACACCATCAGGTGCAGGTATTTATCGAGCTGGTTTTGAATGGCCTGCAGCACGCGCGGGTGGCGGTGGCCCACGTTGCTGACCCCGATGCCCGAAATCAAATCCAGGATGCGGCGGCCGGCCGTGTCGTACATGTACACGCCCTCGGCCCGCTCAATTTCGAGCAGGAGCGGAAAGTCGGACGTTTGGGCCTGGTGGCGCAGAAACAGCTGGCGCGGAGTAAGCATGGTAAGTCAGATTGAGCCCGCAAAGATAGCAGGGGCGCGTGGCAAGCGCCCGCCGGAATCATCCTCGTCCGGCCTCTTACAACCACCGAAAACCAAAACAGGCTGCACTAGGCAGCCTGTTTGATGCAATAGAGAGTGCGGAAAAAAAGCTAGTTGTCCTCGGGTGGACTGGCAAACTGCCCCGCGCCCCCGGCCGCGCCGCCGCGCCGGTCGGCCACGCGCTTGAGTACTTCCTTGGTGAAGTCGCGCTCGGCAATGAAGAGCTTGCCCACCTGGCGGATGGTCAGCACCTTCTGGAATTTATCGAAGTATTCCTTTTCCAGGTTTACCTCACTCTGGCGCAACGCCAGGGCCTGGGTCAGGTTGTCCTTGATTTGCTGGTCGGAGAGGCCATCGGGGTTTTCGGTGCGTAGCTGCCGCATGCGGCGGGCCACGTCGCGGCGCTTGTCCGAAAACTCGTTGTAGAGCGGCCAGAAGCGCTGGGCCTGGTCCTGGGTCAGGGAAATCTTGTCGGTCAGGTAGGCAATTTTGGCGTTTTCCAGCTGACTCAGGCGGCCACCCGGGCCCTGACGACGGCCACCCTGGGCCAGGCTCGGCGCGTGCAAAACCAGGAGCAGAAGCACGGCCAGGGCGCCGCGGAGAAGATATTTCATGGGAGAGAAGGACAAAGCAGCGGCAAAAATAAGGATTACAGGTAGGTATCGTCGGCGGGCTGGGCGTCCAGGGCATCTTGCAGCTCATCGGGGGAGGCTTGCAGGAAGCTGTCGGTCAGGCTCCGGTCGGTGGCGGGCAGCTCGGCCAGGTCGGTGAGGGTGAGGCGGGAGTCGGCGGCCAGCAGGTACTGCACCATCTCGGTTTGGGGCACTGCTTCCAAGGCTGCTACCGGCGCCGAAGTAGCAGGTCCGGCGGCGGGCTGGCTCAGGAAAAAGCTGGTGGCAAAGCCCCCCAGCACCACGGCCGAAGCCAGGGCCGTACGCACGGGCCCGGAAAGGGCCGCCAGCCAGCCCAGCAGGGCCGACTCGCGCGGGGCTTCGGGCTGCACCCGGGCCATAATCCGGCGGGGCAGCCGCTCGAAGTAGTCGGCTGGCGGCGGAGCCAGGGGCTGGGCGCGCCGCTGATGGTCATCCAGACGAAAGGGAGTGTTCATATAGCTTAGATGCGGCCCGGGCCGCGGGGTTTAATCGTGGTGGGACTCTTCGTTGACGTATTGTTCAATTTTCTTGACGGCGTGGTGGTACGAAGCCTTTAGCGCCCCTACGCTGGTACCGGTTATGTCGGCCATCTGCTCGTAGGTTATTTCGTCGTAGTACTTCATGTTGAACACCAGCCGCTGCTTGTCGGGCAGGCGCAGAATGGCTTTTTGCAGGCGCAGCTCGATTTCGTCGCCGGCCAGGCCGGGGTCGGCCTCTACTTTTTGGGTCAGCTCGGCCGCCACATCGTTGAGGGGCAGAAAAAACTTGCGCCGTTTCGACGACAGGAAGTTCAGGCACTCGTTGGTGGCAATGCGGTAAATCCAGGTGTAGAGCGAGGCATCCTGGCGGAAGTTGCCCAGGTGGTTCCACACCTTCACAAACACGTCCTGGGTCAGGTCGTCGGCATCGGCGTGGTCGATAACCATTTTGCGCACGTGCCAATAAATCTTCGACTGGTACTTGCGCACCAGCTGATTAAAGGCCACGTTACGGGCAGCGGGGTCGGCGAACTTGGCGAGGATTTCCTGGTCTTCCAAGCAGGGGAGCGGGTTAGGAGCGGCGGGGCTGTGGTGGGTTAGAAGAGCAACAACGGAAATAGTTTAATAGCCGCGCCAAAATTATGGCGCGGCTTAGGCAGTATTGTCCCGGGAAGCTCCGTTCTACCGAGCCAGTTCCCGGCGGAAAGCACTGCTATGCTTCTCATTTATACTATATTCCAGGCCTAATATCTATGCTGGCCTTCCCCGCTGGCTTCTTCTATTCTCCGGTTATGCCCACGCCCGCCTTTAAAGCTGCAACTCCCGGCCCGGCCGCCGCTGCTGATTTACTTCCACCGTCGGCTCTTGCCGCTCCCGCGACGACGGGCCTTGGGGCCCGGCCCGCGCCCGTGGCCCAGCGCAAACTGCCCACTAGCGGGCCGGTCGGAGTGCCGGGGCCGCAGGTGGGCGGGCTGCAGGAAATGGCCAACGCTAGCCCGAAGGTAAGGCAGCTGCGGGCTTTGCAGGCCCAGGCCGATACCTACGCCACCCAGACGCGGCCCCTTCCCGGTACCGCGGCGCCCATACAGCAGAAGGCCAACCGCACGGGCCTGCCCGACGAGCTCAAGGCGGGGGTGGAAAGCCTGTCGGGTCACTCCCTGGACGAGGTGCGGGTGCATTATAATTCCAGCCAGCCCGCCCAGCTGCAGGCCCACGCCTACGCCCAGGGCACCGACATTCACCTCGCCCCCGGCCAGGAGCAGCACCTGCCCCACGAAGCCTGGCACGTGGTCCAGCAACAGCAGGGCCGCGTGCAGCCCACCAGGCAGCTCCCAAACGAAGTGGCAGTGAACGATGATGCTGGGCTGGAGCACGAGGCCGACGTGATGGGCCAGCAGGCCCTGCAACTGAGCAGCTCCTGGACGCCGGAAGTTGCGCCGCTACGTCCTCAGCCCGCCGTGCGGCAGTTATATTCAGCCGTAGTGCAGCGCCGCACCACCGGGCTAACCACCATCAAAACCACTCCCGAGCACACGGGTACCCGCCAGCGGGAGCAAGCAAGGCCCGGCGGAGACTCCGAAACGGTGGTGCAGCGCCTAGCCACCCAGATTCGGACCCAAGCCGGGGAAAAAGGGGCGCCGGTTATCCGCCAGGTGGTGGTGCGGGGCCGGCCCTCGGCGGTATATGGTAACTCGATGGGCGACCATACCACGGCCTTTATTGTGCACGTGGAAGGACTCAACGTCAACCTGGTGGGCCAGACTATTGCCCAGGGTATTGTTTTCATGAACGGCATGGCGGACCACCTGCGCGCCTTACCCGGCTACCAAAGCCTGGTCCTCCACGACGATAACCAGCCCATTCGCCAGCGTTATACCGAAGCCGAAAACAGTTTGCGGGCCAACCTGGCCAGTGCTTCCGTTACCCCGGATGCCCAGGTGCAGATGCACCTGCTGCAGGAGGCAATTGGGGCCTACCTGGAAGCCCGGGAGCTGATTCCCTTCAGCACGATAAACGTGGGGGAGAAAAGCAAGGGCAAATCGGGGAAGGGCCACGGCGAATCGGGGCCGGCCGGGGTGCTCAGTGCCGCCGAACAGCTGGTCCGGGCCAAAAAAGGGGGGTGGGATAAAGCCAACGTGGTGGCGGCCATCTACGGGCTGTTCGACTTTCAGTCGGCCGGCATGGCCGCCTCGGAAGTTAACGATGGGCAGCTGGCCCGCATGACCGGCGGCATCGACTTCCGGACCCGCAGAGAAGGAGCCCCGGTTCGGGTGGAGAAACCCCTGGAGCGGCTGACCATGATGTGGCGGCAACACCAGCTGAGTATCGGGCAGCTGTATCCGGAGGTGTTTGCGCTGGTCAAGGACGGCCTGAGCGAGGATCATCTGATAAAGGCTATGGATAGTTCCATTAATCTGGACTTTGAGTACCTCATGGCCGATGCCACCCGCTTTATCAAACAGCTTAACGCCGAATTTCACAACCTGAGCCAGTACTTTAACTACGGGGCCAAAGGCCTGAGCTCGGGCGAAAATATCGTCATTGCCCGGGCCAAGAAGCTCAATGCCGTGTACGCCAACCAGTCGGGGCTAATGCGGATAATTGCGGAAATGCACACGCTGAACAAGCTGGCCGGCGGCCGGTTCACCAACCATATCTTCGGCTTTGAAGCCCAGGTCAAGCAGTACCGGAATTTAGACGAAACCCTGCCCCACTTCAGTTTTGACAAAGAGGGGGAAGCCATGTCGAATACCATCCAGGACCAGATCAAGAATGCGGAAGCTGGCCGGGCCAAGGCCGAGGGCTATGCCGGCCCCGGGCCCGTGAAGAATCTGGGCGAGCTGGGCTCCGCTATTACGGGCCGGCCCATTGAGAATTTCCTGGGGCAGATTAGCGCGCCGGTTAAGTCCGAAGACAAAGACGAGGAGACGGAAGACACGGAGAGTTTTGCCGTCAACAGTTCCAAAACTTCCACCCTGAGCAGCGCCATGCACTCCATGTCGATTCAGGTCATGCTCAACGGCGCGGGCCGCATCAGTGGGATGCTGTCGGCCGGCCGGCCCGACTCACCCTTCAAGGGCACCATGGGGGCGCACTCCACGGCCTGGGCCGCGCACCTGGACCGGGTCCGGGCTGCCATTCGGAACCATACGATTCCCGACGCCTACGCCGCCTTGCAGGGGCTGAGCGACCGGGTAATGGAGTTGTACAACGCGCAAAAAGGCAAGCCCCTGGGCAACAATGCCCAGGGGCTGATAAAAGATACCTGGCAACGAATGAACCAGTTGGGGGGCCTGAAGCCCACTACGGCCGACTTGTCAAGCTTGCAGCAGTTTATTGAAGCTATTCTCTCCTTCTACAACCTGATTCCCGGCGTTTCCCGGGACCGAATCGATACCACCGGCAAAGGCGAGGGTACCTACCGGGCCCGCCTGCTGGCCTTCGAAACCAGCGGAACCGGCACCAAAGAGAGCATTGATGAGGCCATAAAGGGAATGTTTGACGGCAAGGGCCGCACCGGGGTGCTGTGGGAAAACCACATGCGGGTTATTGCCGAAGCCTACCCCAATTCGTTTAACCTGATCAGGAGCAACACCCCGCACCCCAACCCCAACACCGCGTCAGCATCGGCCCCGGCCCGGCAGGAGCAGGAGGAAGACGCCGACGAAATCCAAACCCTGAGTCATGAGCAGGTCGGCGAAATGGAGCAGGCGCTGAAAGTAGACAACAGCTGGTTGCTCCACCAGAATAACTGCCTGATAAACGCCGTGGCCAGCGCCAATGGCACGCCGCTGCCGCTGCCAGTGCAGACCATTGTCGCTATCCGGGCCGAAATTGGCGCCAATCTGGGGACGATGCTGTTTGCCTCCCCGCGGGTGCTGGATATTATTGCCCGCCACCTGGGCCTGCCCAACGGCGTCGTGGTGGTATACCACCGCAGTGGCTACACGGACGAAACCACCGAGGTGCGCAACGGCGGCGGCAACCCGGTATACATCTTCCACGACGGGGTGAACCATTTCACGCCCCTGCGGTAGGCCGGGCCGGGGCGGCCCACCGCGGGGTAGCAGGCCGTTTGTCCGTAAGTTGCGGCCCCAATCCGGGCGTAGCCAGCCGTTGGCCGGCCCTTTTTTAGCTGTATCTAATTCGTTCCGCGTGTCTCTTTTTTTGCGCCCGTTCGCCGTTTACGGCTCTATTTGCGGCCTCACCCTGCTAGCGGCCTGTTCGACCAAGCAAGCCGACAACTCCGCCGCCCAACCGGCCCCGCCACCCGTGGCCGCCGCTGATTCGGCGGGCCCGGCGCCCGGCCCGGCCGCTCCGGCTACCAAGCCGCAGGTGGCCGACTCAGCTAACCTTTCCCCCAAGTTCTTGCAGGGCCTGCGCGGGCTGGGCGGGGCGGGCACTTACTCCGTGCGCGGGCAGTGGCTGCGCATGGGCCAGGACGACTCCGTGCGGTTTCCCCTGGACTTACCCGCCGGCAAACCCGTCGTGTACACCGGCCGGCAGGGCGCCCAAACCATTACCCTCACCCTGACCCGCTTGAATTATACCAGCCTGCGCTTTGCGGCCGACGCGGTGGGTGGCAGCACCGGCCCGCAGCACGAGGAAGGCGTGGCCGACCTGAACCCCGGGTTTCTGCTGGCCGCCGAAGTGCCCGAAGACACCGAAAGCCAGGTTTCCTACGGGGCCAACGAGTACCTGGGTGAAACCCCGACCCGCAACTTTTCCATCCTGGTGGGCATTGGCCCCGACGCCGACAAGGCCGAGCTGAGCATCGTTGATGCCACGGGCAAGCCCCTGGCCCAGTGGCAGAGCGTGCCCACCCTGCGGCGGCCCACGCTCTAGGTTGGCCGCGGCCCGCCCCGCTTACTTCGTGCTAAAGGCCACGCCCACCGTCACGTTGGTGTTGTCGGTGGGCTTGCCTTCCAGCACCCGGCTTTCGAAGGTGTAGGTATAGGTACCGGTCAGGGCGAAGCGGGGGCTGAAGCGCAACGCCAGGGTGGTGAGCTGGGTGGCGCGGTAGTCGGCCGCGTTGCGCAGGTTGGGCTGGTAGAGGGTGGTCGAGTTGAGCGAGAAAACCCGGTAGGAGTACACCAGCTTGAGGCGGGTGGAGCTGCGCGAAACGAGCCGCTCGGTGCCATTCTGAAAGTAAGTGGCTTCGCGCAGAAACAGGTTGCTGACGGCCACTTCCCGGCCCAGGGAGTCGGCGTAAAAGGCCCAGCCCGGCCCCAGGCCCAGTTGATACCGGTTGGTGATGCCCCGCAAGTTGCTGCGCTCGTAGCCCCCGATGCCGTAGAAGCGGAACCGGCCCTTCCAATAGTAGGGCGTTGCGTTGAAGGTCCATTCGCGCTCCTTGAGCAGCTTGTCCTGCTTGCCAAACAGGAAGCTGCCGGTTAGGGGAGCCCCGAAGTGCAGGCCCCGCAGAATGGTGGCCGAGTGGGAGGTCGAGAACAGGGTGCGGCTGACGCCCCCGGCCGAGTACTGCCCGGCCAGCTGCCCGCTGTAGCGGATTAGGGTCGTATCGGCCTGCTGGGCGCGGGCCGGCCGGAACGCCCCGAGCAATACGGCGGGCAGAAGCAGGTAGCGAAACGTCATGCCGAGTGCGGTAGGGCAGCTATGGTGAGCGGCAAAGGTAAACAGGCCCGCCGAAGCCGCTACTTCTAGCCAATTTCTATATCTTCCGCCGCGCCGGCTGCCCGGCGCCATAAGCAGCTTACAAATAGCTTAGTTATACCCCGCTAGATGAATCCGTTACTACTTGCTTTGGGCCTGCTGCTCGGCGGCGGCCTGCTGGGCCAGCCCGCGGCGGCCCCCGCCACTCCGGCCCCGGCCCCGCCGCTAGCCCAGGACGCGGATTGCGTGCGGGGGGCCGCCGAGCCCATCGTGAAAAAGGCCGTCTTTCCCCGCTCCACCTTCCGCCTGCTGCCCGACAAGATCAACGGCATCGAAACCATAGCCTGCCCCAACGGTGACCAGGTCGTCATCTACAACGAGGGCTGCGAGTATTACATGCTGCGGTTTCTCATTACCACGGCCCGGTTTGGGCCGCCCACCACCAACCCGGCGCCCTGGTTTCGCCACGCCGCCACGCTCATGAGCGGCCTGCTGCCCGGCCTGCAGGCGCCCATCGACCTGCCCCAGGGCATCCGGCTGCTGACGGCCCGCCTCAACCAGGACCAGAAAAAGCCGGGCCGCCCCCTGGCCCTGGGCGAAGATATTTTCTACGGTTCCAAAACCATGCGCAGCTCCGTGTCCATTGACAGCCTGGCCCGGGGCGCCGGCAACCAGACGGTGGTGGCAGTGACGTTTGCCATTGGCCCCTTGTAGCGGGGCGTAAGCCCGGCCCGGCTGCCGGAGCCGGCCCAATACCGCCAACCTACTATATTGCCGCCGGCTCCCCGCGCCGCCAAGAAACTCCCAGGATATTCCCCCGCTATGTTGCCGCGCTATTTACCGTATTGCCTCTTGCTGCCCGCCACCGTACTAGTTGCCGCCTGCCAGTCGGCGCCGGCCGCTGCGCCGCCCCAGCCCGTACCCGCGCCGGCCTTGGCCGCCAGCCCGGTCCCGCCGAGGGCGGCGCCGGTAGCGGCGGCCAAGGCCGCCGAAGCAACTGCCGTAGCCGAAGACGCCCCGGCCGACAGCACCAGTGCCGACTACGCCACCTTCTTCGTGGTCGTGGCCGACACCAGCCGCTCGTACCCGGCCCTGCGCCGCCATATGCTGGGCCTGAGCCAGCAGTACGCCCTGCCCATTGATACGCTGGGCCGCTACTTCGACGCCCGCAAAAACCAGATTATCCTGCCCGCCGATGACGAGGACGAACTGTACGCCGGCGAGTATTACCCCCGCCGCTTCCCGGGCCACACCCTGAGCCTGGAGTACCTGAACGAGTATAAAGACCAGGCCGGCGCCAAAACCATGGCCCTGGTCACGGGCATCTACCAGCAGGAAGCCAGTGCCGACAGCGCCCTGGCCGTGCTGCGGCGGGCCGACCAGAACGCCTTCAAGCTTACCTCCCGCATCTACGTGGGCTGCATGCACTAGCCCGCCGCCAACGGCCATACGGCTAGTTATGGGCTGTTTGGAGTTCCCGCCCTTTTCCCCCTTTATCCGCTCACTTTACCCGTATCCGTATGCGCTACCTTCTCGCCCTGGCCCTGTGCAGCTTCACCGTGCTGCCCTCCGAACCGCTGCTCAACCCCAGTAAGTCCCTGGTCAACGCCAAGCTGCCGTCTTATACCACCAAGCAAGAGCTGCTGCGGGCGCTGGGCCCGCCGGCCCGCATTGCGGCGGTGGGCGAGGAGTGCCACACGAGCCGGGAGGAGGCCGCCGCCAAGGTGCGCCAGCGCTACTACTTCGCCGGCAAGACGAGCTTTTTTCTCGACCACGACCAGGCCGAGCTCGAATTGCTGGATTTTCGCTCCGGTAAATACACCTACCAAACCCCCACTATCACCCTGACCGGCAAAACTACCCTGGCCGATTTGCAGAAAGTGTATCCGGCCGCCGTGCGGGCCGCTTCCATCTCCAAGCGCGGCACGGAGGTGAGCCTGATGACCTGCGCCAACTGCGACGACCGGGTTCACCTCTTCTTCGAACAGGGCCGGCTGGTAGAACTGGAGCTCTGGGAGCCGTGCTAACCCTTGCCGCGCTTTGGTCGCCGGTAGGTCGGGGCCACTTACTCCGCCTCGGGGCTTTGCTGCTGCTGTTGCCCGGCTGCGGGGTGCTGCCCCAGGGGCGCCAGGCAGCCTGCGGGTGCTGTGCCCCGGTCTACCAATCCATAGAAAGTGCCCAGCGCTGTTTGGAGCCGCCGCCGGGCCCCGGCCGCGCCGCCGATTCGCGCCTGCTGCTGCTGGCCTTCCTGGGGCCCGACCAGCCCGCCACCCCGCCGGCCGACTGGCGCATTCTGGGCTCGCCCGCCCTGGTTGCCTACGCCCAAAAGCGGTACTTATTGGTAACCCTGCCCGCCAACGCCCGCCTCCGCTACCCGGGGGCGCCGGTGCCGGAGCTGGAAGAGGTGCGCCAGCGCTACCCCGGGCAAACGTTCTTTGTGCTGGTCAACCAGGCCTTGTACCCCTTTGCCGACTGGCCCGCCACGGCCGACGAGTCCTTTATCCGGAGTCGGCTCAGCAACGGCAACGGACCCTAACCCCGCCAAACGGCCCCGGCTGCATCACGCAGCCGGGGCCGTTTCGGTTTATTCGGATTGTCTGGTGGGGCTACGCGGTGGGCTGGGCCGGAGCCTGCTTGCCCGCGCCGGGCTGGTGCTGGTTGAAGTACCTTTTATCGAAGTAGGAGACGGCCTCCCGGGGCTGCTCGTCGAACACCAGGCCCAGGGTGCGGGCGTTGCGCGAGAGCTGCCGGGTGAGCAGGGCCCGCTCGGCGGCGCTGCCCACGCTGGCGTCGGCCTGCTGCTTTTTCACCCCGCTCTGGGTGGCCAGGGCTAAGAGCAGGGCGTCGCGGTGGCGTTTGTAAGCGGCCTTCACCTCGGCCTCGAAGGGGCCACCCAGGTCCTCGAAAGCCGTATCGAGGCGCTCCAGCAGGCCGGGCCACTCGCCGTGACGGGCCTGGTGGTACTCGGAGTTGCCGCGCGGAAAAAAGCGCAGGCGGTCAGCTTCCTTTTTAAGCTTGTAATAAATGGCTTCCTGGCCCTCGCCCACCAGCCAATCGGTCATGGCCTCCATGGCCTCATGCAGCGTGAGAGTAGTACCCTTGCCCGTGCTGCTGGCCGTCGCCGACTGACTACGCCGCCCAAAATACGCGGTGTAGCACGCCTCGGTAGCCTTTATCAGGTCCGCGAACCGGTCCTTTTCGTTGCCCTTGCGCAGGCGCTCCAGGTGGTCCCGGGTCCCGGCTTCGAGGTCGTCGAAGCTCAGCTCAATATCAGCGAACCAATTGCTAAAGATCTTTTCAAACGAAAGCATAATGGGAAGTAGATAAAAGGATTGAAGATGGGTCTAGGTAGAGATAATAGTTGAGTTAACCTAACTGAAAAACAGCGCACTACCCGCCACACGCGTGATAGGCGCTGCGAAGTTTTCCGGAGCACCCATCACAGCTGTGATAGGTAGGGCGAAGTTTTCCGGAGTGCCTATCACAGTCGTGATGGACGGTGCGAAGTTTTCCGGGGCATCCATCACAGTCGTGATGGGTGGGGTGAAGTTTTCCGGAGTACCTATCACGGCTGTGATGAGTGAGGCGGAGTTTTCCGGAGAGGCTGTCACGGGTGTGGTGGGGGAGGTGGAGATTTTCCGGAGGGATGGGGAAGGGTTTGGTGGGGGTGGGGTTAATACTGGCTGAAATATGTATTCAATAAAATAAAAACAAAGCATGTCATACACTAAACTTATATTGCCTAACCATAGTATTTACTGTTGCTTCTTGCAGTGCAAATAATAACTGAAAGCCTTATGAAACCTCAAGTAATTAACAGGAGAAAAGATGTTTCAGATGATGATTTAGAAATCGTTCTCCAAGATTTAGGAAAGCTTGAGAAGCTATTTATTGAAGAGGCTAGGTTGTTCCTGCAGATCGGTGGAAATAAAGGGCATCTTCATACGATGGATTTATTTGTTTCTGCTATTATAAATAGGGCTATTTCTTTAATGAATGGTTTTAAAACATTGGCATATGTAAATAATTATATATCTGCTGTTCCTCTGATTAGGATTCAGGTTGATAATTGCCTTAGATTTTACGCATCAACATTGGTAAAAGATTACAATGACTTTTTTATTGAATACTTGAAAGGGGGTCATATTAGAAATATGAAGTCTGCCTCTGGTGAAAAAATGACAGACACTTATCTAGTTACCAAGTTAGATAAAGAGTTGTTTCCTGGTATTCATAATCTCTATGTGAATACATCTGGACATATTCATCTGAGCAATGAGCATTCTTTTTTACAAACAAAAATAGTTTCAAATGAAGGAAGAACTATATCGACAAGAATAGGAAATTTTGATTTCTTTGCTATTGATGAAAAAGTTGATTTTGCATTTAATATGTTTAAGGCGAGCCAAATGCTTCTACAGCTAACGCAAAGCTGGAAGTTTCAAAAGGCCAAAGTTGAAGCTAAGATGTAAAATAAATCATATCTAATCAATGAATCTAGTGCCAACGTCAGGTATAAGTTTTCTGAATAGTGATAATAAAAACGGCTCCGGTTGCGCGATGCAATCGGGGCTATTTTTATTACCACTAACTTGAAGAACCTATTTGGCCTTGCGGGCTAGTGCTTTCTCCACGGCCGCCAAGATGTTGTTTCCAATCAGGCCGTATGGAAGTGCCAACCTCGCCACCTGAGCCATGCCCGGCCACCATGTCCAAGGGCAGGAGTAATCAGCAACCCGTTCCCGCGGGTGATTTTATCCCAGACCATCTTTATTACATTCCTACTATATTGACTTGCCATCAGGTCAATAGCGTGCTGCCCGGGCAGCAGCAGTGGCCCGGAGTGATTCACTTGGTTCACCACGTATCTCAGTATGAAAAAGCTCCTTGCCATCCAGCTGCTTACCATCCTCTTCGCGCTGCTGTGGCACCCGGTAGCCGCCCAGCAGGCGGACCAATCGAAGGACGAGGCGGCCCTCCGGCAGGTGGTAGCCGACTACGAAAGCGCCTGGAACCGCCACGACGCCAAGGGCCTCGCCGCCCAGTACCACCCCGATGCCACCTGGGTGAATTGGTTTGGGGCGTATTCCAAAGGCCAGCCGGCAATTCAGGAGCACTACCAGACGGTGCACGGCACGTACTTCAAAACCTCGCACTACTACACCCGCGCCATTGAGGACGTGACGTTCGTCAAACCCGACGTGGCCATCCTGCACGTGCGCACCGGCCTGAGCGGCGACGAGCGGTACCCCGGGCAAACCTTTGAGTTTCGCCGCACCCTGGTGCTTACCAAGCGCGCCGGGGCCTGGCGCATTTTGGCGGGCCAAAACGCCAAGCTGAACGAAGGCATTAAGTAAAGCGCCACGTTAAACCCGAAGCGCCATCCTAACGACGAAGTTTACTCCTCGCCTTATGACTGAAACGCGTTTTTCCAGGCTTAGCCGGTATTGCACCCTGCTCGTGACGGTGGCTATTTGGGCGCTGCTGGCCTGGAGCCATTTCCACGGCGGTGTGCCGAGTCATCATTTCCTGGCTCAGCAGGAGCTGCCCGCCGTTTCCAACGGGTGGGGTGGGCTCTTGCTGCCGGTGCTTACGTGGTTGCTGCTGTCCCGCATCCGGCAGCGGGTTTTCGGCCCCACCCGGGCGGACTCCGACCCAACCCCGGCTTTGCGGCGGGCGCTGTACGGGTTTGCGGGCGCTTTGCTGTTCGGCGTTTTAATCTCGGGGCTGTTTACGGCCGGCGAGCCGGATATGGCGGGCAATGTAATGCTGGGCTTGTTTGCCCTGGCCTTCTTCGTCCCGATTTACCGGCCCGAGTGCCTGCTGGGCTTTGTGCTGGCCATGACCTATACTTTTGGGGCCGTGCTGCCCACCATTATCGGTACCGTATTGGGGCTTATTGGCTGGGTAGTATACGGCGTTATCCGGCGCGGCCTGGTGTACGTGGGGGCAAAGATTTTGCAGCGGCTACCGGCTACACAATAATACCCTCGCTCTGGAATATGGTGGGGTAATAGGAAGCAATGTTTCCCGGATACATAACGCTTGTAGCTTTCATTCCTACAGAAACGGCCCCGGCTGCATGGCGCAACCGGGGCCGTTTTGATATAAAATAGCAAGTAAGAGTGACTTGCTAAAAACGTCTGTCATGCTGAGCGAAGTCGAAGCATCTCTACCGCAGTAGTAATTAAATTACTGTGACAACGAAGCAGTAGCGATGCTTCGGCTGCGCTCAGCATGACGTTCTGGTCATTGGTGAAGAACTACTTGGCCTTGTGGGCCAGTACTTTCTCCACGGCGGCTACGATGTCGTTTTCCATCAGGCCATATTTCTCCAGGAGCTGGTTGGGGGTGCCGGACTCGCCGAAGCCTGCTGCCGCCACCGCTCTAGAGTTTGCTGATGCGGAAGCTCGTCTTCAGCCCGGGGCCGGTTTGCACCACGTACAGACCTTCCGGCAGCGCGGCCACCGATACGGCGGCACCTTCGCCTTGCAGCAGCACCCGGCCCATCAGGTCGCAGATGCGGAACTTGGAGGCACCCGGCAGATGCAGTAGGTCCGTGACGGGGTTAGGATACGCGGTGGCCGGCTGCGCCGCGTCGGGTTGCGGCGTGCCCAGTACCTGGCAGGCCTGCTGCACGGCCGCGTTGGTGTTGCACCCGGTGGCGTTCTGGGTGAAGTAAGCCAGCCCATTGCGGTTCAGGTAGCTGCAAATCCAGGGTACGGCGCAGATGGCCAGGGCCGTATTGTATTCTATGCGCAGGGTGGAAAGCGGAGTGTAGCTGGAATAAGCAAAGGCGTCGATAATGGAAGTCAGCCGCGGGTTAAATGATACCTGAATCAAACTCGGCGCCGCGGTGCCGCTAAAGCCACTGATTCGCTGCAGCTTGGCATTGTCGGTAACTTGTACCGTATTGGTGAAATTCGCGTTTTTAAAGCCCGTTACCGCTTCCAGGGCCGGGTTGCCGCTAATACTGGCCGTCACGCCTCTGCTACCGGCAAAGCCGGGAATTTCCTTCAGGGCGTTATTGGTATGAATAGAAAGGGACTGGGTATTCAGGCCGCTGAAGCCCGTGATGCTCGTGAGCTGCTCATTGGTGTTGATATTAACGATGCCAGTTTCGCTGACCACCAGGCCGCCGTTAAACCCCGAAAGGGTGGTCATGGCCGTGTTAGCACCGATGTACAGATTCGTCAGGGATTTTAGGTTGTTGAAGCCCGTAAGTTCCTTGAGCGCCGGGTTCATGAAAATCATCATACTGCCCGAGGTAGCCAGCGCGCCCAGGCCGGTAATTTCCTCCAGCAAGGGGTTATCGGTTATCGACACGACGGGCTCGGGCAGTTGGGTCGGGGGATTCGTGGGAATTGGCTGGACGGTCGTCAGAGCATTTAGGCCGCTAATGGAACGCAGGGATGCACACTGGCTAATGCTGAGCGCGCCCGTCTTGGAAAGTGAAGTGAAGCCGGTTATGGCGCCCAGGGCGGCATTATTACTGATTGTTACCGTTCGGGATTTGCTCAGCAGCGGGAAGCCGGCTATGAGCGTCAGGGAGGGATTGTTCATGATAATCACATCCCCCCCAACCGTTGCCAGGCTTTGGAAGCCGTTGACCGGTATAAAGTTGAGCGCAGTGCCACCGGTAATGTACAAGCCACCGCCAATCTGCGTGATATTGCTCAGGGGCCCGATATCGGTCAGGTCATGCAGGCTGATGGACACCGAACCCGTAACGGACGTAATACCGGCCAAGGGGCTCAGGTCGAAGATGCCGTCGGTGGGTTGTCCCACTACTCCGCCGGTTATGGATAGGTTGTCGATGCCAGTGCAGGTCATGTTCCTGAAAGCGTCTACCTCGGTCTGGGTTCTTAATTCGAGGTTGCAGGTATGAGCCTGGGCCTGGGCTTGCTGGGCAAAAATCAGCAGGCTGACAATGAGTAGGAGTTGCTTCACCAGGAGGGTAGAAAAAGGTAGAATAGGAGCCTGGCCTTTAGGCAGGCAGTAGAAGTGGCTTTGGCAATGGAGCTATTACAGCGGTACAGCCGCCGAGTAGCCGGAGCTGCACCACTGGCCCGACGCTACAAATGCCAGCCTAAAAGTACTGCCTTCCAGGTGGCGTTTTTATACCCACTTCTAGGTATTTTGGCCGTATACAGCCAGTATTGGCACTTGTCAGCTTTCTGATACAGGTACTTTAGCAAACAAACCGGCCCCGGCTGCATGGCGCAACCGGGGCCGGTTTGTGTTTTTAGCAAGGCAACAACCGTCTTGCTAAAAACGTCTGTCATGCTGAACGAAGTTGAAGCATCTCTACCGCTTCGTTGCAACGGCATTTGATTACCACTGCACGCGAGATTCCCCGGCTTCGCTCGGAATGACGTTCGGGAGTTACTTCGCCTTGCGGGCCAGTACTTTCTCCACGGCTTTCACGATGTCGTTTTCCATCAGGCCGTATTTCTCCATGAGCTGGTCGGGAGTGCCGGACTCGCCGAAGGAGTCATTCACGGCCACCATTTCCAGGGGCAGGGGCTCCTCGCGGGCCAGCAGCTGGGCGATGCTGTCGCCGAGGCCGCCGTTCATCTGGTGCTCTTCGGCCGACACCACGCAGCGCGTCTTGCGCACCGAGGCCAGGATGGCCTGGGCGTCGAGGGGCTTGATGGTGTGGATGTTGATGATTTCGGCGTCGATGCCTTTCTCGGCCAGGATGTGGCCGGCCAGGATGGCCTTCCACACCAGGTGGCCGGTGGCGAAGATGCTCACGTCGGCGCCTTCGTTGAGCATCACGGCTTTACCGATTTCAAACTTCTGGTCGGCGGGGGTGAAGTTGGGCACCACGGGGCGGCCGAAGCGCAGGTACACGGGGCCTTCGTGCTCGGCAATGGCGATGGTAGCGGCCTTGGTCTGGTTGAAGTCGCAGGGGTTGATGACCGTCATGTGGGGCAGCATCTTCATCATGCCCAGGTCTTCCAGAATCTGGTGGGTGGCGCCGTCCTCGCCCAGCGTGACACCAGCGTGCGAGGCGCAGATCTTCACGTTCTTATCCGAGTAGGCAATGCTCTGGCGGATCTGGTCGTAGACGCGGCCGGTGCTGAAGTTGGCAAACGTGCCGGTGAAGGGAATCTTGCCGCCGATGGTGAGGCCGGCCGCAATGCCCATCATGTTGGCTTCGGCAATACCCACCTGGAAAAACCGCTCGGGGAAGTCCTTTTTGAAGGCATCCATCTTGAGCGAGCCGGTGAGGTCAGCCGTGAGGGCCACCACGTTCGGGTTGCTCTTGCCCAGCTCGTGTAAACCCACGCCAAAGCCGGAGCGGGTGTCTTTTGATTCGGTGTAGGGGAAATCTTTCATGCGGTATGGGAAGGTTTTGAGTTCTATGTTTCGTGTGTTGTCGTTTTCGTCTGTCTTCCTTGGACTCAATGGGCGGTGATACTGTCAGCAACATCTACTTCAGATGGATACTGAGGTGAAAATTTTATCAGGATTGAATCACCCTCCGCGTATCTGGTTCCGCTGTGTCCTTGGGCATCATATAAGCTGTCTTTGTACCGGTAACGGACGTCTACGGTCCAGACGGAACCATCTACGAATGTGCTGGTAACAACTGCTTTTCGATAAATACCAGCTGTTTTTATCGCCGCCCTCACGGTTTCGACGTGCTGATAAAACAGAAGTCCACCAATAATCAGAACTGGCCAAATAATAAGGCCAGAGTAATGCCGAAGCCAGTCATCAAGTTGCTTCCAACTCATCACTTACTAAACATACTCACCGAGCTAGTTTGGCCGCTGCGGATGGTGAAGTTGCGCACGTCGGTGAACTTGCTGCCGGTGGCCGTGGCGGTGCGAAACACCAGGCGGTAGGCCCCCGGCTGCATCGGCAGGTTGACTTTGCTGCTGCCTTCGGGCAGGTTGTACACCCAGGTCTGCGACTCGTCGTTGTTGAGGCGGTAGATGCTGCCGTAACCTTTCAAATCCGTCACGATGTTGAGCGTGCCGGGCGCGTCGTAGGTTACGGCCGTTTCCTGGCCCTGCCGGATGCTGATGCGGCGCACGATGCGGGGCAGGGTGAGCAGCTCCACTTCGTAGTTGCCGGCCAGCAGCTTTTGCTTGGTACCCACGTTCAGACTGACCACCGTGGCCGGGTTGCCCTGGGCCCGCACCACCGCCTGCACCTTGCCGTAGGGATTCGGCGAAATGTTCGGCGACTGTAAGGCCAAGGTTCCCTGGGGCGTTTTGTAGGTCAGCACGTTGGCCTTGCCGGGCCGGATGGGCAGGTTGGCCTGCCGCACCGGGGGCACCGTGTTGATGACCAAATCGTAGCTCTGCAGCGCGTCGATGTCGAGCACGTCGGGTTTGCCTTGCGCGTCGCGGTAGTGCACGTAGTTGTACTCCGGCGTTTCCGTGACGTTGTTGACGAAGGTCATATTCACGTTGCTTTCCACGGGCTTACCCGCCTCGTCAGTCAGGTTGATGCTGACCGTGGTTTTGGTCAGCGTCTGGGAAATGACGTTGTCGAGGATGGTGCGAAAGGTGCTTACGTCGGCCGCGTTGTAGTACTGGCCCAGGCATTCGAGCTGCTTGCCAAAGTCCCGCTCGGCCCCGAGCCCAATAATAAACGGGCGCAGGAATACGTGCTTGCGCTGCAACGCCACCGAGGTAGCGCACGGGTCGCCCTTGCACGATTCCAGGCCGTCGGTTATCAGAATCAGCACGTTACGGGAGCTTTTGTCGGTCGGGAAGTCCCCGGCCGACTGCAGGATGGAGTAGGTAATCGGGGTGTTGCCCTGGGCTTTCAGCGTGGCGAGGCGGGCCTTGATGGCCTTGGCGTTTTTGGGCGCGAAGGGCACTTCCAGCTTCGAGTCCTCGCAGTTGTTTTCCGAGTTGGGGTGCTGGTGCCCGTAGGCGCGCAGGGCCAGCTCCAGGTTGGGGTAGGCGTTGAGCGAGTCCACCATCTTCGAGAGCAGACTGCGGGCCACGTCCCAGCGGGGCTTGCCTTCCCAGGGCGCCATCATCGAGCCCGAGGCATCGAGTACGAACAGGATGCGGGTGACCTTGGGCTTTTCCGGCGGCACGTTTTGGGCAACTACAGGAGCCGCTAGCCACAGCGTGACCAGCAGCAACCAGTACTTTTTCCAAAACGCACCTTTCATGGCTACTCAGCTTGAATTGTTTGTGCGGATGTGCTGGCTGGCTCGACCGGCGTTACGACAAGTGCCATAAAGCCAATAATGGCGACGCCAGAGCCAATCAGTGTCAACAGCCGGGTTGGCTTAGGTTTATTGACAGTGACCGTAAGCAACAGCAAGGCTACACCAGCTGCTAGTACAGCGGCGCACAAGCTTGGTACGAAGCCGTACTCGCCCTTAATGGCCATTGGTACTGAAACTACCCAAATTGTGTAAAGAATGGGAGAGTAGTATTCCCCGACTAGCTTGTCCATGACAGCCCCTAGTAGTCGCCGGCTTCTTCTACCAGCAGCTGCTGCAGGGCTTTTTCGAGCTGCTCGTCGTTCGGAGCGGTGCCGTGCCACTTGTGGGTGCCCATCATGTAGTCCACGCCGAAGCCCATCTGGGTGTCCATTAGGATCATCGTGGGCTGGCCCTGGCCGCTGAGCTTACCGGCTTCTTCCAGAGTCGGAATCAGCTTTTCGAGGTCGTTGCCGTTGGTTTCCAATACGCGCCAGCCAAAGGCTTCGAACTTGGCGCGCAGGTTGCCCAGGTCCATGATTTCCTTGGTCGAGCCGTCAATCTGCTGACCGTTGCGGTCCACGATGGCAATCAGGTTATCGACTTTGTGGTGGGGGGCATACATGGCCGCTTCCCACACCTGGCCTTCTTCCAGCTCGCCGTCGCCCATGAGCACGTACACGAGGCGGTTGTCGCCGTTGAGCTTTTTGGCCTGGGCCGCACCGATGGCCACGCTCATGCCCTGGCCCAGGGAGCCCGAAGCAATGCGGATACCGGGCAGGTGCTCGTGGGTGGCGGGGTGCCCCTGCAGGCGCGAATTCAGCTTGCGGAAAGTCGCCAGCTCACTGACGGGGAAGTAGCCCGAGCGGGCCAGCACCGAGTAGAAAACGGGCGAAATGTGGCCGTTCGACAGGAAAAACAGGTCTTCGCCTTCGCCTTTCATGCTGAAGCTGGGGTTGTGCTTCATGATGCGGAAGTAGAGGGCAACCAGCAAATCGGTGCAGCCAAGGGAGCCGCCGGGGTGGCCGGAGTTAACGGCGTGCACCATGCGCACGATGTCGCGGCGCACCTGGGCCGCAATCTGCTTGAGCTCTGCCGTGCTTTTCGGTGCGGCAGTGGTAAGGGTGTTTTCCTGGGACATGGAATTAGGAAGAGGGTTTAGATGGGCAAAGGTAACGGTCTTGGCGAAGGCGCCCAGCCCGAAAAGCAAGGCTTCTTACCACAACCGATAACGATAGGCGGGGTTAATGTGCTCAAGTGCTAATGTGAGTGAATGTGCTAAGGCTGAATGTGGGAAATGTGGTTGAATGTGGAAAATGTGTCCTTGCGAGCTTACGAAGCAATCCGTCCTCTGAAGTGTGCGGAGCCTTCTAGCGTAAAAAGCCCTTTCCCACGCAGGTAGGAAAGGGCTTTTTGGTAAAAAAACGGTTCGTACTGCGTAGCGGACGGATGGCTTCAGCCTTTGGCTTCGCAAGGACAGAACCTCATTCGCACATCAGCACATTCTCCACATTCGCACCTTAAGAAAGCAGCTGGGCGGCGTGGTTCTTGGTGTCGACTTTCTCGATGACCTTTTCGATGATACCCTGCTCGTCAATCAGGAACGTGTGGCGCATGGTGCCCATGTACTTGCGGCCGTACATCGATTTTTCCTGCCACACGCCGTAGGCTTCCACAATTTTCTTGTCGGTATCGACCAGCAGCGGGAAGGGCAGCTCGTACTTCAGTACGAACTTCTGGTGGGACTTGGCGCTGTCGACGCTCACGCCGATGACCTGCACGTTTTTGGCCGTGAGTTCGTCCTGGTGGTCGCGCAGGTTGCAGGCCTGGGCCGTGCAGCCGGGCGTGTCGTCTTTGGGGTAGAAGTAGAGGGCGACTTTCTTGCCGCGCAAGTCTTGCAGGCGGATGAGGTTGCCATCCTGGTCAAGGGCTTCAAAATCGGGGGCGGGGGTGCCGGGGGTAAGGGCCATGAGGCGAAGGGGTAAGGGCGGTTACGGTTTGCCAGCCATGGGCTGGGGCGTAAAAATCAGGTTTTCCGTCGGAAAACCCAGCGAATGGGCCAGGCCCACGAGCCGGTCCCGGATGGGGCGCTCCAGGTGGGGCGTGCGGCTCAGCAGCCACAGGTTCTGGCGGCTGGGCTCCCCTACCAGGGCGTAGCGGTACTCGGGGTCGTGGTCCAGGATCCAGTAGTCGCCCTCGAAGGGCCAGAAAAAGCTGACCCGCAGCTTGGCGTTGGTGGTGGCGTCCACGATGCGGGCGGTGCCTTGGGCCGTTTCCACCGGGCCGTTCAGGTCATTTTTGTGGCAGGTGTTGAGCACCGATACTTTGCCATCGGGCCGCAGCTTATACTCGGCCGTGACATGGGCGCAGCCTTTCTCGAAGCGGGTGGGCAGGCGGGCAATTTCGTACCACAGGCCCATGTAGCGGTGCACGTCCACGTGGGGCGACACGGGCAGCGGGGCGTGAAGCTGGCGGCGGAAATACGCGTAGGCCGCCACGCCGGTGGCGACGGTAGCTACGGCGGCCCCGAGCAAAACGGGCTGGCGGCGTTTGGGAAATTTGGCCATGATAGTGAGTGGGTTGTAGCGCGAACTTTACAGTTCGCGTGGCAGAACGAAAATCGTTGTAGAGGCACGAGCCGTAGCGCGAACTACCAAGTTCGCGCTACAACTCTACGGGCAGAACTGTTGAGAAGATGCCCACGAAAAAAGGCGGACCACGCGGCCCGCCTTTTCTTATGATTTCTACAAATTAAAGCTCAGTACTTTTTCATTACCGGCCTGGTCGGTGATGCGCAGCGTGGCCGGGCCGCGCAGGGGCGGGCCCACCGTGTCGTTGGGCTCGGTGAAAAGGGTGGAGTTCTTGTACTCGTAGCGCAGCAGCCGGAACCGGCCGCCCACCAGCAGGGTGTAGCTATTCAGGCCCGAGAGGTTGTCGCCGACCTGAAAAGTAAGGCCGCCGGCACCCTTGCGCACCAGCCGCGCCGAGGGCGGAATGGTGTCGGAGAAGATGCGGAACTGCCCGAACACCTTGGCCGGAAACGTTACCTGGTTGCCTTCCCACTTGCCGCCCACGTAGCTACGCCCCCCGCGGGCATTGACCAGATACACGGCCGAATGCTCCTTGTCGGCCACCTCGGTTGGGGGCTTGAGCGTGATGCGCAGCGGCAGATACAACGACTGCCGCGGGCTTTGCACGGTCCAGGCCCCGTCCTTGTAGCTGGTTTGCAAATACAGCGTGTCGAACAGGGTCTGGGGCGCGAAGCTCAGATTCAGAAAGTTGTCGGCGAAGCCCTGCTCGGTGCCGGCCGGAATCAGGGCCTGCCGGTCGAAGCGCTTGGTGATGCCCCCGAAGCGGATGGAGTCGGGCAGGCCGGCGCGCAGGTCGTAGAGGTACACGTTCTGGCTCTGGGTGGTGTAGCTGGGCTTGAGCTCCAGGCGGCGGGAGCCGCGCAGCAGCACGGCGTTGGCGCCCTGACTGGCCGTGTCGGGGTCGGCGGCAATAACCTTGAGAATATTGCGGGTTATTTCCCAGCGCAACGCCGGCTTTTTCACCGCTGCGCTGCGGGTTTTGGTGTACTCCGGCTTCTGCCCGCGCAGCACGAACGACAAGGGCGTGGTGTTGCCGTAGGAGTCGCTCATCAGCACTTCCACGCTGTAGAGCTTCCCGTCTTCCACCCGCAGCTTGCCCTTGCCGGGGCCGGTGGTGTACATACTCAGGTCGTTGCCGTCGTCCACGAAGAGCTTCTGCAAGGTGCGGCCCTGGGTCATCATCCACTCGTAGTCCACGTGCTGGTTCACGGTGCGGGTGCCGCTGGGAAAGGGCACGTTGTCAACCGTGTGGGCGTAGTGGGGCTGGCCGTTCACCTTCACCTCGACTTTCTGCAGGCCGTTCTTGTTCCAGGCATTATCGTACCGGTCGAAGGCCTGGAGCAGGATGCCCACCGTGCCGTAGGCGTTGATGGTATCGGGCCAGGCGGTGGCTACGCCGGCCGCGGGGGCCACTTTGGGCACCAGCACGGCTTTGTCGAAGCGGCCCTGCACCCGGGCGTCAATCGTGAGCGGCTCCACGGCAAAGGCCTGCAGCGTCGGAGCAATGTGGTCCTGAATTTCACTGAACCCGCCCCACTGCAGGGGGTTGAGCTGGTTGTCCTGGGCGTCGCGCACTTCCCAGTGCAGGTGGGGACCGGCCGAGCCGCCGGTGTTACCCGACAAGGCCACGACTTCGCCCCGCTTCACCGGAAACTGGTCCTTGGTAAAGAACATTTCCTGCTCGTAGCTCTGCTTTTCGTACTGCTTCTCCCGCAACGCCGCCGCCACCGGACCCATAAAGCGGTTCAGGTGCCCGTACACCGTCGTCAGCCCGTTGGGGTGGGTGATGTAGAGCACGTTGCCGTAGCCGAAGGCCGACTGCTTCATGCGCGAGACGTAGCCGTCGGCCGAGGCGTAGACGGGTAAATCCGTGCGGCCGTCGGTTTTAATGTCGAGGCCGCCGTGGAAGTGGTTGGGGCGCAACTCGCCCATACTGGCAGCCAGAAAGTTGGGCTTGCCCGGCTTAATCGGGAACAGAAAATAGCCCGGCGCCACCGCGGAGCGGGGCGAGGAGCCTTGCTTGGCTGCGGGCTTGGTCAGCGAATCGGGTTCCTGGCCGGCCATGGGGGCGGGGCGCAGACCCATCGTGGTGAGCAGCGTAAGCAGTAAAATGGGGGCCTTCCCCCGGAAAGGTGTGTGCAGCACTCGACTCTACTTTACCGACAATTCCAACAACTTCTCATCCTCCAAGTAGCCCGTCAGCTGGTCGCCAATCTTGACGGGGCCCACGCCGCTGGGCGTGCCAGTAAATATCAAATCCCCCATTTTTAGGGTGATAAAGCGCGAAATATAGGCAATCTGGGCCGCGAAGTTGTGCAGCATCATGCCCGAGTTGCCCTGCTGCTTCACCTCGCCGTTCACCTCCAGACGGAAGTTGATGTTGGCCAGGTCAGCAAAGTCCGCCACGGGCTTAAACGTAGCCGACAGGGGCGCCGAGCCGTCGAAGCCCTTGGCCAAATCCCAGGGCAGGCCCTTGCTTTTGGCCTTGCTCTGCAGGTCGCGGGCCGTGAAGTCGATGCCCAGGCCGATGGCGTCGAAGTAGGTGTGGGCAAATTTCGGGTCGATGTTCTTGCCGTTTTTGCTTACCCGCAGCACCAACTCGATTTCGTGGTGAATGTCGGTCGAGAAATCGGGGTAGAAGAAGGGCATGCCGCGCTGCAGCAGGGCCGTTTCGGGCTTGGTGAAAATGACGGGCTCGTCGGGCGTTTCGTTGTTGAGTTCGGCAATATGTTCGGCGTAGTTGCGGCCTATGCAGAGTATTTTCATGGAGGGGGAAGTCGGAAGAAAAGGTGTTTGGCCAAAAATAGCGCTTATTCGCGGCCCGGAAAATCAAAATGCCGCCTACGTAACGCGGCGGCGTCCCGTTGGCCTGCCCGGGCCTAAACATTTTACCCGCCGCTATTCGTATAGCAGCACACCCGGCCGCGGCGGCTGCTACGGTTCTGCTGCCGCGCCATTGTCCTTTCCAATTCCGACGCTACCATGATAAAAAAAGTCATGCTGGCCGGCTGCCTGTTTATGGCCGCGGCCTGCTCTACCGTCCCGATTACCGGCCGCCGGCAGCTCAGCCTGGTTTCCGACGCCGAAATCAACGCCCTGGCCGTGCAGCAGTACCAGGAAGTGCTGCGCACCAGCAAGCTTTCCACCGATGCCAACGCCACGGCCATGGTGCGCCGCGTGGGCCAGCGCATCGAGCAGGCCGTCGAAACCTACTTCCGCAGCCAGAATCAGCAAGACCAGCTGGCCGGCTACGCCTGGGAGTTCAACGTACTTGAGGACAAGCAGGAAAACGCCTGGTGCATGCCCGGCGGCAAGGTGGCCGTGTATACCGGGATTCTGCCCATCACCCAGGACGAAAACGGCCTGGCCGTGGTCATGTCCCACGAAATTGCCCACGCCGTGGCCAAGCACGGCTCGGAGCGTATGAGCCAGGGCCTGCTGCAAAGTTACGGCGGGCAGGCCTTGTCGGCAGCCTTGGCCACCAAACCTGAGGGTACCCAGCAACTGGCCCTGCAGGCCTTTGGCGTAGGTTCTTCCGTCGGGCTGCTCAAGTACGGCCGCAACCAGGAGTCGGAGGCCGACCACCTGGGCTTGATCTTCATGGCCATGGCCGGTTACAACCCCGACGGCGCTATTACGTTCTGGCAGCGCATGGACGCCCGCGAAAACCAGGCCGCCCCGCCCGAATTCCTCTCGACTCACCCCTCCAACGGTACGCGCATCGCCGATATTCAGCGGGAGCTGCCCGAGGCGCGTAAGTATTACAAAGCCCGCTAATTTCGGGGCTTCGGCCCTTGCTCAATGAAAGTATTCTCCCGTTCTGCGCTGTATCTGGCCCTGCTCACGTTGCCCTTGCTGGGGATTGTGGCGGGCTGCGAAACTACCAAGCGCGGTTTTCCCGAAGTAAGTTCTCCCGGCAAAGACCCCGAGGAAGAAGCCAACCGCCGTAAGCGCGAGGGCGTCAGCACCCAGCTGGCCCGTCTCAATGAGGGCAAAATCGAGTACATCATGCCCCGGGCCCAGCTGGCCACGGCCTTTATCCGGGAGTTCAACGATGGCACGGTGGTCGACAAAACCATGATCCGTAAGGTGCAGGAAAGCCCCAAGGACAAGCCTATTTACTACTTGGTGGGTATGGGCCTGCGCGACGGAATGTTCCGCTCCATGGCCCTGCCCCTCATCACTTCCACCGACCAGAGCCTGTACCTGAGCTCCCACGCCGAGCGCTACACCATTACCAGCGTGGGCTGCTCGTTCTGCTACTTCTCCTTCGAGAAAAACCAGATTACCGGTACCACCTGCGGCGACAACAGCGGCGGCAGTCGCTGCGACCTGGTCGTGGAAAACAGCAACAACCTGTTTCGTAAGTAATGAACCGCAAATGGCTGCTGCGTCTCGGGCTCACGGCCCTGGCCCTGCTGGTCACCACCGACCGGCGCCGTTCCCAACCCATTCGGCCTCAACCACCGGAGCCCCCGCGCCCCGATGATGCAAACGAGGCAAAAGAAAAAGGCCCGCTTACTTCGTAGCGGGCCTTTTTTTGGTAGTTTAAAGCCTTTCAAACCAGAAGTTCGATGAAGTACCGACGGCTAATCCTGAGTGCGGTATACGGCGTGATGCTGCAAGCCATCCTGGCCCTGCTGACTGCGCCTTTTCTGCTGTTGTGGGGCGCCCAGCCCGCTTGGTGGCAGCAGGTTCTGCTGTTTGTCCTAACGTATCCGGTGCCGGTCAGGCTGCTCCCCGAGAGCTGGACGCTGCCGGTGATTCTGCTCAACGGAGCCTACTGGGGCATGCTCGGGTACTCCGTGGTCCGCGTGCTGCGTACCCTGTGGCGGGAGCTTAAGCCGCGCCTGCACTAAAGCGGCGGATGCGCTGCCCCAGCTCATCAGGGTTGACGCGCTCCAGCGGGTGGGGGGTATTCATCAGGATTTCAAACGTGGCCTGGGGCAAATAGGAAGCGTAGAGTGAGGAAGCATCTACGCCGGCGGTTTTGTCGAGCTCTCCCACCAGAATCTGCACCGGAACGGTGATTTTGGTGAGCCGGGCGGGCGTCAGGGGCGGCTGCTCACTCAGGGCCGTCAGCAGCTGGCGCGTGGCCTGCACCACGGCCTTCCAGTCGGTAGGAGCGTGGGTTTGGGCGAGTTGCTCGGCAAACTGGGGGACTTTCTCCTGCATCGTGGCCGCGTCTAGCATCCGGGTTTCGGCCGCCAGCGTCTCGGCCGACCAGTCGAACTTGGTGCCCAGCGTCGTCACGGTCTTGATCAGGCCGGGGGCTTCCGCGGCGGCCAGCAGGGCCACGTAGCCGCCCATGCTGTAGCCAAAGACGTGGACGGCCTCCAGGTTTTGCTCCCGGAGGTAGCCGATAACCTCCTGGGCAAACGCCGGTACATTGAACTGCGCCGGCTCAATTTCCCGCCCCCCGTGCCCACTAAACGAAAACGTGTGCACCTGAAAGTACTGCGACAAGTCGCGGGCCAGGCCGCGCAGTTGCTTATCCGAGCCCAAAGCGCCGTGCAGGAGCAGAAGGTTTTCTTTCATGGGGAGAGGGGTGGGGTAGAGTTAGGGTTAAAAAAGCCTGTCATGTCGAGCCTTAGCGAGGTATCGCGCATGCCAAAGTAATCAGATTACCATGGCACGCGAGATGTCTCCCGGTGGTCGACAGGACGTTCTGCGGTTAGACGAAAACCTACTTTGTCACCTCCGTCGCCAATTGCGTCAAATCGAGCCCGTCGAATGTGCCGGAGCTCATCATCAGCAGGTTAGCATCCTGCCAGCGCTGCTGGTGCAGAAATTCAGCCAGGGCTTTGCTGTCGGTGAACACCTGCAGGTCGGGGCGCTGGAAGGCTTGCTGCACGGCCTCGGCGGGCAGGGCGGGCAGGCGCTTGTGTTCCAGCACGTGGGGGTTGAAGTAGACCACGGCCACGTCGGGCGCGTCGAAGGTGTGGGCGTACTGGGGCAAAAACGCGGGGTTAAGCGAGCTGAAGGTGTGCAGCTCCAGGCAGGCCACCAGGCGGCGCTTGGGGAATTGCTTCTTAAACGCCGTAGCCGTGGCCT
This sequence comes from Hymenobacter chitinivorans DSM 11115, assembly GCF_002797555.1. Lineage (NCBI taxonomy): Bacteria > Pseudomonadati > Bacteroidota > Cytophagia > Cytophagales > Hymenobacteraceae > Hymenobacter > Hymenobacter chitinivorans. Next base: position 2,740,971 of record NZ_PGFA01000001.1, on the reverse strand, counting down.
TGAGCTTGGACGGGGCGTGGGCAAAGTCCTTGTAAACCACCGACGAGCTGCCTTCGCGCACCAGCTCCAGGCGGCGGGCCGCACCTTTGAAGGTCGCCAGGGCCTCGTAGAAGTCTTTGCCCTTGATGCCCAGCTGCTTGCAGACTTCCTTGGCGGCCGAGATGTTGCGCAGGTTGTGCTCCCCAAACACCTGAATCGGCACTTCCTCGTCTTTCTTGGTGATGAGCACCGTCTTGCCCTGGCGCACCTTGTTTTCGTGCGGCCCGTAGCCGATGTAGGTCACGTCGGAGGTGGTGGGCACGGTTACGAGCTGCACCTGCTCGTCGTCGCGGTCATAAATCAGCACCCCGGCCTTGGGCGTCATCTCGGCGAAGATGCGGAACTGCTCCCGGTAGTCTTCCTCGGTCGGAAACACGTTGATATGGTCCCAGCTGATGCCCGAAATAACGCCGATGTGGTGCTGGTACAAGTGAAACTTGGGTCGCCGGTCGATGGGTGAGGACAGATATTCGTCGCCCTCGATGATGATGATGGGCGCGTCCTCGGAGAGCTGCACCATGAGGTCGAAGCCTTCGAGCTGGGCGCCCACGGCGTAGTCGAACTTGCGGTGGTGGTAGCGCAGCACGTGCAGAATCAGCGAGGTAATGCTGGTCTTGCCGTGGGAGCCGCCGATGACGACGCGCTGCTTGTCCTTGGACGCCTCGTAGATAAACTCGGGGAAGGAGTAGATGCGCAAGCCCAGCTCCTGGGCCCGGAGCAGCTCGGGGTTGTCGGCCCGGGCGTGCATACCCACAATGACGGCGTCGAGCTCGGGCGTTATTTTCTCCGGAAACCAACCTTCCTGGGCCGGCAGCAGACCGGCGGCGGCCAGGCGGCTTTTGGCGGGCTCAAAGATTTCGTCGTCGGAGCCAGTGACCTGAGCGCCACGGCGGTGCAGGGCCAGAGCCAGGTTGTGCATGATGCTGCCACCGGTGGCAATCAGGTGTAGGCGCTGGAGAGAAGTGGGCGTTGGAGCCATTTAAGAAAACTAAATCAGAGCGGATGGGCTTTAAGAGCCGGGCGGCAAAGGTAATAAACCGGGGCCGTTGTACCGGGTCCTGATTGTGGAGCATCGTGAGAGGGGCCGGGGAATATACCGAAAAGAAAGGATGGAGCCCATCAGATAATGTGCGTTTCAGCCGTTAGCTTTGTGCCCCTTTTGCGTTAGATTTGCTGAGTACCGATGAATGACCGGATGGATGACCGCCTAAAACAATCTGCCTCGCGGGCCAAAGCCGCCTGGAACAGCCGCCCCCCGCAGCTGTCCATGGGCACGCCCTCGGGTAAGCTCCCGCCCCAGGCGCGGGAGCTGGAAGCCGCTGTTTTGGGTGCCCTCATGCTGGAAAAGGATGCCCTGACCACCGTCATCGACATCCTCAAGCCCGAGAGCTTCTACGACGAGAAGCACCGGCGCATCTTCAAGGCCATCCTCAATCTGTTCGACAAGTCCGAGCCGATTGACATCCTGACCGTGACCCACGAGTTGCGGGAAATGGGCGAACTAGAAGCCGGCGGCGGGGCCCACTTCGTGGCCAACCTGACCTTCAAGGTCAACTCGGCGGCCAACATCGAGTACCACGCCCGTATCATCACCGAAAACGCCATTAAGCGGGAGCTGATCAACATTGCCAGCACCATTCACCGCGACGCTTTCGAGGATACCACCGACGTTTTTAACCTGCTCGACAGCACCGAACAGGCTTTGTTCGAAGTTTCGGAATCCAACATCCGCAAGAACTTCGACGACATGCGCAGCCTGATGGGCAAGGCCATCAAGGAGCTGGAAGAAAAGAAAAATCAGAAGGATGGCCTCACTGGCGTACCCTCGGGCTTCTCGGCCCTGGACCGGGTTACTTCGGGCTGGCAACCATCTGACCTGGTGATTATTGCGGCTCGCCCGGGCATGGGCAAGTGCTTGGGCAAAGGCACCAAGGTGCTGATGTACGACGGCACGCTGCGCAACGTGGAAGACGTGCGCGAAGGCGAACTGCTGATGGGCGACGACTCCACGCCGCGCCGGGTGCTCAATATTGCCCGCGGACGGGAGCGGATGTACTGGGTGCGTCAGAACAAGGCCGAAGCCTACCGCGTCAACGAAAGCCACATTCTCTCGCTCAAGCGCAGCCGCACTGAGGGCCCGCACCGCCACGGCGACGTGCTCAACATCACCGTCAAGGACTGGCTGAGCAAGTCGGAGAAGTTCCGCTCGAACTACAAGGGCTACAAAGTGCCCGTGGAGTTTGCTGCTCAGGAAGTAACGGTTGACCCGTATTTCCTCGGCGTGTGGCTTGGTGATGGTTCGTCCGACAACTGCCGCATTACCGGGCAGGATCAGGAAATCATCGACTATCTGCACGAGTACGCCAACGCGTTGGATATGCAGGTAACGGTGGGCGTAGTCGAAGGGCGCTGCAACAGCTACGGCATCACGCGGGGCCGGCAGGGCGGCAGCATCGCGCAGTATTCGTTGCAAGATGAGCTGCGGCAGCTCGGGGTGCTCGGCAACAAGCACATTCCCCAGCAGTATTTGAGCAACTCGACCGAGAACCGCTTGCGGCTGCTGGCAGGCCTTATTGACTCCGACGGCCACCTGGACCCGGTGAGCAACGGCTACGAAATCACCCAGAAAAACCACCGTCTGGCCCGGCAAATTAAGTTTCTGGCCGACTCGCTGGGCTTCCGCACCTCGTTAAAGAAAAAGCGGGCCGCCATTAGCAGCATCGGCTACGAGAGTGAGGTGTTCCGGGTACGGATTTATGGCGACATCAACCGCGTGCCGGTGCGTATCGAGCGGAAAAAGGCGCAGCCCTGGGCCAGCAAGGTCGATTGGCGCATGACCGGCGTTTCGGTCGAGCTCGATAAGGAAGACGACTACTACGGCTTTGCTATTGATGGCAACCGCCTGTTCCTGCTCCAGGACATGACGGTGACCCACAACACGGCTTTCGTAGTATCGGCGATGCGTAATGCGGCGGTGGACCACAAGAAGGCAGTGGCGATTTTCTCGCTGGAAATGTCCTCGATTCAGCTCGTGAATCGTCTGATTTCGGCCGAGGCGGAGCTGGACTCCGAAAAGATTAAGAAGGGCAACCTGGCCGACTACGAGTGGGCCCAGCTCAACCACAAGATTGCCGGCTTGTCGTCGGCCCCGATTTACATCGACGACACGCCGGGCCTGAGTATCCGGGAATTGCGCACGAAGTGCCGCCGCCTCAAGGCCCACCACGACATCCAGATGATCATCATCGACTACCTGCAGCTGATGACGGGTAACTCGGATGGGGGCAAGGGCGCCGGCAACCGCGAACAGGAAATTGCCTCGATTTCGCGGGCTCTGAAGGGTATTGCCAAGGAACTCAACGTGCCGGTGCTGGCCCTGTCCCAGCTTTCGCGCTCGGTGGAAACCCGGGGCGGCGACAAAAAGCCCCAGCTCAGTGACCTTCGCGAATCGGGTTCTATCGAGCAGGACGCCGACATGGTAGTGTTCCTCTACCGCCCGGAGTACTACAAGATTACGGAGGACGAAATGGGCAACCCGACCCAGGGCACGGGCGAGGTAATCATTGCCAAGCACCGGAACGGCTCCCTGGAAACGGTGCAGCTCAAGTTTATTGGTAAGTTCACCAAGTTTGCCGACCTCGACGGGGGCGGTTTTGGGATGGACGCCGAGTACAACACCGGGGCCTTCCCGGCCAGCACCTTCGACGACGAGCCCGGTTTTGCGCCGAATACCATCCGGCTGGGCAGCAAGATCAACGAGGGGGGGCCGGGGCCCGTGCCGTTCCCGAAAAGCAACTTCGGCAACGACGACCCGCCGTTCTAAGCCCGGATTCAGGTATGAAAAAAGCCTCCTGCTACAATGCGGAGGCTTTTTTGTTGGCAGTGGTCGTGCTGGTTACCTCGTACGGGTGAAGTACGGTGTCGAACGGGTGAAGTGCGGTGTCGAACGCCTGAAGTGCGGTGTCGTACGGGTGAAGTGCGGCGTCGTACGGGTGAAGTGCGGCGTCGAACGCCTAAAGTGTGGTGTCGAACGCCTGAAGTAGGGCTTCGAACGCCCTCGAAGCGGCGTGGTACGGGTGAAGTACGGCGTCGAACGGACCTTAGGCGTTGTCGAGGAGGCTCTTTATGGCTTCGTCCCGGAAGTCGGGGGCGAAGTGCAGGATGTTGGGCAGGTGGGCAAACTCGCTCGGCTCGTGGGTGGTGGTGAGGATGACGGCCTTCATGCCGGCATTGCGGGCGGCTTCGGCGCCTTTGGGCACGTCTTCGAAGACGAGGCAGTCGGAGGGAAGAACGCCGAGCTGCCCGGCGGCTTTGAGGAAGGTTTCGGGATGGGGCTTGCTGCGCGTCACGTCGTCGGCGCTGACGATGGCCCGGAAGTAGGGCCGGATGCCGAGCGTGTCGAGCACGAAGTCGATGTTGAAGGGAATGGCGGCCGAGCCGATGGCCATTGGAATTCCTTGCTGGTGGGCCCGCGCCAGAAACTCGGGCAGGCCGGGCAGCAGGGCCAGGTGGGGCCGGAATTCCTGCTGGTAGCGCTGTTCTTTGCGAAAGGCCAGCTCGTCCATTTCGGCGGCCGTAAACCGGTCGGGGCCGAACATCCGCACCAGGACTTCCTGGTTTTTGCCGTACATCTGGGGCTTCACCTCTTCGCGGGTAAAGTGGCCACCCAGCTCGTGGTTGAACATGTGGTGCCAAGCATCGGTATGATAATCCATGTCGTGAATCATCGTACCGTTCAAATCAAACAGAAAGGCTTTCATAGGTAAGAGCTACACAAAAAGTTGGGGCAAACCTTGCGGCCTGCCCCAACTCGTGTTTGGTACATAGTATTTTCAAAGACGCGCATCTGCGGCGGTAGGAGCGTCGTCACACGACTATTGGTCAAGGACCAGACGCAACTATGCGTCTCTACTGCAGCACGTCCAGGGCTTCCTTGAGGCGGGGCAGGGCGGCTTCCATGCTTTCCAGGGAGGCCCCACCGACCGACATGCGGAACCAGGTCGAGGTTTCGTCGGTGCCGAAGGCGCCGAAGGGCACCACGGCCAGGCGGGCCCGGGAAATGAGGTAGAAAGTAATATCCTTGTTGGTGGCCAGCAGCTTGCCTTCGGGCGTGGTTTTGCCTAGGGCGTTGATCTGGGCCGTGAGGTAGATGGCGCCCTGGGGCACGACGGCATCAACGGGGTAGCCCTGCTGTTTGAGGTCCTGCAGGCCGTTGTAGAGCGCGTCGAGGCTGCGCTGCACCTTCTGCTTGAAACCGGCCAGGAACTCATCTACGGCGGGGCCTTGCTTGAGGTATTTGGCCGTGGCCACCTGCTCGGCCTTAGGGGCCCAGGCGCCCACGTGGCCCAGGATGGACTTCATCTTGTCAATCACGTTGCTGGGGCCGAAGGCGTAGCCCACCCGCACGCCGGTGGCGGCAAAGCACTTGGAAATACCGTCGATGTAGATGACGTAGTCGCGCAGCTCGGGGCGCAGGTTTACCGGGTCGTAGTGCTTCGTCTCGCCAAAGGTCAGCATCCAGTAGATCTGGTCGTACATGATGTACAAGGGCTTTTCGCCGGCGCTGCGGGTCTTGTTTTCGGCAATGACCAGGTCGCAGATGGCCTCCAGGTCTTCCCGGGAAAACACGGTGCCCGTGGGGTTCAGCGGGGAGCAGAGGGCCAGCAGGGTGGCACCCTTCAGGTGGGGCGCTACTTCGGCCGCGGTGGGCATAAAGTTGTTTTCCACCGAGGTTTCGACCATGATGGGCTCGGCGCCGGAGAGGTGGCAGTAGTGGTTGTTGTTCCAGGAGGGCACCGGAAATACCACTTTGTCGCCGGCGTCAATCAGGGCCAGGTAGGTGGCGTAGATGAGGGGGCGGGAGCCGCCGGCCACCAGGATGTCGTTGACGGAATAGGTGAGGCCCAGCCGCTCGGTCGTGAATTCGGCCACGGCCGTGCGCAGGTCGGCCATGCCGTTGGCGGGTGGGTAGTTGGTTTGGCCGGCGGCGTAGGCGGCGGCAATTTCCGTTTGCAGGCCGTCGGGGATGGGGTAAATCGAAGGGTCGAAGTCGCCGATAGTGAGGTTGCAGATTTCCTCGCCCTTGCGAATCATGTCGTTGACCTCGTTCCCAATCTTGATAATCTCGGAGCCAATCAGGCTGCCGGCCATTTTAGAAACCATCATTACGTCGTTTTTTGCCAAATATAGGGGCGGCGCATTTTGTGCGGCCGAATTAATTGCGGCCGTTATGATTTCTAACGGCCGGGGAAGGTACGGGGCGCTGCTTAATGGGTTGGGGCGGGGCCGGCCGGAAAGCAAACAGGCCCGGACAAACAGCGTTGCCCGGGCCTGGTCGTGAAATTCTTCACGCTAAAAGACTTAGGCGGCCACGGCGGCTTGTTTCTGCTGCTTTTTCTTGGCCTTGCGCAGGCGGTTAAGCCACATAATTACGCCCGTCACGGGGAAGGTAACGCCCAGCAAGCACACCACCACGGCTACGATTTTCGAGGGGGTGCCGAAGATGGCGCCGGTGTGGACCGGCTTGAAAGTGCGGCGCACGCGCTGGCCCAGGTTGCGGTCGGCGAAGTTCAGTTTGCCCAGGGGCTGGCCGGAGTACTGGTCGAGGTACAATTCGTCGGTGGCGCCTTCGTAGGCCGCGTTGGCGGAAGTCGTATTAACCCGCACGGCCTCGGTGGAGTCCTTGGGCAGGGAAATGGCGTACGACAGCGCGCCGGGCACCTGCTGCCGGGCCACGGTGTAGGCCTGGTCGAACGTGAGCTTGCCGCCGTTGAGGACCAGCGTGGATTTGGGCGCCTCGGGGCCTTTGGGGTCGGAATTGGTCACGGCGAAGATGCCGTTGTTGAACCACTCAAACGACCAGGCCAGGCCAGTGAAGGCGAATACGAACAAGAACAGGGCGCTGTAGAAGCCCAGCACGATGTGCAAATCGTGGTTGAGGCGCTTGAAGCTGGCGTCCCACTTGATGGTCAGGCGCTGCTTCACGATGTTGCGCGTGGCGGGCCACCACAGCACGATGCCGGTAGCAATGATAAAGAGGAAGAGCAGGGTGCTGACGCCCACCACGAGCTTGCCCACCGGGCCGCCCACCATGCCGCGGTGCAGGGCCATCATGGTGAAGAAAAACGTGTCGCGGTAGTTGACCTTGTCAATAATGGCGCCGGTGTAGGGATTTACGTACAGCACCGGGCCGCGGCCCCCTTCGCCACCACCGCCTTTGCCCTTCTCGCCCTTGCCTTTTTCGCCCCGGGGGCCGTGCTCAGCACCGCTACCTTGCTCAGCGCGGGCCTTGCCACCTTCGGCTTTGCCTTCCCGGCCGCCTTCGGGCTTGCCGCCCGGGCCGCCGGGCCCACCGGCCAGGCTAATCTCCACGGTGCGGGCGGGGTCGGCGTACACTTTCACCCCGCCGATTTTGGCCTTGGGGTCGGTGGCCTTCACGCCGTCGAGCAGCTGGGCCAGGGGCAGGCGCGGCTGGCGGGCGGGCGGCGTCACGAAGAACCGCTCGGGGTGCCAGGCCTGGTCGAGCTCCTTTTCAAAAACCAGCACGCCGCCGGTGAAGCAGACAATGGCGATGATCAGGCCCGAGGCCAGGCTCAGGTAGAGGTGAATGTTGCGAAACAGGATTTTCATAAAACGGTCGGTCGAGTCGGAAAGACAAAGATCGGGGCAAGGGGTTTATCGGCAACAAACCCGGAAGGCAACCAGTTGCAGCTGGCACCTTCCGGGCTTGGTTCACCTATTCACTCAAGTTAATTCACCTTACAAACGGTAGCTGGCCGTGGCCGAAAAGTTGCGGGGGGCAATGGGGTTCACGCTGTTGTCGTCGTGCAGGTTGTAGCTCAGCTCGTTGAGGATGTTGGCCAGCTTCACCCGCAGCGAAAACCGGTCGTAGCTGTAGCCCAGGGAGGCGTCGAACTGCACGTAGTCGGGGATGGAAATCAGGCGGAAGGCGTCGTTGGCCACCGTGGTGCGGGTGTTGCGGCCGGCCAGCTTGTCGCCCACGTAGTAGGTCGTGAAGCCGGCGCTCAGGCCGCGCAGCATTTTATTTTCGCCGAACGAGGTGTTGAAGTTGTAGAACACGCTCAGGTTGGCCGTGTGGGCGGGGTTGTAGCGCAGGCGGCTGCCGTTTTCGTAGATGTTGCTCTTGGTGTAGGCCGTGTTGTTGTAGCTGTAGCCGCTGATGAAGGTCCAGCCCAGGTAAGGCTTGCTCTGAATGTCGACTTCCACGCCTTTGCTGGTTACTTCGCCGGCCAGCTCCTGGGCGCTGGGCCAGGCCGAGTTGTAAGCCGGGTTCGGCTGGCGCACGTCGTTGTTGAGGTACTGCTGAATCACCTGGGCCTGGTTGCTGTTCACGATGCGGTAGGCCGTGACGTTGGCCGAGAGGGCGCCTTTGAACAGGTCATTCTTGATGCCAACTTCCACCTGGTCGATGACGGAGGGCGGCAGGCCGTTGCCCTGGTTGTCGGTTACGGTGTTGGCCTGGGGCGTGAAGGAGTTGGAGTAGGAGGCAAACAGGGCCGTGGTTTTGATGGGCTGGTAGACCAGGCCCACGCGGGGCGAGAAGGCGCTGTCGAAGCGGCGGTTTTCGCGCACGGTTACCGTTTGCACGGCGGCCGTCGGGGGCGTGTAGGTATACACGTCGCTGGGCGTTTCCTGGTAGCTCCAGCGCAGGCCGGCCAGCACTTTCACTTTCTCCGAGAGGCTCAGCAAATCCTGCACGTAGAAACCGGCGCGGCGGGTGTTGCCCAGCGTGCGGGTCACCAGCGGGAGCTGGCTGTAGTCGCGCACGGCATTGCGGGGCTGGGTCACCACTTTGGTGCGGTCCAGGATGTTGATGGAGTCGTAGGGCTGGGCGGTATAAGCCAGCAGGCGGGTGTTGTACTGGTCGGCGTCGGCGCCCAGCAGCAGGGTGTGGCCCAGGAAGCCGGTGCGGAAGCTGCCCGTTACGTCGAACTGGGCCAGGTAGTAGTTTTCGGCGGTGTTGCTGCGCTGCAGGCTGCGCAGCTGGTTGCCGTAGAATTTGCCGGGCTTAAACACCGAGCCGGCGGGGCGGGAGCTACTGAACTGCTCGTTGGCGTAGCGCTGGAAGCCGGCAATGGCCCGCACCTGCCACTTGTCGCTCAGGCGGCTGGTCAGCGTGGCGGTGGTGCTGGTTTGCTGGGTGGCGTTTTTGGCGCCGGGCGTGTTCAAAAAGCGGCTGCGCGAAGGCTGGATTTCGTAGTTGATGGCGCCCACGCCGAAGTCGGGGGTGCGGTTGTCGCGCAGGTAGTCGCCTTCCAGCACCAGGGTCGTTTTGGGGCTCAGCTCAAACAGCAGGGAGGGGTTCACGTACACCCGGTCCGACTTCACCTCGTCGCGGAAGCTGTTGGCTTTCTCGAAGGTACCGTTCAGGCGGAAGGCCACTTTGTCGCTCTTGCCCACGGCGCCGTACACGTCGAAGATGGGCTTCCACAGGCCGAAGGAGCCCACGCGCAGGCCTACCGAGCCGCCCCGTTCAAATTGAGGCTTTTTGGTTACCAGGTTGAGCACGCCGCCGGCCGCCACGTTGCCGTAGAGAATGGCCGCACTGCCCTTGAGCACTTCCATGCGCTCCAGGGAGCTGGCTTCGGGCATGATGCCGTTGTTGAACCGGACGCCGTTCTTAAAGGTGTTGCTGCTGCCGTAGGCAAAGCCCCGGCTGCCAAGCTCTTCCTGCACGCCGCCCGTGGTGCTGGTCACGTACAGGCCGCTCACGTTTACCAGGGCGTCGCTCAGGTGCAATACTTGCTGTTGCTCAAGAACTTGCCGGTCGATGGTAACAGCGGCCTGGGGCAAATCCAGCGGGGCAATGGGCATCTTGCTGACGCTGGCCGGCCGCTGGTTGAGGCCGCGCTGCTCGGTGATTTTTACTTCCGACAGCTCGTGCTGGTTGATTTGCAGCGTAATGGTCGGCAGCGTAATGGTTTTGCCAGCCACTACTTCCACCGCCGTTTCCTGGGTTACGTAGCCCAGGCCGCTGATGTGCAGCAGTTGGGTACCGGCTTCGGCCTTGAGCTTGAAGCTACCGTTGGCTTCGGTGTTGACGCCGGTGCCGGTTTTTTTCAGGCTCACCGAAATGTTTTCCAGCGGGGCCCCGTCGGCACCCACCAGCTTCCCGACAATCAAGCCACCCAACGCCTGGGCCCAGCTGGTAGCTGGCAAAAGAAGGGTGAGCAGCAGAATCGACAGGAGTAGGGGGCGACGCATAACGCTATTTAGAATGATTAAACTTAAGGCAAAGATGGGGGTTGTTTAGAATCCATCCAAATAAAATATCGATTTTTTAGAATGATTCTACCCGGTGGGCTACGCCAATCCGGCGCCCTACCCGGGAACAAATCAGGAAAAAGCAGTTAGCTGCTTGAGAACAGCGGAGTTAGCGGCGGGCTGCGTAGGGCCGGGCCGCCGACGTAAACTTGCGCTGTCATTTGTCGTTCCACTCCTTACAAGTATGCTCGACCACCTGCGCACCTATCTGCAAGCCAAGCTACCCCTGCTGACCGACGAGCAGTTTGCCGTCCTGGCCGCCCAGCTGCAGCCCCGGGAGCTGGGCCGGCAGCAAGTGCTGGTGCGGCAGGGCGAAATAGGCCGCCACGGTGCTTTCGTCGTGCAGGGCTGCCTGCGCAGCTTCGTGGTCGACAAAAAGGGCAAGGAGCACGTGCTGCAGTTTGCGCCCGAAAACTGGTGGGTGGCCGACCAGCACGGCCTGCTTCACCACGAGCCGGCCCTGTTCAGCATCGACGCCCTGGAAGATTCCCGGGTGCTGCTCTTCGGCCCCGGGTTTTACCAGCAGCTCACTCAGCTGGGCCCCGCATTTCAGGGCTTTTTCTACGACCTGCAGCAGAACAGCGTGCGGGCCATGCAGAAGCGCCTGATTGCCACGCTCAGCGCCCCGGCCGAGGAGCGGTACCTGGACTTTCTGCGCACCTACCCGTCCCTGGCCCAGCGCCTGCCCCTGCGCCTGATTGCAGCTTACCTCGGGGTCACGCCCGAGTCGTTGAGCCGCATCCGTAAGGAGCTGGCTGGGCATAGGTAGGGGGGTAATGTGCTACTGGTTAATGTGCTAATGTGGAGAATGTGCTGATGTGCTAAGGCAGAAACTCGTGTCATTGCGAGCAGCGCGAAGCCATCCGTCCTCTGCTAGTGACCAACGTTCTTTTACCAGACAGTTCCTTGCTACGCGTGGTAGCAAGAGGCTTTTCACATATAAGCACTTGGTATATTTCAGAGGACGGATGGCTTCGTCGTTCCTTTTCGCAAGGACACAAGGCATCAGCACATCAGCACATTCATTTCTTATCCTACATCAAGGCGGCTGGGTGGTGGGAGCGGTACTTTTGGGAGGTACTTATACAAGCGCCGGATGCACCGCTTATCCTTTCTGAAAGCCCTGGCCATCCTTCCTTTTGCCTCCGCTATGAACTTGCACGACATTCATAAAACCGCCACTTCCTTCCCCAAATCGGAGAAAATGCCCGTGCTCTTTATTGGGCACGGCTCTCCGATGAACGCCCTGGAGGACAACCCTTTTACCCGCCGCCTCAAGCAGCTGGGCCGGGAAATCCGGCAGCGGCAGATGCCCCACGCCATTCTGGTGGTGTCGGCCCACTGGCTCACCCGCGGTACGTTTGCCGGCATCAACGCCCGGCCCGAAACCATCCACGACTTCGGCGGCTTTCCGCAGGAGCTGTTTGCCATGCAGTACCCGGCCCCCGGGGCGCCCTCGTTTGCCCAGTCCATTATTGAGCACGTGCACGACGTGCACGGTTCCGACGAGTGGGGCCTCGACCACGGCACCTGGACCGTGCTGCACCACCTGTTTCCCGAGGCCAACGTGCCCGTGTTTCAGCTCAGCCTCGACGTGACCAAGTCCATGCAGCAGCACTTCGACCTGGCCCGGCAGCTGCAGTTTCTGCGGGAGCGGGGCGTGCTTATCGTCGGCAGCGGCAACATCGTGCACAACCTGCGCCAGAGCATGCCCAAGCTGATGATGGGCGACGCGACGCCCTACGACTGGGCCACCGAGTTTGACGAATGGGTGAAGGCCAAAATCGACCAGCGCGACTTTGCCAGCCTGGTCAACTACCAACAGCTGGCCGGGGGCAGCGGGCAGCTCGCGGTGCCCACCACCGACCATTACCTGCCCGTGCTCTACAGCCTGGGCCTGGCCGACAAGGACGAGAACATCACCCACACCTTCGAGGAAGTCAGCTACGGTGGCCTGAGCATGCGCACGTTTATGGCCGGCTAGTCCCCGAATCCCGGGCTTCCCAACCCCGCGGCCCCGCTTGACCGACGGTCGGGCGGGGCCCCTGTTTTTAGGCTAAATTCCGCAGATTGCGGCCATGAAAGAGCTGCTGCACCCGGAATTGATGTTTCGCCTGAACGGCCGCCTGTGGCTGGAAGGGCCCACCGACCGGATGATGGGCATCGGGCGGCTGGAGCTGCTGGAAAAGATTCACCGCCTGGGCTCCATTTCCAAGGCGGCCCAGGAAATGCAGATGTCCTACAAGCGGGCCTGGGACCTGGTGGCCTCCATGAACCAGCAGGCCCGGGAGCCGCTGGTGAGCACCCAGGCCGGCGGCAAGCGCGGCGGCGGGGCCGTGGTAACCGAGGCCGGGCAGCAGATGATGCGGGAGTTTGCGGCCCTGCAGGACCGGTTTCAGGCGTTTCTGGCCACCGAAACGGCCCGGATGCTGTAGTAGCGCCCGGCGGCCGAAAACCATTCGGTGGATTAGGCGTTATGTTTGGGAAAATATAACGCCTGGTTTCATCCTTTACTGCTCTTTATGCGGCTTTTTACCCTGTGGCGCCCTGAGGGGCGGGCCGGCTACCTCGGCCTGTTGGCAATTTCGGGCGTGAGCAACCTGGCCTGGGGGCAAACCGCGCCGCCCGCCAGCCGCCCGGCGGCCGACACCCTGCGGCGGGTGCAGCTGAGTGAAGTGGTGGTGGCCGCTTCCCGGGTGGAGGAAAGCTTGCTGCAGTCGCCGGTGACGGTGGAGAAGCTCAGCGGCCGGGCCCTGCGCCTGACGCCGGCGCCCACGTTTTTCGACGCCCTGGAAGGCGTGAAGGGCGTGCAGGTTATTACGCCCAGTCTGGGTTTTAAAGTGCTCAATGCCCGGGGTTTTGCTAATACGACCAACGTGCGCTTCGTGCAGCTCGTGGATGGCATCGACAACCAGGCGCCCCACATCGGCGGCCCCATCGGCAATGCTTTGGGGCCGAGTGATTTGGATATTGGCAGCGTGGAAATCGTGCCGGGTTCGGCGGCGGCGCTCTACGGGCTCAACGCCATCAACGGGCTGGCCAACTTCAGCACCCGCAGCCCCTTTACCTCCGAAGGGCTGAGCGCGCAGCAAAGAACCGGGCTCAACCACGTTAATGACCCGCTGGTAGGCGCTAAGCTCTACTCCGAAACCAGCGTGCGCTACGCCAAAGTGCTGCGGCCCCGGCTGGCCCTGAAGCTCAACGGCACTTACAGCCGGGGCTACGACTGGATTGCCAACGACCAGACCGAGCTTAATGCCGCCGGCAACGCCACCACCGGCCTACTGGGCGCCGACAACCCCGCCCGGGACCCGGTCAATAGCTACGGCAACGAGTCGTCGGACCGGATTACGTTCCGGCGGGGGGGCAAAACCTACTCGGTGGCCCGCACCGGCTACGACGAGCGGGAGGTGGTGGATTACGGCCTGCAAACCATCAAGGCCGACGCGGCCCTGCACTATAAGCTGGGCCGTAGTGCGGAGCTGGCCTACACCTACCGCCTGGCCGTGCTCGACAACGTGTACCAGCGCTCCAACCGGTTTCGGCTCCAGGACTACCGTTTGCAGCAGCACGCCCTGCAGCTGACAGGCCCCGTGGTGCAGGCCCGGGCCTACGTGACGGGCGAAAACACCGGCCGTAGCTACAACCTGCGCTCCGCCGCCGAAAATCTGGACCGCACCTACAAGCCCGACAACGTCTGGATTGACGACTACGGGCGGGGCTACGACCAGGCCCTGGCTGGAGGCCAAACCGTGGCCCAGGCCCACGCCGCCGGCCGCACCCAGGCCGATGCGGGCCGCTACCAGCCCGGCACGGCACTTTTTCGCCAGAAGCTCAGCGAGCTACAGGACATCAACAACTGGGACCAGGGCGCGGCCCTGCGGGTGCAAGCCAGCCTGGTGCACGCCGAGGCCCAGGTGAATGTGGCCGAGGCCCTGCGCCGCGGCGGACAGGACTGGCTGCCCGCCGCCGTGGACGTGCTGGCCGGCCTGGACCACCGCACCTACGTCATCGTGCCCGACGGCAACTACTTCATCAACCCCGAACCGGGCCGGGACCCCCTGCGCGACAAGCTGACCTACGGCAAAACCGGCGGCTTCGGGCAGGCCGGTGTGCGGCTCTGGCAGCAGAAGGTGCGGCTCACGGCCACGCTGCGCGCCGACAAGAACGACTACTTCGACGTGCGTTTCAACCCGCGCTTTACGGCCGGGTACTCGCCCACCCAGCGCCACAACTTCCGGGTGAGCTACCAGAGCGGCTACCGATTTCCGAGCTTGTTCGAGGCTTTTTCCAACGTCAACAGCGGGCAGGTCAAGCGCATCGGCGGGCTGCGGGTCATGTCCGACGGGGTGTTTGAGAACAGCTATTTGCGCAGCAGCATCGATGCCTTTAATGCTGCCGTAACGGCCAGCGTAAATGCCAATACTTCCCCTACGCTCACCCCGGCCCAGAAGCAAAGTTTGGCCATTGAGCAGAACCAAGCCCGCTTGCAGCGCAACCCCTACACCTACCTGCGGCCCGAGCAAATCCGGTCCTTGGAGCTGGGCTACAAGGCGGCCCTGCTGCCCGGGGGCCGCCTGCTGCTCGACGTGGATGCCTACTACAATGCCTACCGCGACTTTATTGCCCAGGTCGAAGCCTACGTGCCCAAAACCCTGAACCCCGACTCGGCCGCCATTTACCTCAGCATCCGGGCCACCCAGAACCGCTACCGCCTCTGGACCAACGCCCAAACCCGGGTGTACAACTACGGCGGCTCGGTGGGGCTGCGCTACGAGCGACCCGGCGGCCTATTGCTGGGCGCCAATGCCACCTACGCCCGGTTGGCCCGCACCGAGTCGGGCGACGGGCTGGAGGACGGCTTCAACACCCCGCGCTGGATGGCCAAC
This sequence comes from Hymenobacter chitinivorans DSM 11115, assembly GCF_002797555.1. Lineage (NCBI taxonomy): Bacteria > Pseudomonadati > Bacteroidota > Cytophagia > Cytophagales > Hymenobacteraceae > Hymenobacter > Hymenobacter chitinivorans. Next base: position 2,725,759 of record NZ_PGFA01000001.1, on the reverse strand, counting down.
CTGAGCCTGGGCCACGAACACCTGAACCACAGCAATATTGGCTTTGGAGTAAGCTACCACTGGCAGCAGCACTACTATTCCCAGACGTTCCTGGTGAGCGGGGAAGTGCCGGCCTACGGCAGCCTCGATGCCCAGCTAACCTACGTGGTGCCCGCCCCGCAGCTGCGCCTCAAGCTGGGCGCTACCAACGTGCTGAACCAGTACTACGCTTCCTTTCTGGGTGGCCCCGGCGTGGGCGGGCTGTACTACCTGGCCCTGACCTATACCGTGGAGTAGGCCCGGACCCGCGGCTGACCGGGGCGGCCCGTGCAACTGCGGCGGGCTTTAGGTGTTATTGACAGCCTGGGCGGCCGATTTACACATGTTTATGTGAGGCGGCGGCCGGTGCAGTTCTGGCTTTCGTGCTACTTTTGTGGTTTCGGGGCCGGCCCGTTTCTTCCTCCCAGACCTTGTCGTCTTTCTCTTTTCCTGATTATATGCTGAAAAAGTGCGTTGCCCTGTTTTGCCTGAGCCTGTTGCCCGTGAGCCTGATGGCCTGGGGCGTGCAGGGCCACCGGGTAGTGGGTAAGATTGCCGAAAACCATTTGTCCAAAAAGGCCAAGGACCAGGTAGCCCTGCTGCTGGGCGCCGAGCGGCTGCCGCTGGTAACCACTTGGGCCGACGAAGTGCGCTACTCGCCCGAGTACTCGGCCACGGCGCCCTGGCACTTTATCAATACGGCCCTGGGCCTGCCCTTCGCCGAGTACACCGGCGTAGTAACGGCCATGCAGGAGCCCAACGCTTACCTGGCCCTGAATCAGAACCTGGCCGTCCTGAAAGACGCCAAAGCTACGAAGGAGCAGAAAGTCGTGGCCCTGAAGTTCGTCATTCACATCGTGGGCGACGTGCACCAGCCCATGCACGTAAGCCGGGCCGAAGACAAGGGCGGCAACGCCATAACCGTGAAGTACCAGGGCAAGGACACCAACCTGCACAGCCTCTGGGACAGTGGCCTGCTCGACTACGAAGGCATGACCTACTCCGAACTGGCCACCCTGCTCGACAAGCCCACGCCGGTGCAGGTGCAACAGTGGCAGAAGGACGGCATCACGCAGTGGCTCTGGGAATCGTACTCCATCAGTCAGCAACTCTACGCCGAAACCGAGAAAAGCGCCACTTTCGACTATAAATACGTGCCCGCCCACCTGCCCACCGTGGAAGACCGCCTGCTACAGGCCGGAGTCCGCCTGGCCGGGCTGCTCAACGGCGTATTGGGGTAAGCCTCCGCCCAATAGAGCCACTGTAAAAGCCGCAGCAATTTGCTGCGGCTTTCTGGTTTTGGGGCCAGTTTAGGCTGGAATACAGGGTAGTAAGCCTACTCAGGCAGCTACTACCAGGGCCTGGGGCGCGGCTTGCTTGATGCGCCCCAGCAGCCAATCCAGCTGCCGCTTGGTTTCGGCCTCGCAGGCGGTGCAGGTGGCTTCCAGCTCCTTGTCGCGCAGGGCCAGGGCGGCGTTGCCGATGATGTCCCAGCAGAGCTTCACCTCGTTGGTCAGCAGCCACAAGTCGTGCAGGTCGCGCAGCAGGGCCAGACTGCCCGACCGGGGCTGGCCGAAAAGCACCTTTTCCATGGCCGCCGGCTCGGGACTGCGGCTGTCGGCGTAGCGCACCAGAAACGGCTGCAGCTGCCCGCCGTGCCGCACCGACCAGGCCGAGAGCTTCTGGCACATCTGCTCGATGTCGGGCTCGTCCTGGTGGTGGCGGCTTACTTTGTCGAAGGCCCGGGCCAGTTGCTTTTCGCTGTTTTCGAGCAAGCCCAGATAGTTTCCTAAGTGCATGGGGGCGGGGTTAGACTTTGCGAATCCGGACGGCGGCATACTTAAAGTGGGGCTGCTTACTGACCGGGTCCCACTCAGTGAGAGTCAGTTCGTTGGCCGCCCGGGGCGGGTCCTGGTCCTGGTCCCAGTAGCCGTAGTGGAAGGGCATGAACACCAGCCCCGGCTCGATGCCCCCGATGCGGGCCGGCTCGGTGGCCTGGCCCCGGCGCGAGGTTACTTCCACCAGGTCGCCCTCCCGAATCCCGTAGCAGGCCGCATCTTCCGCGGAGAGCTGCACGAAGCCCTCGGGCGCGGCCTCGTGCAGGGCCTTGGCGCGGCCGGTTTTGGTGCGGGTGTGGAAGTGGTAGACCACCCGGCCGGTGGTAAACCAGAGCGGATACTGCTCGTCGGGCTCCTCGTGGGGCGGCTCGTAGTCGGCGGCCTTGAGAAAGGCTTTGCCTTTGGGGTCTTGGGCTTTGTATTCTTCGGGTTGCTTTTCGGTGCCCGTCACCAGGTCGTAGCCGTAGGTTTCGCAGTAGTCGGCGTGGGTGTTGAACTCGTGGTCGGTGTAGAGGTGGGTGGCCCCGTCGGGGTACTGCTCGTTGCAGGGCCACTGAATGCCCGAGCCGCCGGTCAGTTTGGCGTAGCTCAGACCCGAATAGTCGCAGGGGCGGCCCTTGCTGCAGGCTTTCCAGGCCTCGAAGGCTTCTTCCGGAGTGCTCCACTTGATGAGGGGCTGCCCGTCCTTGTCCCGGAAATCCATGCGGCGGGCGTAGTCCAGGAAGATGTCGAGGTCGGCACGGGCCTCGCCGGGCGGGTCGATGGCCTTGTAGGAAAGGTGCACCGTCCGGTCGGTGTTGGTAAAGGTGCCGGTTTTCTCGCCCCACAGCGCGGCGGGCAGCACCACGTCGGCCAGCTGGGCGGTTTCGGTCAGAAAGGCGTCCTGCACGACGACCAGCAGGTCTTTCTGCCGCAGAATCCGGCGGATGCGGGCCAGCTCGGGCATGCTTACCGCCGGGTTGGTGGCCTGAATCCAGAGCAGCTTGATGGAGCCCGTTTCGCAGTAGCGCCAGATCTGCATGGCGTGGGTCGGCGGGGCCCAGTGCGGAATCTTGTCGGGGTCCACGTTCCAGAGCGTAGCCAGCTCCTGAATGTGGGCCGGGTTGCCCCAGTTGCGGAAGCCGGGCAGGTCGCCGTCGGCTCCGCACTCCCGGGTGTTCTGGGAGGTGGGCTGCCCGTTCATCTGCAGAATGGCGTTGCCCGGGGAACCAATCAGGCCCCGCAGCAGGTGGATGTTGTTGATTTGCACGGCCGCCGCCGTGGCCTGCATCGACTGGTACACGCCCTGCAGAGCCGTCGAAACCAGGGTTTTGCTCGTGCCGATAATCAGGGCCGCGGCCAGCAGCTGCTCGGCCGGCACCCCGCTGAGGGCTTCCACCCGCTCGGGCGTCCACTTCTCCACCGTCTGGCGCAGCTCGGCATAGCCCACGGTATGGGCCTTAATAAACTCGTGGTGGAGGTAGTCATGCTCAATCAGCAGGTGTAGCAGCCCGTTGAGCACGGCCAGGTTGGTGCCCACCCGCGGGGCCAAGTGCACGGTAGCCTTTTCGGCGGTGTAGGTGCGGCGCGGATCAATGACGACCAGCTGGGGCGGGTTGGGGCCGGCGAGGCGGTCCAGGATGCGGGCCCAGAGCACGGTTTGCTGGGAAGCCATGTTGTGGCCCACCAGCAGCACGGCCTCGGTCGTGTTCAGGTCGGTGTAGGAGCCGGGCTGCCCGTCGGTGCCGAAGGAAATCTTCAGGGCCGCCGCCGCCGTGGCCGTGCACAGGCGGGTGTTGCCGTCCATGTGGGGCGTGCCCAGGCCGGCTTTGCCCAGCACGCCCAGGGTGTAGTAGTCCTCGATAAAGAGCTGCCCGGAGGTGTAAAAGCCGAGGGCCCCGGCCGTGTGCTCCCGAATCAGCTGCTTGGATGTATCGACAATCAAACTCATGGCCTCGTCCCAGGTGGCGGGCTGCAGCTGGCCGTGGCGCCGGATCAGGGGCGTCGTCAGCCGGTCGGGACTGTGGTTGGCCTGCCAGCCGTGCAGGCCCTTGGGGCCCAGCCGCCCGTGGTTGACGCGGTCCTGCGCCCGGCCCCGCACTCCCACGATGCGCCCGTCCTTCACCCCGATATCGAGGCCGCAGCCGTTGGAGCACAGCACGCAGGCCGACTGCACCCAATTCTCGGCCGGCTCGGTGAGCTGCTCGTCGACGCGGATGGGCCACGGGCCTTCGTAGCCCGTGCGCGGGCCCCAGATATCGGTAATGCTGTTGCGGGTTTCTTCCATCGTCGGGCTAGGCTGGGTAAAAACAGCGGCTGAGTTCCGGGCCCCGGACCGCCGCAATGCAGCGGCCCGGGCGGGACCAGCGTGAGCCTACTACGGAGGAAAATTGCCGGATGGTTGCTTCCCGGCCGAGGTATTTTAATCTTATTTTAATTCATGAAAGGGTCCTAGCGGCCTGCTAGGGGTATGTATAGCCGAGCTGGGCGCCGGGGTAGCCGTCCGCGGGCGGTCCCCGCAACCGGCCTGGTACTCCGCCGCTACTCGGGCAGCGGGTGGCCGAAATGGGTGTGCAGCACTTCGTAGATCTTATCCTTAGTCAGGGGCTTGGTCAGGAAGCCGGTAATGGGCAAGTCCTGCATGCGCACCACGTCCTGGGGGTTGAGCGAGGTGGTGAGCATAATCAGGACCGACTCGCGCTGCGCGGCCGGCAGCTGCACGTAGGCTTCCAGAAACTCGAAGCCGTCCATGACGGGCATTTTCATATCGAGCAGAATCAGGCTGGGGAAGGGCGGGCCCTGGGGCGTGTCGCAAACCTGCAACTGGTTGAGGGCGTCCTGGCCGTTGAGGGCCACGAGCAGGGTCTCGGCGACGCCGAGGCGGTTGAAGAGCAGCTGGTTGAGGTAGTTGGTTGTATCGTCGTCGTCCACGAGCAGGACGCAGGGTAGTTTGAACATGGGGGCAGGGTAGAGGCGGCCAATAAGGAGCTAGGCCGAGGGGATGGAATAGAGTTTGAAGTAAACGGAGAAGGTGGTGCCCAGGCCCGGCTGGCTGCGAACCTCGATGCGGCCCCCGGCGTTTTCCACCATCTTCTTGACCATGTAGAGCCCGATGCCGGAACCCTCCACATGGTCGTGGAAACGCTGGAACATGGCGAAGAGCCGGGGCAGCTGGGCCGCCTCGATGCCCAGCCCGTTGTCGCGCACTTCCATGACCATGTACTGCTCGTCGGAGTGGCAGCGCAGCTCCACCCGGGGCGGCCGGTCGGGGGCGTGGTACTTGAGGGCATTGCTGAGCAGGTTGTAGACCACCGAGCGCAGGTTCTTCTCCGGGAACAGGATGGACGGGCAGCCGGCCACGTCGAGCACGAGCTCGGCGTGGGTTTCGCGCAGCAGGGGCTCCAGGTCTAGGCGCACGTCGTCGATGACCAGGGCCAGGTCGACGGGCTCGGTGGCCGGGGCGTGCTCTTTCTGGAGCTTGGACACCTCCGTGAGGTGGCTGATGGTGCGCTTGAAGCGGTTCACCGAGTCCAGCATTCGGCTCAGGATGGGGCTCACGTTGCCGGTGCGGCTGACTTCGGCCGGCAGCTCCTCGCCCAGGGCGTAGAGCAGGCCCTCGATGTTGGAAATGGGCGCCTTCAGGTCGTGGGAGGCGGTGTAGATGAAGTTGTCCAGGTCCACGTTGCTGCGGGTGAGCTGCTGGTTGGTTTCGAGCAGTTCCTCGTTGGAAGCCTGCAGCTCCTCGTTGATGGCGGCCAGCTCCTCGTTGAGGTCCTGCACCTGCTCGCGGGCCCGCACCTGGTCGGTGATGTCGGTAACCAGGCTGTAGAAGCCCAGCACCTGCCCGTCCTGCACGTCGGGCACGTAGCTGGTGTGGATGTGGCGCACGAAGTCGGCGCGGTAGGGCATGCGGGCGTCGAAGTCGACCTGCTCCCCGGCCAGGGCCCGCTGGATGTAGGGCCGCACGCCAGCGTAGGCCGTGGGGCCCACGACGTCTTCCACGGGCCGGTCGAGCAGGGCGGCCGGGTCCTGGTTAAACCAGGCCTGGTAGGCCTGGTTGGCAAACTGGTAGCGCTGCTGCTGATCCACGTAGCCGATGAGCACGGGCAGAGCGTCGGTGAGCAGGCGCAGGCGGCGGCGGCCGGCCTCGCTGGCCTGGCGGGCCAGCACCTGCTCGGTGACTTCGAAGGCGAAGACCAAGACCCCGTCGATGCGGCCGTGCTCGTCGAAGCGGGCCTGGTAGATGTAGTTGAAGTAGCGGTCTTCCAGCGGCCCGTCGGGGGTGCGGGCAATGGGCACCAGCAGGGAGTCTTCCTGGTGGGTGATGCCGGTGTGGTATACCTGCCGCAGGGTGCGGAAGACGTGGTGGCCGGCCAGCTCGGGCAGGCTCTGGAGCAGGGGCCGGCCCAGCAGGGGCCGGCCCGGGAACAGGGCCTGGTAGGCGGGGTTGACGAGCTCAAAGACCAGCTCGGGGCCGTCGAGGACGCAGATGGCGGCCGGGGCCTGCATAAAGAACCGCTCCAGGCGGGTCCGCTGGCGCTGCTCTTCGAGCTGGGCCAGGCGCAGCTCGGCGGTGCGGGCGGCCACGCGGGTTTCCAGGTCGGCGTTGAGCAGGCGCAGCTCCTGCTGGGCCAGCACCAGCTCCTCGTTGTTGGCCAGCACTTCCTCGTTGGAGGCGTAGAGCTCCTCGTTGGTGGCGGCCAGCTCCTCGTTGAGCACATTGGTCTGCTGCTCCTGCTCCTCGACGCGGCGGCGGCTGAGGACCTGCTCGGTTACGTCGTAGGCGAAGATGAAGACGCCGGTGATGGTACCGGCCGCGTCGCGGGCGGCCTGGTAGATGAAGTTGAAGTAGATGGCCTCGGGCCGGCCGGTGTTCTGGCGGTCGATGTAGGCCACCTGCTCGTTGCCGAAGTAGGTTTCGCCGGTGCGGTACACGCCTTCGAGCAGCTCCAGAAAGCCCTGGCCCTCGAGCTCGGGCCAGGCCTGGCGCAGGGGCTTGCCCAGCAGCTGCCGGCTGCCGACGAGCTGCTGGTAGAGGGGGTTGACCAGGGTAAAGACCAGCTCGGGGCCTTCCATGCTGGCAATGCTGGCGGGGGCCTGCATGAGCAGGTGGTGGAGCTGCTGGCGCTGGGCCTCGGCGTCGGCGCGGGCGGCCTGCTCGCGGGCCTGGCTTTCGCGCAGGGCTACTTCGACGGGGGAGCGGGGCTGGTCGGCGGTGTCGGTGAAGCTGACCAGCAGGCCCGGGCCGGCGCGGCGGGCCACGAGGTGGTAGAAGTTGTCGTAGCCGTCGGCCTGGTAGTTGACTTTATACTCGCGGGGCTCGTCGGTGCGGTAGGCCTCAACGTGGAAGTCGAAGGTGCCGTGCTCCTTGCTGTGGGGCCACTGCTGGTTGTGGGTGAGGGTGGGGCGCTCGGGCATGCGCATCATGCGCTGGGCGGCGGCATTGAGCAGCTCGAAGCGGAAGTCGACGATGGTAGTGCCGTCGGCCGGGTCGTAGATGGGCGTATAGAAAATCAGGCCGGTGACGGACATATCCACCACGAGGCGCAGCAGTTCATCGGGGGGCAGCCAGGCGGGTAAAGCTGGGGAAGGCGTAGCGGATGCGGACATTACGAGCGGATAGAAGCGGGGCGGCACTAGCCCGCCCGGCAAGGTAGCATCTGGGGAATACGAATTTCGGGCGCCCGGGATTTGCCGTGGAGCCTAAAGCGCAGCTACCGGCCGGAATAAGCAGGACGGCAAACCGGCGGGAAGGCTGCAATAGGGGCCGCAAAAAAGCCCTTGCCCCCGGGCAGGGGCAAGGGCTGAAGCGTAAAGTGAAATAGTATTTTGCCGGGGCCTCGGCCGGGGAAGATGGCGGGGAGATGGCTAGAAGGTCCCAACAAGAGCGCAGGGTCCCAAAAAATAAAATAGGATCTTACCGCGAGGCCGGGGTTAGAGTTTGGCTTCCTGCACCGTCCGGTTGCCGGGGCGGTCGGCAACGATGACCGTAATTTTGTCGCCGTCGAGGGCCGTGTTATTTACCTTGGCCGTAAACCGGAAAGTATAGCCATCGGGCTCGGGCTGGGCGGGGCCTTCTTCGACCAGGGAGCCGTCGGGATTCTGGATGCGGACCCGCACCTCGGTGACGGCGAAGTTGTCGGTGGCCTGCACCAGGATAACGTCGCCGGCCTTGCCGTAGTAGGCGGTGAAGTCGACGTGGCGGATGCTGGGGGCGCTGAGGTAGTCGGCCACGGCTACTACGTAGCTGCTGGTGGTGGTGCCGTCGACGCCGGTTTCGTAGGCCGCTTTTAGGGCGGGGTCCTGCTGCATGGCCCGGCCGTAGAAGGCGGCCTGCTGGAAGCGCTGGCGCTGGGCGGTGGCTTCTTCGGTGGGCACTTTGGAGGAGGGGCGGGGGGCGTCGCCGACGCTGACGGTGCCGTTGGCGTTGCGGCGGAATACGAGGCCCGATACTTTACCGGACAGACCCTGGGTGAGGGCATTGGTGGCTTTAGCCATGAGTAGAGAAGATAAAAGGGTAAAAATGAAGGGAAGAAACCGGGGCTTTTGACGGAAAAAAGGCCGGGGACTATAGCAATAGGAAGGGGTAGGATAGGCAGGCGCAGCGACGGGCAGTAAGGTAGGGCAAACGGCGGAGCTTACCAACTGATAGGGAGACGAATACGGAGTGGGGCCGCGGGGCCGCGCAAGGGCTTTTGCGTGTTTGTGGCGGGGCAAATTCCGTAGTTGGGCGGAGGCGGGCCGGGGCGGAAGTTCGGACCTTTGTTGAAACCCTTGTAACGGCCTTAGGGCCCTATCCCAGACTATGGCATCCGGTTATGATTCGAAGTATGGGCCCTGCGCCCAGACCCCCGCGCAGCGGGCCTACGTACTCCGGCAGATGCAGGCCACGAACCCGACGCTCTACAAGCGGGCCTCGGGCTACGTGCAGCGGCTCTACGCGCGCTACGTGGCCGGGGAACTGAGCTGGCCCGACGTGTGCGCCCTGCGCGAGGCGCCGATGTACCTGCCTTAGGCAGGGCCCGTTAGGTTGGTTGCGGGGCCGTTGAGCTTGTCGTGGCGCGGGCAATTGTTTACCTTCATTGCGTAAGGGCTATATTTTGTCCCCATATTCCAGGACCAAGCTTGCTGGTTTTGGGAGGGTGATGCTCTCACCCGGCCCTGCTCTGCTGCGGAGTCGTTACTCCGCGCCGATGCTGAATGACCGTGCTGCTGCTGCCCCCCCGCCGGGCTTTTCCTATTCCCCGACCTGGGCCGGGCCGGTGCTGGACTCGATGCCCTGGGCCGTGCTGGGCCTCGACGGGGCGGGGCGGCTGCAGCTCGTCAACCCGGAGGCGGCCCAGCTGCTGGCCAGCACGGTAGCGGAGCTGCGGGGGCGGCCCCTGGAGCAGGTGCTGCCGGCGGGCTTTCCGGCCGAGCTGGGCGAGGCCCTGGGCGAGGCCCAGCGGGCACCCCACCCCGTGCGGGGCACGTTCTGGCTGCCCTACTGCCAGCGCTGGATTGAGATGAGCACGGCCCCCGGGGCGGGGCAGGTGCTCGTGTTCTGGCAGGACGTGACCCAGGCCGTAACCCAGCGCCGGCAGTACCAGGCGGTGGCCGACCACCTGCCCGACCTGATTCTGCGCTGGGATGCCGACCTGCGCCTGCTCTGGGCCAATGCCGCCCTGGAGCAGCGGCTGGGCCGGCCCGTGGCCGAGCTTCTGGGCCAGACCTGGGCCGAAATGGGCCTGCCCGCCGGCCTGCAAGGGCCCTACGCCGAGCACCTGCGCCAGGCGTTGCACGCGGGCCGGCCGGTGGACTACTATTACCACCTGCCCACGCCCCGGGGCGAGCGGCACTACCACTCCCGGATGGCGCTCGAGCAGCCGGAAGGCGAGGGGCTGCGGGTGCTGGAAATTGCCCGCGACATTACCTCGGTGGTGGAAGCCCAGGCCCGGCAGGCGGCCAGCGAAACCCTGCTGCGCGAGGCCGAGCAGGCGGCCGGGGCGGGCAGCTACCACGTGGAAGTGGCCACGGGCCGGATGCAGGCCTCGGACGGGCTCTACCGGCTGTTTGGGGAAAAGCCCCAGTCGTTCACCTTTACTCTGGACTTCATCAACACCCGCTCGGTGCCGGAGGATGTGGACGTGGTGCAGCAGGCCCTGAACCGGGCCGTGGCCGGGTGCGCGCCCTACCACTACCGGCGCCGCATCTACCGGGCCGACGGGCAGCTGCGCACCCTGGAGGCCCACGGGCAGGTAGTGTGCGACGAGGCCGGCACGGCCGTGAAGCTGCTGGGCCTGGTGCAGGACGTGACCGAGCGGGAGGCGGCCGAAACCCGGCTCCGGCGCGCTACCCGCACCATTCAGCGGATGCTGGACGGCTCCCCGGCGGCCATTTGCCTGCTGGAAGCCCAGCGCGCGGCGCCGGCCGGGCCCATCACCGACTTTATCTTGCGCGGGGCTAACCACGCGGCCGAGGTGCTGAACCAGAAAACCGAGGCCGAGCTGCTCAGCCACGGGCTGCTGGAGCTGTTCCCGGGGGTGCGCCACACCTTCTTCGACGACTACGTGCGGGTAATGGAAACCGGGCACCCCTGGCGCGGCGTGCGCCGCTATTCCGGCGAGCATTACCAGGACCGGTGGTTCGACGTGTCGGCGGTGAAAAACGGGGGCGGGCTCATCCTGACCTTCCTCGATATAACGGCCCAGAAGCAGGCCGAGGAGCGGCTAGAGCAGGCCAATGCCTGGCTTACGGCCCTGCTCAAGGGCGGGCAAACCCTGATCTGGTACTTTCAGGCGGTACGGGACGAAGCCGGCCGGCCGGTCGACTACCTCGTCGACACGATGCAGACGGGCCCCCTGACGGGCCCCGGGGCGCTGGATGAGCCGGCGCCCCGGCTCACTCAGGCCCTGCCCGGCATCGAGGAGCACCCGGCCTGGGAGCATATCCGGCAGGTGATGGAAACCGGGGAGCCGCAGCGCCACGAGGTGCAGTTTGACTTTCCCAACCTGCGGGGCTGGTTCGACGTGGCCTACACCCGGCTCGGCGACGGGTTCTTCATTCAGGCCTTCGAAATTACCAGCCGCAAGGAAGTAGAGCAGGAGCTGAGCAAAAACCTGACCCTGTTGCAGCAGTCGGAGGCCGTGGCCCAGCTCGGCAGCTGGGAGTACGAGCTCACGACGGGCGTGTTCCGGTGGTCGGCGGGCATGTACGGGCTGTTTGGGCTGCCCCAGGGCACGGCCGTGAAGCCCCACATCTACCGGGAAATGGCCGTGGCCGAGGATGTGGCGGTGGCCGAGCGGCTGGTGGGCCAGATGCTGCGGGGGGCGCCCAAGCTGGAAGAAACCCTGCGCATTCGGGTGGGCGGGCAGCAGAAAACCCTGCGCATCAAGGCCCGGACCATGCTCGACGCGCAGGGGGAGCCCCTGCGGGTGCTGGGCGTGGACCTGGACATCAGCGAGGTGCAGCGCCTGGAGGCCGACAACCTGCGCATGCGCCTGGAGCAGCAGCAGCGCCTCTTCGATGCCGTGCTGGACGCCCAGGAGGCCGAGCGGCGGCGCATGGCCGAAACCCTGCACAACGGCGTGGGGCAGGTGCTCTACGCCACCAAGCTGCGCCTCGACCAGCTCAGCGGCCTAGCCCTGCCGCCCCCGGGCCCGAAGGCCCGGCAGGAAGCTGAGTACCTGTTGGTCGAAGCCATCAAGCAAACCCGGGCCCTGTCGCACGAGCTGGTGCCCTCGGTGCTCCGGGAGTTTGGGCTGGAGGTGGCCCTGCAGGACATCTGCCGGCAGCTCAGCAGCCCCCAGCTGCGGATGCAGTGCCACATCGTGCTCGACGAGGAAGTGCCGCCCCTGGCCACCTCCCTGCAGCTGGCCCTGTACCGCATGGCTCAGGAGCTGGGGCAAAACATTGTGAAGCACGCCCAGGGTGCCACCGAGGCCAGTCTGGAGCTCGAAACCATGCCGGGCTTCGTGGTGCTGCGGGCCGAAGACAACGGGGCCGGGTTTGTAACGGACCCGGTGGCCAAGCCCGGCCTGGGTTTGCGCGGCATCCACGACCGGGTGCGGCTGCTGGGCGGCAGCGTGGACGTGGGCTCGTCGGCCAAGTTCGGCACCTACGTCCGGATTCGGGTGCCGCTGCCGGCGCCCCCGGCCGCGGACTGAGGCCGGCGGGGCTTCAGCGGCGCACTGCCCGGGCCGTCGGCAGCAAAGCCAGGCGAATAAGGCCACCCACGGCGAAAATAGCCCCCGCCATTCGGCCCAGCTTGGGGTAGGGCCCGCAGGAAGCTCGGCCCGCGTGGAAAGGGAAGTGCCTGTACAGATGATACGATACTGTTACTCTGCGGCGGAGGCGTAGGAATTGCGATGCCCATTCTTCACCTTGCACCCACTAATCCTTATACACGCCGGGGATACTGTTGTATCTCCTTCTGCAACTACTGCTGACGATGTCCCGCCGGACTTGCCGCTGCACCACGGCATCGTAGCAACTGCCCTGATCTTACGTGTTGCGCAACGCCACAAAGGCGCTGCTTTTCTCACTTTTATTTTTTTATCTATGAAGCATTTCTTCAGGAAATGTCTGCCCTTGGCTATTATGCTGGGCGGAATCAGTACCGTGGGGGCCGAAGCCCAGTGCCGGCTAAGTTTTGACAATAATGTGTGGAAAGTGGTAGCGGAAGACCAATTCAATGCGTCAACGCTCAACACCGCTTTCTGGCAAACCACTAACACCAGCGGTGACATGTATGATGGCTGGGGCAGTGAGTGGTACGACGGTACGGACCCTTCCCTGGTGACGCTGCCCGGCGACGGGGTAGTGCACCTCAAATCCAAGCGGTGGCGCTATCCGGATGGTAGCCTAAGAGAGCTGCAACACGGTTCTCGCCTACTCCGCTACCGGTCGGGCATGCTGCGCAGCCGACACGGACAAGGGGGCTTGATGCAACAGGACGCGTACGGAGCCTGGGAGGCCAGTATCAAACTACCGACTCAAAATGCTTGGCCAACTTTCTGGCTCAACTCCTGCCCAACCGACATTCTAATGCTCGATGGGCTGAACACGGACAATGCCGGCCCGCACCCGGGGATGCTTTGCGGGGTGATGGACAACCGGGTCGAACACCAGGACATGGGGGCTTGCAATACGGATTTGACGGAATATCCTGGTTTGCGGCCCCACGGGGGGGGGCGGGTGAAAATTTGGTCCCCGTACCAGTACTCCACGCTGCTCAGCGACGGTTTCCACAAATACACGGTGGTATGGACGCCAAACGAAGTCACCTTTTTCCTCGACGGCCGGGAAATCCGCACGGTGCCCAAGTCCGTGGTGACCACCGTCGGGCATGATAAAACCGGTAATAACTTCTTCAACGACATCATCATTGCCTTGCAAATGTGGGCGTGGAGCGGGGAGGACGATGCCGAAATGCAGGTGGATTACGTGCGAGTTCTCAAGCCCAAAAACGCTAGCGGCGTAATTGACTACTCGTTAGCTACAATTGGCTCCTATAAGACAGCCAATGAGTTTATAAACCATGACGTGAGCGTGACTGGTATCGAACCTAACACGCAGGCTCGGCCAGGTATTGCCAACCTGAACTCGGCCCCGGCTTCGATTGCAGTCAATCCGGGCAATGCCAATCAGGTCTTCTACCGCGGCACCGATAATAAGCTCTACGTGTCCGCTCGTACCGGCAACACGTGGAACGTAAGTCAGCTGCCCAGCGTGACCAACGGCGACGTGCTAGGGGATGTAACGTACCTGCCGGGTCTGAACTACGTGGTCTATAAGGGCAGCAACAACACGGTGCAGGCCTATTATTACGACGGAAGCTGGCAGCATATCTGGATTACGACCACCTCGGCCCCGGCCGTTTCTACTACTGCCGGCTCCATTGGCGTGCGGACGTCAGACAACTGCATTGTGTACGTCGGAGCCGATAACCAGCTGCATTACTGCTACGCCAATGGGGCGGTCAGCAACCCCTGGCAGGTTAGCACGATTACCAATACGGAGGGTGGCTTTGCTTACGTAAACGGTAACCTGACGATTGAGCAAGGCTCTGGCTCCATCTTTTACCGGGGCGCCGACAACCGGATTCAGTACTACTACCGCTGGAACGGAACGTACTACCACGCCTTCGTGGACGCGAACTGGTCGACGACGGCGTATACCATTTCCGGGGAGCCGAAATCAATGGCTATTAACGGTAGTACGGTGTACTACATTGGCCAGGAGGATAATGCAGTCCACCAGTTTGCTTACAACAATGCTACCAGTGGCTGGGACCACAGCTTCTTTCCCGCCAGCACCGGCAATGTGCAGGCCCAAAAAGCCCACGGTGGACTCGACGTAAGTTCGGACGGCTTGCGCGTGACTTATCTGGGCTACGATGGCCGCATTCAGGGCTTCTATCAGGATGCCAACGGTTGGAATCATACCTGGCTCGATGGCTACTGGAACACGGGTGAGTTTCTGTCTTTCGACAATACCATGGCCGGACATTCTTCGCTAATCAGCACGGGCAACCTGACGGCCTACTACTGCGGGCGCGACAACCATCTGCGCTACTTTACCTGGGAGCCGTGCCAGCGGCTGGATTCGTATGATGACTGGGATATAGAAGGTAACGACATCACCCTGCACCGCAACGCAAAAGCTCCGCTGGCTACCGAATCGGCCACGGGGCCGGCCCAGCAGCTGACCGTAGCGCCCAACCCCACGACGGGCCGGGTAGAAGTGAGCGTACCGACTGCGCTGGGTGCCGCCCCCGTGCCCTACACGCTGACCAACCTGCTGGGGGCCACCGTGCAGCAGGGCACGCTCTCGGCCGAGCACGCCACTATCGACCTAACAGCGTGTAAGGCGGGGGTCTACCTACTCCAGACCCAGAGTGGCAAGCAAACGTACCGCACCAAAATCGTGAAGTACTAGCGCCGCTACTATCACGCTTAGTTCTGCTCGACTGCCCAGCCATATACGGCTGGGCAGTCTTGTTTTAGGCACGTTGTTACGCCTGGATTCCACTGTTGTAGTTGCGTAGTGCAAGAGGCCCCCAACCTGCGCCGTAGCAACCCGGGCCCGGAAAATGGAGTACGGCAGAACTTCATTCGACCGGCTTTCCCGCCGGATGGCCCGGGGCCTGGCCCACCACGGCGGCGCCAGTACGGCGGCCGGGTGTATATTGAGGAGGCCCCCACACGAGAGTATGACGCAGGAACAACTACGCTTAGCTGAACATAACGCGCGCACCGCCGCCTGGAAGAAGTTTGGACCCTACCTGACCGAGCGCCAGTGGGGTACGGTGCGCGAAGACTACAGTGCCGACGGCAACGCCTGGGACTACATCAGCCACGAAATGGCCCGCAGCAAGGCCTACCGCTGGGGCGAGGAGGGCATCGGGGGCATTTCCGACGACCAGCAGCTGCTGTGCTTTGCGGTGGGCCTCTGGAACGGGCAGGACCGGATTCTGAAGGAGCGCCTCTACGGGCTGACCAACGGGCAGGGCAACCATGGCGAGGACGTGAAGGAGCTCTATTACTACCTCGACAGCACGCCGACGCACTCCTACATGAAGATGCTGTATAAGTATCCGCAGCAGAAGTTTCCGTACGTGAAGCTGGTCAAGGAAAATGCCAAGCGCAGCCGGCAGCAGCCCGAATACGAGCTGCTCGACACCGGCATCTTCCAGAAAAACCGCTACTTCGACGTGTTTATTGAGTACGCCAAGGCCGGGCCCGACGACGTGCTGGTGCAGCTCACGGTGCACAACCGCGGCCCCAAGCCGGCCCCGCTGACGGTGCTGCCCCAGCTCTGGTTTCGCAATACCTGGAGCTGGGGCTATGACCCGGCCCGGCCCGTGCTGCGCGAAACTGCGCCCGGTACCGTGGAAGCCGAGCACCCGCTGCTGGGCCGCTACCACCTCTACTGCGACCAGGCCCCGGCGCTGCTCTTCTGCGAAAACGAAACCAACGGGGCCCGCCTCTACGACTTGCCCGCCGAGGGCCGCCACTTCAAGGATGGCATCAACGACTACGTGGTGGACGGCGACGCGGCGGCCATCAACACCGAGCAGCAAGGCACCAAGGTGGCGGCCCGCTACGAGCTGCTGGTGGAGCCGGGCCAGTCGGCCACGGTGCGGCTGCGCCTGAGCCAGGCAGTGCACGCGGCCCCGTTTGCCGACTTCGCGGCGCTTTTTGCCGCCCGGCAGCGGGAGGCCGACGAGTTCTACGACTGTATCCAGGAAGCTCTGCCGCCCGACCCGGACGTGCGCAACGTGCAGCGCCAGGCCTTTGCCGGCATGCTCTGGAGCAAGCAGTTCTACTACTACGACGTGACCCAGTGGCTCGACGGTGACCCGGCCGTGCTGACTCCGCCCGTGGAGCGCGACAAAGGCCGCAACCACCGCTGGCGCCATTTGCACAACGCCGACATCATCTCCATGCCCGACAAGTGGGAGTACCCCTGGTACGCGGCCTGGGATTTGGCTTTCCACTGCATCCCCTTGGCCATGGTTGATGCCGGCTTTGCCAAGGACCAGCTGCGCCTGCTCACCAAGGACTGGTACATGCACCCCAACGGGCAGCTGCCGGCCTACGAGTGGAACCTCTCCGACGTGAACCCGCCAGTGCACGCCTGGGCCACCTGGCGGGTGTACAAGATGGACAAAAAGCTGCAGGGCGGCCACGGCGACCGGGCCTTTCTGGAAGCCGTGTTTCATAAGCTGGCCCTGAACTTTACCTGGTGGGTAAACCGCAAGGACAAGAGTGAGCGGAACATCTTCGAGGGCGGCTTCCTGGGCCTGGACAACATCGGCGTGTTCGATAGAAGCGCCCCGCTGCCCACCGGCGGCTTTATCGAGCAGAGCGACGGCACGAGCTGGATGGCCATGTTTGCCCTGAACATGATGCGCATGGCCCTGGAGCTGGCCGAAACCAACCCCGTGTACCAGGAACTGGCCGGCAAGTTCTTCGAGCACTTCCTCTACATTGCCGACGCCATGACCCGGGGCGGCGACGGACTTTTTAACCTCTGGGACGACGAGGATGGCTTCTACTACGACGTGCTCCACACCCCGGACGAGGAGCGCACCAAGCTCAAGGTACGCTCCATCGTGGGCCTGATTCCGCTGTTTGCCGTGGAAGTCATTGACGAGGCGCTGCTGCGTAAAATGCCCGAATTCACGGCTCGGGCCACCTGGCTGCTCGAAAACCGGCCCCACCTGGCCAAGCTGGTCAGCCGCTGGGAAGAGCCCGGCAAGGGGGCCCGCCACCTGCTGGGCCTGTTGCGCCGCTCCCGCCTCAAGCAGCTACTGGGCCGCATGCTCGACGAGACGGAGTTCCTCTCCGAATTCGGCATCCGGGCCATGTCGCGCCACCACCTGGAGCACCCCTACGTGTTCAGCACCGAGGAAGCCGACTTCTCGGTGGGGTACGTGCCGGGCGAGGCCGAAACGAGCATGTTCGGGGGCAACTCCAACTGGCGCGGCCCCATCTGGTTCCCGATTAACTACCTGATAATTGAGTCCCTGCAGCGGTTTCACTTCTACTACGACAGCAAGTTCAAGGTAGAATACCCCACGGGCTCGGGCCGGTTTCTGGACCTGCAGCAGGTGGCCGCCGCCCTGGCCGGCCGCCTCACCCGCCTGCTGCTGCGCGACGAGCAGGGCCGCCGCCCCGCCTTCGGCCCCGACGAGAAGCTGCAAACCGACCCCCACTTCCGGGACTACCTGCTCTTTCACGAGTACTTCCACGGCGACAATGGCCGGGGCATGGGCGCCAACCACCAAACCGGCTGGACCGGCCTGATTGTACGGCTGCTACACATGCGGGAGCAGTGAAACCAGCGGGAAGCGGGCCGGGTAGGGGGTTACTGCTTCAGCTTGGCCTCAATGAGGGCAATGACTTCGGGGTTTTTGCTTTGCTGGGCCGCCACCAGCACCGTGTTGCCCTGCCCGTCGTCGGCCCGCACATTGGCGCCGTGAGCCAGCAGCAGCTCCACCATTTCCCGGTTGCCCTTGCCAGCCGCGTACATCAGGGCCGTCGACTTAAACCAATCTTTCCATTCCAACTGGGCCTTGTGCTCCACTAGTAGCTTCACGATGGGAAACGTGCTGGTATTAATGGCCATGGTCAGGGCGCTGAACTGGGCGCCCGGGCCGATTTGCATAACGGCGCTGGCGTCGGCTCCGGCGTCGAGGAGCTTCTCTACCTTTTGGGCGTTATTGTCGTGAATTGCCGCAAACAGCTCTTTGGCTTTGGTTTGGGCCAGACACGTAACGCAAATACTGAGGATAAACAGGAAAGTGAGTAGACTTCGGAGCATGCTGCTGCAGAAAAGAGGGGCCGGGAAATACCTCCTAAAGGTACGGCCGCCCCGACAAGAACCCAGCAGCGGGCTGTCCAGGAGGACGTCCAGCCGAAAAACAAACTACCTGACCATCCGCTTTAGCACCTCAGCTACCTACCCCACAACCAACCACACTCCCGACCCCCATGAGCTACCCCAACGCCGTTACCCTGACTGCCGCCAACGACAACACCCAGTTCAACGCCTACACGGCCGTGCCCAGCATCGAAGGCCCGCATCCGGGCATCCTGCTGCTCCAGGAAGCCTTCGGCGTCAACGGCCATATCCGCAACGTAGCCGACCGGCTGGCCCAGGCTGGCTACGTGGTTATTGCCCCCGAGCTGTTTCACCGCAGCGCCCCCGCCGGCCTCGAAATTCCCTATTCCGACTTTCCCAGCGCCGCGCCCCACTTCCAGGCTATTACCGCCGAGGGCCTCACCGCCGACCTGCAGGCCGCCTACGCCTGGCTGCGCGACCAAGCCGGCGTGACTAGCAAAATCGGCAGTATTGGGTTTTGCCTGGGCGGACGGGTGTCATTTTTAGCCAATGCCGTGCTGCCGCTCTCGGCGGGCGTGTCGTACTACGGCGGGGGCACCCACCATCTGGCCGGCCGGGCCGGGGAGCTGCACGCGCCCCACCTGTTTTTCTGGGGCGGCCTGGACACCCACATTCCCAAGGCTCAGATTGACACCGTCACCGCCGCCCTCGACGCAGCCGGCAAGCCCTACATCAACACCGTCATTTCCTACGCCGAGCACGGCTTCCACTGCGACGAGCGGCCCAGCTACAACGCCGCTGCCGCCCAGGAGGCCTGGGCCCTGACGCTGGCCTTCTTCCAGGAAAAGCTGGGCTAGATTCTCGCGGTCGACGGCCACAAAAAAGCTCCTGACGTTGCTGTCAGGAGCTTTTTTGTGAGTTGAGTAGTAGCGGCCGCGGCTAGTTGCTGCGGTTGCCGAGCAGGGCCAGCTGGGCGGCGGTTTCGGCCGGCCCCTGGTACACCAGCCGGCCATCTTTCAACGCGCCGGCATATACTTCCACCTCCGACGAGTCGCGGGGCAGAAATACCCGCACCGATTCCCGGGCGCCGGGCCGGATAAACGTGGTGCCTTCAATAACTTGAGTAGGCCAGGAAATTTCGTAGAATCCAGCATTCGCCAACTGCACGGTAAGCATAGGAAAGTTGTTATGTTTTCAGGGGCACAATCATATTTTCCATTTGATAGTTCATACTAATGGAAAATATATTCGGATTGGAAGATAAATCTGGCTTCTATACGGCGTAAAGGCAGTTTTTGCTGTGTTAAATAATTAAAAAGTCCCAGCCCCGGGGATAAGTGCAAGACTGCTAAGGGGCTGACAATTACTATAGTTTAGCTTGGTGCCGGGCCTGCGGTTGAGCTTGCCGGCTGAGTAGCTACGGCTGTGTCGGGGGCCATTGCCCCGGCTGCCGCCGTAAGTCGCCGGGCATGAGTCGTAGCAGCTTGGTGGCTGCTAAAAAATGGTTTGCTGAAAAGGGCCGGTTTTGCTGGGCTACAAGGCAATTCGGACCTGCCTGACTGTTTAGGGGCCGGCCTGCTGGGTATTAGCGTGGCACGGCCACTGGGGCGGCCGGCTCCTGGGCTTTCATGCGCCGCCCCGTGGCCTGGGCAATGACGCTGGCCAGGATGATTTGCAGGGCGTGGTAGAGCATCAGCGGGAGCAGCAGGGTGCCCAGGGCAATGGAGTGGGCAAAGAGCACCTTGGCCAGCACCGTGCCGTGCACCAACGACTTTTTGGAGCCGCAGAACACGGCCGTAATTCGGTCCTCGTCGGAGAAACCGAGCAGGCGGCTGACGCCCGTAATCAGGCCGAAAATAAGCAGGAACAGGGCCACCATGCCGGCGGCCAAGGCCAGAATATCGGTGGCGCGGTAGTCGCGGAACAGGTTTTCGGCAAACGACTCGCAAAACGACGTGTAGACCAGCACCAGGATGATGAGCTGGTCGAAAACGCGCAGCTGCTGCTTGTGTGCCTCGGCCCAGGCCCCGAACCGGGCGTTGAGCAGTATCCCCAGCGCTACCGGGGCCACCACCTGCCCGCCCAGGCTGGCCACCATACCGCCCAGCCCTACCTGAGCCGCCCCGGTGTGCAGCACCATATTTACCCACACCGGCGTGAGCAGAATACCGAGCAGGCTGGAAATGCTGGCGTTAAAAATGGCGGCCGGCAGATTGCCCTGGGCAATGGAAACCATAACAACCGACGTGGACACGGTGGAGGGTAGCGTGGTCAGAAAGAAGATGCTGGCCCAGAGCGCCTCGCCCTTGGGCCCCGTAAACAAGGGCCGCACGGCCAGTGCCAGCAGCGGAAACAGCACGAAAGTGGCGCTTTGCGTAACCAGGTGCAGGCGCCAGTTGCGCATACCGGCCTTGAGCTTGTCGGCACTCAGCCGCAGGCCGTAGAAGAAGAAAATGACGGCCACACCCCCGGTCGTCAGCGCCGACCAAGGCACGGGGCTGCTTTTACTGCCGATGCCCGGCGCCAGGTAAGCGGCCCCCACGGCCAGGAGCAGGGCGCCCAAAAACCAGTCGAGGCCGAGGCGGGCAAGCAGGCCGGGGGCCGGAGGAGCCGCCGCAGAGGGAGTCGAGGTGGTGGAGTTACTGGATGACATAGGCGCTTGTACGCAACGCTAGGGCGTTGGGGTCGGCAAAGAAAGGCCCGCAAAACGACTTTGCCCCGCACCAGCTCCTGCGTAGCAGAGGCCAGTGCGGGGCAAAAAAAGGTAGCCGATGAGCCGGGCCGCAGCCGGGGCTTACATCATTTTCTGCTCAATCAGGGCAATAACTTCCTTGTTGCCGCTTTCCTTGGCGTGGGCCAGGGCATCTTTACCGTCGTCGTCCTTGGCTTTGGCGTCGGCACCGCTGGCCAGCAGGAATTCTACAATGTCCTTTTTGCCTTTGCCGGCGGCGGCCATCAGGGCCGTACCCTTAAAGGCGTCGGCCTTATTCACCTGGGCCTTGTACTTTACCAGCGCCTTTACCAGGTCCAGATCACCATGGCCGGCGGCCGTAATCAGAAACGTGGTGGGAAATCCGGGGACCAGCTCGATGGACGCATTGGCGTCGGCGCCGGCCTTGAGCAGGGCTTCGGCGTCCGCGGGTTTATTCTTGACGACAGCCGTGTATAGCTCTTTGCTAGCGGTTTGGGCAACGGCGGCTGAGGCCAGGCTCACCAGCAGGGCGAGCAGGAAAAAACTCTTTTTCATCGAGTTAGGGCAAAACAGAGTACAATAGGGTCGGCAAAAATACAAAAAAGCACCGGATGTGTACACCCGGTGCCGTATATAATTTTGCGGGGAATCGGGGCGAGCCGCTACACACTAGCCGCCACGAACTCAGCCGGGGTAAGTGCAAATGCCTCGGCCAGCAGCTGGTAGGAGCGGAGCCGGTCGGCAAAGTCGTAGGTGATGGTCACGGCCACAACTTCCCCCACGCCATACTGCCGAGCCAGGTCGGTTAGCTGATCCTTAAGCCGGGCGGGCGTGCCGCTGATGATGCGCTGCCGGTGGTAGGCCATGCGTTCCAGTTCGGCGGCCGAATATTGGTAATCTTTAATTTCTTCGTAGGGCCCCATCGGCTGCCGCTCCCCGCGCTCCAGTCGCAGCATCTGCAGGGCCAGCGACTCGTGCAGCTGCCGGGCTTTTTCCTCGGTATCGGCGCAGAGTACAAAAACGGCCACGTTGGCCAACGGTTGCTGCAGATGCACGGAGGGTTTGAACCGGTCCTGGTACATTTTCACCATCTGCGGGCCGCCGGTGGGGTTAATGAAATGGGCGAAGGAAAACGCCATGCCCAGGTAAGCAGCAAACAGCCCACTCTGCCCGCTGGAGCTCAGAATCCAGGGCTCGGGCACGGTTTCGGCGCGGGGCGAGGCTTTCACCTTCTCCTGAATGGAGCCGGGCTCGTCGGCGTCGGTCAGGTAGCGGCTCAAATCCATGAGCTGCTCGATGAAGTCGTTTTCGGCGAAGTTATTCGCCGGGTTCAGCACCGAGGCCGTGAGCCGGTCGGAGCCCGGGGCCCGGCCCACGCCCAGGTCGATGCGGCCGGGAAACAGGGTTTCGAGCATCCGGAAGTTTTCGGCCACCTTCAGGGCACTGTAGTGGGGCAGCATCACGCCGCCCGAGCCCAGGCGGATGCGCCGCGTGACGCCGCCTAGGTGGGCCAGCAGCACTTCGGGCGTGGAGCCGGCCAGGGTGGCCGTGTTATGGTGCTCCGAAACCCAGTAGCGGGTGTAGCCCAGACGGTCGGCCAGCTGGGCCAGCTCCACGGTTTCGAGGATGGCTTGCCGGGCCGTGCCGCCCTGCCGCACCGGCGACTGGTCCAGCACACTGAGGCGAAGAGGTTGGTGGTTCATAGTCAGAAGGAAAAAGCCGCCGGCCCCAAAGTCAGAGCCAGCCGGCAATTCAGCAGCCTATAAAACCAGATTCGAGGTCAGTAGTTTCCGCAGACTTGGCCTCCCAGGCTACTTGGCCCCCACCAGCACCGGCGCGGCGGCGGGCTTGCAGGCGTTGGACGTGCGCAACGGCAGCTCCGGAATGAAGAACGTGGCCAGCCAGCCGCAGAGCACCAGGCAGAGCGTGCAGAAATACACCCGGGAAATGCCGTGGGCAAAGGCGGCGCGCACTTCCGGCGTGGGCGGGGCCGGGGCCGCGTGAGCCACCACCGGGGCAGTTTCCACGCTGGCCGCCAGCGGAGCCGCGGCAGTCGGGGCAGTAGTTGGGGGCAGGGTTTGGGCCAGACTCAGGGTCAGGATGGTGCCGAGCAGGGCCGCGGCCGTGGCCCCGCCAATCTGCCGGAAAAACTGGCAGGCCGAGGTGGCTTGGCCGGTAAAGCCGGGCTCAATGGCGTTCTGAATGGCCAGGGTATACAGCGGCATGCTCGGCCCCAGGCCCACCCCGCAAATCAGCACGTAGAGCAGCACCTGACCGTAGGAAGCCGAGGCCGGCATCGTGGCCAGCAGGGCTTGTCCGGTAATCAGAATCAGGCCGCCGCCCAGCATCCAGCGCTTGTAGTGGCCGAAGCGCGCCACCATCTGCCCGGCCAGCATCGAGCCGCTCACCACGCCCATCGACAGCGGAATCAGGCTCACCCCGGCCTGGGTGGCCGAGGCTCCCACTACGTTGACCATAAACAGGGGCTCGAAAATGACGATGCTCAGAAACGCGCCGCCGAGCAGAAACAGGGCAATGTTGGCGGAGCGAAACACCGGGTTGCGAAACAGGGTGAAGTCCAGAATCGGGTTGGCCGAGTGCAACGACCGGTACACGAACAGCAGCAGGCCCAGCGCGGCCCCGCCCAGCAGGCCCAGCGTGAGCGGCGACGTCCAGGCGTATATAGCTTTGTTGAGCTGCAAACCCAGCACCAGCGGCACTAGGCTGCTGATGAGTAGCAGGGCCGAGAGGTAATCCAGCGGCTTTTTCTCGCCCCGGGGCTTGAGCCGCGGCATGCGGGAAAGAATAAACCAGAGCGCCACCAGGCCCAGCGGCAGATTCACGTAAAACACCAGGCGCCAGCCCGCAATGCCCGGCAGCAGGCCCGAGCCGTGGTCGGTGAGCAGGCCGCCCAGAAACGGGCCCAGCACCGAGGCCGTCCCGAAGGTGGCCCCCACGAAGCCCTGGTACTTGCCCCGCTCGGCGGGCGGAAATAAATCGGCAATGATGATAAAGGCCATGGCCAAGAGCCCGGCCCCGCCCAGGCCCTGCAACGCCCGGAAGATGATGAGCTGACTCATTCCGTCGCCGAGCAGGGGCAGGGTTCCAAACTCGCCGGCCAGCCCGCAGAGGGCCGAGCCAGTCAAAAAAATCAGGATGGCGGTGACCTCGATGTTGCGGCGCGAGTACATGTCGGCCAGCTTGCCATACACCGGCACCAGGGCCGTGCTGGCCACCAGGTAGGCCGTGGCCACCCAGGCAAACCGGTCGAAGCCGTGCAAGTCGGCCACGATGCGGGGCAGGGCCGTCGAGACGATGGTTTGGTCGAGGGAGCTCAAAAACAGGGCGAGCAGCACCCCAGCCAGCGTAAGCATCTTGCTGCGCTGGGTCAGATTTTCGGTCATGGCCCGAAGGTACGGTAGAAACGGCCGCGCGGTCCGAACTTTCCGTGGTTGAGGTTGCCCAAAACCCCGAAAATCGGGCCTTGTTGCCCTGAAAATACCCCTGTACGCAGGCCCGCAAGAAAAGTGCGCCCGTATCTTTGCCCCCGCTTATGGACTTTCTCGACGCGACGCTGGCGCTGCTCTGCGCCTTTGCTTTTCTGGCCGGTTTTATTGATTCCATCGTGGGTGGCGGCGGCCTGATTCAGCTGCCCGCCATGCTGCTGCTGCTGCAGGGCGTGCCGGTGCCCACCATCCTGGGCACGGGCAAGGTGTCGTCCATTGCCGGCACGGCCGCCGCCCTGCGCCGCTACATGGGGCAGGTGCCCATCCGCTGGCGGGCCGTGGGCGCGGCCGCCGTCACGGCCGGCGTCTTCTCGTTTCTGGGGGCCCGCCTGGTGAGTCTCTTGCCCAGTGAGCTGCTGCGCCCGTTGGTGCTGGGCCTGCTGGTCGTCATTGCCATCTACACCTTCTGGCGCAAAGATTTCGGCGCCATTCACGCCCCCCGCCTGCCCGAGCGCAAGGAGCCGCTCTACGGCGTAGCCATTGGCCTGGTCATCGGCTTCTACGACGGGTTTTTCGGGCCCGGCACCGGCAGCTTCCTGCTCTTCGCCTTCGTAGGCCTGTTCGGCTACGACTTCCTGAGCGCCTCGGCTTCCTCCAAGATGGTCAACGTGGCCACCAACCTGACCAGCCTGGCCTACTTCGCCTACACCGGCCACATCATTTGGCACATTGCCCTACCCATGGCCGCCTGCAACATGCTGGGCTCCACGCTCGGGGCCCGCATGGCCCTCAAGCAGGGCGTGGGCTTCGTGCGGGTGCTGTTCCTGGTCGTCGTCTGCGGCATCATCCTCAAGCTGGGCTGGGAAACCTTCAAGCCCGTCTAGCGGCTACCTCTGTATCGGCACACCTGCATTCGAGCAACCCGAAACACCATTCGAGGGAAGCAAAACACCCTTCGAGCTAGGCAAAACCCTCGTGGAGCCAGGCAAAACACCCTTCGAGGGAAGCAAAACACCAGTGGAGCCGAGCGAAACTCGATTCGAGAGACCCGAACCACCAGTGGAGCCAGGCAAACCCCGATTCGAGGAATCGAAAACGGCATTCGAGCAAAACGAAACCCGATTCGCCCGCCGCGAACCTCCTTTGCCCCAATCCACGGCCCGCTACAGTAGCTGCCGTAAGTCGCCAAAGGTGTCGAGTCGGGCCTCGTAGTCGGGGGCCGTGCCGAAACCGTAGGCGGCAAAGAGGAAGGGCAGCCCGTTGGCCCGGCAGGCGCTGTGGTCACCCTCGGTGTCGCCCACGTAGGCCGGCTGTTGCAGGCCAAACTGCTCCACAATTTCCCGGATATTATCGGCCTTGGGCAGGTTTTTGGTCCCGAAGCACTGGTGCCCTTCAAACAACTCGCCCGTCTGGGTGTGGTCCAGAAACGCTTCAATGTACCCCGTCTGGCAGTTGCTGACGATAAAGAGCCGGTACTTGCCCCGCAGATACTCCAGCGTCTCGCGCAGCACCGGATACGGCACGCCGCCCCGCTCCCGGGCACTGCGCAGCTCCTCCACGGCGCAGATATGGCGGAATTCCTCCCGCTGCGCCGGGCTCAGCTCCGGAAACAGCCGCTCGTACACCACCGGGTAGGGCTGCCCGGTCACGGCCCGCACCTGGTCCAGGGTCACGTCGTGCGTCACGTACTCGACCCGCTGCCGGGCCCGGTGGAAGCCCTCGGCGACGGTGGCGGTGGCGTCCCAGAGGGTGCCGTCCAAATCGAAAATCAGGCTGTCTAGGTGAAGCTGCATGTAAGCTCTCTTGTTGGTAAAATCGGAGCCTCGCCCCCGACGCTCAAAGCCCCTACAACTTCCGCCAGGCCGGTTTTGTTGGCCTGCTGCTGCGTTTAGCGCACAAAAAAAAGCGGGGCCACCCTCAAAGGCGGCCCCGCTTTTTTCAAATTTCGGGAGGCTTACTCGTCGCGGCTGGGCAGGCCGGGGGCGGCGTTGCCCTGGGCGCCGGTGGCGTTGGGCACACCCATTTTCTCCTCCCGCTTGCGCTGGTACTTGGCAAACTGGTCCGGAGCCAGCACGTCCTTCAGCATCGCCAGCCGCGACTGCCCGATGTCGTCCACTACGGCGTTGAGCTTGCGCACGTCGGCGCGGTACTGAAGGCGGGCCGTTTCCACGTTGCGCACGCTGGTCAGGTTGATCTGGCGCACTTTCTCGGTCTGGGCCGGGGTCAGGTTCAGGCCCTGGCGCATGTTGTCGGTCAGGGCATTGGCCTTGGCTTCCACCTTCTCGGCCGACGGCGCGGGGGCGGGTTTGGGAGCCGCGGCCGGGGCAGTGGTTTTGGCCTTGGTTTTCACCGTCGTACCGGCTACTTCGGTCTTGGTTTTGGTTTTAACGGGGGCCGTCTGGGCCTGGGCTACGGCCGCCGAAAGCAGGAGGGAGGCCAGCAAAGAGGGTTTCATGATCATCCGTAAAGTCAGGGCAACAAGGCCAGTTAGGTCGTGGGGGTAGAACCTTGCCCACGTAAAGATGGTGCCAAAAATGACACCGGCCGCGGCAATAACGCGGCACTTGAATATTTCTTGCCCCGTCGGCGGCCGGCGGCCGTGTAACCTTTCCGGCCGGGTTTGCTTACAAGAGGGTATGAAGCGACAAACCCGAAACAACTGGCTGGCTGCCGCGGGCGCCGGCGTTCTGATGGCCGCCGCCACGCTGTTCGTCAACCGCCGCGGCTCCTACGACCTCAACGGCCGCGTGGTGCTCATCACCGGCGGCTCCCGCGGCCTGGGCCTGGTGCTGGCCCGGCAGGCCGTGGTGGAAGGCGCCCGGGTGGCCATCTGCGCCCGCGACGCCGACGAGCTGGAGCGCGCCCGCCAGGACCTGCGGGCCTGCGGGGCCGCCGAAGCCGACGTGCTGACCCTCTCCCACGATATTACCAACGAGGCCGAAGTGCGGGCCCTGGTGGCCGAAGTCGAAACCCGCCTGGGCCCCATCGACGTGCTCATCAACAACGCCGGCATCATCCTCGGCGGCCCGCTCGAAAACATGGACGTGCGCGACTACGAGGAATCCATGAACCTGCATTTCTGGGCCCCGCTGCACGCCATGTACGCCGTGCTGCCCAGCATGCGCCGCCGCGGGGCGGGCCGCATCGTCAATATCTCGTCCCTGGGCGGCAAAGTAGCTTTGCCCCACCTGATGCCCTACAGCGCCAGCAAGTTTGCCCTGGTGGGCCTCTCGGAAGGCTTCCGGGCCGAGCTCAAGCAGTACGACATCAGCGTCACAACCGTGTGCCCCGGCCTGATGCGCACCGGCAGCCCCGGCCACGCCATGGTCAAGGGCCAGCAGCAGCAGGAGTACGCCTGGTTTAGCGTCGCCGATTCCCTGCCCGGCCTCACGATGAGCGCCGACCAGGCCGCCCGCCAGATCTGGAACGCCTGCCGCCGCGGCGACGGCGAAGTTATCCTCTCGTTGCCAGCCAAGCTGCTGGCTGCCTTCCACGGGCTGCTGCCCGGCACCACCACCGATATTCTGAGCTGGCTCAACCGCGCCCTGCCCGCCACCGGCGACAGTCCGGCCGCCAACCTGCGCCGCACCGGCTACGAAAGCGAATCGGCCGTCAGCCGCTCCCCGCTGACGATTCTCACCCGCAAGGCCGCTGCGGAAAACAACGAGTAGTTTAGTTGCTCGTTGTTAGTTGTCAGTTGTCAGTTGTCAGTTGTCAGTTGTTAGGTCGTTATACGTCGGCTCCCGCCGCTCCGCATTGTAACCCATCGGGGCTGCCAACGGCTGCCGAGAAAAGCCCCTTGTCATTCACGGCAAGGGGCTTTGGCTTTCTAAAACTTCCGTACTTGCCGTCCCACTGGTCAACGGCTGGCCTAACAACCAACAACCAACAACCAACAACCAACAACCAACAACCAACAACTAACCTTGACTTACCCCGTCCAACTCGCCCTGGGGCCGCTGGTGCTGCCGGTGCACCTGCTCTTCGAGGTGCTGGCCTACTCCCTGGGTTACCGGTTCTACCAGCGCCTGCGCGCCCGCACCCACGACTTGATTTCGGACGACCACCGGCTCTGGATTTTCGTGGGCTGCGCGGCCGGGGCGCTGCTGGGCTCCCGGGTGCTGGGCCTGCTCGAGCACCCGGAGTTGCTCTGGCACCCGCCCGGCGGCTGGCTGTACTACTTCACCAATAAAACTATCGTGGGCGGCCTGCTCGGGGGCTTGATCGGGGTGGAGCTGACCAAAAAGCACCTCGGCGTCACCAGCTCCAGCGGTGACTTGATGGTGTTTCCCATTATCGTGGGCATGAGCCTGGGCCGGGTGGGCTGCCACCTGGCCGGCCTCACCGACGGCACCTTCGGCACGCCGGCGGCCCTGCCCTGGGGCATCAACTTCGGCGACGGAATCCCGCGCCACCCCACCAACCTCTACGAAATCGGCTGGCTGCTCCTACTGGGTGCCGGGCTCTGGCTGCTGGAGCGCCGCCGGCCGCTGCCTGACGGCTGGCGGTTCCGGTTTTTTATGGTAGGTTACTTGCTGTTCCGCTTGCTGGTCGAGTTCATCAAGCCCACACCGGCCCCGAGTGGCTGGGGCCTCACGGCTATTCAGTGGGCCTGCGTGGCGGGGCTGGGGTATTACGGGTGGCTGTTTGGGCGGGACGTTGGTTTAAGCAAAAAGCCACATCTGCCCGAGCCAGAAACCTACAGCTAGACTGGTTATCTGCTACTTATTAAGTATAAGTCCTCGTTTCGGCAACTACTGACGTTTGGGGCTGCTTTTGGGTAGTTTGCTTATTAGGATGCCAGGTGTTTGGGACGACTTGAAGCCCAGGAATACGCCGTATTCTGCCCGTACTTTTTGCTTGGTTAAGGCAGAATCCAGCACCAAGCCGGTAGGGCGAACCTCATAATACAGCGTGGGGTCGTACGTAATACGCGCTTTTCCCTGCGGGTCATCCCAGGTTTCGCTGTAGCCCATTGCTCCGGCCAATTCCCGTTTGCCGTCTTGGTCCCAATCTTTTGCCGCAGCATCAAAAACGGGCAGCGTATCAATTTTTACTACCTGGCTTTTGACGATAACAAAACGCCGGGCCAGCTCTTTGGACGGCCGGTTGTCGAACGCTACGAGTAGCTCGCCGCTGCCCTGCCCGGTTGGCATCCACAGGGGATATAGCGCTTGCGTGGCTGATTCCTCCGAAAAATCATACGTCATGGCATCTGCCGTATCCTGATAGATAATCTGCTTATTCTGAATGATGGCGAAGGTTACCTTGATATCGAATGGATCTTTAACAATGGCATTAACCGCTGCCGGAATAGATTTTATCTTGATTGACAAACCCGGCGCTACCAGCTTATTCTCTTCAAACGGCTCGTGCAACGCCGCTACGTCGCCCGAAGCTGAATCCGGTGCATCTTCTCTGGCCGTTGCCAAGGCCGGTTTGGCCGGGATACTAACGGATGACGGCGGCGGGGTAGGAGCTGCCGCGGTAGTTTCAGCGGTGGTAACTGGCTTGCGGTTTTCGCAGCCCGTGAGTACTGCTGCCATTGCAAGGGCTGCTCCTACCAGTATTCGACGGTACCCGACACGCATCAGTAAAGCGTTATCCATAAGCATAAATTGGGTTCGAGAGCAAGCCTTGCTTACTGCAATGCGGTGTGCATAATAGAAGTAGCTATTCAAAGATTGGCTTTTTTATCTCATGAGTTGGTCTTCCGCTAGGCCAGCTTTTACCCTGGCTCGCCAAAAAAGACCAAACTTGCCTTCAAGGCTAACGCTTCCGGTTTTTTATGGTAGGTTACCGGCTGTTCCGCTTGCTGGTCGAGTTCATCAAACCCACACCGGCCCCGAGTGGCTGGGGCCTCACGGCTATTCAGTGGGCCTGCGTGGCGGGACTGGGATATTACGGGTGGCTGTTTGGGCGGGATTCGGCAGCAGTTGAGGCTGGTCAAACTACATAAGGCAATGCAAAACCTCTTAATCTTGCTCGGCTTTATGCTGATGGGTAGTGTAAAAGCCCAAAGTCAGGTTTTGCTGCCTGAGGCAAACTTGGCGTTGACGCTTCCCGCCACTTATTCAACCTTCGACAGACAGGTGCAGGGTGAGCGGCTGCTGTACCTCTCAAAGCGCAGTCCTATCCAGGATAAGACCGGCCGGTCAGTTATTCCTAATGTGGCCTTTCAGCTGGAGGAAATACCAGCTTCCGTCAGCCTGAAAGAGTTTAGCGCTGAGTTGTTGGATGGACTCACTACCGGAGAATCACCGGATGTCCGTACGCCTCGTGTGGTAGATTCTTATCGGCCCGGCGAGAAAGATGGACTTATTCCGGACAAACGAATGCAGGGCTACAAGCTCCAGTATTTTGATGCCGGGTCAGTAGAGCATACCGCTTACGTCGTGTATCTGGTGCACAACAATGTGGGTGTTCAGGCCATCTTTGACTCGACCACCGACGTGTTTGCGCAATGTGAACCTGAGTTCCGGGCAATAATTAAGTCCATCACCATTATTCCGTAGGTCGAATCCTGCTCCTCCTCCATGCCCGAACGCCCTTATACTTACTACGACTTCACCTTGAGCCTGTGCCCGCACTGCCTGCGCCGTATCGAGGCCAAAATTGTCTTCGAGGACGGGCAGGTGTTCATGCTCAAGCGCTGCCCCACCCACGGCCGCCAAAAGGTGCGCATTGCCACCGACGTAGAGTACTACAAGAGCATCCGCAACTACGTGAAGCCCAGCGAAACGCCCCGCCGCTTCAACACCGCCACCCACTACGGCTGTCCCTACGACTGCGGCCTCTGCACCGACCACGAGCAGCACTCGTGCCTCACGGTCATTGAAATAACGGACCGCTGCAACCTGACCTGCCCCACCTGCTACGCCGAAAGCAGCCCCCACCACGGCCGGCACCGCACCCTGGAGGAAGTCGAGGCCATGATTGACGTGCTGGTGCTCAACGAAGGGGAGCCCGACGTGGTGCAGATTTCGGGTGGGGAGCCCACGCTGCACCCGCAGTTCTGGGAAATTCTGGACATGTGCAAGCGCAAGCCCATCAAGCACCTGATGGTGAATACCAACGGCGTGCGCCTGGCCAAGGACGAGGAATTCGTGGCCCGGCTGGCTACTTACGCCGGGGCTTTCGAGGTGTATTTGCAGTTCGACTCCTTCCGGGAAAATGTGCTGCTGCAGATGCGGGGCCGCGACCTGCGCGAAGTCCGCATGAAGGCCCTGGAGCACCTGAACAAGTACAACCTGAGCACCACCCTGGTCGTGACCCTGCAAAAGGGCCTCAACGACGACGAAATGGGCGAAATCATTGATTTTGCCCTCAAGCAGCGCTGCGTGCGGGGCGTCACGTTTCAGCCCACCCAGGCCGCAGGCCGCCTCGACAACTTCAACCCCGAAACCGATTCGTTTTCGCTCACCGAAGTGCGTCAGGGCATCATTGCCCAGAGCCCGGTCTTCACGGCTGCCGATTTGCTGCCCGTGCCCTGCAACCCCGACGCGCTGGCCATGGCCTACGCCCTCAAGCTGGAAGGCGAGGTCTACCCCCTGACCCGCTACATCGACCCGGCCGAGCTGCTCACCAATAGCAGCAACACCATCGTCTACGAGCGGGACCCGCGCCTGCGCCAGCACATGCTCAAGCTCTTCAGCACCGCCAATACCGTCGATACCGTGGTGCCCGACCTCAACCAGCTGCTTTGCTGCCTGCCCCAAGTGTCGGCGCCCAACCTGAGCTACGAAAACCTGTTCCGGGTCATTATTCTCCAGTTTATGGACGCCTGGAACTTCGACGTGCGGGCCGTGAAGAAGTCCTGCGTCCACATCGTGAGCAAGGATTTGAAGATTGTTCCCTTCGAGACGATGAACATCTTTTACCGCGACCCGGAAAAACTGGCCCGGTTGGAGGAATTGCGGGCTGAGCGGCCCGGCGTTATCTGATGGGGCATGGCGGCTGATCAATCGAATAAAGGCCAGCATCGGTACGCCTGGCCGCTCGGTATTAACTTGGTGATTCTATTGCTGCTGGTAAGACCTGTCTGGCCCCATGTGTATGGTCTCGGCCTGGCATTTGTACTGCTGGCTACTTTAAATGCGCTAATTGGTTTTGTATTTCTGTTATTTGAGCGGCGGCGTGCTACGGGCTTTGCCGGGGGCTTCTGCTTATCGTTTCTGCTATTGCTGCTCATTGGATCAGGCATGTGCGCCGAAGAGTCAAAACCCCGTGAACCGGTAGAAGTAGAAGAAATTACGGTGCCAGCTAACGACTCTGCAAACGTACACTCGCGTATGGAAAAGCCCGCTTTCGAGAGCATAGCCAGTAATATGATACCAAGCGTAGTGGCCCCGGCCGAGCTGCGCGAACCCCCCGGGCTGTAGCTATGGAAACACCTCCTTCCCCGCCGAAGAAAAGCCGCATCGGCCTGATTCTGCTCGTCAACCTGGGTATCATGCTGGTGCTGCACGTGGGCCGGCAGTTGCTCGACAGCAGCGAGGGAATCTTCCTGCTCTTGTTTTTTATGTCGTTTATAAATGGGCTGCTGTTTCTGGTGGCGTTGCTCGACGGCCACAAGAGAAACAGCCTGGGTTTTTTGCTGGCGGCTATGCTGATTTTCATCATCGGCTTCGGCGACTGCGCCACCCACCTCAAGCTGGGCAACATGCACTAACGAACTCTGCCATGAGCGAAAATCCGGTTGCTTCCGACCATATTCTGCGCAACAACCTGCTGGGCGTGCTGGCCGGGGCCGTCGTGCTGGGAGCCTTGACCAAGGTCACGGACGGGGGCGCGGCCCTGCTTTTTGCCCTGGGCTACGGCCTTCAGGTAGTTGTAAACATGATTCTGGGCGCGGTGCGGCTGGTAAAAGACGAGCCCGGCCGCAGTGCGGCCCCCTATTTTCTGAGCGCCCTGCTGGTGCTCATCATCGGCTTTGGGGCCTGTAGCCTCATGCTGGTGACCAGCTTTGGTAATATGCATTAAGCCCTGGGGTACAAACCCAGAGTCCATGCCAGACAGAAACGCAAAGGGCCTCACCGGTGTGGTGAGGCCCTTTGGGCTTGATACTGAACGGTGGTAGAATGCCGGAATTAGTGGGAGTACACCGTGGTGTAGGTCGTCACTGGGTTGGTGCCTTCCGAGTAATTGAGCCGCAGGGTAGAGGCCGTCAGCTCGGCAATGGAGTAGCGGCGCACGCTGCTTTTGTCCTGACGCACGGTCAGCGAGTCGCCTTTGGCGTTGAGCTGCCAGGCGCCGGTGAGCAGGGCCGGGGCGTCGGGCGAGGCTTTCAGGGTGCCTTCGTTGACGCTGTAGGCGCCGCCGGTTTTGTATTCGATGGTATTATCGCGCAGCCAGGGCTTGAGGCGGCCCAGCAGGCTCACGGTGGGTACTTCCGTGGAGCCCGTCGTGACGGTGCGCGACGTAAGATCTGTGAGGTGCCAGCCGCCGGCCGAGAGCAGGTCGGTGGCCGATTCAGATTTCACGGCTGCTGCTTCCTGAACGGGGGCGCTTACTTCTTCCAATTCTTTTTCACAGGCTGCCAACGATAGGGTAGCAGCCGCCAGGCTCAGGAAAATGGGCAGTTTCTTCATGAAAACGACAATAAGGTGAATGAAACATCACGCAAAAACGCGTAGTAGCCGTGGGGCATAGGCACTGATTTTCTTCTTCCAACTTCACAATAACCTCGCTGCATCTGCCTCGATGTTGGTGACCTAACTCAAAGGTAAAACACTTGGTTCAGACTTTCGCGGAAAAAGACAATTATTCAAATATTTTGCCGAGAAAGTTCAACTCGACAAATCAAACATAAGATTTTGTGCTGCAGCAGGTTTGATTAAGCAAAAAGGCCTTCTATTACGCAATAGAAGGCCTTTTTGAGAAGCTGAATAGTATTATTCTGAAACCACCGGAGCGGGCTGGCAGCGCGGGCAAATGTATGTAGCCCGGCCCCCAACGTAGCTTTTTTCTATCTCCACTTTGGGGTGGCGCGGGCAGAAGCGGTGCTGCTCGGTGCCGGGCGTGGCGGAGTCGTCCCACTCCCGGGCGTGAATCAGGAACGACGCGGGGAAATGCCGGTAGGTGGCCTCGTGCCCGATGGCCGTGCGCAAGACCAGCTGAATAGCGCTGTGCAGGGCTTTGAATTCCTTGGTGGTAAGGGTATTGGCCCGGCGCTCGGGATGAATCCGGGCCTGAAACAGCACCTCGTCCACAATCCAGTTGCCGAGCCCGGCCGTGATGCTCTGGTCGAGCAGCAGGGGCTTAATCATCATCTTTTTCGGCCCCAGCTTCTGCTGCAAATGCACCGCCGTAACTTCCAGCGCGTCGGGTCCCAGCTTCTTGGCTTTCTGGTAGTGGTCCACGCTTTCGGCGTGGCGGATGCGACCAAACTTGCGCGGGTCGATAAAGGCCACCCGCATTCCATCCGCCAGGTGCAGGGCCACCCGGGTAAAGCGCGGGGCGTCGTGGTCGTGGCGGTAGGCATTCACGTCGCCGGTCATGCCAAAGTGCAGGGCCAGGGCCGACCCGTCGCTGAGCTCCAGAAAGCAGTTTTTGCCGATGCGGCGCGTGCCGGTGACGTGCTGGCCCACCAGGCGCTGGCGCAGAGTGTCCTCGTCGGTGCCCAGCACGTGGGCGTCGCGCACCTCGAAGGCCGTAATGGGTTGGTGCAAAATGACTTCGTCGAGGAAGCGGCGGTAGGTTTCAACTTCGGGTAGTTCGGGCACGGGCAGTAAGTAAAGGGCGGAAAGACAAATCAAAGCCAGGAGGCCCGCAGGCCCACGGCGGCTTTGGATAACACCCCAAGCCCGGCCGGAGTTGCACTACGGCTCAGCTATTTGCCTTCCCCTACAGCTTCAACTGACCTTCCACCACGACCACGCCCGGTCCGCCTATCGTTACCGACGAAATAGCCTCCCGGGGGCCTTGCACCGTGACTTGCACCTGGCCGGGCCGGCCCATCCAGTGGCCCTGCTCGGCCACGAATTCTGGGGTGGCAAGGTAGCCGTAATGCCACAGAAAGGCCGCCATGCCGCCCGTGGCCGAGCCGGTAACGGGGTCTTCGGCAATATCGGGCGGGGTGCCGAAGTGCCGGGCGAAGGTATGGCCCGCGGCCGTGGCCCCGCCCAGGCAAAACAGGTGGGGGCTGAAAAAGTCGCTGCTCTGGCGGTAGCGGGCAAAGGCTGCCGCATCCGGAATGTGGGAGCGGCGCAGGGCTTCCTGGTCGCGCACAAGCACCATGAGCTGGGGCGTACCGGTGCTGACGGTCTGGATAACCGAGCCGGGCAGCACGTCATCCGGCGTGAGGCCGAACAGGGGCAGTACTACGGCCGGGTCGTGGAGCTGACCAAACACGGGCTTGCGCTGGGTCATTAGCACCTGGGCCGGGCCACTGGTCGAAGTTTCTACCGCAATATGAATCGGGCCGTGGAGCAGCTCGAGCTGCAGCTCGGTGCGGGGCTGCGGGAGCGGCAGGCGGCCGGTGTGCACCAGGGCCGTAACGGTGGCAATGGTAGGGTGGCCGGCCAGCGGAATTTCCTCGGCCGGCGTGAAGTAGCGCACCCCAAACTCGGCCACCGCCGAGCGGCGCACGAAGGCCGTTTCCGACTGGTTAAACTCCCGGGCCAGGCGCTGCATGTCATCGGCCGACAGGTCGTCGGCGTCGAGCACGACGGCGCAGGGGTTGCCGCCCAGGGCGGAAGTGGTGAAGGCATCGACCAGCAGAAACGGGTAGGAAGGCATCGGCAGCGGAAAAAAGAGGTGAAGTGCGCAAAGCTAGCACGGCGCGGCCGATGCGCGAGGGGCTCATCCGGAAAAGAGAAAAGGCCTGCTCCGGAGGAAGCAGGCCTTTTCTAACGCAAAGTAACAGCGGGCTTACGAAGGGTCGGAAAGGGTGCCGACCTGCTGGCCCTGGTTGTTGAAGACCCCGCCCTGGGCGCTGATGTAGAGGCGGCGGTCCTGGGCGTCGACCAGAATATAGGGAAAGCTGGCGCTGTTGGAGCGGGCGACGCGGCCCACCACCTGGCCCACCGAGTTGTTCTGCATCCGCACCACGTTGAGCTTGCTGGTCAGGTAGTAGCGCTGCTCGGGATTGTCGCGGAACACAATCTGGCCCACTACGTTCATGGGCACCGCCGAATTAGCCACGGGCCGCACCGGCGTGGGCTGGCTGGCAATGGCTACCGGGGCAGCCGAAGGCGCGGCCGTGCGGGTACTGGCCACAATCTGGGTGTTGGCCTGTTGCCAGCCCTTGCCAATGGCCGACAAACGGGTGGAGCGGCCGGGGTGGGTGGGCGAAGCTTCCTCGTCCGAGACGACGGCCATGGCGGCCTGGGCCTCAGCCAGGCTGGCGCCCATCTTACGCAGCACAAAGCCCGAAAACTCGTCGGCTTCCAGCTCATCGGCGGGCTGGGAGCCGCCGGGGCGCAGGGTGTGGCCGTTGAGGTGGTGGCCCATTTCGTGGGCCAGAATGCTGATGCCGGCCCAGTCGGTGCGGCCGGCCCGGTTCACGGAAGCCACAAACTGGGGATTGTAAAGCAGGAATCGTTTGCCGTTATAGACCACGGCCGCCGCGTTTTGGACCTGCGTGGTGGCCTGCAGCTCGAAGCGGGGCTTGAGGCCCACCACGTCGGTGATTTCGCGCAGGACGTCGCGGCTGCCGCTCTGGGCTACGGCGGAGTTTATAATCAGAAGCCACCCGGCAAGCATCAAACCTGCGAAGCGGCGGAACGTGCGATAGTGGGTCATGGAAAAATCTTTTGTAGACAGCGGGACGTAATTCAATAATTCGGCCAAAAATCCTGCCTAATCAGGACGATAGGCTAGCTGATTACTCAACGCTGCAACGGCGTTTTTCGTGCTCGGTGCGCTAGGTTTTGCTAGTGACAAAACGCCAGGAATACCTGGCCGCAGATGGTGTTGACTTGTTTGAAAAAGACTTTTTGACCCTGCCCCCGTGAAGAAAACGTTTCTCCTCCAGTGGCTGCTTGCTAAGAATTTATGGTTTTGCCCGCTCGCCCTGGGCCTGCTGCTCGGGGCCGGGGGCGCCCGGGCCCAGGGTGTGTGCCTGCTGCAGCCCGTGGGGCTCGACGTGCGGGCCCGGGCCGCCCCGCTGGTGGTGGAGGCCAGCCTGGGTCCGCAGCGGGTGGCGCAGACCGGCGGCCACCTCTACACGTTTAGCCAGGTGACGGTGCACAAGGTATTTGCCGGGCCGCTGCCGGCTGGCCCAGTGGAAATAGCCGAGCCGGGCGGCACGCTGGGCCTGCAGCAGGAGCGGGTCAGCGCTACGGCCATGCTGCAGCCGGGCGAGCAGGGCGTCTTTTTTCTGGAGCCCGACCCGGCCAACCCCGGGCTTTCCGTCTTTCGGCTGTACGCCGGGCCCCAGGGCTTTATTCGCTACCAGCTGCCGGCCCGCTCGGCCACCGAGCCGTTTGGGCGCTACCCCTCCATTGCCGCCGACCTGTACCCGGCTTTAACCCGCCTCACGGGGCAGGCCTTCCGCCGGGTGCAGGCCAACCCGGCGGTGGACAGCCCGGCCCCGGCGCGGCAGCCGCAGGCCGCGCCGGTTGTCAGCGGGTTTGGGCCCCAAGGCTTGGTGGCCGGCAATGAAAGCGTGCTGACCATTACCGGGGCCAATTTCGGCGCCACCCGGGGCGCGGGCCGGGTCGAGTTTCCCAACGCCGACACCGGCGGCTCGACCTACGTGGCGGCCAACCCGAGCGACTACCTGCTCTGGTCGGATACCCGAATTCAGGTGCGGGTACCGTCGCAGATTGCCGCGGGCGGGGGCACGGCCGGCACGGGAACTTTCCGGGTGTATAACGACGGGGGCGAAGTGGGGAGCAGTCCGGCGGCGCTGGTCGTGGTGTATGCCCTGAGCACGGTGGTGCCCACCGGTGGCAGCACGCCGGGAAGGCCCCGGTTGCTCAACGACGACGGCCAGGGCGGCTATACCCTGCGCTACAGCCCCGGCTTTACGGCCCGCCCCAACGCGGCTCAGTCGTTTGAGCGGGCCCTGGCCGCCTGGACCTGCGCCACCCGCCTGCGCCGGGTGGTGAGCGGCACGGCCGCCCCCGAGGCCACGGCCCAGGACAACATAAACGCCGTGCGGTTTGGGACGGCCGTGGAAGTGCCCAACGGCGTGCTGGCCCGCACCAACTCCTACTACTCGGGCTGCAGCAGCAACGGCATCGTGTCTTTCTCCGTCATCGAAACCGATTACACCTTCAACACCGGCACCAACTGGCAGTTTGGCGGGCCCACCCGCGACCCGGCCACCGGCAGCCAGTACGACTTCGAAAGCGTGGCCTTGCACGAGCTTGGGCACGGGCAGCAGCTGAGCCACGTCATCGACCCGCCGGCGGTGATGCACTTCGCCATTGCCAACGGCCAGAACAAGCGCAGCCTGAACCCGGCTACCGACGTGGTGGGCGGGCAGGACGTGCTCAGCTTCAGCACCACGAACCCCTGTCCCAGCTTTGCCGTGCCGGTGCTGCTGCCGGTAGCTACCAGCTGCACCGCCCCGCTGGCCCTGGCTCCGGCCACCCCCGTAGCAGGCTTAGCGCTTTACCCGTCGCCGGTCGAAAACCGGCTGCGCGTGACCGGGCCCTCGCCGGCCGCGGCTCAGCTCACCTTTTTCGACTTGGCCGGGCGCCGGGTGCTGAGCCGGACACTGGCGGCCGGGCAGGCTGAGGTAGCAGTGGGGGAGCTGCGGCCGGGCTGGTACCTGGTGGAGTGGAATGATGGGCAGCAGCCGCGGCGGGGCCGGATGCTGAAGCGGTAAACGCCGGGTTGGGGCTAAGCCTTAGCCAGCTGTTTGGCCGCGGCGGCCGGGGCGGGCCGCTCCCCGATTTGCTGCCGCCACATGGCGTAGTACAGGCCCTTGAGGGCCAGCAGCTCGTCGTGGCGACCCTGCTCGGCAATGTGGCCCCGCTCGAGCACGAAGATTTTGTCGGCGTGCAGGATGGTGCTCAGGCGGTGAGCAATGAGAATGGTAATGTGCTGGCGGGAGCCCGACAACTCGCGCACCGTGGTGCTGATTTCCTCCTCGGTGAGGGAATCCAGGGAGGAGGTGGCTTCGTCGAAGACCAGCAGGGTGGGGTGGCGCAGCAGGGCCCGGGCAATGCTTAGGCGCTGCTTTTCACCGCCCGACACCTTCACGCCACCTTCGCCGATAACCGTGTCGAGGCCGAGGGGGGCGCGGGCCAGCAGGCCGTCGGCGGCGGCCTGGTGCAGGGCGCGCAAGCACTCTTCGTCGGTGGCGTGGGGGGCCACGAAGAGCAGGTTTTCGCGAATGGTGCCGGCAAAGAGCTGGGTGTCCTGGGTCACGAAGCCGATTTGCTCGCGCAGCTGGTCGAGGTCCAGCTCGGTGCCGGGAATGCCGTTGTAGCGAATCTGGCCGCTGGCCGGCGGGTAGAGGCCCACCAGGAGCTTAACCAGCGTGGTTTTGCCCGAGCCCGAGGGCCCCACGAAGGCAATGGTTTCGCCGAGCTGGGTGTCGAAGGAAATACCGTCCAGGGCCGAGTTGGAAGCCGACAAATGCTTGAAGCGCACGTCGGCGAAGGCCAGGGTCTGGATTTGGTCGATAACCTTCGGGTGGCTGGGCTTCACTTCCCGGGGCGTGTCCAGAATAAGCTGGTAGTTGGCCAACGAGGCCTCGGTTTCGCGGTAGATGTTGATGATGCTGCCCATTTCCTGCAGCGGCCCGAAGATGGCGAAGGAGTAGATGAAGAACGAGAAAAACTCGCCCGGCGTGATGAGCTTCTGCACCACCAGGAACACGAGCATGAGCAGAATCACGTTGCGCATCAGGTTCACGAACGTGCCCTGCACGAAGGACAAGGACCGCAGGTAGCGCACCTTCTTGAGCTCCAGCTTGAGGATTTTCTCGGTCGTGGTGTTCAGGCGGGTAGTTTCCTGCTGGGCCAGGCCCAGGCTTTTGATGAGCTCAATGTTGCGCAGGCTCTCGGTGGTGGAGCCGGCCAGGGCCGTGGTTTCGGCCACGATGGTTTTCTGAATCACCTTGATGCGCCGGCTCAGAAAGAAGCTCAGCGTGCCCAGCAGCGGAATGGTCAGGAAGTATACCACCGCAATGGGCCAGTACACGCTGATGGCGTACCAGGTCACGAACAGAATGGCCACCAGGGAAATAAAGAGCACGTTGACGAAGCTCTGAATCAGGCGCTCCACGTCGGTACGCACCTTCTGGAGCTTGCCCAGGGTTTCGCCCGAGCGTTGGTCCTCAAACACCTGGTAGGGCAAATCCAGGGAGTGGCGCAGGCCGTCGGAGTAGAGCTGGGCCCCCAGGCGCTGGGTAATGACGTTGGTGTAGTAGTCCTGGAAGTTTTTGGCAATGCGCGAGACCATGGCCACGCCCAGGGCCTTGAGCACCAGCAGGCCCGCGCCGCTGAGCACGAAGGTCCAGAACGTGGGCGTTTGGGAGCTGCGCAGGGCCGGCGACACGTACCGGTCGATGATCTGGCGCAGGATATAGGGGTCGAGCAGGGAGAAAATCTGGTTGATGGCGGCCAGCAGCAAGGCCAGGGCCAGCAGGCCCCAGTAGTTGCGCAGGTAGCTGTAGAGAAGTTTCATGTGTGGCGAGAGAGTGAGAGAAGCTCGGGTAGAAAGCCGAAAGCCGGGTAAGAAGTTTAAAATCCCCGCCCTGACTGGAGTAGCGCCCTATTTCGGCCGGGCCGCAGGATGCCCGAAAGATACCACTGCCACCAGTGGAGGGGGCATTTTTCCGACCTAAGCCCACCTTCCAAACCTTTGGAAGGCCATCCTACGGGCGTAGACTCGTTGCCCAACGTTTGTGAGGCTATCTTACGGGCGAAAAGTAGACTTCCAAACATTTGGGATGCCATCCTACGCGTGTAGAGTCGTTGCCAAACGTTTGGAAAGCCATCCTACGCGTGTAGAGTCGTTGCCAAACGTTTGGAAAGCCATCCTACGCGTGAAAACCTTCGTTCAGAAAGTTGGAAGGGTACTCTACACACGTAGGATGCTGTTCCAAATAGGAGGAGGGGCAGGCGGCCTGCCCAACGGGGGGCTACCCTTTGGGCGGGGCCACGGGCGGCTCGGTCATGCGGATTTTCCCCATAACCTGTCCCCGGCCCTCGATGGACTCCAGCGTAATCAGCAGCTCAATGGGCGGGCCGGCGGCGGGGATATTTACCGGTACTACCTGGGGTTTAAACGTGAAGTGACCCGCTTGCACCCGCAGCGTGAGCTGGCTCGCGCGCACGGGCTTCCAGCCACGAGCCAGCACCAGTTCGAAGCGGCCGTTTTCGTCGGTCACGGTGCCGTATTCGGTGTCGTTGATAAACAGCTGGGCTCCGCCCACGCCCGGTCCGTTGGGGCCGTCGAGCACCTGCCCGCGAATCACAACGGGCTGCTGCTGGGGCTGGGCAGCGGCCGGCGCGGCGGCCGTGGTAGGCGGCTGCTGGGGTGGCTGCGTAGCGCACGAGGATACCGACTGCCAGCCCAGCAAGGCCAGGCCCGCCAGCGCCCAGCGTCGCCACCGACTCACCGGCGGGGGAGGGGCCAGCTGGGTGGCGTAGGCATTAGCGCACACCGGCCGGCCGCTATGCCGCGCCAGAAACGCCAGAATCTCGGCCTCGCTGAGGCGGGTGAAGTCGACTACCTCGGTGGCGCAGGCGGCGCAGTGCCGGCCCGCCGCCGTCGGCGACATCAAGGCCCAGGGCTGGGCGCAGGGCTGCGGAATGGAAACCATGGGGGTAATGTGTCGGAATGTGAAGAATGTGGGTAATGTGCTAAATAATTCGTCATTGCGAGGCGCAACCGCGCAAGGACACATTCAACCACATTCCTCACATTCAACCACATTCCTCACATTCCTCACATTCAACTACATTACCCACTTTACGCCGTGGCTTCGCCGGCGGTGCTGGCTACCAGGCGGGTGCTGCCGGGCACCATGGGCGGCTCGGGGGGCAGGGGCAGGGCGTGCTGGGCCAGCAGGTGGGCAATAACGGGCGGCTCGGAACCCACGTGAAACTGCCGGGCCCGGAGCTTGAGCTCGGCTTCCTCCCGACTCACGCCCCGCTCGTGCTGCTGCTCGTGCTCCTCCCAGGTCTCGACCATAAAGTACTCCACTAGGCGGGTCGGGTCGGCCAGGTCGGCGTAGGTACCGACGCGGATGGCGCCCTCGCGGCGGCGGATGTCGGCCAGCTGGTCCATGATAAACACGAAGGCCTGCCGGTGCTCGGGCGCCACCTGGTAGGTGGTCGTCACGATAACCGGGCCTTCGGTGGGCACGGGCTCTTCGGCCAGCACCGGCTCCAGGCGGGGACGGGCGGGGGTAAAGTCGATGGTTTCGCCGCTGCGCAGGGCAAAGCGCAGCACCAGCAGCGTACTCAGCAGCAGCCAGGTGGCGGCCCCGGCCAGGGCCCAGGAAATAGCCACCCGCTCGGCCACCGCGCCCCACACGATGCTGCCCAAAGCCATGCCGCCCTGAATGGTGAGCAGGTACAGGCTGATGGTGCGGGCCTGCACCCAGCGCGGCACCACCGTTTGTACGCCCACGCTAAAGGAGTTGAGCACCAGCATCCAGGCCAGGCCAACCAGCGTGAGCAAGCCGTAGAGCAGCCAGTGACTGTTGGCAAAGGCTAAACCCAGCAGGCCCGCCGCAAAGGCCACTGTGGCCGCCGTCACCCGCCAGTTGATGCTCAGATACTTATTCAGCCGGGGCAGAATCACGGCCCCCAGCACGGCCCCCAGGCCCATGCAGGACAGCAGCAGGGAGTAGAACGAGGTGGGCTCGTGCAGGCGGCGGGCTACCACGGCCGGCATCAGGGCAAACAGGGCGCTGGCCCCGAAGGTGAAGCTCACGCCCCGCACCAGGATGTTCTGCACCGGCGGCGCAAACCGGGCGTAGCGAATCCCGCCCCGGATGGCGGCAATAATTCGTTCCCCGGCCAGGGGTGAGGTGGCCTGGGGCTCCCGCTTCCAGCTCCAGACCATGTACATCGTGGCCAGAAACGAAATGCCGTTAATCAGGAATGCCGCCCCGGCCGAGAAGTAGCCAATAACCAGGCCGCCCAGGGCCGGCCCGAAAGCCCGGGCCAGGTTAAAGCTCACGCTGTTGAGGGCAATGGCCTGGGGCAGCTCGGGCCGGGGCACCAGCTCGGGCGTCACGGTCTGCCACACGGGGTTGTTCAGGGCCCCGCCCAGGCCCAGCAGAAAGGTAAGCAGCAGCAGCAGCCAGGGCGTGGTAAAGCCCAGCAGCGTGACGGTAGCCAGCACCAGGGCCGTGGCCGCCATCCAGGTTTGGGTAAGCAGCAGCATCTTGCGCCGGTCCACGAGGTCGGCCAGGGCCCCGGCGGGCAGGCTGAGCAGGAACACCGGCAGGGCCGAGGCCGTCTGCAACAGCGACACCAGGATGGGCGAGGGCGTGAGCTGGGTCATTAGCCCCACGGCGCCCACGTTCTGCATCCAGGTGCCGATGTTCGACACGAAGGAGGCAATCCAGAGCATGCGGAAAAACGGAATCCGCAGGGGCGCAAAGGCGGAAGTAGAGGCCGGAACGGCGGCAGCGGCAGGAGCGGAAGCAGGCATACCCGGGAAATACTCCGGATGGCGGCCCCGAGTTGCCCCCGCCGCCTGCCGCCGCGCCTAGTGGTGCCGCAGGGCGGCCTGGGCGTCGGGCACGATGCCGAGCTGCCGCACCTCGCCTTTTTCCCAGGCGTTGGCGCCGGGCGCCACGGGCGGGGCCACAATGTCGGCCCGCTGCCGGCGCTTCTGCCGCGAGGAAATGCCCAGGCGCTGGTCGCGCCGGGCCACCATGGCAGTGTCAATCTGCCCGTCCCGGGTAAAGCCCATCATGAGCAAAGGCGTGCCCAGGGGCAGGGTTTTGTCCCGGTCGGTGTGCCAGGTGTGGAAGGTCTTGCCGTAAGTCGACACCAGCTCCTCCATCAGCTCGTGCTCGGCCACGTCGGGCAGGCCCGGCGCCACCAGCGTCCCCGATTTTACCTCGTGCACGTGGCTGTGCCAGAGCTTTTTTTCCTCGGTGGGCAGCTGCTCAAAGAGCTTTTTCGAGACGATGTACTCGATGCCCATAATCTTGGCGTCGGGGCCGTTGCCGTCGTAAATCACGCACTGGGTTACGTCCTCGTTGAGCTTGGCGCAGAAGTGGTGGGCTTCCATCTGCTGGCCCAGGGCCCCGTTGTAGAAGTGAAACCCGTCGAGGTACATATTCAGCTTCTGCAGCGGGGCCTTGCCCTGGAGCACGTCGGCCCCGGCTTCGAGCACCTTCGTCTTGGCCGACTTCTCCGCGCCGGGGGCCTGCACCGGGGAGCGGGTATTGTTGTCGCCGCAGGCGGTAGTCAGCAGGGCCGCCGCCAGCAGGGCCGGCAGGGCAGAAAGGGGGCAGCGCGTCATCGAA
The DNA here is from genome assembly GCF_002797555.1 of Hymenobacter chitinivorans DSM 11115. Classification (NCBI taxonomy): domain Bacteria; kingdom Pseudomonadati; phylum Bacteroidota; class Cytophagia; order Cytophagales; family Hymenobacteraceae; genus Hymenobacter; species Hymenobacter chitinivorans. The sequence continues at coordinate 2,681,059 of NZ_PGFA01000001.1, read as the reverse complement.
AGCAGGGTTTGGAGGTGGAACAGAGAGGCGGAAAACGAACAAGCCCCCGGGGAAAAATTCCCGGAGGCTTGTAACCGATAATCAGGCTACGTGCCAAAGTATCGGGCGCTCAACTTGCCGGAAACAGCCGAGCTGGCTCCGTGCAGTAGGTGGTAATGGTGGTGGTGAGTTGCGGAACGGAAAGCAGTACGGAAAGGACTATCTGGAAGCCGAAGTGCCCAAGGAAAGCAGCTCGCTGAGTTGGCCGGCGGGGTGGCCACTGGGGGCGCCTTCGTCCGAGTCAATCTGAAAAACTTTGTCGAGGTGGAGCACCCGCAGGGTGCGCAGCAGCAGCGGATCCACGTTGCGCAGCAGCACCTTGGCCCCGGAGGCCTGCAGGGTGAGCAGCTGGGAGGCAAAATAGGCCACCCCGCGGGTGCGCAGGCAGCGCAGGCTCTGGCAGTCGATGAGCAGACGGGGCCGGCGCAGCTTGTTGTAGCGCAGCAGCAGGCGGGCCAGCTCCATGGGCTTGATTTCGTCGAAATTTACCCGGATCAGGTACGGGGTAAAATCGTGGGTGGGAGGAGGTGTTAAGTTGTTCATAGCTCAGAAGTTAGGACGAGTGGAAAGGCCGGCCCCCAGCGGAGCTTCCAACCGCCGGGCGCCCCCGTGAAGGGCGGGTACGGCGGGGCTGGAATTGTCGGAAAGTAAAAATAATCAAAGCGTTACGGGTGCGCCAGCGTATTTGCACGCATTTTGCGGCGCGGTTTCTACGCAGTTGGGCATTCGAACCCGGCCGCGGCGGGCCGCTACGCCAGGGCCCGGGCCGAACGGGGCGGCAGGGGGCGCACCCGGCCCAGCTCCCAGGTTTGACTGCCGGGGTGCAGGCGCTCCAGGCAAAAGGAGCCGCGCAGGGTGCGCCCCGCGAAGGTGAGCTGCAGGCTGCCGGCGCGCAGGTCCTGTTCGAGGTAGGTGCCCTGGTCGGCCGCGCAGTGACGCAGCAAACAGGTGCCTTCGTCGATAACCCGGGCCGGTTGGGGCAGGGTGCTGGCCGTTTCCACCAGGTAGGCCGGGGGCGTCAGGTCGGGCTGGGGCAGCGAGGAAGCCGGCAGAATCCAGTGGGCCAGCTGCCGCTCCCGGCAAAACAGGGCCAGGTGCAAGAAAGAAGCCCCGTTAGCCGCCTGGCGCAGCACAAACCGGAGCGTATTGGCGCCCGGCCCGCAGGTTTCGACCACATCGGCGCGGTCGAAGAAGGGGGCCGCCCGCCGGTCGGCCGCGGGCTGCCGGCGCCGGGCGGCCGGGTTCAAATCGAGAAAGGACACGTGGCCTACGCAGCTGGGCAGCGCAGCGGTAGTAAATTGAAAGTTCATAGCTCAGACAAGTGATGTGGTCAAAAGATAGAGCGGCAGGTTGCCGGGGGCGGCATAAACGGCCCCCGTGCTACCCTGAGAAGAAATTGGAGTATGGACAGGAATTATACAAAGTAAACGAGAAGAGCCCGTTTTTTGCTCAGAGGCTACTACGGAAAAGCTGCGCCGTAAACACTGATTTTCACCTGCGTAGAAGGCGCACTCCCGCCCGGGGCTATAAAAAAAGTCCCGGACCCAAGTCCGGGACTTTTCCTTTAGGAATAAGCCCGTAGGCTTTCGTTAACGGTTGCCGCCGCCGCTGGCCTTGCCACCTTTCTTGCCGGCTTCCCGGGCTTCTTCCGACGTAAACTCGTGGCCGCGGCCACTCTCGTGCGAGGCCTTCCCGCCTTCGGAGGCGATGCGGCGCTGCTCTTCGGGGTCCATGGCGGCAAAGCCGCGTTCAGAGCTGCCCTGCATGTTGCCGCCTTGGTTGCCGCCCATGTTGCTGCCCTGGTTGTTGCGGGCTTCGGCGCCTTTCTTACCCGCTTCCGAATGCTGCTCGGAGCTGCCGCCCCGCTGGTTTTTCTCGTTGTTAGCCATGGCTGAAAAAGTTAAGAGGTAGAGGAGTAAAAGAAAAAACTACCCTGCTCTTAACGCTACCTTACCCACGGCCGGCTGCTAGTGCCGAGCACTAAAATCAGCCTCCCGGCTTTAATTACCAACTTTTACGGAGACGGTGCCGCGACTACTTACGCATTAACTCTGAGGCGACAACGGGTTGCCGGAATCGGCGGCCGGGTCTGGGGCATCCGCTTCGGGGGTGGTGCCATTTTGCGAGGTTCCGTTCAGTAAAAACTCCCGCAGGCGGTTGATGTGCAGCTTGATTTCCTCGATGCGCTCCTCCTGCTGCACGCTGTAGGTGCCCTCGCCGCGGCTGGCCATGTTGGTGAGCAGGTTTTTGCGCTCCTCCATCATGCGCAGGGCCACCCACAGGCTTTCTTCCAGGCCGTGCTGGGTGCGCTGCAGCAGCCCGTCGGCCGTGAAGGCGTGGCCCGTGTGGCAGCGGTAGCGCAGCAGCTGGCCGTGCTTGAGCTCCCAGAGCGAGCCGCCGCAGTCGGGACAGGTCATGGGCACGGGCCGGCCCAGGCGCGTTACTTCGTCGGTTGTTCCCACCACTCTTTCCGCAATTGCGGCCTCCAGTTTAATGTCTTCCGGAATATTTTTCACGCTGGCCAGGGGCATGCGCGCCAGGCGGGTCAGCAAAAAGCCCATTTCGCTCAGGGGCACCACGTAGTCGACGGCCACGTTGCTGAGCGCACTCTCGGGCATGCTTGGAAACTCGGCTTCTTGCGGGTCCTGCACCACCGTGAGGCCGCCGCTGCGCTTGATGAACTCCAGGCCGGCCGTGCCATCGTGCAGCATGCCGGTGAGCACCACGCCGATGACGTTGGGACCGTAGTAGGCCGCCGCCGAGCGAAACAGGGCGTCGGCCGCCGGGCGGTAGTGGTTCTCGTGCGGGCCCTTGGTCACGAGTACGTAGCCGTCTTTTACCAGCAGGTGCCGGTCGGGCGGGGCCAGATACAGCGTGTTGGGCTCCACCAGCTCGCCGCCCTGGGGCAGTTTGCAGCGCAGGTCGGTGTGGCGGGCCAGGCGCTCCACCAGGTGCTGGCCCGAGGAATCGGGGGCAAAGTGCTGCACAACGAGCACGGCGGCGGGCAAATCGGCCGGGAGCTGGGCCACGAGCTGGCACAGCGCCGGCATGCCGCCGGCGGAAGCACCAATTACAATGACATGGGTAGGATGATCCACGAAGCGGGAATAGAAGGACGAAGCGGCGGAAAAACCGCGAAGAATCGGGGGCGTGTAAGCCAATGTACGCAACTTCTGGTTTTCCAGATATAGTGGAGCTTGGCCTTTTTTAGGGCCTGGGGCAGGAATTGGGAGCCTGCGGAAGACCTTTTTTGTGCGTACTTTTGAAGAACCGTCGTAAGCCCCTCGCGCGTTGAGGACCCCGTGCGGAAGCTTTTCTCCGCCGCCCCAGCTACGACCCCGCGCCCCGATGAAGATACCCCCCCAAGCACACCCCGACGAGGAAGAAGTAATTCTGCCCGTCGCCCCCGAAGACCTGCCCCTGGAGCCCCAACCATCCCTGCAGCAGCTGCGCGAGGTGCAGCGCCAGGACGAGCCCCAGGAAAAATTCACCATTGTGGGCCTGGGCGGCTCGGCGGGCTCGGTCGGAGCCCTGGAAAAGTTTTTCCGCAACATGCCTGCCAACAGTGGTATGGCCTTCGTGGTGGTGGTCCACCTCGCGCCCGACCAGCCCAGCAACATGCCCCAGGTGCTGCAGCCCGTGACGCTCATGCCGGTGCTGGAAGCCCACGACGGGCTAAAAGTGCGGCCCAACCACGTCTACGTCATTCCGCCCGACCGCGACATGAGCATTCTGCACGGCACGCTGCTGCTCTTTGCCGCCACCCAGCCCCGGGGCAAGCGCCTGCCCATCGACTTCTTCTTCCAGAGTCTGGCCAAGGACGCCCGGGAGCGGGCCGTGTGCATCATCTTCTCGGGCCTGGGCTCCGACGGCACCATCGGGCTGAAGATGGTCATGGAAAACTTCGGGATGGTGATGGTGCAGGCCCCCGAGACGGCCGACTACGACAGCATGCCCCGCTCGGCCATTGCCACCGAATTCGTGGATTACGTGCTGCCCGCCGAGCAGCTGCCGGCCAAGCTGCGCGAATACGTGAACAAGCCCCTGATGGAGCGGCCCCGGCGCGAAGTGGCCGAGTCGGCCTCCAAGCCGGCCCACGCCCTGCAGAAAATCTTCATCCTGATCCGGGCCCAGACCGGGCACGACTTCAGCTTCTACAAGCGCAATACCGTGTTCCGGCGCATCGAGCGGCGCATGAACTCCCATCAAATCAAGGAGTTTACGCACTACGTGCGCTTCTTGCAGGAAAACCCCCAGGAAGTGGAAGCCCTGTTTAAGGAGCTGCTGATCGGGGTTACCAAGTTTTTCCGCGACAAGGAAGCCTTCGATCTGCTCAAGGTGCGCCTCATGCCCATTCTGCGGGCCAAGCCCGCCGACAGCACCATTCGGGTGTGGGCCCCGGGCTGCTCCACGGGGGAGGAGGCCTATTCCCTGGCCATGACCCTGCTCGAAGCCCTGGACGGCATCGACCCGCAGCGGCACCTCAAAATCCAGATTTTTGCCACCGATATCAACTCCGACGGCATCGACTTTGCCCGGGCCGGCCTGTACCCGGCCAACATTGAGGCCGACGTGAGTCCGGCCCGGCTGGAGCGGTTTTTTCAGAAAATCGACGGCCACTACCAGATTCGGAAGGAAGTGCGGGACCTGGTCATCTTTGCCCTGCACAACCTCAACAAGGACGCGCCCTTCACCAAGCTCGACCTGGTGTGCTGCCGCAACCTGCTGATCTACCTCTCGGCCGAGCTGCAGAAAAACATCATTCCCATCTTCCACTACGCCCTCAACCCCAACGGTCTGCTGTTTCTGGGGCCGTCGGAAAACCTGACCGGCTTTCAGGAGCTGTTTCAGCCCCTGGACGTAAAGTGGAAGATTTCGCGCCGTTCCGAAACCTCGGCCTCCCTCACGCGCATCGTCAATTTCCCCTTTTCCCTGGCGCGTCAAACGGCCGCTAACTCCACTGCCAACAGTCCCATGCACCCCAATACTCCCCGTAAAGACGGACCTTTTGCCTCTCTGGTGCAGAAAGTGCTGCTGCGCACCTACACGCCGCCGGCCGTGGTGATTAATACCCGGGGAGAAATCCTGTACGTGAACGGGCGCACCGGCCGCTATCTGGAGCCCGCCCCGGGCCTGGGTACCATGAACCTGTTTGAAATGGCCCGCGAAGACCTCAACTACGAGCTCAGCAGCCTGGTGCACAAGGCCAACACCACCCACGAAGACGCCGTGGCCGACAACGTGCGCGTCAAAACCGACGGCGGCTACCAGCTGCTGCGCATCACGGTGAAGTATCTGGAGGAGCTCGATACGCTGGCCGGCCTGCTGCTGGTCGTGTTCGAAGACCAGCCCACGCCCCGCAAGGTGCGCCTGAGCAAGGCCAACCTCAGCGACGGGCTGAGCAAGGACTCGGTGGTGGCTTCCCTGGAAAAGGAGCTGCAGTATACCAAGCGCCGCCTCCAAACCACCATCGAGGAAATGGAAAGCAGCGTGGAGGAACTCAAGAGCACCAACGAGGAGCTGCAAAGCGCCAACGAGGAGCTGCAGAGCACCAACGAGGAAGCCATGACCAACAAGGAGGAAATGCAGAGCCTCAACGAGGAGCTCATGACCCTGAACATGCAGTATCTGAGCAAGACGGAGGAACTCTCGCTGGCCGCCAACGACATGAAAAACCTGCTCGACGCCACCGAAATTGCCACCATCTTCCTCGACAACGACATGGTCATCAAGCGCTTTACGCCCTCGGTGAACCGCATCATGAAGCTGCTGCCTTCCGACGCCGGCCGGCCCATTACCCACTTTGCCAGCAACCTGCGCCACGAAAACCTGGCCGCCGACATCAGGCAGGTGCTCGACCGGCTGGTCAGCATCGACTCTAACATCCAGACTACCACGGGCGAGTGGTACGCCATGCGCATTCTGCCCTACCGCACCCTCGACAACTACATCAGCGGCACGGTCATTACCTTCACCGATATTTCGGGCCTCAAGCACCTGGAAGCGCAGCTGCAGGAAACCTCGCGCTTTGCCAACAGCATCATCGAAACCGTGCGCGAGCCCCTGCTCGTGCTCGACCAGCAGCTGCATATTCTCACCGTCAGCCGCGCTTTTGCCCAGGTATTTGGGGTGGAGAGCGAAGCCGTGCAGCACTGGCCCCTGGCCCAGCTGCAGGCCGGCGCCTGGAACCAGCCCGAGCTGCGCCGCGCCCTGCAAACCCTGCTCGACCAGCAGCAGGAGGAGTTCAGCAACCTGCGCCTCTCGCTGCCGCTGCCCAATGCCGAGCCGCGGGAAGTGGTGGTCTACGGCCGCCGCATCATGAGCGACGGGCACGAAACCGGCCGCCTGCTGCTCGGCGTCGAGCTAATCGGCAATGCAGAATCAGTGAATTAGGGGGGCGTATCCTCATCTTCGTAAATAGCTCAGCTTCGCTATTGCAGCTGTTTTTCCTAGCTTGCCTGCATGGATACGCCCCACTCTCCGTCGGCTGCTACCCTGCACGCGGCCCTGCAAGAGCTGCGGGCCCGGGCTGAAAAGCGCAAGAGCCTGGTCACCCAGAGCCTGCACGAGAAGCTGCCCGACGACGTGCAGCGCCTCGTGCAGGACTTGCAGGTGCACCAGATTGAGCTCGAAATGCAGTACGAGGAGCTGCTGGTGGCCCAGGCCGAGCTCGAAGCCCTGCGCGCCCAGTACGTGGACCTCTACGACTTTGCGCCCATCGGCTATTTCAGCCTCGACCCGCTGGGCGTTATCACCCAGCTCAATCTGAAGGGCAGCCAGCAGCTGGGCACGGTGCGCCAGCGCCTGCTGGGGCGGCGCTTTGCCTGGTTTGTGGCCCCGGAGGACCGCCTGGCGTTCCAGCAGTTTCTGAACCGGATTCAGGCCAGTGAGGCGCGCCAGATACTGGAGCTGATGCTGCAGCGCGAGGACGGCACCGTGTTTTACGCTCTGCTCGAGGGCTTGGCCGTGGTGCGGGAGCCCGAGCAGCCGCCCACCCACTGCCGCGTGGTGGTCATCGATATTACCCGGCAGCAGGAAGCCAAAAAGGCCCTGGAAGCCAGTGAGGCCCGGTTTCGGCGGCTCTTTGAGCACAGCTCCGACGCGGTGGTGCTGCTGCAGGACAACTACTACCTGGACTGCAACGACGCGGCCCTGCACCTGCTCGCGGCCCTGTACCGCACTGAAGTAGTGGGGCACCACATGGCCGATTTCTTCCCCGAATGGCAGCCCGACGGCACGTCTTCCCTGGAGCTCATTGCCCGGGTGGTGCGGGAGGCCCTGGACCGGGGCTCGGCCAAGGCGGAGCTGCTCATGCGCCGCCTCACCGGGGAGGACGTGTGGGTGGAGGCCGTCATTACGCCCTTTGCCGTGGAGCACAAGGCGCCGCTGCTGCACGTGGCCTGGCGCGACGTGACGGCCGCCCGCGCGGCCCGGGTGGAGCTGCTGCGCCAGAAGGAATTCTCGGAAAGCCTGCTCGACAACAGCGTGGACGGCATTCTGGCCTTCGACCAGGAGCTGCGCATCACGGCCTGGAACCGGGTGCAGGAAGAGTTTTCGGGCCGCTCCGAGGCCCAGGTGCTGGGCCAGCACGTGCTGGAGCTGTTCCCCGAATACGCCGGCGGCGAGCAGGAGCAGGGCCTGCGCCAGGTGCTGCTGGGCCAGCGCATGATGCGCCAGGATATGCCGTTTCACTCCAGTCAGGGCCATTTCGAGTCGTACTTTGTGCCCCTGGCCTCGCCCGAGGGCGTCATCAGCGGGGCCCTGGTCCACATCCGCGACGTGACCGAGCGGGTGCGGCTGGCCGAGGAAGCCACGGCCCTGAAGCTGCGCCAGCAGCAGGAAGTGCTGGCCGCCATCCTTACCACCCAGGAAGAGGAGCGCAAGCGCATTGCCGAGGCCCTGCACAACGGCGTGGGCCAGCTGCTGTACGCGGCCAAGCTCAACCTGGAAAACCGCGCGGGCACCATCCAGAACCGCGAGGCCGCCCTGAGTTTGATTGACGAGGGCATCAAGGCCACGCGCACCATCTCGCACGAGCTGACGCCGGGCATTCTGGAAGACTTCGGCCTGAAAATAGCCCTCGAGGAGCTCACCAAGCGGATTCCCAAGCAGCAGCTGCACGTGCACCTGCACCTGCACGGCCTGGAGCAGGTTCGCCCCCGCCTCTACGACGTGGCCACCTACCGCATCGTGCAGGAGCTGCTCACCAACATCATCAAGCACGCCAAAGCCCACGAAGCCTACGTGTACGTGGTGCACGAAGACGGCCACCTGCACATTTCGGCCGAAGACGACGGTATCGGCTTCACGAGTACGGCCGGCACCGGCAAGCAGGCCAAGGGCATCGGCCTGGCCGGCATCCGCAACCGCCTCGACCTGCTCGGCGGCACGCTCACCGTCGATTCCCGCCCCGGCAAAGGCTCCATCATCACCATCGAAATCGAAGTGAAGAATTAAGGAGATGGTGCTTGCTGTAGGTTAATGTAAAAAATGCGGGGTGAAGGTGTCCTTGCGAGGCGTGAGCCGAAGCCATCCGGCCGCTGCGCAGGTAGTCTCGTCTTTTACCCACTATGCCCCAGGCTACTAGTTCCGAACCCCAACGCCGGGGTTCGGAAGCCCACCCGACCACTTCCAGAGGTCAACAAACCACTTCCGAACCCCAACGCCGGGGTTCGGAAGCCCACCCGACCACTTCGGAACCCCGGCGTTGGGGTTCGGAACATCAACGGACCACTTCCGAACCTCTCTGGTGAGCTTCGGAACCTCAACGGACCACTTCCGAAGCCCTCCGGTGAGGTTCGGAACTGGTCGGGAGGAGTTCAGAGGGCTTCCTTGCCTGAAAAAGCGTTGCCGTCGGAGCCGGGGAATGCGACGTGGAACTTCGCGTTACAAACAAAGCCCTTTCCCACGCATGTCGGAAAGGGCTTTCTGGTGAAAGAGCGGGTCGTACTGCGCAGCGGCCGGATGGCTTCGGCTCACGCCTCGCAAGGGCACCTTCCCCCCGCATTTTCTACATTAAGCAGTAGCCCATTAAAAATTACAGCCGCACGCCGATGCCGGGGCCGAGCAGGAAGAAGGGTTTGCCGGCCGAGAGCAGGTAGCCGCCGCCCAGGTAGAGGGGAAAGGTGAGCTTGGCGTCGCGGCGGGTGGGGTAGATGGAGCCCAGAATGACGACGCCCAGGTCCCGGTTGCCGCCGTTTTTGCTCAGGTCGAAGGCGTTGAGGGCCACGAAGCCGGCCCCGACCTTATACGGGCGCAGGCGGTTGATTTTTTCGGGGTGGTAGAAGCTCAGCTGGCCCAGCATGGCCAGGGAAATACCGCCGAAGGACGTGTAGCTCGACTCGCCTTTGTACTTGGTCAGCAGGCCGCCGGGGAAGCTCACGTCGATGTCGAACTTGATGCGGCGCTTGAGCACCAGCTCCAGCTTCTGGGTGAAGCCCGGCTCCTGGTACTGGCTCTGGTTGTGCCGGATGGTGATGATAATCGTGCTCCAGTCGTCCAGGTCGTAGGTTTTGCGGGAGCTGAGCAGGTTGTTGAGGCTGATGTTGCCCACCTGGCACTGCTTGTCCTGGTAGAAGGCGGCCCGCACCGAGTTGTCGCCGGGGCAGACCACCACATTCTCGATGGTGCGCATCTCAATCAGCTCGCCCTTGGCGTTCTGGGTCCGGATGTCGAAGGTCAGGTACTGCTTGCCGTAGAGCTGGGTTTCGGTGTCGATGCCGTTGGGGTTGAAGCTGAAGACCACGTCGGAAATGGTCCGGTCGTAGAGCACCGGCCCGTTGAGCCGATTGATAACCCGCGGACTTTCCCCGAAGTTGACGGCCACGAAATCGAGGGGGTGGGGCCGCTGAAACTCCTTCACCGCCAAGGCATAGCCCGTGGGCTGCCCAGCGTTGAAGATGGTAACCCGGCGCTTATCAATGGTTTGGGGTACCTGCACCCGGTACACCACCGCCGCATCCGAGCGGATGGAGGAGTCGGAAGGGATGATGGCCACGTCCTCGAAGTGGAAGCGGGCTTTCTGCAAGGATTCGCCCTCCAGGCGCACGTCCACCGTCTCGCCGGGGTTGACGTTGAGGCTCGGGCCCCAGTCGCCGCCGCGGTGGCGCACCTGCACGCTGCTGATGGCCGTTTTGGGCGAGATGTTGAAGTTGGTAATGTACTTGGCCTGGTCGTTTTCCTTGATGTAAAGGTAGCTCTCGGTCTGGCGGTGGGTGTTGTAGACGCGCAGCCAGCACAGCACCCGGTCGTTGGTCAGATACTGGCGGGTAAACAGCTCGGCCATCAGGGCCCCGCCGGCTTCTTCCTGGTCCTCGATGCGGTAAGTGCGCTTCAAATCGAAGGTGCGGCCGTTGTCGAGAATGATTTCCACGCCCTTGCGCCGGGCCAGCTCATCCATCGTTATTTCCTTCTTATCGACGCTCAGAAACCGCAGCCGCGAGGCCTTCACCGTGAATTCCTGGCGCAGCGGGGGCAGGCCGTAGCTTAGGCGGCGGTTGTTGTCGGTCAGGAAGGGCCGCTCGGTTTGGGGGCGCACCGTGAGCAGGCGGGTGCCCAGCGCATTGGGCACCACGCGCAGGCGCAGCTGCCCTTTCTCCTGCACGATGCGCCAGTCGATGTCCTGGCCCTTGGTCCACTCCGAGGACACGCGGATGTTTTTGGGGTTGTTGCTACTCAGGTCGAACACTTTTTCCTCGCCCACGAACAGCTCCGTGTCGTTGGGCTTGAACTCCAGGGTGGTGCGGGTGATGGGTAGCAGGTTTACCGTCTGAGTCAGGGCCGGGCGGCCGGCGCTGTCGTTGGCCTGGGTGAAGGTAAGCTGCAGAAAGCGGGCCGCGGGCAGGTCCTTAAACCGGATTTTGGTGCGGTAGAATTGGCCCGGCACGGCCGTCACCGAGTCGAGCAGCACGAAGTCGGCCGAGCGGCGCAGGCGCACGGGGGCCTTGCTTTGCCAGCTCAGGGGGTAAAGCTGCAACTCGGCCGTTTCGTCGTCCTGCCGGTAGTAGAAATACAGGTGGGGCTCGCCCTGCACGGCAATGGTGTTGCGACTCAGCGCGTAGCGCGTCGTGTCGGTGCGCAGGGTCAGCTCGCGCAGCAGCGGGGGGGAAGGGGGCGCCGTTTGGGCTTCAGCGGAGAGAGAAAGGCACAGGAGGGCGGCCAAGCCGGCAAGCCAGCTAAAACCCGGAAGGAAACGCACGGGGCACTGCATCAGAAGTCAGGGGAGCGGGGAAAGCGGCAACACGCCTTCCGGTGAAGCGCGCAAAGGTAGTAGCTCCCCCGTGCTAGTGCGGTGGTTTTCGTCTAGTTTCTTAGTTTTTCTCGGCCAACGCCGCCTCGGGCGGGGCGGATTTCGTCCGGCGCTTGTCCCACCACACGTAGCCGATGAAGAGCACCACGCTGACAATGGACACCCAGAGCAGCCCGGTTTTGAGCCGCTCACTGTTTTCGCCCAGCCAGGCCAGCAGGGCAATGAGCGGCAGCACGCCGGCCACGGTGGCCAGCAGAAAGCGCCCGTAGCCCAGGCGCGCCACCCCGGCCACGAAGCTCACCGCGTCGTCGGACAGGGCCGGGGAGAGGCGGGCAATAACCACGGCCCAGGTCCCGTAGCGCTGCACTTCCTCCACCATTTTCTTTTCGCTCTTCTCCCCAATGAGCCGGCCGATAAAGGCTTCTCCGGCCGAGCGGCCCAGCCAGTAGCCCACCGACGAGGCCACCACGCAGCCCACTAGGGCCAGCAAGGAGCCCCACCACGGCCCGTAGGCCAGAATAGCCACCAGAATCAGCAGCACCACGTTGACGACCACCAGAAACATCTGCACCACCATGGCCGCCACGATGACCACCGGGCCCCAGTAGCCAAACTGCCGGATCCAGGCCGATACCCGGGCCTGCTCCCCGCTTTTGAGCACGGCGAAGGCTTCCTGGGCGGTAGTTTGAAAGGCGGGCCAGAGGAAGTAGCAGGCAACTAAAGTCAGGAGCAGGCCGCCGGCCAGGTAAAGCGGCAGGCGGCTGGTTTTTTGGGACGGGGCGGAAGACGGGGACTTGACCAAGCGAAAGGGGGCAAAAGGTGGGCAAATAGCCCGGAAAAGGCCGTTGGTCCGGCCGGCCCGGGCGCCGGATTTGGTCTTTACGCAGACCTGCGGGGGCGGTTGGCGGCAACCCGACCGGCATCATTGGGGTACTAGGAAGCTCGAAACTCCGCCACAAGCGCCCCGCGTGGGCCTTCACCCGACTCCTTGGCCATGAGCAAACATACCTACGACATGGGCCTGGTGGGCAACTGCGCCTACCTCGCCCTGATACACAAAGACACCGCCGTGTCCTGGCTCTGCTGGCCCCGCTTCGACAGCAGCTTCGTCTTCGGCTCCCTGCTCGACACCCGCAAGGGCGGCGAGTTCAGCATCCGGCCCGCCGACGGGGCCGACTTCAGCACCCGGCAGTACTACCTGGAGAATACCAACGTACTCTGCACCGAAGTCGACAGCGCCGAGGGGCGCTACCGCGTCACCGACTTTGCCCCGCGCTTCGCCCAGTACGACCGGAACTATAAGCCGCTGATGTTTATCCGCAAGCTGGAGCCCCTGGAAGGCGTGCCCCGGGTGAAGGTGGTGTGCGAGCCGGTGGCCGAGTATGGGCAGCAGCAGCTCACCCGCCGCCGCAGCTCCAACCACATTGCCTTCCTGGGCATGGAGGAGGAAATGCGCCTGACCACCGACATTCCCCTGACCTACATCCTCGATGGGGAAGGTTTCGTGCTCACCGAAACCCGCTACCTGGTGCTCACCTACGGGGCCCCGCTGGAAGCTTCCCTGCACAGTACGGTCGAGGAATTTCTGCGCAAAACCGTGCAGTACTGGCGCCACTGGGTGAAAAGCACCAGCATCAGCAACTTCTACCAGACCCAGGTTATCCGCTCGGCCCTGGCCCTGAAGCTGCACCAGTACGAGGACACCGGCGCCATCATTGCCGCCACCACCACGAGCTTGCCCGAGGCGCCCGGCAGCACCCGCAACTGGGACTACCGCTTCTGCTGGATGCGCGACACCTACTACATCCTGACGGCCTTCAACAACATCGGCCACTTCGAGGAGATGGAGCGCTACTTCCACTACATCGCCAATATCTCGACCAAAGTGCGCGACAAGTACCAGCCGCTCTACAGCATCAGCGGGGCGGCTAAGCTGGTGGAGCAGGAGCTGGATTTGGAGGGCTACCTGGGCAATAAGCCCGTGCGCATCGGCAACGATGCCTACACCCACATTCAGAACGACGTGTACGGGCAGGTGCTGGTGGCTTTGCTGCCGCTCTACGTGGACCGCCGCTTCGTGGGCGCCGAGCGGGCCGACTCGGAAAAGATGATGTACGAGGCCCTGCGGCTCATTAAGGAAACCATGAACATGCCCGATGCCGGCCTCTGGGAGTTCCGCCACATTGCCCAGTACCACTGCTACACCTACCTCTTTCACTGGGCCGGGGCCCACGCCGCCCGTAAGGTGGCCCGCTTCCTGGGCAACACCGAAATCGAGGCGCTGGCCACGGAGCTGGCCCGCACCGCGGCCGAGAAAATCGAGGAGTGCTACGACGCCGAGCGGGGCGTATACACCAACGCCATTGGCTCGCCCCACCTCGATGCCAGCGGCCTGCAGCTGATTCTGATGGGCTATCTCGACCCCAACTCCGAGCGGGCCCGCACCCACCTGCGGGAGCTGGAAAAGGAGCTCAAGACGCCCGAGGGCCTGTTTTACCGCTACCGCCACCCCGACGACTTCGGCACGCCCGAAACCACCTTCCTCATCTGCTCCTTCTGGTACGTGGAGGCCCTGGCCTGCGTGGGCCGCCTCGACGATGCCGCCCGGGAGTTTGCAAAGCTGCTCGGCTACACCAACCACCTGGGCCTGCTTTCGGAAGACGTGGACGCCCGCACCGGCTCGCAGTGGGGCAACTTCCCTCAGGCCTACAGCCACGTGGGTCTGGTCAACGCCGCTTACCGGATTTCCAAAAAGCTCGACCGGCCCAATTTCGTGTAGGCCCCAGGCTCCGCGGCGGCCCGGCCCGGCATCCTGGTATTGGGTGCCGGCCTGATTGTCTGCTTTTATACTTCTTTTCTATTTGCTATGGCCCGTTTTACCGAGGCTGATGCCGTGGCCCAGGCCCTGCGCAGCCCCCTGATTCCGGTGTTTTATCACGCCGAAGAACCCTACGCCCGGCGCGTGCTTCAAGCCTGCTACGAAGGCGGGGTGCGCCTGTTTGAGTTTACCAACCGGGGCCCCAATGCCTTCGAGATTTTCACCGACTTGCAGCAGTTCGTGGAGGCCGAATATCCCGATTTGCTGCTGGGTGCGGGTACCATCTACACCGTGGAGGAGGCCGAGCGGTTTATCAGCGCCGGCGCCGACTACATCGTGCAGCCCGTCATCGGGGCCGAGGTGGCCGCCGTGTGTCACCGGCACGACTTGGCCTGGCTGCCCGGCGTCTCGACGCTCAACGAGGTGTATCAGGCCGCCCAGCTCGGGGCCACGTTTGCCAAGCTGTTTCCGGCCGCCATGCTGGGTCCCAAATACCTGAAAACCGTGCACGCGCCCCTGCCCAACGTGCGCTTTATGGCCACCGGCGGCATTCATCCCGATGCCGAAACCGTGGCCGCCTGGATGCAGGCCGGCGCCACTTGCGTCGGCGTCGACTCGCGCCTGTTGAAAACCGACGACCCGGCGGCCCTCACGGCCCAGGTGCGGGAGCTGCTGGCCGCCATGCAGCCCCCGGCGGCGGCGGAATAAGTGTGGCGGAAAAGTGGTATTCTGGCCCCGTTATCAACCCTAGAAACCAACCCCCGATGAGTACCGCCGACCCACAGCAGGTATTGCAAAAGCAGCTGGCGGCCGCCACGGCTCTACGCTGGGTGCGCAGCGGTATGCGGCTGGGCCTGGGCACGGGCAGCACGGCCGCCGCCTTTATTACCCTGCTGGGTCAGGCCGTGCGTGCTGGCGAGCTGCGGGTAGAAGCCGTGGCTACTTCCCTGGCCAGTGAAACCCTGGCCCGCGAAGTCGGCATTCCCCTGCTGCCGCCCCGGCGCGGTCTGCGCCTTGACCTGACCATCGACGGGGCCGATGAGCTGGATGACCGGCTGCAACTCATCAAAGGAGGGGGCGGGGCCCTGCTGCGGGAGAAAGTGGTAGCCGCCGCCTCCGACTACCTGCTCATCATTGCCGACTCCAGTAAGCACGTGGCGCAGCTGGGCCGCTTCCCGCTACCCCTCGAAGTCGTGCCGTTTGCCCTGCCCTGGGTGCTCGACGCCGTAGCCAAGCTGGGCGGCGCGCCCGAGCTGCGCCTGGCTACAGCCAACCCCGCCGAGCCGGCCCGCTCCGACCAGGGCAACCTGCTCGTCGATTGCCACTTCGGCGAGCTGCCTAACCCGCCGGAGCTAGCCCGGCAGCTGGAGCAGATTCCCGGTATCGTGGAGCACGGCCTGTTTCTGGACCTGGCCCGGGCGGCCGTCGTGGCCCAGGCCGACACCGCCCGAGTGCTCCGCCCCGGCGTCGCTCCGGCTCCCGCCACCGATTTTACCGACCTGCCCTAAACCAGCGGCCGGTAAGCATCAGGAGGCGGCTGGTGGCAGGGCCGCCGCGGCGGCCATATCCAAAAACCAGTGCAGCTCCCCGGCCGGGGCAATCAGCTGGGCCGGAAACTCCTCGACGTTGCGCGCCCCCTGCATTACCTGCTGCACGGCCGCGGCTTTATCGGCGCCATACACCAGGAAAGCTACGGCCCGGGCCTGGTTGAGCAGCGGGGCCGTCAGCGTTATGCGGTAGGCCTGCTTCTCTTCCACAAACACCTCCCGGGCCCCCACGCTGGTATCGTGCAGCACGGGGGTATGGGGAAACAGCGAAGCCGTGTGCGAATTATCCCCCAGGCCCAGCAGCACGAGGTCGAATACCGCGTCTTCGGGAGCAAAAAATGCCTGAATCGTGCGGGTGTAGGCCTCAGCCGCTGCGGCTGGTGGCAATGAGGTATCGACGGGGAAAACCTGCGCGTCGGCAATATCAAGCGGGTCGAGCAGGGCTTCCCGGGCCATGCGGTAGTTGCTCTCCGGGTCGGTCGGTGGCACGTTCCGCTCGTCGCCGAAGAAAAAATACACCTTGTCCCAGGCTACCTGCGCGCGGTAGGGCGCCGCGGCCAGCAGCTCGTAGAGCTTCTTGGGGGAGTTGCCGCCCGAAAGCGCCACCGAAAACCGGCCGCGGCCGGCAATGGCGGCCCGGGCCTGAGCGACGAAATACTCGGCCAGGCCGTGCAGAACGGCGTCGGGCGCAGCGTGAACGTGAAGCGGCATAAGACTATTTTTTGCCGTTGAGCGGCAGCGTGAACCAATGGAATCCGTCGCGGGCAATCAGGGCTTCGGCCAGCTCGGGGCCCCAGGAATCGGCCGAGTAGTTGGGGAAGCTCTGGCTGGCCCGGCCTTCCCAGGAGTGCAGAATGGGCATAATCAGGTCCCAGGCCGCCTCCACCTGGTCACCGCGCATAAACAGGGTCTGGTCGCCGAGCATGGTGTCGAGCAGCAGGGTTTCGTAGGCTTCCGGCGCGGCATTGGTGTAGGTGCCCTTGTAGTCGAAGACCATGTCCACGGTGTTGAGCATCATATCCAGGCCGGGGCGCTTGGCCTGCACCTGCAGGCGGATGCTCATTTCGGGCTGAATGCTGATGATGAGGCGGTTTTGCTGCCAGCTTTCGGCCGTTTCGGGCGGGAAGATATAGTGCGGCGCGTCCTTGAACTGAATGGTGATGATGGAGGCCGAGCGGTGCATTCGCTTGCCGGTGCGCAGGTAAAACGGTACGCCCTGCCAGCGCCAGTTGTCCACGAAAAACTTCACGGCGGCAAAGGTTTCGGTGTTGGACGGCACTTCCGAGCCCACTTCTTCGCGGTAGCCGGGCACTTTCTCGCCTTCCATCCAGCCCTCGCCGTACTGCCCCCGCACCGCCGACTCGCGCACCTCCTCGGGCCCGAAGCGCCGCATGGCCCGCAGCACGTCCACCTTGCGGTTGCGCACCTCGTCGGCCGTGAAGTTGATGGGCGGCTCCATGGCCACCAGGCACAGCAGCTGCAGCAGGTGGTTCTGAATCATGTCGCGCAGGGCCCCGGCCCCGTCGTAGTAGCCGCTCCGCTCGCCCACGCCCAGCTGCTCGGTCACCGAAATCTGCACGTGCTCGATGTAGTTGCGGTTCCAGAGTGGCTCGAGCAGGGCATTGGCAAAGCGGAAGGCCATGATGTTCTGCACCGTTTCCTTGCCCAGGTAGTGGTCGATGCGGTAAATCTGGCGCTCCTGGAATGTCTGGTCCAGCAGCTGGTTCAGTTCCCGGGCCGAGTCCAGGTCGTGGCCAAAGGGCTTTTCGATGACGATGCGCGTGCGGTCAGCGTCGGTGGCCAGGTCGGCTTTGGCAATATTGGTGGCAATGACGGGGAAGAACTCGGGCGCTACGGCCAGGTAGTAAATCACGTTGACCGGGCCCTGCCACTCTTTCTCGTAGGCCTTGATGCGCTTGCCAAACTGCTGGTACGTGGCAGCGTCATTCACATCGGCCGCCTGGTACACCACGTGCTGGCTGAACTCGCCCCACTGGGCTTTGGCCGCCTTGCCGTTGCGCGAAAACTCGTTGATGCCCTCCAGCAGCCGGCCCCGGAATTCCTCGTCCGAGAGCGGCGTGCGGCCCGTGCCGATGATGGCAAACTCGGCCGGCAGCCAGCCGTCCAGAAACAGGTTGTAGAGGGCCGGAGCCAGCTTACGGGCATTCAAATCACCGGTGCCCCCGAATATGACGAAGACGGTAGGTTGCACTTGTTGGTTGGAGCTCATGCGAAGGGGTCTGGCAGGAAGTAGGAGGGAAGTGGTCCGCTTACTTGTTGGGAATAACCGGCTGCTCGTTCTGGTTGGCCGGGCCCGTAAAGGTGTCCTGCTTGTTGGCGGCGTCCTCGTGGGCGGGCGTCCACTGGGTGTGAAACACGCCCTCGTGCCCGATCAGCTCGTAGGTGTGGGCCCCGAAAAAGTCGCGCTGGGCCTGAATCAGGTTGGAGGGCATGCGGGCACTGCGGAACGTGTCGAAGTAGCTCAGCGAGGCGGCGTAGGCCGGGGCGGCAATACCGGCCGTTACGGCCGCCGCTACCACCGTCCGGGCGCCGGGCACGGCCGCGCTGACCAGCGCCCGGACCGGCTCGTCGAGCAGCAGGTGCGCTAGGTCGGGGGCGTGCTGGAAAGCGTTGAAGATGTCGCTCAAAAAGCGGGAGCGGATGATGCAGCCACCCCGCCAGATCTTGGCAATTTCAGCCAGCTGCAGCCCGTAGCCGTAGTCTTTCGACGCCTTAGCCAGCAAGTGCATGCCCTGGGCGTAGGTAATAACCATGTTGAAGTAAAACGCCTGCTCCAGGCTTTCGAGGAAAGCTTCCCGGTCAACATCGAGGGCGGCCGGCTCAGGACCATACAGCGTGGCCAGCTTTTCACGCAGGGCTTTGTACTTCGACAGGTCGCGCATGGCCACGGCCGTATCGATGGTGGGAATGGCCATTTCCAGCTCCTGGGCCACTTGCGAAGTCCACTTGCCGGTACCTTTCGAGCGGGCCTCGTCCTTGATGTCGTCGAGCAGCAGGTGGTCGGTGCCCGGGGCCTGGAAGGTGAAAATGTCCTTGGTGATGTCAAGCAGAAAGGACTGCAGCCGGCCGCTGTTCCACTGGGCAAATACTTCCCCGATGGCCGCGTTATCCAGGCCCAGGCCGCGCTTGAGCAGCTCGTAGGTTTCGGCAATGAGCTGCATCAGACCGTACTCAATGCCGTTGTGCACCATTTTCACGAAGTGGCCCGCGGCGCCGGGGCCGATGTAAGTCACGCAGGGCTCATCGTCGACGCGGGCGGCAATGGCCTCAAACATGAGCTGCACCACCTGATAAGCCTGCCGGTCGCCGCCGGGCATCATACTGGGCCCGAAACGGGCGCCTTCTTCCCCGCCCGAAATGCCCATGCCGAAAAAGTGGAAGCCGGCCGCCGCCAGGGCCGCGTCGCGGCGGTTGGTATCGGTAAAGTGGGAGTTGCCGCCGTCGATAATAATGTCGCCGGGTTGCAGCAGGGGCCGCAGCTCCTCAATCACGCTGTCGACGATGGGGCCGGCCGGAACCAGCATCATAATGGCCCGTGGCGTGCCCAGGCTGCTGATGAACTCGGGCAAGCTGGAAAATCCCCGAACCGGCAGGCCGGCTCCTTCCTCGGCCAGCAGGCTCACTTTGCTGGCGTCTTTGTCGTAGCCCGCCACGGCGAAGTCGTGGTCGGCTAAGTTTAGCAGCAGGTTGCGGCCCATCGTGCCCAGGCCAATCATGCCAAAGGAAAAGGAGGTCGGCGTTTCGTTCATCGGAAGTGCGTTTCGGAAGTGTATCGGGAAAAAACCGGTTAGGGAGGTCGGCATCCTGCCGCAAGCACGGCGGCCCGGCGCAAGTATAGCAGGATTCGGGCGGGCCGGCCATGAAGAATATATGAACAACCCGCGGCCGGCGGGCAGCGCGGCCGGCCTCAGCCGTAGGATGCAGTGTAGTAAGCAAAAAAGGGCCAAAGGGTTTTCCGCTGGCCCGCCCCGCTGCCGGAGCGTTTGCGCTACATCGTCAGAATCTGCTTTAGGCTTAATAAGTTAAAAGTTAAAGCCTGAAGTGCGGGCCGCGTAGTTGACAAGCGGCCCGCACTTCAGGCTTTGCGGATGACCACACCCGGCTAGAGCAACGCCCGCAGCGTGCGGCGCACGTCCTGGGGCGAGGCAATGTGGAAGCGGGCAAAGGAGCGGCCGGTGTCGCCGACTTTCACCGTGTAGGCCTCGTCGGGCAGGGCCTGGAAGGTGTCCTCGTCGGTCCGGTCGTCGCCGATGGCCAGGATGAAGTCGGCGGGGTAGGTGGCCAGCCAGCGGGCCGCGGCCGCGCCTTTGTTGACCCCGGCATTCTTGATTTCAACTACTTTGTTGCCTTCCAGTACCTGCAAATCGGTGTTGGAAGCCAGGAAGTTGAGGTGGCTGGTCAGCTCCCGGGCCCGCACGGCACCCAACTCGGCATCGGCGCGGCGGTAGTGCCACACCAGGGAGTATTCCTTCTCCTCAATAAAGGACCCGGCCGTGCGGCTCACCAGCAAGTCCATTATCGGCCGGATTTCGTGCTTCCAGGTGTTGGTCATGGGTTGCAGCATGTTCCAGTCCTCACCCTCGCCGCTGGCCCGCAACCACACGCCGTGCTCGGTGATGAAGTCCACGGGCAGGTCGCCGAGCCAGGTAAAGAGCGTGTCCCGGTCCCGTCCGCTGATGATGACTACCCGGTTGCGCGGGTCGTTGCTCAAAGCCCGCAGCAGGTGGCGCAGCTCGTCGTCGGGCCGGGCGTGCTGGGGGTTTTTGGTGAAGGGCACCAGCGTGCCGTCGTAGTCCAGGAACAGCAGGCGCCGCTGAGCCTGGTCGAAGTCGGTGCGCATCTGCTGCAGCTCGGCTGCGCCCAGGGTTTCGGTGGCCAGGGTCTGCTGCTTGATTTTGATGTAAGTCAGCCGATCCATAAACAGCCGCACCCAGTGATACACGGTATAATGGCTTACCAGGGCCTGCATGTTGCCCATGCGCAGGCGTTGCTCGTCTTCGGGCATTACCAGGGCCTCGTGCATGGCTTCGGCCAGCTGCCGGGTGTCGGTGGGATTTATAATCAGGGCATCCGACAACTCCCGGGCCGCCCCGGCTCTTTCGCTCAGGATCAGTACGCCCGGCAGCTCGCCCTTGCTGGCTACAAACTCTTTGGCTACCAGATTCATACCGTCGCGCATGGGCGTCACCAGGGCCACTTCCGCCAGGCGGTATAGCCCCGAGAGGTGCTCCAGCGGAAACGAGCGGTAGAAGTACTGAATGGGCGTCCAGCCCACGGTGCGGTACTCGGCGTTGATGCGGCCCACCAGCTCGTCGACTTCCACCTTGAGCTCCTTGTATTTTTCCACCTGGTCGCGCGAGGGCACCACCAGCATGAGCAGCGTTACCCGTTCCCTCCACTCCGGATACTGTTGCAGCATCAGCTCGTAGGCCCGCAGGCGCTCGGCAATGCCCTTGGTGTAGTCGAGCCGGTCGATGGACAGAATTACCCGGGCGTCGCCGGTGGCTTCGCGGTAGAGCTCCTCACTGGCCCGGGCCTCGGCCGACTCGGCCACCTGGGCGTACTTGTCGTAGTCGATGCCCATTGGGAAGGCGTCGACCAGCACGCTGCGCTGCCCGGCCTCGATGAGGCCGTTCTGGCTGGGGTAGCCCAGAATCTGGGCCACTGAGCTCAGGAAATGGCGCATGTAGCCGTAGGTGTGAAAGCCGATTAAGTCGGCGCCCAGCATGCCTTCCAGCAGGGGCTTGGCCCAGGGCAGCACCCGAATCAGCTCGTGCGAGGGAAACGGAATGTGCAGGAAAAACCCGATGCTGCACTCGGGCCGGGCCTGGCGCAGCAGCTGGGGTAGCAGCAGCAGCTGGTAGTCGTGCACCCAGATGGTATCCTCGGGGCCAGCCAGCTCGAGTACGGCTTGGCAGAATTTCTCGTTCACGGCCACGTACGCCTCCCAATATGTCTGGTCGTAGACGGCATACTGACTGAAGTAATGAAAAGTCGGCCACAGGGTTTCATTGCTGAAGCCCTCGTAAAAGTCCCGGATTTCGTCCTGGGTCAGAAACACCGGGGCCATACTGTCGTTGCGCAGCTCCTCGGTGACGTAGCGCTGCTCCTCGGGGTCGTCAATTTCGACGCCGGGCCAGCCTACCCATACGTTGCCGTCGGCCCGGTAAATGGAGCCCAGGCCGGTGGCCAAGCCTCCTTCGCTGGGCGAAAAATGCAGTCCTTCTTCGGTGCGTTGTGCCTTCGTGGGAAGGCGGTTGGAAACAATAATAGTGCGGGGCATAGGTGTTCAACTTCGGATTCCTTGAGCCTGTGCTTACGGAAGAATCCGGGTTTATGCCCAAAAAATAACGCCCCAGCCTAGGCGCGCTTAGTTCGGTTAATCTGTTTTTTTAGAATGCAAGTAGTTGAATTATAATGAATTAATACAAGATATTTCAGGCTTTAAAAATTAGAAAAACCCTATGCATAGCTCAGCTTCATTGGGTGGCCCCACCGGCCAGAATCAGCTCGGCTTCCAGCAGCAGGTTGGCACTCATCAGCAGGTCGTGGAGCAGGAAAACTTCCTCCAGCGTAAACACGAAAGCCTGGCAGCTTACCGGGCTCGGAATGGTAATGCAACGCGCGGCCGGGTCCATCAGCCGGGGCGCGTGCTGCTGGTAGAGGCGGGCCGTCATGCGGCGCCACTCGGTTAGCTCATCGGCTTTCAGGCACAGGGCCACGTTGCCAAAGTACAGGTGCAGGCAGCAGCCGCTGGGGCAGCGGGAGATGCAGCCGAAATCGTTGTGGTGCAGGTATTGGCGCATAGCGGGTTGGTTAGCGGGGGTAGAATATATTTTTATTTAGACAAGTTCTAAATATACCCAAAAGTAGCAAGGAAAATGAAGTTGTCAAGTATTATTTAGAATTTGTATAAATAAATTACCGGGCTCGTTTCATCTACCCGGCTGACCCCTGAAAAGCCAATTACCACCCGGCGCCGCTCTGGTTAAATCAGTCGGGGAGGCCGGCAAACCAGGCGGAGGTAGCTCCAACCCGGGAGCAAAGTGCAAGCTCCAGCCGGTTGTTGAGAACGTTCCCGGTAACGTTTGCATAGAAAATACTGGCCTTTCTGCGAAGAATCCTGATTTTCCTTCAATCTTAACGGTAGGATAGGAAGAAGCCGAATCTGGCCTTGTTCTTGGAATAGTGTAACCCGCTCACTGCTCCCCCGGCCAGTCTTACCTCTTCCTGCCGCGCTTCGCCATGTCTGCTTGCCCCCACTTCCGGCTGCCGACGTAACCCACCCCGTATGAAATTCCCCCTCGCTTCCACGGCCGCCCTCGGCCTGCTCTTTACCGGCTTCGGCGCCACGGCCGCCGACCAACCCAAGCCCAATCTGCCGACCGTCAAAACGCCCTCCTTCCGGACCGATACGCTGTCCATCCTCAAGTTCGGAGCCGTGTCCGACGGGCTGACCAAGACCAACGCCATTCAGCAGGCCATCGACGCCAGCAGCAAGGCCGGCGGCGGGGTGGTGCTGGTGCCCCGCGGCCACTGGCTGACGGCCCCCATTGAAATGCGCAGCAACGTGAACCTGCACCTGGCCGCCGGGGCCTACGTGCAGTTCAGCAGCCAGCGCGCCGACTACCACCTGATTAAAACCAGCTGGGAAGGCGTGGAGGCCGTGCGCAACCAGGCCCAGATTTACGGCCGGGACCTCGAAAACTTCGCCATTACCGGCAAGGGCGTCTTTGACGGCGACGGGGGCACCTGGCGCATCGTGAAAAAGAGCAAGCTGACCGAAACCCAGTGGAAGCGCCTGGTGGAAAGCGGCGGGGTGACCAACGAGAAAAAGGACACCTGGTACCCGTCGGCGCAGTCGCTGAAGGGCTCCACCATTCCCGAGGCGTTTTACCTCAAGCCGGGCAAAGACGTGAAGGACTACGAGGAAATCAAGGATTTCCTGCGGCCCGACATGCTGGTGCTCGACCACTGCAAGCGGCTGATGCTCGAAGGCGTGACGTTCCAGAACTCGCCGGCCTGGTCCCTGCACCCGCTGATGAGCGAGGATATTACGGTGCGCAACGTGACGGTGCTCAACCCCGAGTACGGGCAGAATACCGACGCCATCGACCTGGAATCCTGCAAGAACGGCATTGTGGAAGGCTGCACCTTCGACGTGGGCGACGACGGAATCTGCATCAAATCGGGCCGGGACGAGCAGGGCCGCAAGCGCGGCATGCCCACCGAGAACTTCATTATCCGCGACACGAAGGTGTACCACGCCCACGGCGGCTTCGTGATTGGGTCGGAAATGTCGGGCGGGGCCCGCAACATCTACGCCTACAACCTGACCTTTATGGGTACCGACGTGGGGCTGCGCTTCAAGGCCGCCCGCGGCCGGGGTGGGGTAGTAGAAAACATCTACATCAACAACGTGAACATGAAGAACATCGTGGCCCAGGCCGTGATTTTCGACCTGTACTACATGGCCAAAGACCCGGTGGCGCTGGTGGGCGAGTCGTCGGCGCCGCCCGTTATCAAGGCTGAGCCGCTGAACGAGGGCACGCCCCAGTTCCGCCACATCGACATCCGCAACATCACCTGCGACGGGGCCGACGTGGGCATCATGATGCGCGGGCTGCCCGAAATGCCCCTGCGCGACATCACCATCGAAAACGCCGTGCTGCAGAGCGACAAAGGCCTGGTGTGCATCGAGGCCGAGGATATTCGCCTGAAAAATGTGACGCTGCTGAGCAAGAATACCATGCCGGTGATGGAAGTGCAGAACAGCAAGGACATCAGCCTCGACGGTATCAAGTACACGCCCGGCGCCACGCTGCTCATGCGCGTAACCGGCGACCGGGCCAAGAACGTGAAGCTGGCCAACACCGATACCAAAGCCGCCAAGAAGGACGTGGAGTTCGGCGACAAGGTGTCGAAGAAAACGGTAACCATTTCCCAGCGCTAGAACGAAACTCCCCTCCTTGAAGAAAGAAGGGGAACTGACGCTCTAAACATTCCCACCTGCATGAAAGCTTCCTTTTCTCTGGCCCTGCTGGGCCTGACGTTGCTCAGCGCCGCGGCTGAGGCCCAAACCGCCGCCCCGGCCGCCGCCAAGCCGATGTCGCAGCGCATGGCCGACTCCTTTATTGGCTGGCACCCCGACTCCATTCTGATTGGCACCCGTAAAACGGCCCGCTGGGACTACGAGCAGGGCCTGATGCTCAAAGCCCTGGAACGGGTCTGGAACCGCACCGGCGACGCGAAGTACTTCACCTACATGCAGAAGGACCTCGACCAGTTTGTGCGCGAAGACGGCACGATTCGCACCTACAAGCTCGACGACTACAATCTCGACAACCTGACTACCGGCCACGCCCTGCTCACGATGAGCCAGACCTCGGTGCCCAAGCAGGAAAAGTACATCAAGGCCGCTCAGCTGCTGCGCAAGCAGCTCGATGGGCAGCCCCGCACCAAGGAAGGCGGCTTCTGGCACAAGAAGGTGTACCAGAACCAGATGTGGCTCGACGGCCTCTACATGGCCGAGCCCTTCTACGCCGAGTACAGCGCCGTATTCAACCAGCCCCAGGGCTTCGACGACGTGGCCAAGCAGTTTGCCCTCATTGAAAAGCACCTCGTGGACCCCAAAACGGGCCTGATGTACCACGGCTACGACGAAAGCAAAGAGCAGAAGTGGGCCAACAAAACCACCGGCCAGAGCCCCAACTTCTGGGACCGGGGCATGGGCTGGTACGCCATGGCCTTGGTCGACGTGCTCGACTACTTCCCCCAGAACCATCCCCAGCGCCAGCAGCTCATCAAGGACGTGCAGCGCCTGGCCCCGGTACTGGCCAAGTATCAGGACCCGAAAACCGGCACCTGGGCCTTGGTCGTCGACCAGGCTTCCCGCAAGGGCAACTATGCTGAAGCTTCGGGCAGCAGCATGTTTGTGTACTTCCTGCAAAAGGGCGTGCGCATGGGCTACCTCGATAAAAAGTACGCCAACACGGCCAAGAAGGGCTACGACGGCCTGCTGAAAACCTTCGTGGCCGAGGAAAACGGCGCCCTGGCCTTCAACGGTACGGTGAGCGTGGGCGGCCTGGGCGGCAACCCCTACCGCGACGGGAGCTTTGAGTACTATCTGAGTGAGCCCCTGCGCAAAAACGACTTGAAAGGGGTGGGGCCATTCATTATGGCGGCCCTGGAAATGGAAATTGCCGCCACCCAGAACGTGGGCCAGAACAAGACCATCGGCCTGGACTACTACTTCAACAACGAGTACCGCAAAAGCGCCATTACGGGCCAGCAGGAGCGGTTTCACTACACTTGGGAAGACCGGATGCACTCGGGCTTCTGGCTCTGGGGCAACACCTTCCGCGACTTAGGCGCCAAGACCGTTTCCGTCCCCACGGCGCCCACCAAGGCCTCGCTCAAGGGCGTGGACGTCTACATCATCGTGGACCCGGACACCAAGAAGGAAACGGCCAAGCCCAACTTCGTGACGGCCGCCGATACCAAGGTGCTGACCGACTGGGTAAAGGACGGCGGCGTGCTGGTGCTGATGGCCAACGACACGGCCAACTGCGAAATCAAGCACTTCAACGAGCTGGCCAAATCCTTCGGCATTCAGTTCACCGACAAGAGCGTGAACATGGTCAAGGGCACCCAGTTTGAGCAGGGCAAAGTGGCCCTGACGCCCGGCAACCCGGTCTTTACCAAGGCCCGCACCGCCTACATCAAGGAACTCTCGCCCCTGAGCCTGCAGGCCCCGGCCAAGCCCGTCATTACCCAGGGCCAGGACCAGATTGTGGCCGTGGCCAAGCTCGGCAAAGGCACCGTACTGGCCGTGGGTGACCCGTGGCTTTACAACGAATACGTCGACGGCCGCAAGATTCCGGCTGAGTTCGAGAATTTCCAGGCGGGCAAAGACCTGGCAACCTGGCTGCTGCAACAGTCGAAACGCTAGGAATACAGCGCAAATCCAACGTCGGCCTTGTGGTGAGGAACGCCCGACCCGGACCAGGAAGTGGGTACCGGGCCGGGCTGCCGGCGAAGGATTTGCGCTTTCCCGTGTATAGTCCCGAGCGGCTGGCCCGCTTGTTCCGCTCTTTTTTCCTAAAGCACACCGTTTGTGAAGCATTATCCCTCGAATCTGCCCCTGGTAGATTTTTTTCGGTTTCCTCAAGTCGGCCCGGCCCTCGTACTGGCGGTGCTGCTTGGGGCGGCCGCTTGCGCCAAGAAACCCCTCGAATCGGCGGCTGTGCCGCAGCCGGCCGGAGCTACGGTGGCCGCTGCTCCCGCCAGCACTGCGCCCTCGTTCGGGCTGGTGGGCTTTGCCGGTGAAAACGGTGGCACTACGGGCGGGGCCGGGGGGCGCACGGTAGCGGCTACCACGCTGGCCGAGCTGACCGAATACGCCAAAAGCAAGGAGCCGCTCATCATCACCATTGCCGGCACGATTTCGGGCGGGACGGAAGGCGCCTCGGTGCGGGTGGCTTCCAACAAAACCCTGCTGGGCGTGGGCAAAACCGGTTTTCTGGAGGGCGTGGGCCTCACCATCAGTGACCAGCGCAACATCATCGTGCAGAACCTGCGCTTCACGATGTCGACCGTTACCAACACCAAAATCAACGACGAAAAGCGCCCCCAGGTGGCCGTCAACGACGGGGACTGCATCACCATTCAGGGCGCGAGCCAGAACCTGTGGTTCGACCACTGCGAGTTCTTCAACCTGGACCCCGTGGCCCAGCCCAACCAGGACCTCTACGACGGCCTGATTGATGCCAAAGGGGCCAGCGCCTACATCACCATCTCCTGGTGCTACTTCCACGACCACCACAAGTGCCACCTAATCGGCAACTCCGACAAGGACGCCGGCGACCGGAAAGTGACCTTTCACCACAACTACTACTCCAACATCACCGAGCGGGTGCCGGTGTACCGCTTCGGCACGGGCCACGTGTTCAATAACTACTACAAGCACGTGTACGGCACCGGCGTTAACTCCCGGATGGGAGCCTGCCTGCGGGTGGAGCAGAACTACTTCGAGGACACCAAAAACCCCATCACGACCAAGAACAGCAGCGTGCCCGGCAACTGGGACGCGGCCGGCAACCTCTACGTGGGCTGCACCGGCGCCCAGCCCACTACCAGCACCTGCTCTTTTCAGCCACCTTATCAATATGCGGCGGTGCTGAATGAGACAGCCAAGGTGAAAGAAATCGTGGTGCAGGGTGCGGGTGTGGGCAAACTCTAGGCCGGCGGGCCTGGCAAGACCGAAACCGGTATTTCGTTACGCTGGCAGGCCTTTTACGCAAACGTTCCCGGAAAACGGCTAGCTGGCAACGTTCCCGGTAACGTTTGCGCAAATTAAAATCCGCATCTGTTTCCCATTTCGCCTTGAATAATGCTTCTTGGAGAAGCATTAGTCGCCTTTTCGCGCTCAAGAAGCCCAGGAAGGTTCATCTATCATCGAATTCCCACAAAAAAGTTCTCCTTCGTTATGAAGAAAAATCTACTCGCTGGCCTTACTCTTTCGGCTGCTTTGTTTGTATCCGGGCAGGCTATGGCCCAAACGCCCGGTTTCGTACGCTGGAACCTGGAGGCCAACAACCAGGACAACGCCGCCGTGCGCTCCGGCCTCACCGGCGCTCCTTCGACCTTCAAGCGCCTGGTAATTTCCGACGGCCTGGTGCCCACCAACGCCACGGCCTACGCACCTTACACGGCCGGTCTGGGCCAGGCGTTTGCCGTATTGTCGAATGGCGGCGGCTGGAGCTCTAACGCTACGCCTCCCGGCCCCGGCAGCGCACCCCGCCGCACGTTCTACACGCAGTTTCAGGCCACCGCTACCGCTGCCACCCGCCTCGACTCGCTGATTCTGGACGCCTCGGTAGCCAGCTCGGCCGCTGGTAAAATTGCGGTGATGTACTCGCTGAGCAACTTTGTGTCCGACTCGGCCAGCATCACGGCGGCCAAGGGCCCGGCTATTTCCAACTCCACCGTAACCCAGCCCGGCGGTTTGCTGCCGGCTACTGCCAATGGCACCTTCGGCACGGGCACGGGCACTTCCAATGCCGGCGCGGTACTGCCCCAGTACGCCACGGGCGGCGTGCCCAGCACCTTCCGCTTCGCCCTGACCAACGGGGCCGGCCTGGCCCTGGCGTCGGGTCAGACCCTGACCGTGCGCCTGTACTTCGGCGTGGGCAGCAGCAGCGTGGGCCGCTACGTATTCCTGCGCAACGTAACGCTGAAGAGCACCCAGCCCGCCCTGGCCAGCAAGCAGGCCGTGGCTAAGCAAAGCCTGAACGTATATCCCAACCCCGCCCAGGATTTCTTGGCCGTAGCGCACCCCGCCGCCGCCAAAGGTGCTACGGTAGCCGTGTATTCCTCGAACGGTCAGAAAGTAGCTTCCTTGGCTGCCCAGCCCAACTCGACGGCCACCGAAGTGCGCCTCTCGACGCTGACGGCCGGTATCTACCTGGTTGAGTACAACGACGGTCAGCAGCGCATCACGTCTAAAGTGGTAAAGCAGTAACTGCCCGCGGTGTTAACCGTTTAATGAGCGACGCCCGGTGTACACCGGGCGTCGTTTTGTTTGTTGGAGCCCTGGAAGTAGGCCCGGCGGTGCACCGGGGCTGGCAGCAGGCCGTGGGCAGAATTTTTGAGTATGAGTGTTTCCCAAAAAATGGCGCCGTCCGCCGGAGCTGCGGCAGCGGCCTCAAGCCCAGCTTCGGCCCGCCTGGCCATTGCCGTATTTTTCCTGGTTTCGGGCTTTGGCTACGCCACTTGGGCCTCGCGCATTCCCACCATTCAGCAGCACCTGAGCCTGGATGAAGCCGAACTGGGTGGGGTGCTGCTGGCCCTGCCCACCGGCTTGCTCCTGACCCTGCCCGTGACGGGCTACCTGCTGCAGCGCTTCAGCAGCCGACAGATTATGCTGGTCGGGGCGGTGCTCTACAACGTGGCCCTGGGCCTGCTGGGCTTTGCCCAGTACACCTGGCAGCTGGTCGGGCTGCTGTTTTGCTTTGGCTGCTCCCGCAACCTGCTCAACATTTCCATGAATGCCCAGTCGGTGGGCGTGCAGGCCCTGTACGGCCGCTCCATTATTGCCACATTTCACGGCGTGTGGAGCGTGGCGGGCTTCGCCGCCGCCGCGGTAGGCGCTGGCCTGATTAGCCTCCACATTGCTCCCAGCTACCATTTCGTGGCCGTAGGAATGGTGCTGACGGGCCTGGCCCTGGCTTTCTTTCCGCGCAGCCTCGACCTGGTCCCGCCACCATCCGCGGCCGACCAGCCCGCCCGGCCCCGGTTTGCCCTGCCCGGCAAGCACCTGCTCAAATTCGGCCTGATCTGCTTTGCCTCCATGGCCTGCGAGGGCACCATGTACGACTGGAGCGGGGTGTATTTCAACAAGGCCGTGCACGCGCCCCCAAACTGGGTGGCTGCCGGCTTTGCTACCTACATGGTGGCCATGACCACCGGCCGCTTCCTCGGCGACTGGCTCGTGAACCGCTACGGCGTGCGGCCCCTGCTGCGCGGCAGCGGTGTGCTCATGACCCTAGGCCTGGCCTTGGCGGCCCTGCTACCGCAGCCGCTGCCGGCCGCACTGGGCTTTGCGCTGGTGGGTCTGGGCGTCTCGTGCGTGGTGCCAATGGTGTTCAGCATGGTGGGCCGCTCCAGCCACTTAAGCTCGGGCGCGGCCATTGCGGGCGTGTCCACGGTGGGCTATATCGGCTTTCTGCTGGTGCCGCCGGTGGTGGGTTTTGTTGCTTCGGCGGCCAATCTGCGCTGGTCGTTTGCCCTGATGGCCCTGCTGGGAATCGTGGTCGTGCTGTTGGTATCGACCCTAAAAGACAGCGAGTAAATCGACTTGCCTGTAACGAAAAAGGCCCTGAATCAGATTCAGGGCCTTTTTTGTCAGATAAGGTTCGGTCGGAAGCTAGCTTACCACCGTGCGGGTCGATTCGCGGGCAATGAGCGTCGTCGGGATTTTAATCACGCTCGGCGGGGCGGCTTTCTGCTTGCGCTCAATGAGCTCGATGAGGCGCTCGACGGCCACCTGCCCGATTTCCTGGGCCGGCTGCACCACCGTGCTCATGGCGGGCGAGAGCAGTTCGGCCACGGTCATGTTGGTAAAGCCAATCAGGGCCACGTCCTCGGGAATGCGCAGGTTGCGCTTCTGCAACGCGCCCAGGCAGCCGGCGGCCAGTCGGTCGCTGGCGGTGAAGAAGGCGTCGGGCCTGGGGTCCAGGGCCAGCAGCTCGTCCACCATCGGGCCTACTTCATCGGGGCCGAAGGTGCCGTAGCGAATCAGGTTTTCGTCGTACGGAATGCCGTGCTTTTCCAAAGCGGCGCGGTAGCCGGCCAGGCGCTCCTGGGTGATGGACAAAAACGGCGGAATGGTCAGGTGGGCAATGCGCCGCCGGCCCGACCAAATCAGGTGCTCAGTGGCCTCAAAAGCGCCCTTAAAGTTGTCGGCCACCACCTGGGTAGCGTTGAGCTCGGAGGAAACCCGGTCGAAAAGGACCACCGGCATGCCCTGATCCTGGAGCTCCCGCAGGTGGGTCACGTCGGAAGTTTCGCTGGAAAGTGAAATTAGCAGCCCGTCTACCCTTCGTGACACGGCCTGCTGCATGTTCACCACTTCCCGCTCGTACGACTCGTGGGTCTGGAAAATAATGACGTGGTAGCCGCGGTTGTAGGCAATGGCCTCGATGCCGTTGATGGCTTGGGAAAAGAAGTAGTTGGCAATCTGCGGAACGATGACGCCGATGGCGCGGCTGCGGTTTTCCTTCAGGCTAAGCGCAATCGGGTTGGGCCGGTAGTTGAGCCGCTCGGCGTATTCCATGACCAGCCGTTTGGTCTCAGCGTTAATCTCATAGCTCCCGCGCAGGGCCCGCGACACCGTGGAGGTGGACAGGTTCAGGGCCTTGGCAATATCCTTTATGGTAACGTTATCCAAGAGGTGGGCTTGTTAAAGTGCAATTGTAGAAAAGGCCGGGAAGGAAGCCGTTTCGGGGCCTAAAGTAGAGTTCTATTCCGAATTTCTCCTCATCCCGGTTTTGGTACCCGGCAAAAAGGCGTATCGGCAACGTTCCCGATAACGTTTGCACAAATAAACATTGTGCTATTCTTCCTTTTGCCTGGGCCATGGTGTAAACTTATCAAACCGGTTTTTGGGCAGATAGTGCCCGAATCCAGTTCCCATTCTCTAAAAAGTTACGAAACCCGCCCCACCCATGCCCACCTCTTCCAGCTTTAGCCTCGCCGGTAAACTCGCCCTCGTTACGGGCTGCAACCGCGGCATCGGGCAAGCCATGGCCCTGGGCCTGGCCGAAGCCGGCGCCGATATCATCGGCGTTTCGGCCACGCTGGCTCTGAGCGGCTCCGAGACCGAGCAGCAGGTGCGGGCCCTGGGCCGCGAGTTTCACGCCTACCAGGCCGACTTCAGCAACCGCGGCGCCGTGGATGCCTTTATCGAGCAGGTGCAGCAGGACTTCCCCCGCATCGACATTCTGATCAACAACGCCGGCACCATCAAGCGCGCTCCGGCCGCCGAGCACTCCGATGAGCTCTGGGACGAGGTGCTCCATATTAATCTGGATGCACCCTTCCGCCTGGCCCGTGCCATTGGGGGGCGCATGCTGGAGCAGGGGAGTGGCAAAATCATCTTCACGGCCTCGCTGCTCACGTTTCAGGGCGGCATCAACGTGCCGGGCTACGCGGCCAGCAAGGGCGCCATCGGCAGCCTGGTAAAGGCCCTGGCCAACGAGTGGGCGGGCCGCGGCGTCAACGTCAACGCCATTGCCCCCGGCTACGTTGCTACCGACAACACCGAAGCCCTGCGCAACGACCCGGACCGCAGCCAGAGCATTCTGGCCCGCATCCCGGCCGGCCGCTGGGGCACCCCGGCCGACTTCAAAGGCCCCACCGTCTTCCTGGCCTCCCAAGCCGCCGACTACATCCACGGCACCATCCTCACCGTCGACGGCGGCTGGATGGGCCGATAAAGGTGAAATTGTGAAGTGGTGAAATTGTGAGTTTTTTGTTCTCGCAGCACCACTTCAATCAACTTACAATTTCACCATCTCACAATTTCACCATTCCTCCCGATGACCCAACGATATGCTGTCAGCCCCCGCGAAACTGCGGGCATGAACACGACCGAACTGCGCGAGCATTTTTTGATCGAACGCCTGTTTGTGGCTGATGATATTACCCTGGTATACACCCATTACGACCGGATGATTGTGGGCGGCGCCGTGCCGACTGACAAGCCGCTCGTGCTGCCCTGCCCGCCCAATTTGAAGGCCGACTACTTCCTAGAGCGTCGGGAACTGGGTATTCTCAACGTGGGCGGGGCCGGCCAGGTCTTGGTCGATGGCACGACCTACGAGCTGGGCAACCAGGATTGCCTCTACGTGGGCAAAGGCGCCCAGGACGTGCAGTTTTTGAGCACTTCGGCCGATACCCCGGCCCGGTACTACCTACTCTCGGCCCCGGCCCACGCCCAGCACCCGACCACGCTCAAAACCCAGGCCGACGCGACGCCGGTGGAAATGGGCGCCGTGGAAACGGCCAATCAGCGCACGATTTACAAGTACATCTACTCCGAAGGCATTCAGAGCTGCCAGCTGGTAATGGGCCTGACCCAGCTCAAAACCGGCTCGGTGTGGAACACGATGCCCTCGCACACCCACGACCGGCGCATGGAGGCGTATCTGTACTTCAATATGCCCGCCGGGCAGCGGGTGCTGCACATGATGGGGGAGCCCAACGAAACCCGCCCGCTGTGGGTGAGCAACGAGCAGGCCATTCTCTCGCCGCCGTGGTCGATTCACACCGGCTGCGGCTCCAGCAACTACGCTTTCATCTGGGGTATGGCCGGCGAAAACCGCGAGTACACCGACATGGACGCCGTGGCCCTGGACCAGCTCCGCTAACTCGTTTTAACCGCCAATTTTCCCCGCCCATGAGCACTGCCACCAAGGATATTCCGGCCAGCTTTATTAGTGAGCAGGACGCCGTCTGGACCGACGTTGGGCCCGGCATGCGCCGCCGCATCATCAGCTACGACGCGCAGATGATGCTGGTGAAGGTAACCTTCGAAACCGGCGGGGTAGGGGCCCTGCACCACCACGTGCACGTGCAGCAGAGCTACATCCAGAGCGGGGTGTTCGAAGTGACCCTGGGCGAGAACAAGCAGGTGCTGCGGGCCGGTGACGCGTTTTACGTGCCCTCCGACGTGTGGCACGGCGTGGTGTGCCTCGAAGCCGGCGTGCTGATTGACGCGTTTTCGCCGATGCGGGAAGATTTTGTGTAGACCTGCAAAGGCAAATTGAAAGAAGAAAAGATGAAAGGGTATTTGAAGGCAATGCTTGTGCTGGCAGGGGCAATTTTGGGAGAGGTTTCCTCGGCCTACGCACAGCATTTGACGGTGGCTTTGGATGGCTCGGGCGACTTCCCGACCATTCAGGCCGCCGTCAACAGCCTGCCCGCCAGCGCCACTCAGCAACGGGTGATTCGCATCAAAAAAGGTACGTATAAAGAAAAGGTCTTTATCGACGGTAAGGACCACATTACCCTGCAGGGCGAATCGGAAAAGGGCGTTATTTTGACCTTTTCCCAGGCCAACGCCATCTTCCGCTGCGACCCGGCCACCGCTAACGACTGGACCATTGCCACGCTCAGCCTGCGCAACAGTCCGGACGTCACGCTCGAAAAGCTGACGGTGATGAATACCTACGGGGCCGAAGCTACCGGCCCGGTTACCATCGACTGCCCCTCGGACCCCACGGGCAAGAAGGTTATCAAGAAGTCGGACCACCAGATGGCACTCTACACCGGCAAGGGCACAACCCGGCTGACGGTGAAAAACTGCACCTTCCGCACCCTCGGCAACGACACGGTGAGCCCCTGGGACGCCGAGGCCGGCGTGTACTACTTCAAGGACTGCACGATGGAAGGCAGCGTGGATTTTTACTGTCCGCGCGGCTGGGCCTACGCCGAGAATTGCCGCTTTATCTGCCACAATATGAATGCCGCCATCTGGCACGACGGCTCGGGCAGCAAAGACGCCAAAACGGTGCTCAAGAACTGCACCTTCGAGGGCGACGACAACTTCAAGCTGGGCCGCTACCACACCGAGTCGCAGTTCTACCTCATCGACTGCCAGTTCCCCAGGAACATGGCCGACGCGGATATCTACGCCGCGCAGTCGGGCAAGGGCGCGCCGCAGTGGGGCCGCCGGGTGTACTACGCCGGCTGCCACCGCCAGGGCGGCGACTACGCCTGGCACCGCGACAACCTGAATACGGCCGAAAACGCGCCCAAAGCCAAGCAGATCAACGCTGCCTGGACGTTTGGCGAGCGGTGGAAGCAGTTTGGTACGGCCTCGGTTTCGGCTTCGCACAACCTGAAAATGGGTGGGCTGATGGCCGAAGTCATTGACACCACGGCCGAGAAAATGCTGGTTTACCAGCGCAGCATCGGCGGCTGGCCCAAGGCGGTAAAGGAGAAAAAGGTGGACTACAAGCTGCCGCTGACGGCCGCCGTGAAGGCCGCTACCCTGGCCGACGCGGGCCGCCCGGACGCCACCATCGACAACAACGCCACGACCCGGGAAATCGAGTATTTGGCCAAAGCCTACAAAGCTACCGGCAACGCGGCCTACCGCGCCGGGGCCGAAAAAGGCATCCGCTACTTGCTGAAAATGCAGCACAAAAACGGCGGCTTCCCCCAGTTTTACCCCGACAGCAGCAGCTACCGGGCCCAGATTACCTACAACGACAACGCCATGGTACGGGTCCTGAACCTGCTCAAGGCCGTGGCCGAAAAGCAGGCCGACTACGCCGCGCTGGACCCGAGCCTAGTGCCGGCCGCCAAGCTGGCCGTGGACAAAGGCGTGAGTTGCATTCTGAAAACCCAGTACGTGCAGCGCGGCAAGCTTACGGCCTGGTGCGCCCAGCACGACCGCAAAACCCTGCTGCCCTGCAAGGCCCGGGCCTTCGAGCTGGCCTCGCTCAGCGGTATGGAAAGCGTGGGCATCGTCGAGTTCTTGCTGACGCTGGACAACCCCTCGCCGGAAGTGAGAAAGTCGATTGCGGCGGCTATTGTCTGGTTTCAGGAAGTGAAGCTCGAAGGCTTTGCCGCCAAGGATATCACCGACGCCACCCAGCCCTCGGGGCGCGACCGGGTGATTGTGCCCGAAGCCGGCAGCGTCATCTGGGCCCGGTTCTACGACCTGGAAACCAACAAGCCGATTTACGTGGGCCGCGACGGAGTGAAACGCGCTGCTTTAAGTGAGATTGAGAATGAGCGCCGGGCGGGCTACGTGTACGCCAGCACCTGGCCGCAAAAATTGCTGACCAAGGACTATCCGAAGTGGCAGCAGAAGTGGGAGAAGAAAGAAGGAAGCAAAATTTAAGGCTCTGATTATGGCCAATTTATCCAAGCAAGCGGCAGTAGCCCTCTCGTCATCGGTCGTCGCAATGCCCGAGGCGGCCCACTTCGAGCTGCCCGAAAAAGTGCTGCAGTTCGGTACCGGCGTGCTGCTGCGCGGCCTGCCCGACTACCTCATCGACAAAGCCAACCGCCAGGGCCTCTTCAACGGCCGCATCGTGGTGGTCAAGTCCACCGACGGCGGCGACGCCACGGCTTTCGACCGGCAGGACGGGCTCTACACGCTCAGCATCCGCGGGGTGGAAGATGGCCGCACCATTGAGGAAAACGTGGTGTGCTCGGCCATCAGCCGGGTATTGTCGGCCAAAAGCCAGTGGGAGCAGGTGCTGGAAGTAGCTAAAAGCCCCGAGCTGACGGTTGTTATTTCCAACACCACCGAGGTCGGCATTCAGCTGGTGTCGGAGTCTATCAAGCAAAGTCCGCCCCAGTCGTTTCCCGGCAAGCTGCTGGCCGTGCTCTATGCCCGCTACCAGGCGTTTGAGGGTGCTGCTGATAAAGGCCTGGTCATTGTGCCCACTGAGCTGATTCCCAACAACGGCTCGAAGCTGGAAAGCATTGTGCTGGAGCTGGCCCACCTCAACGGCCTCGACGCGGAGTTCATCGAGTGGCTCGAATCGGCCAACTCCTTCTGCAACTCCCTCGTGGACCGTATCGTGCCCGGCCGCCCCGACGCCGCCACCCAGGCCGCCCTGGAAGCCGAGCTGGGCTACTCCGACGACTTGCTTACAATGTCGGAAGCCTACCTACTGTGGGCCATTGAGGGCGACGCGCACGTGAAATCGGTGCTGACTTTCGAGCAGGCCGACGCCGGTGTTATCGTGCAGCCCAACATCGACTTGTTCCGCGAATTGAAGCTGCGCCTGCTCAACGGCACCCATACGCTCAGCTGCGGGCTGGCCCATTTGGCGGGTTTCGATACCGTACGGGGCGCCATGGACGACGCGGCTATGGCCGGCTTTATTCAGAACCTGATGCTGGCTGATTTGCTGCCCGGTATTCCCTACAACGTAGACGAGAAAGTGGGACAGCGCTTCGGCATGCAGGTTTTGGACCGGTTCCGTAACCCCTACATCGAGCACCGCTGGCTGGGCATCACGCTCAACTACACCATGAAAATCCAGATGCGCAACGTGCCCACGCTGCTGCATTACTACAAGAAGCTGGCCGTGGTGCCCGACTACATGGCCCTGGGTTTTGCCGCCTACCTGCTCTTTATGCGCGGCACCCGGCAGCACGACGAGGTATGGTACGGCGAAGCCAACGGCCAGACCTACCCGATTCAGGACGAGAAGGCCGGCTACTTCGCCGACCTCTGGCAGCGCCAGCAGCCGGCGGAATTAATCGGAACCGTACTGCGTAATAAAACCCTCTGGGGTCATGATCTGGCCCAACTACCTGGCTTCGCGGCCCGCGTCGAAAAGTACCTGCACAAGCTGCTGCAGGACGGCGCGGCGGCCACGCTGGCCAGCTATTTCACCCAAAAGGTTTCCCTTGCCTCATGAAGCATTTAGTAGCCCAGATTCACCCGCACGACAACGTCCTGGTAGCCCTCACGGATCTGCCCATCGGTACGCCCGTGCCGTGGAAGGACGGCATGATTACGACCACCCAGGCCATTCCGGCCAAACACAAAGTAGCGCCCCAGGCCTTCGAGCCCGGTGATTTGGTGCACATGTACGGCGTGCTGGTAGGTAAAGTCCGGGAGCGTATTCCGCTCGGCGGCCTGCTTACGACGTCCAACATTCAGCACGCCACCGATTCGTTTGACCAGACCTCCGGTATGCACCGCCTCAACTGGCCCGTGCCCGACGTGTCGAAGTGGCAGGAGCGCACCTTCATGGGCTTCCACCGCGCCGACGGCCGCGTGGGCACGGCCAACTACTGGCTGGTGATTCCGCTGGTATTCTGCGAAAACCGCAACATCCAGGTGCTCGAAGCGGCTTTGGTAGACGACCTGGGCTACGGCCGCAAGAAGTCGTACCAGCCCCAGACCCAGGAGCTGATTTCGTTGATGCAGGCCGGTAAAACGGTGGAGGAAATCCTGGCTACCGACCTGCACTCGGCCGAAAACAGCCGCCAGAAGCCCCGCCTGTTCCCCAACGTGGACGGCGTGCGGTTTTTGCAGCACGAAGGCGGCTGCGGCGGTATCCGCCAGGATGCCCAGACGCTCTGCGGCCTGCTGGCCGGCTATATCACCCACCCCAACGTGGCCGGCGCCACGGTGCTGAGCCTGGGTTGCCAGAACGCCCAGGTGAGCATGCTCCAGGACGAAATCAACAAGCGCAGCCCCCAGTTCTACAAGCCGCTCTACATTCTGGAGCAGCAGAAAATCGGCACGGAAGAGGCGCTGATCAGCACCGCGCTGCGCCAGACCTTTGCCGGCCTGATGCAGGCCAACGCCCAGCACCGCCAGCCCGCGCCGTTGAGCAAGCTGACCATCGGTCTGGAGTGCGGCGGCTCGGACGGCTTCTCCGGCATTTCGGCTAACCCCGCCGTGGGCCACGTGTCGGATATGCTCGTCGCCCTCGGTGGCTCGGTTATTCTGGCCGAATTCCCCGAGCTCTGCGGGGTAGAGCAGGAACTCGTGGACCGCTCGGTAGACCAGCCGACGGCCGAGCGGTTCAGCTCCCTGATGAAGGCCTACGGCGAATCGGCGGTGGCCGTGGGCTCGGGCTTCGACATGAACCCTTCGCCGGGCAACATTCGCGACGGTCTGATTACCGACGCCATGAAATCGGCCGGTGCCGCGCGCAAAGGCGGGTCTTCGCCGGTAGTAGCCGTGCTGGATTACCCCGAGCTGGTGACCAAGCCCGGCCTGAATCTGCTCTGCACGCCCGGCAACGACGTGGAATCGACGACGGCCGAAGTCGGGTCGGGGGCCAACATCGTGCTCTTCACTACCGGTCTGGGCACGCCCACCGGCAACCCGATTGCGCCCGTGGTGAAGATTTCGAGCAACACGGCCCTGGCCAAGCGCATGCCCGACATCATCGACATCAACACCGGCACTGTTATCGACGGCGAAGAAACCATCGAGCAGGCCGGGGAGCGGATTCTAGACTACGTCATCCGCGTCGCCAGCGGGGAGGAAGTAGCCGCCGTCCGCCACGGTCAAACCGACTTCATTCCCTGGAAACGGGGTGTTTCGCTGTAATTGGTTGATTGTTGAGAGTTGATTGTTAGTCGTTCAACAATAACAATCAATTCTCAACAATCAACCAAAACCCAAACTCAGGAGAGTTCAGGACGCACCTCTTACGCCAGAGCTTTACCTTGCCTTTGTAACCCGACCACACTCTTATGGCCGACTTCCCACCCGGCCTTCCGATTATGAAAAAGCCTTTCCTCGACGCGGATTTCCTGCTGCAGACCGAAACGGCCCGCACGCTGTACCACCAGCACGCGGCCCCGCAGCCCATCATCGACTACCACAACCACCTGCTGCCCGACCAGATTGCCGAGGATAAGCAGTTTGAAAACCTGGCTCAGCTCTGGCTCTACGGCGACCATTATAAGTGGCGGGCCATGCGCACCAACGGCATCGATGAGCGCTACATCACCGGCGACGCGTCGGACTGGGAGAAGTTTGAGAAGTGGGCCGAAACCGTGCCCTACACCCTGCGCAACCCGCTCTACCACTGGACTCACCTGGAGTTGCAGCGCTACTTCGGCGTGACTGAAGTGCTCAACAAGGAGTCGGCCCGCCGCATCTGGGAGCACTGCAACGCCCTGCTCCAAACGCCCGAGTACTCGGTGCGCGGCCTGCTGCGCAAGATGAACGTGCGCACGCTCTGCACCACCGACGACCCGGCCGACTCGCTGGAACACCACCGCGCTCTGGCCGACAGTGACTTCGAGGTGCAGGTGCTGCCCACCTTCCGGGCCGACAAAGCCATGACGCCCGAGGACGCGGCCGGCTACAACGCCTACCTCGACAAGCTGGGCGCTTCAGCCGCCGTCGACATCGTGAGCTACCACG
The DNA here is from genome assembly GCF_002797555.1 of Hymenobacter chitinivorans DSM 11115. Classification (NCBI taxonomy): domain Bacteria; kingdom Pseudomonadati; phylum Bacteroidota; class Cytophagia; order Cytophagales; family Hymenobacteraceae; genus Hymenobacter; species Hymenobacter chitinivorans. The sequence continues at coordinate 2,640,959 of NZ_PGFA01000001.1, read as the reverse complement.
ATTTGCAGACCGCCCTGCGCGTGCGCCACGACTACTTCGCCGCCCTGGGCTGCCGCTTGTCGGACCACGGCCTGGAGCAGATCTACGCCGCCGACTATACCGACGCCGAAGTCAGTGCCATCTTCGCCAAAGTGCGCGGCGGCGAGACGCTGGAGCGCAGCGAAATCCTGCAGTTTAAGTCGGCCATGCTGGTGTTCCTGGCCGAGCTCGACTGGGAAAAGGGCTGGACCCAGCAGTATCACGTGGGCGCCCTGCGCAACAACAACGCCCGGCAACTGCGGCAGCTCGGCCCCGATACGGGCTGGGACTCCATCGGCGACTTCGCCCAGGGCCAGGCCATGAGCAAGTTCCTGGACCGCCTCGACACCCAGGACAAGCTGGCCAAGACGATTCTCTACAACCTGAACCCGGCTGATAACGAGCTGTTTGCCACCATGATTGGCAACTTCCAGGACGGCACCATTCCCGGCAAGCTGCAGTTCGGCTCGGGCTGGTGGTTCCTCGACCAGAAAGACGGCATGGAGCGCCAGATCAACGCCCTGTCGAACCTGGGCCTCTTGAGCCGCTTCGTGGGCATGCTCACCGACTCGCGCAGCTTCCTCTCGTACCCGCGGCACGAGTACTTCCGCCGGATTCTGTGCAATATCCTCGGCAACGACGTGGAAAACGGTGAGCTGCCCGACGATATGCAACTGATTGGCACCATGGTAGAAAACATCTGCTACCACAACGCCAAGGGCTATTTCGGCTTCGAAAAGCAGGCTGCCGCCGTGGAAACCGCCGGTGTAGCCGAGAAAGCCTAGCTTGCGGCGGGCCGGCTAACCAGCGGGCCCGCTCTTTCCCATTCCTTTACTCACAACGACCCTTAGATGAAGCAGGTAGTAACGTTCGGCGAAATCATGTTGCGGCTCTCGCCGCCGCTGAACTACCGCTTAACCCAAACCGCCACCTTCGAAGCCACCTACGGCGGCGGCGAAGCCAACGTAGCCGCGTCTTTGACCCAGCTGGGCATGCCCGCGGCCCACGTCACCTGCTTTCCGGCCAACGAGCTAGGCCAGGCCGCTACCCAGCATTTTCAGCGCTACGGCGTGAATATGGCGCACACCGTGTTTCGCGGGGAGCGGCTGGGCTTGTACTTCCTCGAAGTTGGGGCTTCGATGCGGCCCAGCAAAGTGGTCTACGACCGGTTCGACTCGGCCTTTGCCAACCTGCGGCCCGAAGACTTCAACTGGGAAGAAATTCTCAAAGATGCCAGCTGGTTTCACTGGACGGGTATCACGCCGGCTATTTCGGCGGCGGCGGCCCAGGCCTGTAAAGACGCCATTGCCACGGCCCGCCGTTTGGGCATCACCGTGTCGGGCGACGTGAACTACCGCCGCAACCTGTGGCAGTACGGCCAAAAAGCCCAGGATGTAATGCCCGGGCTGGTCGAAGGCTGCGACGTCATCGTTGCTTCCGAAAACGATTCCGAAGATTTATTCGGCATTGTACCGCAAGAAGGTGCCGCGCATAGCTTTACTTCGATGGCCGAACAGCTGATTGCCCGCTTCCCGAACGTGAAGCAGGTCATTACTACCCGGCGCGAAACCCTGAGTGCGTCCCACAACCAGCTCAAAGGTATCCTCTACGACGGCCAGAACTTCGTGGAAAGCCCCAGCTACGACATCGTGCCCATCGTGGACCGTATCGGGGGCGGCGACGCCTTCATTGCGGGCTTCATCTACGGCTCGCTCACGACCAACGACCAGCAGCAGGCCCTGACCTTCGGGGTAGCTTCTTCCGCCCTTAAGCACACCATTCACGGCGACTTCAACCTGGCCACCAAAGCCGAAGTCGATGAAGTCGTGAAAGGCAACACCTCGGGGCGCCTGCTCCGATAGAGTTGATTGCTGATTGCTGGGAGTTGATTGTTGCCGTTCAACGATAACAATCAACTCCCAGCAATCAGCAACAAACAATCAACTCCCAACAATCAACAACCAAGAAAATGTCCCAATACTCTTCCGCCGAAGTTCTGGAGCGCGTGCTTGCGGCGCCGCTGGTGCCGGTCTTCTTTCACGCTGATGCGGCCTACGCCCGGCGCGTGGTGCAGGCTTGCTACGAGGGTGGTATCCGCGTATTTGAATTCACGAACCGCGGCGCCAACGCTTTCGAGGTCTTTGGCCAGCTGCAGCGCTACGTGCGGGAGCACCTGCCCGAAATGCTCCTGGGCATCGGCACCATCTACACCGCCGCCCAGGCCGAACAGTTCATTAGTGCCGGCGCCGACTTCGTGGTGCAGCCCATCATGACCACCGACGTGGCCGAGGCCTGCCACCGCCACGACGTGGCCTGGGTGCCCGGCGCCATGACCCTCACCGAAGTCTACAACGCCCAGCAGCTGGGCGCGGGCCTGGTGAAAATCTTCCCCGGCAACGTGCTGGGGCCCGATTTTATTAAGAGTCTGCGCGGGCCGATGCCTACGGTGAAGCTGATGGTAACCGGCGGCGTAGAGCCCACCGAAGCCAGCCTCACCGAGTGGTTTGGGGCCGGCGTGAACGTGGTTGGGATTGGCTCCCAACTCTTTAAAGGTGCCGATGACGTGGCCGTCATCGCGCCGCGTATTGCGCCGCTCATGCAATTTCTCACCTCTCGCGCCTCGTGATGCAAACAGCCCCGGTTATCCCCCCAGCCGCGCCCAACTCACCCTTGCTGGAAAACTCCCCCATGGGTAAATACCGCTGGACCATCTGCTCGCTGGTCTTTTTTGCCACCACGGTCAACTACCTCGACCGGGCGGTAATTTCCCTGCTCAAGCCCTATTTGGAAGTTGAGTTTCACTGGAACTCGGGCGACTACGCTAACATCGAAATTGCCTTTAAGCTGGCCTACTCGCTCGGGATGCTGGGCGTGGGCCGGGTTATCGACAAGCTCGGGACCAAGATGGGCTACGCGCTGTCGACCTTCCTGTGGAGCCTGGCCGCCATTGGCCACGCCTTCGTGAGCAGCACCTTCGGTTTTTCGGTGGCCCGGGCATTTCTGGGCGTAACCGAGGCCGGCAACTTCCCGGCTGCCATCAAAACCACGGCCGAGTGGTTTCCGCAGAAGGAGCGGGCCCTGGCCACCGGTATTTTCAATTCCGGCTCCAACGTGGGCGCCATTATTGCCCCGATAACCGTACCGCTCATTGCCGAAACCATCGGTTGGAAGTGGGCCTTTATCATCACCGGCGCCTTTGGCTTCGTCTGGCTGGTGCTGTGGTTTGCGCTCTATGAAGTGCCTGCCCGCCATGCTAAGCTGACCAAAGCCGAGTTCGACTACATCCACTCCGACGTAGACGATATGGCCGCCGCTTCCATCGAGACCGAGCCCAAAGTATCCTGGTTTAAGCTGCTCACCTTCCGCCAGACCTGGGCCTTCGTGCTGGGCAAGTTCCTGACCGACCCCATCTGGTGGTTCTACCTGTTCTGGTTGCCCGACTTCCTCAATAAGCAGTACGGCCTGAAAGGCACGGCCGTATCGTTGCCCGTGGCGGTGGTGTATATCCTCTCGAGCGTGGGCAGCATCGGCGGCGGCTGGATTCCGCTCAACTTCATCAAGAGCGGCTGGGCTCCCTTCAAGGCCCGCAAAACCTCGATGCTGCTCATTGCCCTCTGCGTGTTCCCAATTGTGTTTGCCCAACGCCTGGGGCAAGTGGACATGTGGCTGGCCGTATTGGTAATCGGTATTGCCGCCGCGGCTCACCAGGCCTGGAGCGCGAATATCTTCACCACCGTGTCGGACATGTTCCCCAAGCGGGCCGTGGCTTCGGTAACCGGCATTGGCGGCATGGCCGGCGGCCTGGGCGGCATTGCCCTCACGGCCCTGGTGCAGAAGCGCATGTTCGTGTACTACGAAAGCATCGGTCAGCTCGACAAGGCCTACTTCATCATGTTCTGGATTTGCGGCGCGGCCTACCTGCTGGCCTGGGTGCTGATGCACTTTTTGGCGCCCCGCATGAAGAAAATTGACCTCGAAGCCTAATCCGTTAGCAACTCCCACCACCTCTATGAAACGACTCCTCGCGTTTGCCCTGCTGCTCGTGCTCGGCCTGGCCGCTGTGGCCCAAACCTCAACCAACAAGAAAGATATGGCCGCTGCCAAAGAAGTAGAAGCCCTGGAGCGGCAGCGCTTCGAGGCTCAGGTCAAAAAAGACTACGCCTTCCTGGAAAAAGTCTTTGCCGACGACCTGGTGTACACCCACTCCAACGGCAAGCAGAACGGCAAAGCGGATTACATCCAGTCGATTCGGGAGGGCAAGAGCGTCTACGACAAGATTGACGTGGAAGCCCTGAACGTGCGGGCCTACAACGACGGCAAGGCGGCCGTCGTCAACGGGACCATCACCATTTACCAGCCCAACAAGCCCGACGGCACGCCCAACGTGGCCCACCTCAAGTACGTGGTGGTGCAGGTGAAGGACGCCAAAAAAGGTTGGCAGGTGGTGCTCTGGCAAAGCCAGAAACAGCCCGAAGCCAAAAGCTAAGGCCACCGAATGCCCCGGGCTTGTTGCTGTAGTGGTGGCAAACCCGGGGTTGGCCGCACCTCTTAACTTAAGTACCTGCGCAGTGCGCCGCTCTGGGCCCGGTAACACCGGGTCTGCGCAAACGTTTCCACAGCAAGCCGCTTCCATTGTCTAGCTTTGGCCGGGCTTCGTGTCCGGGATTCGCGGCCTGCTCTCCAATTCTGCCTTCGAATTCTCCTCAAATACCGCCGGAAACCGGGCGGTACGCTAGCCTATTGCCCCAATCTTACCCGCCACTTTCTGACCTCACCCATGAGTGCTCCTAACGAAAACACCCTTGCCAGCCCCGTCGGGACTACGCTGGACCGCTATATCATGCGCAAGCAGTCTGAGTTTCCCTTCGCTACCGGGGAGCTGAGTCAGTTGCTGCGCGACATTGCTTTGGCCGCCAAAATCGTGAACCGGGAAATCAACCGGGCCGGCCTGATGGACATTACCGGCAACTACGGCGCCCAGAACGTGCAGGGCGAGCAGCAGCAGAAGCTCGACGTAGTGGCCAACATTCGCTTTATCCGGGCCCTGAAGAATGGTGGCGAGGCCTGCGCCATCCTGTCGGAGGAAGACGACGAAATTATCCACACCGGCAACGACCAGGGCCGCTACGTAGTGGCCATGGACCCCCTGGACGGTTCCTCCAACATCGACGTCAACGTCAGCATCGGTACCATTTTCAGCATCTACCGCCGGGTGTCGCCGATGGGGACCAAGGCCACCCGCGAAGACTTTTTGCAGGGCGGGCGCAAGCAGGTGGCCGCCGGCTATATCCTGTACGGCTCCAGCACCATGCTCGTGTATAGCACCGGGCACGGGGTAGCCTGCTTCACGTATGAGCACTCCCTGGGCGAGTTTTTCTTGTCCCACGACGGGGTAAAAATCCCGGAGCAGGGCACCACCTTTTCCTGCAACGAGGGCAACTGGCTCGACTATCCCGAGTGGGTGCGCTGCTACCTGACCGAGTGCAAGCAGCGGCGCTACAGTGGCCGCTACATCGGGTCCTTGGTGGCCGACTACCACCGCAACCTGTTCAAAGGCGGCATTTATTTGTACCCGCCCACGGCCAAAAACCTCAACGGCAAGCTGCGTCTGCTCTACGAAGGCTACCCACTGGCTTTCCTTATCGAGCAGGCCGGCGGCAAAGCCCTGGCCGGGGCCGAGGCCGTGCTCGACATTGTGCCCACCGACTACCACCAGCGCGCCCCGCTCTTCATCGGCTCCTCCGACATGGTCGACGACTTGGTGGCCTGCATGACCCAGGAAGGGGCCGCTACGGCCAAGGTTGCCTAAGTTAGCGCAAACACCTTTCTTCGTCCGCGGCTTTTACCCGGCCCCGCCCGCTCTATCTGCTCCCACCCGCCCGGTTTCATCCAACACCCTCACACTTTCCTTCATGCCCAAAATCATTTCGCCCGCGGTAGAATTCGGCTCGTTGCTGAATCAGGTTAAGCAGATTACGCCCGAAATTTTCACCCCGGACGGTAAGTTTCAAAACCTGATGGAAGGCCGGTGGCAGGAGCCCGGCACGCCCCGCGAATTCACCTCGCCCATCGACGGCACCCAGCTGGGCTGGATGCCCATGCTCAACCGCGAAACGGCCCTGAAAGCCGTGCAGTTTGCCAAAGGCGAAGCCGCCGCCTGGGCGGGCACCGACCTGGATGAGCGCCGCAGCAAAGTGCAGGAATGCCTCAACCAGCTGCGGCCCCACGTAGAACTGGTGGGCAAGCTGCTGATGTGGGAAATTGGCAAAACCTACAAGCTGGGCTTCACCGACATTGACCGCGCCATCGAGGGCGTGCAGTGGTACGTCGACAACATCGAGGAAATGCTGGGCTCCCGCAAGCCGCTGGGTTTGGTTTCCAACATTGCTTCCTGGAACTACCCGCACTCGGTGCTCTTGCACGCGGTGCTGGTGCAGGCTTTGTGCGGCAACTCGGTTATTGCCAAAACCCCCACCGACGGCGGCTTTATTTCCCTGAGCTTCGCCTTCGCCATTGCCCGCCGCTGCGGTTTGCCCGTGACGCTGGTGAGCGGTGGTGGCGGCGAGCTGAGCGAGGTGCTGGTCAAAAACGAAGCCGTGGATTGTCTCAGCTTCGTGGGTGGCCGCTACAACGGCCGCAACATTGCCGACGCCCTGAGCCAGGAGCACAAGCGCTACATGCTGGAAATGGAAGGCGTGAACACCTACGGCATCTGGGATTATTCCGACTGGAACTCCCTGGCCGACCAGCTCAAGAAGGGCTACGACTACGGCAAGCAGCGCTGCACGGCCTACGTGCGCTTCGTGGTGCAGCGCAGCCTGTTTCCGCAGTTCCTGGAAACCTACTGGGAGGCCGTCAAGAGCCTGAAAGTAGGCAACCCCACGCTCGTCGACAACCCCGGCGACAAACTGCCCGAGCTGGCCTTTGGTCCGGTAATCAACAAAGCCCAGGCCGAAGACCTCGACCGGCTCTACGACAACGCCCTCAAAACCGGCGCCACGCCCATTTTCCAGGGCAAGCTCGACGAAAGCCTATTTCTGCCCGGCCAGGATATGAGCGCCTACCGCGCCCCGCGGGCCTTGGTCAACCTGCCCCGGCAGAGCGAGCTGTACTTCAAGGAACCCTTCGGCCCGATTGACTCCATCGTGCTCGTCGACCGGGTGGAGGAACTCGTGGGCGAGATGAACATCAGCAACGGCGCCCTGGTCGGGGCCCTGGCTTCGGACGACGAGAAGTGGGCCCAGCGCACGGCCAAGGAAGTGCGGGCCTTTAAGATGGGCGTCAACAAGCTCCGCTCCCGCGGTGACCGGGAAGAGGTATTTGGCGGCCTGGGCGAGTCCTGGAAAGGGGCTTTCGTGGGGGGTAAGCTGCTGGTGGAAGCCGTGACGGAAGGCGCCCCGGCCCAGCCCGTGCTCGGCAACTACCCCGAGGCGACGCTGCTGCCCGAGAAAATTTAAGTTCGGGTTTTATCCTGTTCTCAAAAGCGTGGTTTACCTGGGCAGCTGCCCAGGTAAACCACGCTTTTCGGCTTTCCGGGGCAGCTGTATTGCGCCGCGCCGTTATTCAGCGTAAGTTTAACCACGAGGGCGAAGCGGCTGATTATAACTGTGTAGTATTGAGCGTTAGCGCATAGCCGGCCCCCGGGCGAACCAATAGCTTTATCAGCATTATGAAAGACTTTCTAGCCGGCTTGAAGCAGTCCTTTCTGCGCGAGTTCCTGTGGCTCTTTGGGGCCCTTATCGTAGCCTTGCTGCTCTCCATGGGCCTGCACCAGTTGCTGGAAGTATCCACGGCTCACTACGAAATGGTGGTGCAGGAGCTGCACCACAACGAAACGACCCTCGAAGTGCTGCTCTTCGTGCTCTGCCTGGTGGGCATCTACCTGACCCGGCTGGTGGTGGCAGCCGTGAGCATGCTGGCCGATACGGCCCCGGTGGAATAAAGCCGCAGGCGTTACGGCAGCACCTGCTGGCGCCAGTAGCGGCTGTACACGAAGCCAATAAACCCCAGCAGCCACAGGCCGGCCAAGGCCAGAATCCAGGGGAGCTGGGTGGAGGAAAAGTCCAGCTCGTCGATAAACCACAGGTACAGCCCCAGAATGGCCACGCAGAGCACGATGAGCACGCAGATGGTGGCAAACAGCGGCGGGTTGGGGACAATGGCGTAGGCCCGCAAGGCCAGGGCCAGGGCCAGGCCAAACAGGAAAAACGCCACCAGCACCGCCACTGAGAGCAGCAGCACGTGCAGGATCTGGTCGAGCAGGGGCTCGGCAATGGGCACGCCAAACCGCTCCCGCAGCAGGTTCCAGGTTTGGTCGTCGCTATTGTCGTAGCCCAGGGCCCAGATGCCCACGCCGGCCAGGTGCTGCTTGGCAACCCAGTAATATTTGGGCCCCAGCGTAGCCGAGTCTTCCACCCAGGCCTGCATTTTGCGCAAATCCGTCAGGGTGACGAGCGTGGTGCTGTCGGACTGGGCCAGCAGGGTTTTCTGGGGCCAGAACACGCTGTTGGTTAGGTAGCGGAACGGGGCGGGGTCGGGCTTTTCGGCGGCCAACCCGCGGGGCGGCAGCTGGTTGGCCTGGGGCCAGAGCTTGTTGAGGTGGGCAAACGTAACCAGCAGCTGGCCGGGCGGCACGCCCTGGGTAAGGTAGTATTTCACGGAGGTACTCACCGCCTGCCCCCCCGACTGCGCCGTGGGCTTGAGCGGCATGATGGGCCCGGGCGGCAGCTGACCGGCGGTATAGTCGTAGGGCTTGATGACGAATAGGTCGACGACTTTGGTCAATACCTGCAGGTGGGAATAGGTTTCGGTGGGGTCCACGGCGGGCACGCTCAAGGTCAGCACAAACGAGGAGTCTTCCTGACGCAGGTTCATGGCCAGATCGGCTACGAAGGAGCGCAGCCGCCCGGCCCGGGCCTGCTGGTTTTGCAGGCGCTGGGGTAGCTGCTGGGCGTAGAGGGCCGAGTCAGCCGCGGCCTGGGCCAGCAGCTGCCCCAGCGCCACCTGGTCCTGGGCTACCACGGCAGAGTCGGCCTTGTAGGCGGCTTTGCGCTGGGCGAAGCCGGCGGCCAACTGCTCGACCTGCTGCTCTTTGAAAGCCGAGTCGAGCGAGGCCCGGTTGAGGGCGGCTTCGGCCGCCTGGCGCTGCCCGGCCAGGGTGCGGCGGTCGGCCAGGCTTTGCTTGTAGACGGCGGCTTGCTGGCGGTAGGCGGCCACGTCCCGGCGGTGCTGCTGCAGCTGCAGGCCGTATTGTACCAGCAGGGTCGAATCCTGGCGGTATTTGAGTAGCTTTTTCTGGTAGTTGAGCCGCACCGGGGCCGGCCATTTTTTGCGGCGTTCCAGCAGCTTCTTCTGGGCGGGCAACTGCTGGTTCTTAGCCGCCAGGGGCTGTTTGCGCAGGCCCAGCTCCACGTACTGCTGGGCCTGCTGGCTTAGCTCGGCCGACAGCCGCTGCATTTCCTGCTGCAGGTCCCGGGTTTGGGCGGTGAGCTGCTCGGTGCGCTGATTGAGATATTTGCGGGCCACGTCCAACGAACCCTGGGCCAGCAGCACCATCACCTGGGCGTGGTTCAGGGCGGCCAGGGCCGGGGCCAGGGAGTCGCGCTTCTGCTGCCAGGCCTGCTGGCGCTTGGCTAGCTGCTGGCTTTCCGCTACCAGCTGCTGGCGGGTTTGGGGCGTCCAGGTGGGAGTGGGCAGCCCGAAGTCCAGGTTCAGATTTACGCCGTCGGCATTCTGGGCCAGCACCTCGTCCACCACGTTTTCCACGAGCTGGTTGCGGGCCGCCGTGGCCACGCTGTCGGCGCTGAAGAGCAGCGTATCGGCCTCGGTTTCGCGGTAGGCCACGCTCAGCAGCACCTTGCAGTGTGGGTTGGTGCGGTGGGCGGCCTGTAGCAGTCCGTCGAAGTCGCTGCGCGAAGGCTCGGTCAGTTCACCGGTCCGGGTGGCCTCGTAGCCGTGAAACGCCACGTAGGAAAGCAGGTTAAAATCGTAGTTGACGTAGGCATTATCCATCCAGTAGGGGTGCCAGCCAAACACGGTGGCGCCCCTGCGCAGCTGGTAGCGCACCGGGCTGTGGGGCCGGGGCCGGGCCTGGTACGTCGTGTCGCGACTCAGGCGCTGCCGGTCGAGCGGGTCGTACTGCTGAAAGTCGAACACGCTGCCCGGGGCTGTGGCGGTGAAGGCTGCCGACTGCGGGACCGGGGCCGCGGCGGGCTGCTGGGCCCGGGCCGGCCGCAGACTGAGATACAGCGCCAGGCCGTTGAGCCCAACGATAACAGCCAGCAGCAGGGCCACAAACCGGGCGCTGAAGTAGGAATTGACTTTTGAATAAAACTTCTTCACCAGGTTAAGCCGCTAAAGGTAACCGGGCCGCGCTACGGGCCCGTTGGGAATAGAATAGCTCAGGCATCAGGGGCATCGTCACAGGGTTTTGCCGTCTTTGGCCACTTCGCGCTGCACGCCCTTCACAATGTCGGCCCGGGTGATGGGGCGGGGCGGCTGCAGGGTGTGGAGCACGCAGTAGCGCAGCACGTTGATAATGGCCCCGCCGGTCAGGCTATACTCTTCGGCCAGGTCGCCAAAGTCCACGTCGTCGGCCAGTACGAGCGGGGCGGCAAAGGCCTGGCGCCAGAGTAGTTCCCGCTCGGGGGGCTTGGGGGCCAGAAAGTGAATCATGGCCTGAAAGCGGCGGGCAAAGGCCTCGTCCAGGTTGGCCTTCAGGTTCGACGACAAGACGATAACGCCGGGAAAATCCTCGATGCGCTGCAGTAGGTAGGCCACTTCCTGGTTGGCGTACCGGTCGTTAGACGAGGCCGTGGCCGTGCGCTTGCCAAACAGGGCGTCGGCTTCGTCGAAGAACAGAATCCAGCGGCGGTGCTCGGCCAAATCAAACACCCGGCCCAGGTTTTTCTCGGTTTCGCCGATAAACTTGGACACCACCATCGACAAATCGATGCGGTACACTTCGTGGCCGGTGATGTTGCCCAAAAGGCAGGCCGTGAGGGTTTTGCCCGTGCCGGGCGGACCGTAAAACAGGGCCCGGTAGCCCGGCTTGAGGTGGCGGCGCAGGTGGGGCTGGCCCAGCAGCGCGTCCTGATTTTCGAGCCAGACCCGCATTTCCAGCAGCTGTTCCTGCACGTGATGGTCCAGCACCAGGTCGGCCCACTCCAGGGTGGTGCTCACGCGTTTGGCCGGAAAGTCGGGGCTGTAGTCGGGCCGGGGCGGCTGGCCGGTGGTGAGCAGGGCCAGCGTATCGGCCGGCACCGTGAGGGCCCCGCTCAGGGCGGGCTCCCCGGCTTCGGTGGCCCCCAGCTGCACCAGCTGGGCCCGGCCCAGCGGCGAGTGGTGCCACAGGGTGCTGTGGTAGGTCAGGCGCTGGGCCAGGTTGGGGCCGGCCAGCAGAAACAGGGCCGTTTCGCCGGTGGGCAAGAAGCCGCTGTGGTTTTTGCCCTTCAGGCCCCCAAATTCGGTAAAGCCCCGGTCGTAGGCGCTGTTGCGGATAAACAGCGCATCCAGGGCCTGGGGCCGCAGGTGGGGCGCCAGGGCCAGGGCCAGCACCAGCCGGCTCGCCCAATCCAGCTCGTGCCGCCGCACCAGTTGGGCGTAGAAATCGTCGGGCGGGTCCAGTTCCGGGGCCTGGAGCTCGGGCAGCGGGTCCGGGTTGTTCTCAAAGAAGTGCTGCAGGCGTGCTTCGAGCACGCGCACGAGCCAGTCGAGCTCCCGGGCCAGGGCGGCCCCGGTGGCGGCCACGGCGGCCGGCGGGGAAAGAGTAGAAAGGGTAGGAGTTAGCGCCATGTTACGTAAAGGGGAAGCAGCATCCAGGGCAGGCGGATAACGGCAATGGACCAGGGTCGCTGGTCGAGCAGCATGTCAAAGGCCTTGGTTTCCACGGTGAGTAGTATTTTGTCGTCCTGCCAGTCGAGGCGGCCGTTGCGGTTCAGAAAAGTCTCCTGCAAACCCGCCACGCTGGTTTTCTTCAGAATTTCCCAGCGGCTGATGACGGCCTGCAGCAAACCCAGGCCGGTTTCTTTTTCCTCGGCAGTCAGGGCCAGCTCCCGCACCACGGGCGAGGTTTGCTGCACGCCGCAGAGCAGCTTGTTGAGTACCAGCACGTACTCGGGAAAACCTTCGGCGCCGGTGGCCAGAAACTGCAGCAGGTGCACGGCCCGGTACGCCTCCGTCGCCGATTTGAATTGGCGGTTTTCGAGGTAGCCTAGACGGTCGAAGAGCATGGTCAGAAACGGCCAGAGCAGCACCAGTCCGGCGTTGGTAATGTAAGCCGTGGCCAGAGCCGGCACCTCAGCTGCCACTTCGGCCGGCGCCGCTGCCGCCGCTGCACTGGCCTGTTGCCGGGCCGCCAGGCGGGTCGTGGTGTCCAGGTGCTGAAGCAGGGCGGGCAGCCGGCTCTGAAAGCTGAGGCCCGCCCGGCCCGCCTGGCGTAGCAGTACGCCGGCTATTGAGGCACCCCGGGCCAAGGCCGCCGCGTGGCGTGAGCTCAGCTTGGCTTCAGCCGTCAGCAGGCGGCTGAGCAGCTGCGCGGTCTGGAAACTAGCTGCCGCCGTGGCTTCTATGGCTGTTAATACCAGCTCCCATAGGGCCGTCGGCGAATTCCCCAGCTCGACAAGGCCGCGGGCGGCCAGCTGTTGCCAGTCGCGCAGCACGGGCGCCAGGAGGCGGGCATGCACGGGATAAAGGCGGCCCAGCAAAGTGAAAAACTGCTCCGCACTCACGCTGCTGGCTATTCGACTACGGCTCACAGCCAGGCCCAGGTAGGGCCGCACCCGCGCCAGCAAGACCCGATTGGTGGGTTGGAGCAGTTCCGTCCAGATGGCCGGCAAGCTTAGCGCCGCTCCCGGCCCTGTTCCCGCCGCTGGCAGCTTGCCGGTTTGCAGGTAGTGCTCCAGGGCCTCGTACAGCGGGGAATAGGGAGTTGGCCGGGTTGGCGCGCTGGCTGGCCGAGCGGCCGTAACTCGGCGGTTGGGGAGCCGCGGGCGGCGGTTGTGGCGGCGCTGCTCCTCGGCTTCGTGGGCCCCGAGCAGCCAGGCAAAGAAGGGCTCCGTGGCCAGGGTCGGCTGGTGCTGACTTAGAGCATTGACCTGGCGCAGCAGGCTTTGCCAGGGCAGGCCGTAGCTGGTAGCCAACTGCCGCACCGCGCCCAGCGCCGGCGTAGCCGCCGACTGGGCCAGGGAGAAGTGAAATAGTAGGTAGGCTTCCTTCAGAAAAAGTCGGAACTGCCCGGCCGCGTACTGCGAGGGGTGGGGTGTGGCCCGCTCCAGAGCCAGCAATGCCCGCCGGATACCCGCCCCGCGGCCCGCACTAGCCGCGGTGGCCGTCGTGAGCTGAGTGAGCGAGGCAAAGTCGGCTACCTGGACCAGGCGCTGCCGCACGGCCGCCTCGGCCGCGTGACTGGTCAGGAAACTGCGTACCTGGGCTCCCTGGCGCCGCAGGAGCTGGGCCAGGTGCTGACGCAGCTCCTGCAACGTGACGGGCGAAGTTTGCCACCACGGCAGCTGGCCATGCCGCAAAAAATGCAGCACCAGATCCTGCACGGCATTGGGCAGCCGCGGGGCCGCCGTAGTAGCGGCGGCCCGCGGCTCATAGCTCGCACCCGAGCTGAGGGCCGCCGCTGAGGTAGACCCCACGGCCGCCGGTGCTACTACCCGAGGCCGGCTGGCGCCCGTTCCCGACCCGGGCCGGGAGTCCTTAAATACGGAGCGGTAACCTGTTCGGCGGGCCACCCCAACTGGTTCGGTAACAGGGGCGGCGGGTAGGAAAAGTTGGGCGAAAAGTGGCTCCCGGTGCAAACCAGAGTGGGGGCCGGCCAGCTGCCGCATGGTGCGCAGCACAGTGGGCCAGGCAAGGTTGAGGGCGGCCGCCATCTGCCGAACCTCCCGCTGCTGACCCCGAACTGATAGCCGGTGGTTGGTGAACGTAAAGCGGTAGTACGCGGCCAGCACCAGCTGCCGCAGTCGGGGCGTCACCGGGCCCGCCGTGTTTGGGTTGCGCGTCCCGAAAACCTTAGCCACGGACTCCCACTGCTGCCGCGGCTGGCTGGTTGGGGCGGGCAAGGCGTGGTGCAGGCGGCGGAGCAGGTCAAAGTCGAGCAGGGCCGACAGGCGGCGCTGCCTCAAGGCTTGGGTGGGGTAAGTCTGTAGCAGCCGCAAGGTTTCGGCGTCGCGCTGCGCAATTAACTGCGCTAACAGCTGCTGGACCTGCGGTACGGAAAGCCGGGCGGCCGTCAGCGCCGGGCTGCCCACCCGCAGGTAGTGCCGCACCATTTCGCGGCCCGCCGGAGCCGGCCACTCACGTAGCGGCGGCTGGGCGGGGGCGTGGTGGGCCGAGGCGTTAAGCCAAGCCGCCAGGTTGGGTAGCGCCGCATCTGGGCACGAGCCGGGTGCGGTTGCCAAGCTGCGGGGCATGCTGCCCAATGTGGCCCGGCCGGCCGCCACCGAAACGGCAGATACCGGTGCTGCTGAAGCTGTTTCGGCGGCTGGAGCGGCGTTTGGGACGGTAGATAAGCCAGCAGCGGCGCTTGATGATACAGCCGCCGTAACTGGGTCCGGGCGGACAGTAGTTGTGGTCGGGAGAGTGGTTGCAGTTGCTGGCCAAGAAATAGCAGTGCGTAAGTCGACTTCAGCTCCCGCTGCCAACTGTTGCCCCCGCGGTAAGTCGGCGGCAGAATTTCCCGGCGCAGTTACGGCCGCCGGGGCGCTGCCGCTGCTCAGCGGCTCGCTCGAATGCGTAGCAGGCTGCTCGGCTTCGGCGGCGGCGGCCGAGTGGTCAACGCTGGATTGGGCCGCCGCGGATTGAGGCTGCGCGGTGAAGGGCACGGCCGCTGAGGACTGGTTTTCGGCGGTAGCTGCCAGCGGCGCGGGTAGCTGATTGTAATGCTCTTGGTTGCCGGATAATTTGCTGGCAGAAAACGGTTTGCTGGCAAGCTGGTCGGCGGCCAACACCAACTGAGCGGGAGCCGGCAACCGGGGCTCAGTTGCCCGCTGGTGCGGCCGGGTATCGCCTGGTCCAGCGGCAACGCCCGCGCGTGGGCTTGCGGCCCGCCCAGGCGCAGAAGCTCCTGCCGATACCCTGCCCACTGATTCTAGTGATTCTGAGGAAACCCCATTTACCCCAAACGTGGCGGACTGCTCATCCGCCCCGAATTCATTTGCAAATCCGTCTCCCGCTAACTGCTGGGTTAGCCAGCGGCTGAAATGCTGGCTGTTGAATGGTACTGGCCGGCGCGGGAGCAGGTAGGGCAACGACTTCTCCCACAGCAACTCGTGCCGGGCCCGGGCCGGCCACTGCCACGTAATTGGGGTGGTCCGGTGCTCGGCCAGCACGGCCAGAAATGGGCGCACCTGCCCCGGCACCGCTTGGCGCACCAGCTGTTCCAGTAAGCTGGCCGGAAAGCGGCGGGCCAACGTGGCAGCGGCCGGCTGAATTCCAGCCTGCTGCACCACGTTTACTACGGCCGCCCAGCCCTGCTGCAGCACGGCCCTGAAGCTGGCCTGCAAGTCGGTGGCCGAGTAGTGGGCCCCCGCCGAGTAGGGCAGCGACTGGTGCCGCAGAAAATACACCAGCAGCTCCAGCGGCGAAGCTGTTGCCGGGGGCTCCGCTGCTGGTTCTTGTATTGGTGGCCCGGGCGTCGGCCCCGTGGGTAGCTCCTGGCGCGGTGGGGTGGCGCCACGGCGCGTTTTGGCCGCAACGTCCTGGTAAATGCCGCGCAGAATGCCGGGCAAGGACGATTGGGCCGAAAAGGGCAGCGGCTTCTGCGACAAAACCACCAAACGGTGCAGCAGCGCCTCGAAGCTCAGGTTGAAATGGGCCGCCAGGCGCCGCACCTGACTTTCGATAAACGTGCGGCGGTTGAACTGGGTGCTGCGGCTGATGAGCAAGTCGGTTAGTACCAGCTCGTAGACTATCTGCTGCAGGTCGGCGTCGCGCACCGGGGCCAGGCGCTGCTGCTGCTGGGCCCGGGTGGTTTCCTGGATGTAGGCCTCAATCAGTAGGGCGTG
The DNA here is from genome assembly GCF_002797555.1 of Hymenobacter chitinivorans DSM 11115. Taxonomy (NCBI): domain Bacteria; kingdom Pseudomonadati; phylum Bacteroidota; class Cytophagia; order Cytophagales; family Hymenobacteraceae; genus Hymenobacter; species Hymenobacter chitinivorans. The sequence goes on along the minus strand of NZ_PGFA01000001.1, from coordinate 2,624,931 downwards.
GGTGGGCTCGAGCAGGCCGATAATGCGCTGCAGCAGGGCGGGACTCAGCTGCCGCACCAGCCGCTGCCGCACGGCCTGCTGTTGCCCCAGCCGGCGGAGCAGGCCGCGAAACTCGACCGGAGTCTGGTTCAGGGCCAGCAAAACGGCGTCGGTCAGGGAAAAAGCGCTGGCGTCGGTTTGCCAGGGCAGGTAGCCGTGGGCCAGAAAGAAGGCTACCACGCTCAGCGGTCCGGCGGCCTGTTCGCCACCAGCGGCAGTGGGTGAGGCCTGGCGTTGCAGCTCGGTGCCCAGAGCCGCATACAGGGCCTGCCGCAGCCGCCGGGGCAGCTCGGCTTCCAGTTGGCTGTCGGCAATGGCGCCCAGGTCCAGTTTCAGCTCGGGCAGGGTCAGCAGCACATCCGGCGGGCAGTGGCGGCCCAGCTCCTCGGCCAGCAGGTTTTCCAGCTCGTGCCGGTAGAGGCTGCTGACGCGGTCCTGCAGCCGGGGCGCCAGCGCGGCGCTGTCCGAGGCAAGCTCGAAGCGCAGTTGCTGAATAGCGTGGGGCTGCCGGGAGGACATACTGGGAAAGGGCTAGTAGGTCTGGGCGGCCAGGTGGCGCCGTAAAAAGGCCGTCAGCTGCTGCCGGGGCTGCTCCAGGTCCGCCGGGTTGAGCCGCCGCCGGGCCGCCCGAAACGCCAGGTAGAGCGTCTCCCAGGCTTGTAGCTCCTCGTAGCTAAGCCACAGCACGTTTACCAGCAAATGAGCCGGGGCGTTCTGCTCCACCAAATACTGGAAATATTCCCGGTAGGAGTACGTCGAGCGGTGGTCCTTGGCTTCGGTCCGCAGGCTGAAGCGCCGGGTAAAGGAGGGCAGCACCAGCGTGGCCTGGTACTGGAAAAAGCTGGCCTCGGGCCCGCCCGGTCCGGCGGAGCCATCGGTGGGCCATAGCAGCACGTGGTCCAGCAGGTAGAAGCGCTCCAGCTGCTCGTCCAGGGTTTGGAAATAGCGCTGCACCCACTGGACCACGCCCACCTGTGCCACCCGGGGCAGCTTGCGGCGCAGCTCCAGCTCCACGGGTTTGCCGCCCACCGTTAGCTGCACGGCCGTGGGCGTGAGCCGGCGGGGCGGGGTCGTGCGGGCCTGTTGCATCAGGCGCAGAAAGGCCGCAAAATCGGGTACGTCACCCCGCACCAGCAGCTGGGCCTGGGGCTCGGGCTCGGTGCCACGCCCGGCCAGGTGCACGCGGGCTGCCAGCTCGGCCAGGGTTTGGTGGCGGGCCGCTTTGAGCTCGAAATACTCGATGCCGGTGAGCAGGTAGAGGAAAAACTCCAGCCCCGAGGTTTCGTGGGCTTCCGGCAGGTCGGGCAGCTGCACCTCGAAGCGGGCCGCGCCGCGGTGGTAGGTGGCCGCCGAGAGGTAGCACAGCAGCCGCTCCCGCGTGTCGATGGCGTGCCGGCTGATGGCCCGCGACTGGCTCAGTAACGGCTGGTAGGGGTTGACGCTGTAGCCAAACCGGGCCAATAGGTGCATCAGAAACGTGTTGCGGCGCTCCAAGAATTCGTCGGGCTGCTCGCGCAGGGTACGCTGCAGGGTGCGTTGGTAGCGGGTGTCGGCCGTGGGGGCGCGGTGCTGGGCCCGGCGGCGCTGGTAGCTGGTGTGGTCGTGCAGAATTTCGTGGGACGAGGCCGGCACGTCGCCCAGCAGCAGGTCCCAGCGCGGCACTGTGTGCAGGGGCTGGCTGAAGTAGGTGGCGCGCTGGGTACCGGCCGACAGCAAATCCTTGGCGTGGTCGACCTGGGCGCAGAAATTGGCCATAATCTGCTCGAACAGCAGCAAATAGCCCTTGAGCTGCAGGGTTTGGGCCTGGGCCAGCAAGGAAGCGTTGCTGGGCAGGCCTTCTTCGCCCAGTCCGTAAATGGCCGGAAAAGCGGTTTGGATGGATTCGTACCGGCTCAGGTTCAGATAATTGCCCGCCTCCGGGGCGAAGTGGAGCTGCTCCTTGGGCAGGCGGCTGCGCAGGCGGTTGTCGGCCAGCCGTTCCCGCTCCTTGAAAAGGCGGAACACCCGGTCCAGGTCAAATTCCAGCCCGATGCCCTGAATGTTTACCACCAGGTCGCGGAGGCTGGCGCGGGCGTCGAGCACCGGAAACTCATCCGGGGCCAGCAGCACCATGGGCGAGGGCGGGCCCTGTTCCAGGCGCAGCGTCAGGCCGCTGGTACCCCGTACGCCGGGCAGCTGCAGCAGGCGCTTGAGAATACTGGCCAGGTGCACCTGCGTATGCCGGTCCCGAAAGGCGGTTTCCTGCAGCAGGTAGCTGTGCAGCATCGGCCCGGCAAAAATATTCTCCACCGCCTGCCCGGCTTTGAGCTGGTCCTGCAGGTGCTGCGGCGACACGTAGGGGTCCAGGTACCGGTCAATCAGCCACAGAATTTCGGCCAGCACTTCCTCCTGGGCGTAGCCCTTCTCAATCTCGATAGTGCCGCTGATGCTGACCTGCCGGGGCTGCAGCACCACTACCTGGGCGAAGGTCTCGCCCAGGTTGCGGTGCAGGTTCAGAAAGTCCCGGATGTCGTCGGCCAGCACGGTTTCCCGCAGCTGGGCCGCGGCCCGCAGCTCCCGGTGCTGGCCCAGGGTCAGCGCGTCCACCGGCGGCTTGGTCAGGATAACTTCCACTTGGTACCGGCCCAGCGCTTCCGGCCCGGCGGTTTCGGGCCGGAGCGGCTCAATCCAGACGTTTTTCAGCTGGGTCCGGAAGTTGTCGAGCAGCAAGGCCTTGTAGTCGGCCAGCGTCACGGGGTGATTGGCAAAGGCCTCGTGGGGCGGAATAAAGGTGCTGCCGGCCGCCGCGGCGGGTTGGTGCGGGTCGGGGGCCAGCAGGTCCGGAATAGCTTGGTTGGCCCGGTTCGTGAGGTCGGTCAGGGCGTAGCACAGGGCCTCCAGCATCGTAATACCGGGGTCGTGGGTGTTGTAGTCGGTCCAGGTTTCCCCGCTCAGCTGCTGCAGGATTTCCAGCCCGCGCCGGCGCAAAAAGGCAAAGTCCTCGCCCTTTTCCAGGGGCCAGTCCTTGAAGATGGCCGGGTTCTTCTCAAACAAAGCGCTGCTCATGGCACGAGGGGCCGACGGTCGTCGAACAGATGAGTAATGGAATACACGATTTGCCCCTGCGGGCCGTAGTTGCTGGCCGAGCGCATTTCCAGGCTGTAGTTGTGCAGCTCGCCGGTCCAGCGGAACTGAATCTTTTGAAACCAGCCCCGGAACCAGGCATTCTGGCGGTAAATGCGGCTGCGCGACTTGCCAAACGCACTCAGGGCCGTGGCGTGGGTCAGGGCGTAGCGGCCCTTGCCCAGCGGGCCGTAGGCGGCGGCCACAATCTCAAACGCGTGCAGCCCGTCGAGGCCACTGATGATGGGGTACCACTGGCGGTCGGCCGGAATGGCCGCGTTGCCGGGCTGGGCGCCGGGGTACGTGCCAATGCGGCCCCGGCTGGCCACGAAGCCGTTCACGTCGAGGCGCTCGGTGGGCCGGGTGGTGCCAATGCCCACGTTGCCGCCGGGCTGCAGCACCAGCCGGCTCACGGTTTTGGGCCCGGTAGCGGTGCCCGGTCCCACCTCGTCGTCACAGCCGCAGTCGTAGGCGGCCGGGTCTTCCAGCGCGGCGGTGCCGGTCTGCAATTCGGAGAAGCTCAGGCCCGCCGCCTGGCCCTCACTCTCGTTCTGCAGCAGCTCCAGCAGCCAGGCCGGGGCGTCTTCCTGGAGCTTGCGCATGTCCTTATAGAAGGCCAGCAGCCGCCGGAACTCGTCGGTGGCGGCCAGCATCAGCCCCGCTTCCGGCGACTTCTCGAAGCCGTCGTCGCGCCGGTTCACCACCGATTCAATCAGGTTGGCGAAGCTCTCCTCGGTGGGCATGGCGCCCCGTTTGAAGTAGTCCTTTAGCTCCTTGCGGTTTTTGAGCCCGTCGGTATTTCTCATAACGCTGCTGCCGCCCCGGGGCCCGGTTCGTGGTCGAAGTGCAGGCCAATGGTGAAGCCTTCCTCAATGCGCAAGTCGCCGATGCCGGTGGTCTGCGGGGCGGCCCATTCCTTCTGGGTCTTGATTTCCAGGTAATGCCGCTGGGCGGGCACAAACACCGTCCAGGGCCAGTCGGCGCGGATTTCCACGTCGTCCTGCTCCTGAAAAGTAGCCGAGTCGTAGTAACGGTACCGCTCGTCTACCAGGCCCGTCTTGATTAGCGAAAAGCCCCAGATGCGGTCCACGTAGGGGCGTTGGTTAATGAAGGAGGAAATCAGGGAAGTGTGGAAATGGTCGTGGAAGCCCCCGCGCAGGGCCTCGTTCAGCCCCCAGGGCGAAAGAAACTCGGCCAGGTCGCGGTGCAGCTGCAGCGACTGGTCGAACTGCTGCCGGACGGATTTGTAGAGAATCTGGCAGCGTACGGTCAGGACCTCGTACTGCGGGTTGCGCACTTCCACTTCCAGGTGGGGTGAGGCCAGGGCCTGCACCCAGTTGCGGATGCGCAGCAGCTGGGCCGCGCTGAAAAAAGGCCAGGTGGTGGCCGGCTCCCCGCTTTCGGACAGCGCGTGCTGGTGGGGCAGCACGGCCAGTACCACGCGGCCCGGGGCGTAGCCCAGGCGGCGCACCTGTTGGGCCGTCAGGCACTTCACGCTGTGTACTTCCGGAAACTGGGCCAGCACGATACGCTCGTAGTCCCAGGGCGTGAGGGCGCGGTTGCGGTGGCGCAGCCGCTCACTCACGCGGGTGTAGTAGGCGGCTTCATCTTCCGCGTCGCGGCCCCCGAGCCAGGGCAGGGGCAGGCGGACGGTGGCCACGCCCAGCAGGGACTTGGGCGGCAAGGGCAGCGGGTCGGGCAGCTCCTGCACCACCCGCACCAGCTGCGGGTGTACCGCCTGCACGTGGCTGAACAGCTTGGTATTGCCGGGCACCTGGGCCCGCACCCAAAACAGCCCGCTGGGCATCACGGCGTGGTTGGTGTCCAGGATTTCGGGCAGCGTCAGGTACGTCTGGCCCAGGTGGGTGAAGCCCTGGCTGGTGTCGCGCAGGGTGTGGCCCGGGACAAACGAAATCCACTGGTTATCGGCTAAATACGACCAGCTGACGGGCGGAAAATCCTGGGCCGAGGTAATCGTGCGGCTTTGGGGGTGGAGCACAAACAGCAGGTTGATGGTGGCGCCCGGCGTGAGGTTGCTCAATCCCAGGTAGAGGCAGCCTTCGCCGGCAAACTCGGGCAGCAGGGGCACCAGGTGGTTGTCGGCCGACGACTGGCCCAGCAGGCGCACCGGCTCGTATTCGGCCAGGGGGTGGAGGTGAAAAAAGTGCTGGTGCCCACCGCTCTGGCTCCGGGCCAGCAGGGCCATATCCAGCTCATCCTCGGCCTGGTAGGAAAGTTTCAGGGTTTTGACCAGGGGCGCAAACGGGGCCCGGGGCAGGGGGCGCTTCGGGGAGTTGCGCACGTTGTGCTGCAGCGTATCGGCCAGCAGCAGCGGATACTGGTCGTCGCCGAAGCCCATGGCCGGCTCCCGCAGCTCCAGGCGTACGTAGCCCGGGTCGTGAAGCGGGCCGGCGTCGGTAGCGGCCCCGTGCCCGGCGCCTACCGGCGTAAGCTCGAGCTGGGTGCAGTTGCGCAGCTGCCGGGTGGCGGTAGGTTCGGGCTGAAACAGCGCGTAACGCTTGCGCTGCGGCAACGAGGGCACCCACTGCCAGCCCGAGCGGAAGCTGGCTTCGACTTTGAACGAGTCGTTGGCCACGGGCGGGGTGTAGCCGCGGTAATACTCGGCGAAGCCGCCGGGCTCCGTGGGCAGCTGCAGCCAGTCGATGAGCAGGGTCAGCTTGGTCACGCGCTTGGCGTAAAGCTCGGGCAGGCCCACTTGCAAATAGGAGCCCTGGCGCACGGAGGTGCCAAACGGGTAGAAGGGCTTGCTTGCGTCGAGGCGGCCCAGCTGGTTGCCCAGCAGCAGGCCCTGCACGTGGCGGGCCGCTACCAGCAGCTGAATCTTACGGGGCCGCAAGGCCGCAAAAAACGAGTAGCCGTACTCCGACACACCGGGGTTGAGCACCAGTTTCAGCACGGGCTGAGTGGTGGCGTACCGGCCGGTGTGCAGCTCGGGCTGGTAGCCCACCACGGCCGGTCGGCCCGCGTCCAGGGTGAAAAGCCAGGTCACGGTGTTCTGAGCCTGATCCAGCGTCAGGGTCTTGATAGTCAGGGCTTGCCAGCCGGTGGCCCCGGTGATGGAAGCCTGAAAAGCGGCCACGCCCAGCCGCTCGAAGGCCGCCACCCAGTGCCCGGCCCGTTGCGCATTGGTCGTGGCCCAGTGGGCATTGGCGACAAAGAGCAACAGCCCCAGGGTCTTGATGTCGGCGGCGGAGCAGTGCAGGCGCAGCTGAATGCTGCGGTGCCCTTCCTGGAGCAGCAGCACGGGCGAGGCCACCGCAAAGCCCAGCTCGGCATCGGGCATGGTGCGGTACTGCCGGCTTTTCAGGGCCTGGTCTTCCCCAAACAGCGGCCAGCCCACCTGGCTTTTCACCGGCTGCAGGCCCAGGCCATCGGCCGAGTTGGCCACCGGAGCCAGGTAAATCCCCGTTACCGGGGCCCCGGGCGCGGCCGAAGCCCGGGCCACGTGCAGGGTCGACAACGTTTCGAGCCGCCAGGGCGTGAGGGTCTGCTCTTCGGCCGTCCGGAAAAAGGTGCGCTGCCCGGCCGCGTCCTTGGCGCCTTCCACCAGCAGTCCGGCGGGCACGCGCACCGCCCGGCTGCCCTTGATGAGCTCAAAGCTGGCGTAGGAGTGGGGCACCACGGCGCCCCGCGGCTCCGTGCGCAGCACCTGGCGATAGTAGTAGTCCAGGTGCCGGGCCGGAATGTGGTTCAGGGCCCGCTGGGCGTAGGTATACAGGCGGGTGAAGGTAAGCAGCAAGCCGATTTCGGGCAGGTAGTCGCCCTTGCTTTCGGAGCCGTGGCGCAGGGTTTTGCGGGCCAGATTGGCCAGGTGAATCTGGGTGTTCTGGAATTTGCGCAGCAAGTCCAGCAGCTCATCCACCACCGTGGCGGGCTGCAGCGCGTGGCGCAGCAACTGCTGGTGCAAAGCCTCTACTTCCGCCGGATCCAGCCAGGTCAGGGCCGCCTGGGCGTGGTGCCAGCTGCGCAGGTTGAAGTCCTGCAAAAACTCCTCGGTCAGGGTCGTGCGGCGCACCACTTTCAGCCGGGCCAGCACCGCCTCGTACAGGGCCGCGCTGCGCAGTACGGGCGCGAGCTTGTCAATGGCCTCCTCCAGCTCACCCTGAAACACGAGGTGCAGGCCGGCCATGCGGTGGTACTCGTACCACTTATTGAGAGTAGTGGCCATGCTGCCAATGGCGGCAAACAGGCGCTGCAGGGCCCGGCGCTGCCGGTCGGTGTCGCTGCTTTTGTCGCGGAGCTGCCGGATCAGGGCCGCGTAGTTTTCGGCCTGGGTTTTTACCGGCTGGACCGCAATAACGGCCAGGATCAGGGTGCTGCGGTGGTGCTCCAGGCTCCAGAAACCGTCGGCAATGAGTTGGTCCTCGGCCACGCGGTAGTAGCGCACCACGTCCGAAAACCGGGTGATGTAGGCCAGCAGATCTTCCGGCTGCCGGGCGTCGAGCTCCAGGTGGCCGGGCAGCAGGTCGGGCAGCAGGCGGGCGTGCTGCGAAACGCCGCCGCTCTGTAAGTGCGAGTGATGCTTGGAAGAAGGAAAATCAGGTGCCGGGGTGGACATTAAGCGAAGCGTAAGCAGAAGTTAAATTTTGCCGCCCAGCAAGGTGGCCTCGCGCAGGAAGGGGAACACCACGTTGTGCCGGCTGTTGACGGTCCGAATCGTGTAGTCGACGTGAATAAAGAGCAGCGCGTCGTTGAGCTGCTGGGTATCCACGAGCACGGCCTCTACCACGATGCGGGGCTCAAACCGCAGAATGGCCTTGGCAATGACGTCCTGCATGTGGGTGATGGTCGAGAGCGAAGGGTGCTCAAAAAGAAATTGCCGCAGGGCGCAGCCGTACTCGGGCTGCATGATTCGCTCCCCGGGCTCGGTGTGAAACAGAATGTGCAGGCTCTGGCGAATGTCGTCTTCATCGGCGGCCGTCACCAGCAGCTTGGTGCGCTCATCAAAATGGGGCGGAAAGCTCCAGCCCCGGCCCAGAAAAGAAGCAATGCCGTGTTCCATAGCAGTGAGGAGTAGAGCTTAGCCGCCAATCAGAACCGTGGGCAAGCCCAGCACGATGCTGCCGCCGTGGGCCGTAGGGTCGCCCATGCGGGCGGCGGGTTTGCCCCCAATCATGACCGTGGTGGAGCCCATGACGATGGAGTCGGGCGGACCGACGCACACGGCCGAGTCGCCGAGGACGGCCGCGGGTAGCCCGCCGATGAGCACCGTGGGCACGCCCGGCCCCACGATGGGGCCGCCCACGTGCGGAATGGGTGGCACGGCCGGGGTTTGCATGGGGCAGGTATGCATGTCGGTAAGGCGGGCGGCGAAGGGCATGGCAGGAGAATTCGGAGGGAAAGGGAGGTGGATAAGGAAAAAAGCTTAGTTGATCATGACCATGGCCCCGCGCACGGTGGTCTGGCCGCTGGCGGAAAGCTCGGCGCTGGCGGCCCCGCTCATCTTGAGCTGGGTCTGGGCCGTGCCTTCCACTTCCAGGCCCTGCAACGACAGTTTCTGGGTGGCTTTGAGCGCCACGTTGCCGGTGCTGGCCTCGGCCTGCACGTCGGTTTGGGCCTTGAGCTGAATGCTGCCCGCGCTTTGGAGCAGAATGCCCGACGAGGACAGCTCAATCTTGTTGTTGTTCTGGTCGGAGAGGGTAATGCCCTTGGCGTCGTCGCTGATAATGAGCTGGTTGTTGCCCGGCGTCTTTATGGTAATCACCTTTTTTTCGTCGTCGAACTCGATGGTGAGCTTGTTGGGTGTGGTCCAGGCCTTGGTGGCGTTTTTCTCGTCGGGGGTGTAGCCCGGGGCCCGGCCGCTGCTGTAGAGGCTGCCCAGAATCACGGGAAACTGCGGGTCGTTGTTGAAAAAGCCCAGTATCACCTCGTCGCTCACCTCGGGGAAGGTGTAGAGCCCGTTGCCGGAGGAGGCGTAGGGCAGCCCGAGCCGGGCCCAGAGGGTTTTGTTCTGCATAATCGGCACCGTGACCTGCACCCGGAACTGGTTGTCGGGGTCGGAGTCAATCTTGGTGACAATGGCGTTGTAGAGGCCCTGCACCCCGGGTACAATGCCGGCCGGGGTGTTGTTCAAATCCGGGTTGCGCTCCGTAAACCACTGCTCATCCAGGCCCAGGCCCACTTCGGTGGTCCAGTTGCCGTCGGCAATGAGGTGGGTGACTTCCGACACGTAGGCGGCCCCGTTGAAGCGGGCCCCCAGGCCCTTGAGCTCCACCACGCTGCCCGGCTTCACCAGGGCCGTGCCCGGAAACTTGACCGTGCCCCGCACCTTGGCCAGCACCGATTTGAGCTGCAACGCGTTGGCCCAGCTTTGCAGGCTGGGCTGGTCCAGGGCGGCGCTGGTTTGCAGCGTGTAAGCATCCGGCGACACCACCGCGGCCAGCGTGGCACTGGTCACGTTGCCGGGGCCCGTGGCGCTGGGCGTGGCCGCCGTGGCTTCCAGCATCTGCTGATTTTTGTAGTCCCAGCCCTGGCTGGTCACCGACTTATACTGGCTGCTGGCGTCCAGCTGCAGGGCAAAGCTGAACAGCGCGTCGCCGTAGGTCAGGGTCAGGGCGGCCGTGGCCGAGGGGTCGGGCTTGGTCACGGTCAGCTTGCCCTGCTCACTGAGTACCACCAAACCGTTGGTTTCGGCCCGGGCCACGATAAAGTCCCAGTCGGAGCAGTAGTACTGCACCAGGCTGGCGTGGGTGGTGCTGGTCGAGTCCACGGCGGTGCTCAGGCCGTAGGTGCCGATAATCTGGCTGATGGCGGCGCTGTCGGTGCTGTCGGCAAAAACCTGGCTTTTGCGGCCCACGGTCATTTTCACGGCCGTGTCCCGGCATTCGAGCACGAGCATGGGCGCCTGCCCTTCCCGCACCTCAATGCCGTGCTTGACGATGATGCCCTGGAAAATGGTGGTGTCCTCGGTGTGGTAGCCGGCCTGCAGCGTGATGGCCGTGCCGGGCAGAAACGTGGCCGAGTCGCTGATGGGGAAATCCTCGTCGGAAGGGCTGCCGTCGTGAATGTGGATGAAGGCCGTGCTGATGCGGTTCACGCCCTTGTACACTTCCAGCGACTCCACGACGAAGGCGTCGCTGATTTCCGTGCCGTCGGCCAGGATGCGGTAGGTAACTAAGTCGGTAGAGGTATCAGGCATCGGCGCGGCTAATCAGGCGGGGGAAAACCAGGTGGGTACCCGGCTCAAGCTGGCGGAAATGCACCAGCTTGTTGAAGCGGGCCACTTGCAGGTAATATTCCGGGGAGCCGTACACCTGGTGGCAGAGCAAGGGCAGCGTGTCGCCGCTCTTGACCAGGTACTGGTGCGACAAATCCGCCGACTGCTTGTCGGCTTGCTGGGCCAGGGTTTTGGGGTCGGTGAAGCTGATAAAGGTCATCGAGACCTTGGCCCGCAGCGGGGAGCCGTCGGGCCGGAACAGGGTGTAGTCGACCTTGAACTTGGTCAGGCGGCACTTGAAGATAAAGCTGCCCCAGAGCAGCTGTAGGTAGTAGGGGCCGTGGAGCTTGCCGTGGTAGTCGAACACGACGTCCCGCAGCTTCTTAATCTCGTTCTTGACTTCCCGGGGCTTGGTCACCTTGTTGGGGCTGGTGCCGGGCCCGGTGGGCCGGATGGCGCCGGTGCTGTCCAGAAACAAGTCGAAGCTGACCTCGCCGTTGTCCAGGTTCCGGAACTTGGGCGAGGGGCCCAGGCCGCCCGGGCCCTGGTTGTTGGTGTAGGCAATGGACTGGGAGTGCGACAGCGCCTCGGGGTTAATCAGGGCGTCGTAGCTGCCGGCCTCCATGCTGAACAGCGGGTCCTTGTAGGCCTGAATCTTGAGCTTAACGAGGGTCATAACGAACTGGAATTCTAGTTTCTACCGCTGCCGGCGTTTGCTGAGCTCGGTCAGGACTTGCTGCACGCAGCTCTCGGTCAGCTCTTTGCGCAGACGCCGCAGGGCGTCGGCACCCAGTCCGGCCGCGGCCGGTTCGGGCAGCGGCCGGGCATCGTCGTGCACGGTTACTTTGATGACTAACTCCCGGATTTCGATGGGCATGGTCGTTACTTCTTCTTGAGTTTTTTCTCGGCTTCTTCCGCGTCGTAATCCCGCGCGGCCACCACGGTCTGCACTTTCTCAAACCGGGTGTAGCTGAGCTCCAGCGTTTCGATGGCCAGCTCGGCTTCCTTCATGGCCCGGAAGTCGGAAATGCTGCACTTCACGGGCCAGGCGTCGATAAACGTCCACTTTTGCAGGGGCTGGTTTTTTTCGCCGAGCAGCGTCAGCAGCACGTTGTGCAGCACGATGGGCGCGGAAAGATCCGCGCCCACGGTACTCATGCACCACTCCGTCAGGGGCGAGTCGGCATTCATCAACCCGCGTTTCAGGACCAGATTCGGGTATTTGGCCACGGTCGGTACCCGGTACTTGTACTGGTTCTGGCCGCCCTCCCGGATTTCCATGGTTTCCATTTCGGCCGTCAGCCCCGACACCTCCTGAAAGGCATTGTCGACGCTGGCCCTGGTCAGGCCCACGATGTCGAGGGTGAAGTAGAAACTGAGCAGCGGGTAGCCGTCGTCTGGCATAGCGTGAGGGTTAGACCGTTAAGCGTTGGCCACGGTCAGGGTTTCGCAGGCAATTTCCAGGGTTTCGACGGCCACCTCGTTGCCTTCCGACTTGAGGTCGGTGCCCTGAATCTTGACCGGCCAGGCGTTGTTCAGCGTCCAGACCATCGTTGGGTTGCCGCCTTCGTCGAGGAGCTTGATGACCACCGTCGAGCGTTTGATGGTGTTGAGCTTGATGGTCGAGTACCAGTCCCAGAACTTGTTGTCCTTGGCGAAAATGCCCTTTTTCAGGGTCACGTTGCCCACTTTGGCAATGCCGGGCATCTTGATGACCGAAAACACCGGGCTGTTGCCGGCGCGGTATTCCACCACCTGGGTTTCAACTTCCAGGCCGCTTACTTCCTGGAAGGGCACATCGGTTTGGTCGCCCAGGTCTACTTTGAAGTAAAATTTAGGTAGGGGCCAATTATTATCTTGAGCTTCGCCAGCCATCAGTGAAAAGAGTTAAAAGGTAAAAGCTTGATTGAGTGAGAGTTTTAAGCGAATAGCGCGGACTAGGATTTCTGCATCTGCTGCTGGAAGGTCAGCACGATGAATTCGGCGGGCCGCACGATGGCCAGCAGCACCGTCACGTTCATATAGCCGTTGAGAATGTCGTCGGCCGTCATCGTGGAGCCCAGCCCGATCTGCACGCTGTAGGCGTCGTCGGGGGAGCCGCCGGCCAGGGCGCCCTGCTTCCAGAGGTTGAAGAGGAAGTTGTTGATCATGCTGCGCACCGTGGTCCAGGTGTTGGCGTCGTTAGGCTCAAACACGTAGGCCCGGGCGGCCAGCTTGATGGACTGCTCAATCATAATCATGGTGCGGCGCACGTTGATGTAGCGCCAGTCCTGGCTGTTGCCGTCCAGGGTGCGGGCGCCCCATACCAGGGTGCCCAGGCCGGGGAAGGGCCGGATGGCGTTGATGGACTTGCCCGACACGGCGTCGATGTTCAGGCGGCCCTGGTCTTTGTCGCTCAAGGACACGGTGGGGGCCACCACGCCGTTCAGGCTCACGTTGGCCGGGGCTTTCCACACGCCGCGGTTGGTATCCACGGCCGTGTACACGCCAGCCATGGCCGCGGCCGGGGGCAGGGTGTTGAGGTAGGTCATAATGGCCTTTACCAGCACCATGTAGTCCTTGCTCAGGGTTTTCATGGCGTTGTGCACCACCGTGTTGTCCAGGGCTTCCCGCTGCGGGTTGGCCGACACGGGCAGGTTCATGTCCTTGGCCAGGTCGAAGATGTTGGTCTGGGTAACCTTGGTGAGCAGGTTGCTCTTGTCGGTCACGTCCCGGTAGGCTGTCAGGGAGTTGTATTCAGCATCCTTGAGGGGCTCTTTCTTCAGGTTCAGCAGCTCCCCGGTGGTGTTGGTTTCGGCCTCAATCACCGAAATATCCAGCTGCTTGCCGGGCTCTACCCGGGCCCGCTGAAACTGGCTCAGGGTCTTGGTCCGGATGGTGTCCATGAGCGAATCGGAGAAGTTGGCAAACGACACGTTGGCTTCCGAGAGCACCGCCGACTTCACCCACGGAAAGTAGGCCGCTCCGTAGTTGAGGTAGTTCTGGCCCACACCTTCGCGGAAGTCCTTGATAACCGGGTCAATAATGGGTGACTGGGGCATGGTCACGGCGCCGTTGTACACATCCAGCAGGGCCACCCGGTTCTGGTTGTCCTTGCAGTGCATCAGCATGTACTGGGCCACGGTATAGTAGTCCTGCTTGGAGAGCAGCAGCGCGTCGGGGCACACCAGCATGGTCGGGTCCTGCTCGTACTCCAGGGAGTCAATGGCGGTCAGGAAGTCCTCTTTTTTCACCGTCACCCGCTCGTAGGTCACCGTCGGGGCCAGGGCTGGCGCCGCGCCGCCGGCCGGGGCGCCCAGGTCATCAACCAGCTGCTGGGCCTTGTCTACCTTGGCCGTTACCAGGGCCAGCCGCTGGCGGGCGTCCAGCAGGGTCTGGGCGTGCTCCTGCACTTGCAGGTTGAACTCCAGCACGGCGTTGGCCGCTTCCTTATAGTCCTGCTGAGCTTTCTGCAGGGCCTTAAGCAGCGGCTCGCGCTGGGCGGCGTCGGCTTCTTGGTCCAGCGCGTCCTGGGCCGTGTCAATATCTGTTTCCAGTTGAGCATCGATGGCGGGCGCAGTGGCAGCCGCGTCGGCGTCGACGGCCGTCTTGGCATCATCCACCTCCTTCTGCACTGCCTTCAGTTCGTCTTGCACCGTAGCCAGGGCGGCTTTAGCGGCGGCTTGCTTTTGCTTGCGCTCTACCGTGGCCACGGCCGCGGCGGCCGTGCCCTGGGCCAGCATCAGCGCCTGCCCCGACTGCTGAACCGACAGTTCTGCCTGCGCCGTGTCTACGTCGGCCTGGGCGGCTACCACGGTCGGGTCGTCGGGTTTCAGGGCCGGGTCCAGGGCTTTTTGCCGATCCTGAGCCGCTTTCAGGCGGTCCTGGGCCTTGTCCAGCGCCGCCTGGTTGCCGCCGCCGGGGGCTGCTGCGCTGCTGACGGGCGTTTGGTAGAGCCCAATGGACGTGACGTAGCAGGTGGCTCCTCCGTTCAGGTAAAAAAGGCGGACGCTATTGTAGAGGTAAAATGGGTCGGAGTCGGGCACCAGCAAAAAGGTGCTGCCGTCGCTGAGCTGCACGTCGGGGGTGGCCACGTGCCGGGTTTCCCGCACCTCGGGCACGGCTCCGCCGGCTTTGTCGAGCAGGCTGAACTTGACGGTGGCGCCCTGCCCGAAATAGTCCTCAAACTCTTTCAGCGAATTGACCCGCACGGGCTTGTTGCTCATGTTCAGGCCATTGAAGTCGGCCTTGGCCGTGTAGCCAATAAAGGCCGGAATGGCCGTGGCCACCTCCACCACGGAATTGGGAAAGGCGTTTTTCTCGACGGTGTAGACACCCGGGGTTTGGTATTCCATGTTCGCTGATTAGGTAAAGGGTTGGGGATATGAGAATTAGAGTTGGATGAAAACGTCGGAAAACCCCGCGGCCTGCCCGGCGTGCTGCTCCACCCGGAACGAGGCCGTGTCGGCCTGGGGCAGGTCGGGCAGGAGTACCTGGGGAATATTGGGCACGGCCGGCAGCGTGCTCAGCAGCTGGTAGGCCACCGTGGGGCGCTCCGTCAGCGCAATAGCTTCCACCGACACGAAGCCCGCGCTGACGCCCGCCGGGAGTGTCTGCGAGGTTGGGATGAAGGCTACTAGTTTCGGGGGCAGCACCTCGGCCTTGGCCGCCGCAGGCTTTTCCGTCCGGGGCTTTTTGCGGGGTATGGCCTCAATGCGCAGGGCCGGCGGCAGGGGCGGGGTTTTGCTGCTCAGCCAATACTGCCAGAACGTGGCCCGCGGCCCGCACTCCAGCGTAAAGGTGGGCGCCGCGGTGGCGGGCAAGGCCAGAATTTCGAGCACGCCCCAGCCCGGAAAAATGTCCCGGGAATCGGCGGCGTAGAAGTCCAGCAGAGTAGCGGTGGGAGTACGGAGCTGGTAGCGCCCACTGCCGCGGCGGCGCAGGTCCACGGCCCAGGCAGTGGCATCGGCGGCCAGCTCGGTCTGGTCTACCACCTCGTTGCCAGCCACGTCGAGCAGCTCCAGAATCAGCTTCTGCCCCGGCGGCTTTGCTGGGACAAAGTCGAAGGTGAGCGGGCGGAAGACCACCCGGTCCGCGGCGCCCAGCTGGGCCTGGGCCGTCAGGCGCAGCGGGTCAGCGCCGGCGCGCGGGGCACTCAGGTAGTACACGTGGCCGGCGCCGTTGGTCAGGGGCAAATCGGTGAAGTTGTGGAAGTAGGGGCTGTCGGGCTGCACCCGAAACGTGAGCGGGAAAAAGCCCGCCGGCCACTTGTGCTCCGCCAGCGGCCGGGGCGAGAGCACCACGAAGTCGGAGCCCACGTAGCGGGTCAGCAGCCCGGCCCGCCGCAGCCGGTCGGCCGTGGCGGCCGTGGGCCCGATGGTGAGGCATTTGGTAGCCGGGTCCTGGAAGTAGCCGTGCTGCACCCGGATGGTCAGCAGCACGGAGTAGGTGGTCTGCCTCATGCCTCGGAACCGGCCTGGCCGATAGTGGAA
The DNA here is from genome assembly GCF_002797555.1 of Hymenobacter chitinivorans DSM 11115. Classification (NCBI taxonomy): domain Bacteria; kingdom Pseudomonadati; phylum Bacteroidota; class Cytophagia; order Cytophagales; family Hymenobacteraceae; genus Hymenobacter; species Hymenobacter chitinivorans. The sequence goes on along the minus strand of NZ_PGFA01000001.1, from coordinate 2,609,142 downwards.
ATAACGGGCAGGGGCGCACCGGGCCGCTCATTCTGCACGGGCACCATCCGGAGCTTGTAGACCACCCCGGGCAGGTATTTGCCGCCCAGCATGCCCCAGACCTTGCTCCACTCGTCGTAGCCGGTGCGTTCCAGCTCCACAATCAGCTTGTCGAAGCCCGCATCGAGCCGGGGCGAGTTCTGGGGCGTGAAAACGTTCTTGCCCTGGAAAAAAGCCAGGGTGTAGGACAAAAATTTCAGCGCTTCCAGGTAGTCCGTGAAGTTGGCCGCACACAGCACGTACAGGTTGAGCTTAATGGTCGGATTCAGCCTGCCCGGCGTTCCAACGGCGTTTTTGCCGGCCGGGGCATTGCGCGTAGTTGTTTCCTGCTCCAGGTTAACCAGCGTCACGCAGAGCTTGTCCTGGTTGGTGGTGACAACCGACCCTTCGTGGTTTACGTAGGTGGAAAGCACGGCCTTATTCTCCGGGCTGCGGATGATGCTCTGGAGGTAGGCGTTGAGCTCCTCAACGAAAAAGGATAAAGCGGTATGAATCATGGCGCTGGCGGCCCTAGGCCGGTAGCATGCTGCGTAATACCAGCCGTTTCAATCCAGCGTCAGCCGTTTTTGGGGCACCCCAGCCAGTCCCGGCAAACCAGGTTCGAAAGAACGTAGCTTACCCGTTAAGCCAAAAATCGGCTCACGACGAACACCGCGGCTGCGCAGAAAAGCAGCCGGGCAACAGCAGGAAAAGCGAGGGGAGGGTAAAAGTCGGCGCTAGAAGAAAACGGTTAGGTTGGGATAAGGAAAGAACAATAGAAAACCTGCCTACGGGGCGAAAAGGCCCGTTGGGAAGACAGGGCGGAAGCCGAAGCTCCCGTAGTACAATAGGAAGGGTAAGGACAGTAGTAGCGGTATAGTGAACACCTCCTTACTGGTATTCACTGACAAGTATAGCGGATTTCAGGGTAATTGTATACTGCCCGGTCGAGTTTGATTAAGAAATTATTCGGGGAAAAAGTAGTACCGACACTAGAAGTCGGGTTAGTAAGCTGGTAGCTCGACTATAACGCGGATTTCACCTGCAGAAAAATCCGGTGGCTACCGGCCAGGCCGTTGGCCGCCATACCCTGGACTACCACCACGTAGCGGCCCGGCAGGTCGGCGGTATAGAAGGTGAGGTCCGTGGCCGCCGCGGAGGTTGTCACCTGCGGGTTCCAGTAAAGCAGGTTGCGGAAGTCGGGCAGCCGGCTTTGCTGAGCCTGGGGCGTGTCGTAGCGCGGGGCGTAGAATTCGCGCTGCAGCTGCAGGCCTTCGTACTCCTGCAGCAGGGCGTGGGCGTCGAGCTTATAGCTGCCCAGGTCGCCCTTGTAAGTAGAGTAGCTTACCAGGCCCTGATGAATCTGGCGCCCGTGAAAGTAGCGGCTGGTAATAACGTCCAGCTTCTGAATTTTCAGTGGGTCGAGGGCTATTACCTTGTTGGTGTTAAAAATGGGCACTCCATCCAGCACCACCAATGGGTCATCGGTCATGGGCACATTGTTCAGGTGGTCAATTACCTGGAAGTGAAACTGGCCTTTGCGGATACGGACCAGCACGCCGGGTACATATTCGCGCATTACCTCCTCCATCACCTTGAACCGGGTGTAGGCGTCGAGCAGATACCGCTCGTCGGGCTTGCCGTAGAAGGGCAGGCTGTCGGTTTGGGGTAGCGTATATTGGTTGGTAAACTTCTTGAAGTAGGCGGTTTGAACCTGGGCCTGCAGGTGACGCTGCGCCAGCTCGGGCCGCAACGACTCGGGCAGCTGTAAAGCGGTGTGCCGGGTGGGCGCAAAGGCCGTGGAAAATGGTGAGTAAATCTCAACCTGATAGGTACTGTCGACCTGCGTGTTGGTCTGCACCACTATTTCCTTGGGACCGTAATAGTCGCGCAGGTCGAACTGCAGGCGGCCATCGGGCTGACTAATGCTGCTGTAGAGACGGGGCTGCCGGCTCGGGCTGGCCAGATATACCGGAATGCCCGGCGCGGCCTGCCCGGTGCCGCGGTGGGTTAATTTGCCCTGAATCCAATGGCCGCTGGTTTCGGGGTAGAAAGTCGGGGCCGGGCGGGGGGCCGTCTGCACTTCATCCCAGCGGAAGCGGCTCCAACCCTGGGTTAGCATCAGGTTGTCGGCCGCCTGCGCTACTTCCGGGGAATTGGCCGAGAAGTAGTAATCGGGGTTTTCAAGGTGGCCTTTCAGGTCGGAAGCCAGCCACAAGTAGCTGTTGATGGAAGCCCCGGAAGCCGTGGATAGGGAATCGAGGCGGTACACGGCTACCGAGGCGCTGGCGGCCAGAGGCTGAGCGCCCGGGCCGGCCGTGGCCAGCTGCAAACTCACTTTTTCCCGGGGCGCGTACTCTTGTTTATTAATTGAGGCCTGGATAGCCAGCTGCTGAGCGGGTGGGGTAAAGTAGAGCCGTTCGCAGAGCGGCTTGCGGGCCGCGTTGAAGACGGTGAAGTGAGCAATGCCCTCGGGTAAGTCCTTTTTATTGATGGTAAAAACGGCCTTGTTGTCCCGGAACCGCCCCATCACGGCCACGAAAGGCTGTTGGCGGGCGTGGCCCAGGAGCAGAATATCGTCGGCTGCCTCGGCCGGCGTCGGGGTCTGGACGGTGATGGTCAGCCCATCGGCAGTGGGAGCCAGGTGCAGCACGTAGCCTTGTTCCTGCACGGCTGGCAGCTTGCGGGTGAGCGTCTGGCGGTTGGGCAACTGAATAATGGCGCTGTAGGTAGCCCCAGCCTCGGTGGGCGTAAAGGAAAAGGAGCCCAAGCCGAATTTGAGGGTGCTGAACTGGGCCACATTCTGGCCGCGCTGGTCTACGATAATGCCGGACGCGGCTACGCCCTGGTTATGCTGGTCGTTTATTTTGAAAGCCACGGTGCTGGTCAGACCCTTCACCAAATGCCCGCCTTCGGGAAAAAACTGCGCATCAATACCGGTAGCGGTTTGGTCCGGCGTGGCTTTGGTGACGCTGCCAAAGGTGTTAACCACGGTAATAGTGCTGTGGAAGTAGTACTCGGGCGGGAAGTTCTTCATCCAGTTGGTGTAGGCCCGCACCGTGTAGGTGCCCGAGGCCAGAGATTTGGGCAGCACGAACGTGCCCTGACCCGCGGCATTCTGCAGCGCTATCTTGCCCTGCAACACCGGCTTTTGCTCCTTATCCAGCAACTCTACGTACGCCACTTTGCTGGTCGTTAGGGGCTTGTGCAACACGCCATCCACGGCGTAGACCTTAAACCACATGATTTCCCCGCTGACGTAAAACGGTCGGTCCACGTGCAGAAACAGTTTTTCCGGCAGGCGCTGCTGGCTGTAGCGACTTAGCTGCCGGTCCAGGGTCCGGAGTGAGTCGGATTGGGCATAAGCGGAACCCAGGCTCATGGACCAGAGCAGCCCGCCCGTAAGCAGGCCCGCTCCGAGGCGGGCAACGTGGCGAGACTCGAAAGGACAAGCAGGCAAATTAGGTATAGCTAGGTGCAGCACGGACAGAGAGACTAAGAGCAAGGGTTATTTCCAAAAAGAGGGCTGGATATTGGTGCCCCGGAGGCGGCAGTCGACGCACTTAGCATACTGGGCCGTCACGCCTTTGTCCACATCTTCCAAAGGCAGATAATCAGGCGTCAGGAAAGAAACATGTACATAAGCCTTCGGTATGGTATCCGGCTTGGCACAGGTTTCGTAGCCGGTGTCGGACTTCCAGCTGGCGGGCAGCTGGTCGCGGCTGATGAAGAGGCGCTGTTCCTGCACCGAGTAGGCCCCGATGTAGCCCAGCACCTGCTCGCTGGGGTCGGTCAGGCAGTGCACGTTGCCCGTGAGCTGACTGGGCAAGGGGTCGAAGAGGGTGCCGATGTTTTCCGTGTTCTTGCGCAGGGCTTCCCAGTAGGCAAACTCCTCCACGGTCTGGGCGTACTGCTTGACCAGCACGCTGTACTTATAGCGCAGCTTCACCGAGCTCGAGGCCAAGGTCAGCAGCGGAAAATCAGCTACCACGTCCTGGCTCAGCTTGGTGGTAGTGAACGTCTTGATTAGGCCGCCGGGCTGGGTGCCCCAGCAGCGGTAGATACTTACTTCACGGGGTATTAGTCCACCCCCAGGTAGAGCCTCCAGCTTGCTGCGGTAGGCAGAGGTAAACTCCCAGGTTTCTTCCGCATCCCAGCGGTAGTACTGGGTCTGGTTGGTCTCGTCGTGGGCGCTGACTTGCACCACTACCCGGTCACCTTCCACGAGCCAATGCACCTCGTCGACAGCCGGGGTGATTTTAGCCCGGGTGTAATCCGTTGCATACGCGCGGTTGTTGGCCGTGGTAAAGTGCAGCCGGTAGCGCTTAGCCGGGTTCAGGCTCAGGCGGGCCGAATTGTAAGTGCCGGCCGTGGTTTCGAATAGGGTGTAGCGCAGGCCGTTTTCTTCCTCCACAAACAGTTTGGCCTTGGCTTCCGCTGCTGGGGCCGTTTTGGCTTTTAGTCCCAGGCTGCGCGTGAGCTTGATAGTCGTCACCCCCTGGCTGTTCAGAAACCCATCCACTACCAGGAGGCTCGGGGGAGTAGTTGAGCCTTCTTTAGGCTCAAAACTCTCGATGCAGCCGCTCATGCTCAGCAGCGCACAACACAGGAGGCTCGCTCCAACGTTGGTACTAGCTGCCCGCAGATTCAAACTAGAATGGGAATAGATAGAGCGCATAACGGGATTCTTTAGGTGATACGGGCTGACCTAGTGAACTCTATTTCCAGAAGGCGGGCGGCACGTTGGTACCCCGGCGGCGGCAGTCGGCGCAGTCAGCATACTGGGCCGTGTAGCCCCGGGCTTCCAGCGAATCGAGCGGAATGTAATTAGTCGTGCGGAAGGAGACGGCCGCGTTGCGGTATTCCACCGTGTCGGGTTTCCCACAGGTTTCGTAGCCGGTGTCGGATTTCCAGCTGGCGGGCAGCTGGTCGCGGCTGATGAAGAGGCGCTGTTCCTGCACCGAGTAGGCCCCGATGTAGCCCAGCACCTGCTCGCTGGGGTCGGTCAGGCAGTGCACGTTGCCCGTGAGCTGACTGGGCAAGGGGTCGAAGAGGGTGCCGATGTTTTCCGTGTTCTTGCGCAGGGCTTCCCAGTAGGCAAACTCCTCCACGGTCTGGGCGTACTGCTTGACCAGCACGCTGTACTTGTAGCGCAGCTTCACCGAGCTCGAGGCCAAGGTCAGCAGCGGAAAATCAGCTACCACGTCCTGGCTCAGCTTGGTGGTAGTGTTAAGCTTAATCACGCCGCTGGGCTGCGTCGTCCAACACCGATAAATGTCTTGGGTGCGGCGCTTCATCTTGCTGCCCACCCATTCATAATAGCTACGGTAGGCAGAGGTGAATTCCCAGGTTTCTTCCGCGTCCCAGCGGTAGTACTGGGTCTGGTTGGCGTCGTCGTGGGCGCTGACCTGCACCCGCACTACGTCGCCTTCCACGAGCCAAGAAACCTTATCAATAGGGGGCGTGAGTTTGGCCCGGGTGTAATCCGTTGCGTACGCGCGGTTGTTGGCCGTGGTGAAGAACAGCCGGTAGCGCTTGGTCGGGTTCAGGCTTAGGCGCGCGGAAACGTAGGTGCCGGCCGTGGTTTCGGGCAGGGCGTAGCGCAGGCCGTTTTCTTCCTCCACAAACAGTTTGGCCTTGGCTTCCGCTGCTGGGGCCGTTTTGGCTTTTAGTCCCAGGCTGCGCGTGAGCTTGATGGTTGTCACCCCGTCGCTGTTCAGAAACCCATCTACTACCAGAAAATTCGGGGTCACGGTACCGCCGCTGGGCTCAAAGCTCTCGATGCAACCGGACAAACTCAGCAGCAGCGCGCAGCACAGCAGGAGCAGGCCGGCCCGCAGGTTCAGGGGGGAATTCATCTAGAATTTGAAGTTGTAGGTGATGGTCGGGATGGGCCGGCCGAAGATGGACAGCTGGTAGCCGTTGATTTGCCCGTTTTCGGCCTTGTAGTACACCGAATAGGGGTTTTTGCGGCCCGTCAGGTTGTATACCGCCAGGGTCCAGGAGCCGTGGGCCAGCTTCTTGATCTTGTGATTCCCCTCGATGTTGAGGGCAAAGTCGGCCCGGTAGTAGTCGGGCACGCGGTAGGCGTTGCGCTCCGAGTAATACACCCGCATCGAGTTGCCCACGTAAAACTTAGCCAGCGGCAGGGTGATGGGCCGGCCGGTGTTGTAGGTGAAGTTGAGCGAGGTGCTAAACCGCCGGCTAAACCGGTAGTTGCCAATCAGGGTCACGTCGTGGGGCTTGTCGAAATTGCTGGGGTAGAACTTGCCGCCGTTAATAACGTCGCCGTTGGGGCCTGTATCGACCCGCACCAGGGAGCGGGAGTAGGTGTAGCTGACCCAACCGTTGAGCTTGCCAGTGAGCTTTTTCACCATCACCTCCACGCCGTAGGCCTTGCCCTCGGCATTTACCACGTCGGTTTCGATGTGGTGGTTGAGCAGCAGCGTGGCCCCGCTCTTGTAGTCCACAAAGTCGTGCATGGACTTGTAGTAAGTCTCCACCGACGTCTCAATCGTGTTGTTCTTGAAATTGCGGTAGAAGCCGATAGAGTACTGGTCGCCCACCTGGGGCCGGATATAGTCGTCGCTGAGCTTCCAGATATCGGTCGGCGACATCGAGGCCGTGTTCGAGAGCATGTGAATGTACTGGCGCATGCGGTTATAGCTGGCCTTTACCGACGCGTTGTCCGACACCGAGTACTTAGCCGAAAGCCGGTACTCCGGCCCGTGGTAGGTGGCAATGCTCGACCCGGCTTTGTGCGAAACGGTGTCGGTTATCGTATTTTCCGACTTCGACAAGCCCGGTAGGTAACGGTACGTGTCGCGCGGGCCCAGGGCATTAAACAGGGAATAGCGCAGCCCCAGCGACACGGCAAAACGGGGCGTCAGGTCAATTTTGTCGGACACGTACAAGGCCTGCTCCAGGGCCTGCTCCTGGGGTAGCACATCCCGCTTAATCAACGACTCGGTGCCCAGCGGCACCAGGCTGCCGGCGGCCACCGAGTAGTAGATGTTGTTTAGCCCGAAGTCAATGGTGTGCTTGTTGTTGTGAAAATAGCTGAAGTCGGCCTGCAGGTTGCTCTGCTTGATGCCGAAGGCCAGCTCCGACGCGTTAACCGGGTTTTTCTGGTTGGTAATGCTGTACTGGTACTTGCTGTAGGAGCCCGTGAGCACGCCGTAGAGCTTGTTGTTAAAGTTATGCTGCCACTTCACGCTGGCCGTCTGGTTCAGGTATTTGTAGAGCGTGTCGGTAGCCAGCTTAAACTGGTCCCGGCTGAGGTAGCCGGTGGCGTAAATCGTGTTCTTGTCGTTGATCTGGTGACTGATATGAGCGTTCAGGTCATAAAAGGAGGCCGAGCTTTCCTGGTAGGTTTTGTTTGGAATCTGGTGCAGAATCCAATCGGAATAGCTGGTGCGGCCGGCCACGATGAACGACGTGCGGTCCTTGATAATCGGGCCTTCCAGCGTGAGGCGGCTGGTCATCAGGCCAATGCCGCCCGAGCCGCTGAACTTCTTCTTATTCCCGTCGCGGGTAGCAATTTCCAGCACCGACGACAAGCGGCCACCATACTTAGCCGGCACGGCGCTCTTATACAATTCCACGCTCTTGAGCACGTCGGGGTTGAAGGCCGAAAAGAAGCCGAATAAGTGGGCCGGGTTATAGATCGTTGCGTCGTTGAACAGAATCAGATTCTGGTCGGTAGCCCCGCCCCGCACGTTCATGCCCGTGCTGCCTTCCCCCACCGACTTCACGCCGGGCAGCGTCAGCACTACCCGCAGAATGTCGGTTTCGCCGAAGGCCGTGGGTACCTGCCGCATCGTCTTGATGTCGAGCTTTTCGACGCCCATCTGCATGCCGGCCACGTTGCGGTCCTTTTCGGCTTCGATAATTACCTCCTTCAGCGGCGTAATATCCTCTTCCGCCTCGATTTCGAGCTTGCCGTCGGCGTTGAGCAGCACCTGACGCTTGGTATTCTTGATGCCGATGGCGCGCACCCGCACCTCGTAGCGGCCGGGGGGCAGCGTCAGGGCGAAATAACCAAACTGGTCGGTGGAAGCGCCGGTATTCGTGGGTGCTTCCACAAACACGGCTGCCCCAATGACGGGCTCCCCGGTGGTTTTGTCGCGCACGTGGCCCGCCAGCGTCACGCGGCTGGGCGCCGGGCCCGCCGCCTTCCGGCCGATTTCGTACAGCCGCAATTCCGAGCTACCCGTCGTCGGTGCTTCCTGAGCGGCCACCGGCTCATCGGCCACTACCACTGCCTCCGTCGAGCCTGACAGGAAAAATGGGTCGGGCAGATTGGGCTGAATGGCGCTACCGGGCGTAATAAACACGCGGCGCTCCTGGTCGATGGCGAAGCGGAAGCGCGTTTTGGCCAGCACGGCCCGCAATACGCTGTCCACGGGTTGATTTTGGGCCCGCAGCGTCACGCTGAGCGTATCCAGGGCTTCGGCCTGGTAATACAAGCGGTAGGGCGTCTGGGCTTCCAGCTGCTTTACTAACTCGGGAAAACGACCTTTCGTAACCTCTCCAGTGAATAACAGGGAGGTGGGCCGTTGCTGAGCCAGCGCGATGCTGCTGGGGCCACAGCTCAGCAATACGAAAATCAAACGGTAAAAATGCCTCATACGAGCAGGTGTGCAGCAATAAAAGGGAAAGGGAGCGGATAGGGGGCAGGGTGCCGCTTAGCGCAGCGTATCGTAATACTGGGCCATTTTCACTAGCGAGGCCTCCTGCTTGCCTTTGCTAAATTTTAACTTTTGGGCACTCACGTACTGGCGCAGTTCCTTCTTTTTGTCGGCCAGGGCAGCTAGCAGATCCCCTTTGCCGCTAACAGGGAAGGTCTTGCCGTCTTTTTCCAAGAAATACCGGTTCGACTCCAGGAATGCCAACTCAATGCCACCACTGGACAGAGTTTCCTGCGTCTTTTTTACACGCTTAGCCAGCAGTCGCAGCCGGCCTTCGTACAGCACGTCGTAAAAACCCGGCACCAACACCCCGGGTGCGGGAGTAGTAGCGGCAACGCGTACAAACCGGTGCTGGTTGACGGTAAAGTAGCCGACCTTCTCATTATGCAGCCTAAGCTGGTAGGGGCTTTGGGGAAACCGCAAAACCAGCTGGTCGTAGCGGATATCATACTGCAGGGGAATATTTTTGTACAAAGCCCCGTCGTAGAATATATCACCAGTTTGCTCTTCCGCCGCCTGAAAGAACTGATGCCCTTTCACGGAACGAAACGTTTTTTCGTAGTGAATGTATTCGGGCCCACTATACAGATTCGAATTGCTTTCCGCCGGTACCATTTGTAGGCTGGCCAGCCGGGTAGTCGCGGCCGCTACTAGGCTCGAATCACGCGGCTGGCCCTGCCCGGCGGCCGATTGAAGCCTGAGTCCGCTGGCGAGGGCCAAGCAGCAGAGGGAGTAGATAATCTTCATAAAAGCAACCAGGTGTGATAAGCGGACGGTAGGCGGAGTACGATAACAGCTTAAAAGGTACTGAATGTATAGGTTGCCTTGAATGTTTTGCAGGATAAGTTATATTTTTTGCAGCAATAAACGCAACGAGCCTCTAGCTGAGCTTACCGGAGCCTCCGGCCGCAAAAGCCCGCCTGTACACAGGACCAGGAACTCGGCCTGAACGTTGCATCAGGCAATGCCAGCTGAGTAGATTTCAGGAGCGCAGTACCAGAGTAGATTGGCGCATACCGAAAAGCAAAAAAGCCTTCTGGGGTGAACCAGAAGGCTTTTGAGTCTCAAAACGAGGGGTAGTAGTCCGTAGGGGAATCGAACCCCTGTTGGTAGAATGAAAATCTACTGTCCTAACCCCTAGACGAACGGACCAGATAACATCCCGACCCCGTTTTGATGCTGCAAAGGTAGCGAAGTGATTCGTTAGGATGCAAAAGAAAATGTAGAATTTTCCGAATTGCAATTGATTATTATCCGCTTTAGTACGGTAATTAATGGATTATCAGCTCTTTCAATAAAGAATAGCTTATCAGAAAAGTTGCTCGTATACCTGGGAAGGTCGTAAGCTGGCCGCAATTACCACTTCCTCGTGCGTAGCTCATGCGGGCATGTGCGAGGAAGCTGCCACTGGTCGTTGATTATAGTGGTCAGCGTTGCATCACCATATCGATGGTATAGTTGAATGATTTAGGGTCTATGTCATCCTGATGCCAGGAAAAACGGTTGCCTGAGAGTTCCTTCACGGTCATCGTAAAGGTATGTCCTCCGGCAGTGGTGCAGGTTAGCTTTTGGCCATCCACTTTGTACTTGTAGGTAAAGGGGTTGTCATTGGGCGTTTTGCCACGATCATACCGGGTCATTTCCGTTTTGGTCACCTTCATATCGAACTCGATGTGGCCGCTATGCGTGTAGCCACCCCCAGCTGGCTGGATAATGTTGGTGAAACTACGGAGCTATATTTCCAGTCGCCGGCCAGGTCCTTGGGCTTTACATCGTTGGAGTTGCAGGCCGACAGCAGAAGGGCCGCCGCCAGTGCGGGTAATAGTATACGCATACGATACTTTTAATTCTTAACGCTCTCAAAGCTAATAGAATAGCTTTCGGCAAAAAAGCGAGCTGCCGGCGATTCTTGCCCGGCGCTCTTTGGGAAATGATTGATGAAAAAGCAAAAAGCCCTGATGCAGGGCGCATCAGGGCTTTTTGAGTCTCAAAACGAGGGGTAGTAGTCCGTAGGGGAATCGAACCCCTGTTGGTAGAATGAAAATCTACTGTCCTAACCCCTAGACGAACGGACCAGATAACATCCCGACCCCGTTTTGATGCTGCAAAGATAGATAAGAGAACCTGCGCCGCAATACCTGTTTGAAAAAAAAGTGCCCCAGTGAGCTAAAACGGCTGATTTTCAGGATAAAAAAATATTACCGGATTGTTACCACTGACGCGGCCGTCCCGCGGTTTTGCGGACCCGACCGTTCACCGAACGCCACCCCGCAAAACCAGAAAAAGGCCGGGGCCGACTGGCTTTTACCTGGTTTGATATTGATTTGGCGAAGTTAGTAGGACCCGGTACCTTCGCTCCGCGTTTTCACTCGGCCTCTTGTGGGCCGTTAAACCTCATCTCCCTTTATTATGGCTAAAATTAAAGTCGCCATTAACGGCTTCGGCCGCATTGGCCGCCTGACGTTCAAGTCTCTTCTTGGCCGCGACAACGTGGAAGTTGTAGCAATCAACGACCTGACCGATAACAAGACGCTGGCTCACCTGCTGAAGTACGACTCGGTACACGGCCGCTTCAACGGCACCGTGTCGTACGACGAGGAAAGCCTGACGGTAAACGGGCAGCGCATTGCCGCCCTGGCCGAGCGCGACCCCAAGCTGTTGCCCTGGGGCAGCATGGGCGTTGACGTAGTGCTCGAATCGACCGGCCGCTTCGTGGACGAAGCTGGCGCTGGTCAGCACATCACCGCTGGCGCCAAGAAAGTTGTGATTTCGGCTCCCGCTACGGGCAACATTCCGACCGTAGTACTGGGCGTCAACGAAGATATCCTGACCGGCGACGAGACCATCATCTCCAACGCCAGCTGCACCACCAACTGCCTGGCCCCGATGGCTAAGGTCCTGGACGAGGTGTTCGGTATCGAGAAGGGTTACATCACCACGGTGCACGCCTACACTTCCGACCAGAACCTGCAGGATGCGCCTCACAAGGATCTGCGTCGTGCCCGCGCCGCGGCGTACAGCATCATCCCCACCAGCACCGGCGCCGCCAAGGCCGTGGGTCTGGTGCTGCCCACGCTGAAGGGTAAGCTCGACGGCTTGGCCATGCGCGTCCCCGTGCCGGATGGCTCGATGACCGACTTGACCGTAATTCTGAAGAAAGAAGCAACCAAGGAGCAGATCAACGAGGCGCTGAAGTCGGCCTCGGAAGGTGCCATGAAGGGCATCATCGAGTACGCCACCGACCCGCTGGTGAGCATTGACATCGTGGGCAACCCCCACAGCTGTATCTTCGACTCGGAGCTGACGGCCGCCAGCGGCACGCTGGCCAAGGTAATCGGCTGGTACGACAACGAAACCGGCTACAGCACCCGCACTGCCGACCTGATCCAGAAGCTGGGTGAGGCCATGAGCAAGTAAGCAGGAGCTTTTTTGCGGCCTACCAAAAAAGCCTGCCCGGTTGGGCGGGCTTTTTTGTTGGCGGCCCCGGCCCTTCAACCTTTCACTTCTTCCTGCGTTGTTGCCGTCTATGTCTGACCAGCTGCGAATTTGCTTTCTTATCAACCCCAACTCCGGTACCAACCGGCGGCAGGACGTGCCCGCCCTAATAGCCCGGCACTTGCAGGGCACGGGTGCGGCTTACGAGGTGCGCCTGACCCAGTACGCCGGGCACGCCGTGGAGCTGGCCCGGCAGGCAGCCACTGAGGGCTTCCGCATTGTGGTGGCCGTGGGCGGGGATGGAACGGTAAACGAAGTGGGCCGCGGACTGCTCGGTACCCGGGCGGCGCTGGGAATTTTGCCCCGGGGCTCGGGCAACGGCCTGGCCCGGCACCTGCGCGTGCCCCTGGATTTGGCGGCCGCCATCCGGCAGCTGGCCCAGCCCAGCTTTCAGCGCATCGACGTGGGCTACATCAATGAGCGGGCCTTTTTCTGCACGGCTGGACTGGGCTTTGATGCCCACGTGAGCAAGTGCTTTGCCGTGGCCGGCACCCGCGGCCTGGGAACTTACGTGCAGGTGGCCCTGCGCGAGTACCGCCGCTACCAGCCCACCCCGATTACGGTAACCATGAACGGGCAGACCACGGACACCGACTGTTACGTGCTGGCCTTCGCCAACGCGGCCCAATACGGCAACAACGCCTACATTGCGCCCCTGGCCGATATTGCCGACGGCCTGCTGGACCTCTGCCTGATTGATGCTCTGCCGCTGCGGCGGGCCGTGCGGGTAGGACTAGGCCTGGCCCTGGGCAACCTGCCCGCTTCGGGCGCGGCCGTGTACCACACCTGCCGCGACGTGCAGGTGCAAGCCGCCCGGGACCTGGGTTTCCACGTGGACGGCGACTACGTGGGCGACGCCCGCGCCTTCGACGTGAAGCTGCTACCCCTGGCATTGGAAGTAGCCGTGGGAGTGGTGAAGAAGTGAATGAAGTTGGGTCATTACGAGGCGGAGTCGAAGCCCGCTGCGCAGTACGGCCCAGCCTTTTACCACAAAATCCTTTCCTACAAGCCGTAGAAGAGGCTTGTTGATGAGCCTTCTACATCTCGGAGGGCGCATGGGTGCCGCTTGATGCGCAGAATTTCGGGCCTGCTGGCAATGACAGAACTACCTTAGCACCTCAGCACATTCAGCCACATTCGCACATTAACTATGAAAGCCGATAAAAACCGCCGGAGTCGGGAAGGCGTGGTGTACTCCACCAGCTCCGATTTTGAATACCAGCACAGCCAGGAGGAAGAAGCCGAAACCCTGCCACCCCAGCAGCAGAACCTGCGGGTGCAGCTCGATAAAAAGTCGCGCGGGGGTAAGATGGTGACGCTTGTGACCGGCTTCGTGGGCCGGAATGCCGATTTGCAGAGCCTGGGCAAGCTGCTCAAAACCAAGTGCGGAGTGGGCGGCAACGCCAAGGACGGCGAAATCCTGATTCAGGGCGACTTCCGCGACAAAGTGCTGGCCGTGCTGCTCGAGCAGAAATACAAAGCCAAGAAGGCCGGTGGGTAAGGTTCTGCCGGAACGCCGGGCCGGGGTGCTGGGTCTGTGGGTGGCGGCCCTGCTGCTGGGCAGCTGCGGCTCGAAGCAGCTACCGCTGACGCCTGCCGAGGACGAAGTGGAGCAGAAACTGAATGCCTACGTGCAACAGCTGGCGGGTTGCCGCCAAACGTGGTGGCAGCAGCACTTGCCCTGGCTGTTCAGGGCGCGCTGCTCAGCCAGCCTGAGCTGTTACACGGGTTTGTCGGAAGAAGATATGCAGGCCCAGCCCGCGCGGTCTGAGGCGTCTTTTTACGTTAGCGTGGCCGATAACAACCGGGCCTTCTGCGAGCAGGACAGCAGTCAGTTAAAGCAACAGGCCCGCTACTTTGCCCGTCAGATGCGTCCGGCCCTTCCGCCCGCCGGCCGCTACACCTGGATTAACGTGAAGTATTCTTCCTGTATTCCAATTGGTAAAGAAGGTAGTGGGTGCTCCCAGGAATGCTGGCGCACCATTCGGTTCAGCGTAGCCGATACATCCACCTGGGCTGCGGCGGTAGTGCACCAGTGGGGCGGGTAAAACGGCCTGCGCAAAATGGGCCCGATATGAGCAGGCCACTGGTTTAGGTCCGCAAATAGGCCAAGGCCCGCTCCACGTCCTCCGGCGTGTCGATGCCCAGGGTGGCCACGGTGGTTTCGGCCGTCAGGATCTGGTAGCCGCTTTCGAGCCAGCGCAGCTGCTCCAGGGACTCAGCCAGCTCCAGGGGCGAAGGCGGCAGGCGGGTAATTTCGGCCAGAATATCGGCCCGGTAGGCGTAGAGGCCGATGTGGCGCAGGTAGCGGTGTTGCCCCAGCCACTGCTCCGGCGGGTGCTGGCGCTGGTAGGGCAGGGGGTGGCGGCTAAAATACAGGGCCTGGCCCCGATTGCCGACTACCACCTTGGGCATATGCGGACTAAACAGCTCCTCGGCCGTTTCTACCGGCTTTACCAGCGTGGCCAGCTGGGTGCTGGGATCCTGCTCAAACAAGTCAATCAGGGCGTTGATCTGCCCGGGTTGAATAAATGGCTCGTCGCCCTGGATGTTAATGATGCAGTCGGCGGGCGTATCGAGCTGGCAGTAAGCGTCGAATACTCGGTCGGTGCCGCTGGGGTGGTCGGGGGAAGTCAGCACCGCCTCGCCGCCGAAGCCGTGCACGTGGCGCAGGATACGCTCGTCGTCGGTGGCTACCACTACCCGGCTCAGGCGGGCCTGCCGGGCCTGCTCCACCACCCGCTGAATCATGGATTTGCCGCCCAGGTCAACCAGTGGCTTGCCGGGCAGGCGGGTGGAAGCGTAGCGGGCGGGAATAATACCGAGGGCATTGACCATAACAGCAGGCGGGAGGAAAGACGGGAAAAGAAGCCCGAAAGTAAGCGGAATCTGGGCTCGGGCCCAATATGGCGCTAAATTGGCTTAGGCTGCCCTTGGGCCGCTGCCGCCAGCCCCGAACGCCACCGGACGGCGGGTTTTCCGCGTCTTATCCAGTCTGCTCAAGGATTATTTATTTATCTTTCGGCTGCGTTTATTCTGCTGGCAGCGTGCCACCCGTCTCGATTTTCGCCCGTTGCCTGTTTTTCGCGCCCTGTCCGTATGACTCGTTTTTCCTTGCTGCTTGCCACGCTCGTTTTCAGTGGTTTTTCCGCCTCGGCGGCTGTTGGTCCCCTTGTGTTGCCCGATTCCATCGGCGTTGAGTACCGCAACAACAAAGTATTAATCAAGCACCGCGTGGCCCCCGGCGAAACGCTCTACGGCCTGAGCCGCCGCTACAAAGTGCCCGTCGATCAGATTGTGGAGGAAAATCCCAAGCTCGAAGCATTGGTCACGGGTCAGATTGTGCTTGTGCCCCGCAGCCGGGTGGTGATGAACCCGGCCGGTGCGCCCAAAAAACCAGCCCCCGTGGCCAGCGTCCCCGCCGCTGCGGCCGGCCTGACCACCGACGGCCGCGGCAACAAGGTCTACAAAGTGGAAAAAGGCCAGACCCTGTTTTCCATTGCCCGCCGCTTTAACACCACGCCCGACGCCATTGCCCGCCTCAATAAGCTGCCCGACAACGCTGGCGTGCGCATCGGCCAGACGCTGATTATTGTGCCCGCCGGCGGCGCGGCCGAGCCGGCACCGGTAGCCGCGGCGCCTGCCCCAAAGCCTGCGCCGGCCGCGCCCACCAACCGTCCCGAGCGGGCCGAGGATACCGACCGGGACAAGGATAAGGACAAAGAGAAGGATAAGGACAAAGAGAAGGAAACGGCGGCCCCGGTTCCGGCACCCAAGGAAGAGGAGCGGGTACCCGAGCGGGCCAGCGAGATTGTGCGCAAAGTCACGGAGGGTGGCCTGGCGGCTGTTATTGAAGGCGGCGGCACTGATAAATATTTGGCCTTGCACAAAACGGCCCCGGTGGGCACCATCATGCAGGTGCGCAATATCATGAACGGGCAGTCGGTGTACGTGCGCGTGATTGGGCAGCTGCCCGACACGGGTGAAAACAGCAACATCCTGGTGCGCCTCTCCAAGCGGGCCGTGCAGAAACTGGCCACGCCCGATTCGCGCTTCCGCGTGGAAACTTCCTACGTGCCGTAGGCGCTTTTTTACTTTCTGGAAATGAAGGGGAAAGGCTGTCGGCAGGATGGCCTTTTCTTTTTTATAGTCGCTTCACCGCCGTGCAACAAGACCAACTCCACAACATCCGGGCCGTGCTGGAAGAGCGTCATCAGCGCTACAACCAGCCCGACTTCATTGCTAATGACCCGATTAGCATACCCCACCGCTTCAGCCAGCGCCAGGACGTGGAAATCAGCGGGCTGTTTGCGGCCCTGCTGGCCTGGGGGCGGCGGCCCACCATCATCAGCAAGGTAACCGAGCTGCTGCGCCGCATGGACGACGCACCCTACCAGTTCATCACCCAGCACCACGATGAGGACCTGAAAAAGCTGCTGGGCTTTTGCCACCGCACTTTCTGCGACACCGACCTGCTGTACTTCGTGCACTGGCTGCGCTGGTTTTACCAGCGCCACGCTACGCTGGAAGACGCGTTTTTGCATGGCAATACGCAGCGGGAGCGGCTCGAGAACTTCCACGACCTGTTTTTTAGCCTCGAAGATGCTCCCCAGCGCACCCGCAAGCACGTGGCTACCCCGGCCCGGGGCTCGGCCTGCAAGCGGGTGAATATGTACCTGCGCTGGCTGGTGCGCCAGGATGCGCGGGGGGTGGACTTCGGCCTCTGGACCCGCCTGCCCATGGCCGAGCTGGTGTGCCCCATCGACGTGCACGTGGAACGCAAGGCCCGGCAGCTGGGCCTGCTTCAGCGTCCGGTCGTGGATTGGCGCGCCGCCGAGGAGCTGACGGCCAACCTGCGCCTGCTCGACCCCCACGACCCGGTCAAGTACGACTTTGCCCTGTTCGGGCTGGGCGTGGAGGAGAAGCGCTAAGGCCCTGAAAAGCAAAGGCCCCATCGTCCGGCGCTGCTGAGCTGCGGACGATGGGGCCGGAAACGCAAGCCGGGTAGCTTTGCTTATTGCTTATTGCTTAATCGTGTAGACGTTGATTACCCCGTGGTTCTGCTTGGTGTAGTCGATGAGCACCGGTGCTGAGCGGCGGGTGGCCTGGCCAACGTAGTAGCGGATGTGTTCCTTCTCGGGTACTTTCAGCAGGTTGTCGTACAGCGTCAGGTAGAGCGGTGAGCTTTCGATGAAATAGTAGATGGGTAGGGTTTCGCCCACTTTGGGCGTGGTGCTGCCGTAGGCGTTGTACGAGAAGTTCTTCGGGTTCGAGGCCAGCCGGTACTGCAGCCAAATATGCTCGGATAACTTGTCGTGCTCCTTATCGGTGATGAAAACCGACCGTTCGAATTTGAGGTTGGGGTCGAAGTACATCGTCACGTACCCGTCGGCAATCTTCACCTCCGCCGCAACCTTGCGGGTCAGGTTGTCGGGAATGATGGTTACCTCGTCGGTTTCCGCGAGCTGCTTGGCCAAGCCCTTGTGCTTCTCCGACAAGGCGTTGGCGTACACTACCTGCTTGTGGGAAAGCAGGCGGCCGGTCAGGTCGTACCGCTCAAAGTAGAATCCTTCGGTGGTAGGGTTGGGGGCCTGTTTATTTTTGGAGATTTTCTGGTACGCCCCACTGAAGACGATGCTTTCGTTGGCCTCATCAATGTAAAAGGCAGGCTCGTGCAGCTTCTTGCCCACCGTCCGGTAAGCGCCCAGCTGCAGCTCGGGCTGGATGGATGCCACTTGCTGCCCCTTATTGTCGAAGCCCAGCAGCTCAAACCGTTGCTCGACAAAATGCTCGGCCGTGGAGCCCTTGTCCGATTTGTAGCGCCGGGCCAAATACGTGACGCCCTTGTAGCGGGTAACCAAGTGCCAGTCTTCCTTGAAGTTGGGAGCCCACTTGGCATTAGCCGGTTTGGCCAGCGGCAGCCGGATATGCTGCGTTTCTTTGCCCGTTAGGCTAAAGGAGTTCAGGTAAAACTCGTCGGTGTCCTTGCGGTAGTTAACCTCCCGGCTGATCTGGTAGAAGGTGTTGTTTTCGACGTAGCTTAAGTAGCTGGAAACCGTAGTGGAAGGCGAAATAGGAGCGTAGGTCAGGATCTGTTCCTGCTTGGCCCCCGTGGAATCTAAGCGCTGTAGCAGTATGTCATGGGCGTTGATATTGTCTTTTTTAACGTTGCGGGTTAAGTTTTTGTCAACCACCTCGGCCGCATAAATGGTATTGCCGTCGGCAAATACTTCCAGCGGGTCGAGCGTGGGGTATAGGCTTTCAATCGGGGTACCGTTGGGCTGAGTAGCGGCCCCGGCGCCCGGAACCTTGCGAAATACGTTCTGCACCTTGGTAAGTGACTTCTCCCAGCGCAGCTTGCCGTCCGCATTCAGCAGCAGCACCCGCACGTTGCTTTCCTCGGGCTTGGATACGAAAAGCGCAACGTTGCCATTCTGCAACTGTAGGGCCGCCCCCAGCAGTTCCTTCTTGTTGAGCTTGACGGCAGTTGCCAATTGGGTTTGCCCGGCCGCCGGCAGGGAAAAAACGCAGGTCACCAGGGCGGCCGTGAGCAAGCCGTACCAGACAGTAGAGGACTTTGGGAAGTTGGAAAACATGGGCGAGTGAGAGTGAAGCAAGTAGTATTGGAATGGGCCTGCCAAAAGCGGCCGGTACAGTTGAGTTTGCAGGGTGAATGGATAGATAGTCCTCCAGTACTATTTTTTCTTGGTCACAACCAAATAATCCAAAAAAGGAAAAGATGCTTCGCCGTAGTAGGCTGCTTTTCCCAAATCAGAGGCTGGGCCAGTCCAAAAATAAGCGTAGCTCCGCAGAATCGGAAGCAATAAAACGCGAGGCCAAAATTTTCTTCCTTCCCAACCGATTTTGGTTACCGTCCCCGAATATTTTTCTCTGCCCAAGGTGTTTGCCTTGGCATCCAGTCTCCGTTCCGCCGTGCCCACTACCCCTGTTCGCGTTTGATTCTTCCCCACAACTCCGAGCAGAAAAATCGGCTTTGCACAGTTGCGCGAGATGCTGGCAAGCTTGTAGCCCGCGCTGCGCCTGCTGGCAGCTCAGCACAATGTCGCTAACGACGAAAGCTAACTGCGCCACTGACCGGCTGTACCTCGCACACTGGCTGCACTATGTGTCACTAAGCTTTTGCTGCTTAGTGACACATGAGCGTATTTACCTGACAGTGTAAATGTTAATTACTCCGTCATTTTGATTGGTATAGTCAAGCAGAAGTGAAGTTCCGTTACTGGTTGGTCGGCCAACATAATATCGAATATGGTTGTTCTCGTGCTCTTTTGAGAGATTGGCAGCCAGGGTTGAATAAAGCGGTGAGCTGCCTTTAAAATAATAGATTGGCAGCGTTTCACCCATCATAGGGTCTTTTTGCGTGAGACCATAATAGGAGAGGCCTTGAAAGTATGGTACTCGCTGATTGTAGGAAAGATTCTTAAAAGTTGGTGCTAGTTTATATTGATTCCAAGTATACTTAGGTAATTTCTTATGGTCCTTGGTAGTAATAAAGGTTGATTTTTCAAATTTCAGATTCTGATCGAAGTACATGGTAATATAGCCTTCTGAGGTTTTTACTTCGGCTGCTATATTTTTGGTGATGTTGTCTGGAATAATCGTCACATTATCGCTTCCCAGAAGCTGCTTGGCAAATGTCTTATACTTATCAGACAGAGCTTCCTCATAAGTCACCTGTTTATGTGAAATCAGAGTGCCACGCAAGTCATATTTCTCCAGATAGAAGCCTTCGGTAGTTGGATTGGTAAGTAGTTTGTTTTTAGTTGTTTTTTGATAAACCCCGCAGAATACGATATTGTCATTTGCCTGATCTATATAAAATGCAGGCTCTTGGGCATTTTTGTCAACAATACGGTAAGGGCCCAAGTCTAGCTCTGGCTGAATGCGAGCAGCAACTTGTCCCTGGTTATCGATGCCCAGTAGTTCGAATCGCTGTTCTACAAAACGCTCAGCAGTAGCGCCCTGGGTTGATTTATAACGACGATAGAAATAGCTAATTCCTTTATAGCGGGCCAAGGTGTGCCAATCCTCAATAAACTCAGGGGTCCACTTGCTGTTGTTAAGTGGTCGGGCCAAGGGAAGACGGACATGCAGGATGTTTTTGCCGCTCGAATTGAAAGAGTTGAGGAAGAAGTCATCGGTGTCCTTTCTCGTATTCCTCTCCCGACTTATTTGATAGAAAGCATTGTTCTCGAAATAGCTTAAATAAGAAGATACGGCCGTTGCTTGCGGAATATCGGCGTAGGTCAGAACCTGGCGCTGGATTTTGCCAGTGGAATCTAAGCGTTGAAGAAGAATATTGTGCAGGTCAACTTTGTCCTTTTTGTCGTTCTGATATAAATCTTTGTCGACAACCTCTGCCGCGTAAAGCGTATTGCCGCTGGCAAATACTTCCAATGGATCAAGCGTAGGATAATAGTCTTCGACGGGCGTGCCATTTAGTAAATTCCCTAATCCTGCCGAGTTGTTGTCTTTAAAAAAGATATTCTGCATTTTGGTGATGGACTTCTCCCACCGTAGCTTGCCATCGGCATTCAGTACTAACACTCGCACAGTGTTTTCCTTGGGTTTGGAGATATATAATGCAACGTCGCCATTCTCCAGTTGCAGCGCTGCCCCAAGCAACTCTCTTTTGTTTAGCTTAATAGTGTTTACCAGCCTTTTTTGCCCGGTCACCGGCAACGATATGGCAAACGACAACAAGCTTACGGACAGCAGGCCGATCCAGGTGCTGCGGAAATTAGGGTTGAACATGATCAGAAGTAAAGTAGAAAAAGTTGCAAAAGGGAGTCCTGCCGGAGGGGCGGGTTAGAAGAAAAGAGAGGAAGAAATAGTACTTGGCGCTGAGGCCACCGAGCAGCTTGGGTCTCAGAACGACATTCCCAGTATCACGTGCAGCTGCTGCTGAATGGAGAGCGACTCAACCAAACCCTCACTGGAGTAGTCGGAGTAGAGGCGGTTTGGTACCAAATCGGAAGAGAGCCGAAGGTAGATGTCGCTTTTGCCATAGCTGTGCACGCCTTCCACCATCACGCTTGGGGAGCTGAAGGGAATGGCATAACGGGCATAGCGGTAGCCCGCGCCCAAACCAATTCCCCACGATTTATCAGAGTCGCGGGTGGCCTTGCAGCCGTAGCGCCAGGTGGCATACTCCGGAAAATCAAGCATCGTAGACCGGTTAAACCCCTCGATTTCCTGGGGCGCACCCACCAGCCCGCCACTGATGTTGAGGGACAGTCCCAGGGACTGGTCTTCGCTGATTTTCCAGAGTGGGGCATCGAAGGCCAATCCCAGCGAAATCAGCAGCGCCCGGGCCCGAACATCCCGCAGCACGTACTCGCCCTGGTCTTGGGTTACCGTCGGCTGCTCCAGCAATTCGACGTAGTGCGCCTTCACGGGCAAGGTGCCCAGGCCGAAGTTCATGGAGAAATGACTGACCTGGGCGTGCGCCACGGAAATAGTCAAAGTAGCCGCTACCGTAATAGCTAGCCGGGTAAACGTTTTACGCATAAGGGATTACCGGTAATCAAAGCGGGAAACAATACCTTCTTCTCCTACCGCGTAGAGCGTAGCCGCATCCCCAAAATCAGCGGAGCGGTACGCGTGCTGAATCGTGGTGCCGTCCTGATCCAAGAGGCTTACCCAGGGCGTTTGCTCCGGTTCGGAGGCGTAGGCAGGGTAGTTGCGCAGTACGGTTTTCCGGCCCACGGCTACGACTTCCCCTTGGTACTGTGCAAAGTCGTACACGGGCACATTCAGCAGATCCTGGGCCGAGACCTGCCGATACTCTTTCGTGGAGGGTTGGTACGTCATCGACCAGAACGAATTATTGCGGTTGATGTCGTCGGTACCGGTTATCAGGTAATCCGTGCCATTAGGATAGGCAAACAGGTCAAAAACCTGGCGGGGCTTTTCTAGCACGGTTGATTCCCAGGTGGTACCCCCATTGAGCGTTTTAAAACTCTGGATTTCTCCTAAAACAAAGCCTGCCTGCGGACTGGCAAAAGCCACCGCCTGCAGCGTGGTCGTAACCGGGGGCCATACCAGGAAAACGTAATCTTTCCACGTCCGGCCCCCATCGGTCGTTTTGCTGAGCAGCCCCGCGTTGCCCACCAGGAAGCCCGTGGTGGCATCCAGCATCTGCAGGTCGGTAAGGGCGTTATAAGACGCTTGCTTGACTAAGACCCAGCTCCGGCCGCTGGTCGTGGTACGATATAAGCCGGTGGTAGTAAGAGCCAAACCAGTGGTAGCGGAGGCAAAGTGCAGCTGCTTGATGTCGCCCAATGAGGGGGTACTCAGGTTCTGCCAGCTAGTGCCACCCGTTTCGGTACCCAGCAGGGCCCCTTTTTCGCCACCTACATACCCCGTAAGCGCAGTTACGAAATCAACGCTTAACCAAGTGGTTTTGGGTAAAGTGGCCGGTACGGCCAGATCCACGTGGCGAATAGTAGCGTGCTTCTCCAGCACTATCTTATCTTGCTCGCAACCAAAAAATGCAAAAACACTACAACACAGTAAGGTTCTATTCATAGATTTACCTAAAGGAATTTCAAATGTAGCCCAGTAGAAGCGGAATTGGAAAAAAGGGCGGGCCACCAGTGAAATTTACTGTCGAGCAAGGGAGCTGCCTGGGCCTGGCTCGGTTTAATGTGCCCCGCCAGCTTGCTTTTCCTGGTCTGCGGCACTGGGTTGGCCTACCGAGGCGCCGGGCCAAATGTCGGGCGCAAACGAGCGGCCGCAGGGTGAAAACCTAACCCTCACACTTTATTAACCCGCTTGAATCTTTCCCCTCGCCGCAGATGTTTACTTTTACATTCTTGTTTGATTACGACCTAACTACCCCTTTTCGCGTTTGATTCTTCCCCATAACTTCGAGCAGAAAATCGGCTTTGCGCAGTTGCGCGAGATGCTGGAAAGCTTGTGCCTGAGTGCCCTGGGCCGCCAATTTGTGGCCAAGATGCAGTTCCAGACCAAGCACGACCAGCTGGAAAAGCTGCTGCTGCAAACCGACGAGTTCCGCGTCCTGCTCCAGTCGGGCGCCGACTTCCCCAGCCAGCACTACCACGACGTGCACCCCCACCTGGTGCGGGCCAGCCTGCCCGGCGCCTACCTCGACGTACCCGCGTTTTTCGCCGTGAAAATGTCGTTGCGCACCATCCGCCAGGCCCTGAGTTTCTTCACCCAGGCCGAGGAAACGCTCTACCCCACGCTGCGCCTGCTGGGCATCGGCGTGCAGGTCGACCGTAACCTGCTGGCGGCTATGGACAAGGTCATTGACGACGAAGGCCAGGTGCGCGACAATGCCTCCCCGCTGCTTTCCCAGCTGCGCCAGGAGCTGATAAACCGCCAGGGCATGCTGCGCAAGCAGATTGCCGGCATCCTGCGCCACGCCAAAACCGAGGGCTGGATTCCCGGCGACGCCGAGCCTACCATCCGCGGCGGCCGCCTGGTGCTGCCCGTCATTGCCGAGCACAAGCGCCGCGTCAAGGGCCTGATTCACGACGAGTCGGCCTCGGGCCAGACCGTGTTTATCGAGCCCGAAGCCGTGTTCGAGCTCAACAACGACATCAAGGACCTCGAAAATGCCTACCAGCGCGAGCTGATCCGCATTCTGACGGCCCTGACCAGCCAGCTGCGCCCCCACATTCCGGACCTGCGCAAGGCCTACCAGTACCTGGGCTTGCTCGACTTCATCCGGGCCAAAGCCCTGCTGGCTGGTCGTCTGGAAGCCACTATGCCCACGCTGCATCCCCGCCCGCTGCTGCTCTGGAAAAAGGTGCGTCACCCGCTGCTGTACCTGACCTTTAAGGAGCACTTCAAGGACAACCCGCGCGAGGTGGTGCCCCTGGATATGGACCTCAACCCCGACCAGCGCATCCTGCTGATTTCAGGGCCCAACGCCGGCGGTAAGTCGGTGGCTATGAAGACCGTGGGCCTGGTGCAGTACATGCTGCAGTGCGGCCTGCTGATTCCGGCCGGCGACGGTTCGGAGGCCGGGGTATTCGACGATATTTTCCTCGACATCGGCGACGAGCAGAGCCTGGAAAACGACCTGAGTACGTATTCGTCGCACCTGCTGAGCATGAAGCAGTTTGTGACCCTGGCCGGCAAGCGCAGTCTGGTGCTCATCGACGAATTTGGCACCGGCACCGAGCCCGCCCTGGGCGGCGCCATTGCCGAGGCCGTGCTGGATCAGCTCAACCGGGCCCGCAGCTTCGGCGTCATCACCACCCACTATACCAACCTGAAAAACTTTGCCGAGCGCAACGCCGGCATCGTCAACGGGGCCATGCGCTACGACCCCGAGCAGCTGCAGCCGCTCTACCGCCTCGAAATCGGTAAGCCGGGTTCGAGTTTCGCCATCGAAATTGCCCGCAAAATCGGCTTGCCCAAGCAGATTGTGGAACGGGCCACCCAACTCGTGGGCAAGGACAAAATCCGCTACGACCGGCTGCTGGAAGGCCTGGAGAAGGAAAAAGCCGACCTGGAACAGCGCACCGCCGAAGCCGCCAAGGCTGAGAAGCGCATGAAAAAGGCCGCCCAGGAATACCAGGACCTCAAAAAGCACCTCGACGAAACCACCCTCGAAGTGCTGCGCAACGCCAAGGCCCAGGCCAAGCTCCTGCTCAAGGACACCAACCAGCAGATTGAGGCTACCATTGCCGAAATCCGCTCGAACCAGGCCGACAAGGAGAAAACCAAGGACGCCCGGCAGAAGCTCGACACCTTTGTGCGCGAAAAGCTCCAGATTGAGCCCCCCAAGCCCAAGGCCACCCGGGAAACGGCCGACCCCAAAACCCTCAAGCCCGGCGACAAAGTGGCCCTCATCGGCCAGGATGGCTACGGGGAGCTGATCAGCATCAAAGGCAAAACGGCCGAGGTGCTCTTCGGCGGCATGAAAACCATCGTGAAGGCCAGTCAGCTGGAAAAAGTGGGCCGGGCCGAAATCCGGGAGCGGGAGAAAAAGGCCGAAAGAGCCAGCTTCAGCTCCTCGGCCAGCCTGGGCATGGACCTGACCGGCCGCATGGCCAACTTCAGCCCCGTGCTCGACCTGCGCGGGGAGCGGGCCGAAGACGCCCTGCACAAGGTCATGGCCTTCGTCGATGATGCCGTGATGCTGGGCATTCCGGAAATCAAGTTCCTGCACGGCCGCGGCAACGGTGTGCTGCGCCAGGTCGTGCGCGACTACCTGCACCGCGTCCGGGCCGCCGCCAGCGTGGCCGATGAGCACGCCGACCGGGGTGGGGACGGGGCCACCGTAGCCGTACTGAAGTAAACAGCGCACCTTGCGAACTAGCGGTTAAGCCCCAGCGGGGCGGCATATCGGTAGCTGGGTGCGCTGCCAGTTAATTTCCAAAGCCCCAGCGGGGCGACACCCAGACCTGGGTGTCGCCCCGCTGGGGCTTTGTCGTTCTTCGGTGTCCGTTTTGCTACCGATATGCCGCCCCGCTGGGGCTACCATCCATCTTTAGTCCTGGTTAAAAACAAAGAAAGGGCGCTGTCAGCGCCCTTTCTCTCTGATAACAATGCCAGCGGCCAGCCGGCTACGCCCCGGTGGCCGGCTGCTCCATCTCCGGCGCGTTGGCTTGCAGCGCAGCGGCAGCTCGAAACTGCTCTAGTATGGATGTGGGCCTCCGCGCGGTGGTTATTTCCCTAGCCCGCCGGCATAGCTGCTCAGAAGGCGGGGCTTGGTACGCCCCTAAACTACTTGGCTGATCTTAACAAAAAGCCCCACCAGCAGCTGCCGGCGGGGCTTTTTGTTCTTCCGAAGGGCGGCCTTCGTGCGGCTTTTGCCTTACGCGGTCCGCGTGGCGCGGTGGGCTTCCAGCTGGGTCACGAAGGCCGTGACCATCTCCAGCTCGGCTTCGGTGCGGGCCTCGGCCAGCTCGGCCAGGGCCTGGGCGGCACCCGAGGCCCCGCGCAGCGCCAGTTCCTTTTGCTGGGCCACGAGGCGGGCCTGCTCGGCCTCCAATTCCAGGCGGCGGCGCGAGGTGCCGGCGGGCAGGTCGGCCAGTTGGTCGCTCACCCCATCGAGGCGGCTCTGCACGCCGATAAGGGTATTTTTGGCGTTGCCGGCCCGGGTCTCGGCCTTGTCGCCGCGGTAGTCGAGGTTAATGTCGCGGTTGGTTAGGTCCTTGAGCAGGGCGCGGGCCGGGACCAGGGCTTCGTCGCAGGCTGCCTTGGTGTCGAGGCCGGTAAAATCGAACGTGGGAACAGTCATAACAGATAGAAGGGGGAAAGTGAATAACCGGTGCCGCCACCCGGCCGCACCCGGCCCGCCGCCAACGGGGGGCCGCCTCCCTAACGCACCCGGGCGGCGGCATTGTATAGCTGTTGCAAAATATTTAGTAACGGCTATACAATGCCGCCCGCGCTACTGCTGGGCGGCTGTGTGGTCGGCCATTACGCCGTGCACCATAGTGCTCCACCGGCTGCTCAGCCACCCAGCACGGCCAGCTCGGCGCGCAGACCGGCGCAGCTGGCTTGCAGCAGGCGGCGGTCGGCCTGGGTTAGCGGGCCGGTCCAGTGGTCGGCCTCCAGGGCAAAGCGCGGGTCGGCGGCCAGGGTAGCGGGGGCCTCGGGGCTGGCCAGCAGCGCCAGCCGGGCCTGACCGGCGGCCACCCGGGCCTCAATGGCAGCCAAAGCCGCCTCGGCGCGGCGCAGGGCCTGGGTGGCCTCGTGGCGGCGGGCGGCCAGGGCCGGGAGGTGGGGCGCGGGCAGCGGGGCGCCGGCCGGGGCGGGCGGTGGGGCGGCATGGCCGGGGTCGATGGTCAGGGCCCGGCGGGTAGGGGCGGGCAGGGCCGCCAGCAGGGCCGTGAGGGCCGCCTCGGCGGCGGCCGGCAGCGGGCGGGTGCCGGCCTCAGCCTGGGCCAGGCGGGAGCGGGTGGTGCCGAGCAGGGCGGCGGCACTGGCCTGGGTGAGGGCCAGGTAGCGGCGCAGGGCAGGCAAGGGGCCGGGACGAGGTAGGCGCATAGGGGAGGGGCGCAAGTTGGAGAGGCGCAAATATACTTGCGCCCGCTGAAATTGCGCCCCTTGCCACCTATTATGCCTAGCCACTAAGGCTAAAGGAGCCGTTTTCGAAAAACAGCCCCCAAAGCTGCCTGGAAAGCATCGAAGCAGCTTAGTAGCAGGAAAACTTCCGCCGCTGGCAAAAGCGTAGCGGGGTCGACGCTGATGCAGACGGCCAACAAGCCGAAGAAAAGCGGTGAACAATCGTTGTCGTGTAATCAAAAAAGCCTCTGTCATAGCGACCTTGTCCTTACCCAAATTTTCCGAAGGGGTAGCAGTTCAGGAAACTCATCGCGGATCTGAGTTTCTTGAACTTTGCAAAGTGAACCAGTTTTTTGAACTCAATCTGGGCCGTAGGGCTATTTTCCATGCCAGCAGATGTGCATGGGCAGCCGTTCAGGAAAAGGAGGGTTTAAGTCTTCGATTCGCGTCGTAACATTGTCGTTTGGTTTTAATGCTCTCTTTGCCATTACCCACCTCAAGCCCTCCTTCGCATGGATTACACAGTCTCCCCAGAAAGAGCTGCTCTGTTGACAGAAAAATTCTTTGAATTTAGCTTCGACAACCGCAAGCCCGACCGGTCTTTCTTCGACACTATTACTAATCCGGTGGAACTGCACCTGATTGCTGGGAACTACAACTGGGACGACGGGGCCGAGGTCTTAACGTGGATTGTGGATAGCCCCCACTGCGACAAGGCCACCGCCGTCATGCTGTTTTGGCACGCGCAGCCGAGTTATTACACGCAGTTTTCCAGCCAGAAAGAAGCGCAGTGGGAAAAGAATGTGTTCCGGCTGCTGCGTCGCATTATGAAAAACGTGGCGTCCGATTTCTACCACACCGCCTTAATTGCCTACGACCCACGGACGGACCCCAAAGCCGAGCGGATGGACGCCATTGAGCCGAAGGCTAAGTGGAGCATTCCGGACGTGCTTAAGCAGCCGCTGACGGGGCCGCTGGTAGTCGAGTTGGAGTAAGAACCTCGTCACCGGTCTAGCAACTTTTCAGCGAGGTATGTTCAATAAAACGGTCATTAAAGCGAAAGGAGTATAATAATGTACTTTGGCCCCTAACTGCTTGAGCTGCTCAAAAAAACTGAAACTGACATGACTACCCAAGTGTGCGAGTTCGTTGCCTACGGTGAATCCTTAGAACTCTTAAGTTGTTCCAGTTTGGCTTTCGCCTGCTCTGAAGTGTACTGTTTCCGGTCTAGACGTTGCAGTGCATTATACTTTCCGAAGTGTATTCGGCCTACCCCATCGGGTACTTCTATTAGGTTTAATTCAGTGCATGCCTGACACTGGGCAACGATAAAGCAAGCGCTGGGAATGGCCTCCCGCTTTTCGAGAAGGAACGTTTCAAGTACCGCCTTGCATTTCGTGCACCCTTGCGTAAGGGCGGGAGCCGCCTTTTCCGGCTCCGAACGCATAAATGTCTTCATCAGCGCATAGACAACACTCCCGTAATGCCACTTATTTAATTCGTCCTTCATATCCACTTCCACGAGTTGCGCCAACTCATAGAAGGTATCAACGACGAATTCTTTTTCTTCGGTATCATAGTCCCCGCTATCAAAAGTATTGAGCCCCGTCAACAGTGTCTGCTTGAGTTGACGCTTGGTGGTTCCCTGTTGAACCTGGGTGATTAGCTCACCAGTGCAGTCATTAAACAAGCTGTTCATGTGGGCCGACAACTCACTGTTGGACGGATTCAAACCCCGTGCTTCCCATGCAGCATCAGAAAATTTATTTTTAGCCTGAAAGGCCTGCAGGGTAAGTAGAACTTGAGGTTTCATAACAATTCGCTGGTCGGCTGGCTGGGAACACGAAATAAGAATAAGGCTGGCTAGCATCCCGAACGCCCAAGAAAGCAGACGCACATCTTTTATCAATTTTTGGGGTAACATCAATGAGGGATTTTAGACGGTGCTCACCGGCAAAGAACCATGATTTGAGGGTAAGAGCAGTAGGGAAGGACCTACCAAAGGTAAGCCAGATGGAAATAACTAGAGTTCCCTCAAACGGTGGTTATGCCGAACTTGCTGAAGCATAATTGCCAGCAAGTACAAAGTACTTCCTCCGACTTATTTACAATAATCCGTCACTTGCCCATTTTTCATTCTCAACCCGTGTTCAGCTTATCAGCCAGCTTCACTTGCTGCTTCTGGTAGCTGGCGCCGTGCATCAGAGCAGCTACAACGTTCGCGCCTTGACTAAGCACATCCTAGCTCCTCTGTGCTTGATGCGCGGAATAGTTGGCATGACGTTCTTTCCCGCTTCCTAAAACAGCTTCAACACAAAACCGGCGGCCTCCCAGGTGGGGGCCGCCGGTTTGGCGTTCATACTATCCGGTGGGTAGGATTACTCCACCACCACGCGGCTGGTCTGGGTCGACTCGGGCGTTACAATCTGCACCATGTAAAGGCCGGCTTTCAGGCTCGAGGCGTCTACTTTTACTTCCTCACCCGCGCCAATCGTCTGGGTCTGGGTCAGGGCTACGCGGCCGGTTACGTCGCGCAGGGTGATGGTGGCGGTGCGGGCTTTGCTGGCTTCCACGCGCAGCTGGAACCGGCCGTGGGTGGGGTTGGGGTAGGCCTGCACGCTCGACTGCTGCACGGTGGCCGTCTTGTTGGCCAGAATCAGGTTGCAGAGCACGATGCCGGTGTTGTAGTCGGCGATGCGCTGGCTGAACTCCTGGTAGTACTGGTTCACGATGCGGGCGTCGTGCACGATGAGCGTGTTTTCGTCATTCTCGGTGTTGGCCGCGGCGCTCCAGTTGTGCGAGCCCACGAACACCTGCGGGTCGGAGAGCGAGGCGCCGGCGTCCACGATGACGTATTTGTGGTGCATGATGCCGGGCTTCAGGCTGCCGTTTACCACCATGCGGTTGCCGATGGCCGACTTCATGGTGCGGTAGATGCCGCCCGAGGCCGAGCTGCTGGTCGTGTCGTCGAGCAGCACTTCGGTGCAGCTGGCAATGTTCTTCAGCGAAACCTGGTCGCGCACGGCCCGCCCGATTTCGGTCTGGGTGATGAGCATGGTGGCAATGTGCAGGTCGTTGTCGGCCGTCTGGATGGTTTCAATCAGGCGGTTGTTGACGTTGTCGGTCGGCGAGAACCACGACTCCACCAGCTTGCCGCCGATGTTGAGGTAGTGGGGGGTGTTGTCGGTTTTGCGCGAGCCGAACAGGGCCGTAGCCGTGGTGCCGCCGCCCCACATTTCGTTCATCTCCATCGTGTAGACGCGGGCCAGGGCCTGGTCCTGAATGGCAATGGCATTGTTACGGTCGGTGCTGAGCTGAGCCGGCGTCCAGTTCGTGGAGCCCGTCCACACCCACGGCACGTTGGGGTTGGTGCTTTCGGCGTCGATAATCACGAACTTATTATGCATGATGTTCTGGGTCGTGCTGCGGCCCACGCGCGGAATGCTGGCCGACAGGCCCTGAATGCTGACGTTGGTGTTGTCGTTTTCGAAGAGTACCCGCACGGCCACGCCCCGGGCCTGGGCCGCATTCACGGCGTTCAGAATCGTGGCGCTGTTCCAGTTGTAGATGGCAATGTCCAGGGTCTGGGTAGCCTTGTTGATGTAGCGGGCAATGGTATCGGCAATGGCCCCGTTGGGCAGGTACACGGCGTTGTTGCCGGGCAGGGCCCGGGCCGTGTTTACCGGGTTGGTGAAGTAGGCCCGCATCTTACCCGACGACTGGGAAGCCGTAATCATCGGCGTCACGCGCGACTCGGAGCGGCCCACCGAGTTGGTCGACACGGCCTGCACGTAGTACACTTTGGCGGGCAGCAAACCCGTGACGGCCAGCGTGTGCTGGGTCGACTGGGTGCCGGTGGCGCTGCCCAGGCTGGTAAACGGCCCCGCGGGCGATTCACTGTACGAGAGTTGGGTGGAGCCGGCGTTGGCCGTCGTAAACTTCACCGTGAAGCCCGAGGTGGTAATGCTCGTGGGCATGGGGGCCGAGAGAATGTTGGGCGTACCGCCTTGAATCACGTCGGCATACACGCGGGGCAGCAGCTGATAGCCGCCGGTGCTGGTCGACGAAAACTGGCTCATGATACCAACCAGGTCGAACGGGCCGGTGGGCGTGGGCTTGCCCACGAGGCCCGTCGGACCAGTGGAGGCCGTGTTGGGACGAATTACGAGCAGGCTGGAGCCGTTGAGCAGGTAGTTGGTGTTGCCGGCGAAGGTGCTGACGGCCGAGCCCGTGGCCGAGGTAATGCTGGTGCTGCCGTTAATGCGCACCAAACGGCTCTCAAATGACTCGGCGTACACTGAGCTGCCAGCGCTAACCGGTACTTCCGTAATGGTCAGGGGCCGGTTGGAAGCCAGCACCGTCACCGACGTTACGGGGTCCATTTCCAGCAGACCGTTGTAATTTTTGAGCGTGCCCTGAATTTCAACACTGTCGCCCGGCACCAGGTTGCTGAAGGCCGTGGTGGTCGAATACGCGGCCAGGCCAGCCTGCTTGTCCTGCACGTAGCGGATGACGCCCAACTCGGCCCCATTGGATACGGTGCCGCGCACGGTGACGGTGCTGCCGGCGCCTTTGGCCCGGGCCGAGGCAATGGATTCGACCGTCTGCGCCAGTGCGGGCTGCAGGCCGGCCCCCAGCGTGAGCAGGGCCAGGAGAGTAGATTTTTTCATGAAATAGGGTTAGGGCAACAAGTGGGAATGAAAAAGCAGGGACAATCAGCCTCCTGATTACCAAGCGGTAAAGAGAAGGCGCTCATCATGAAAGTACCATGAAAGCAGGGCTGGTGCGGATAAGTTCCGGGCGGGGCTACTCGGCTCCGTCGGTGCGGGTGCGGGTCGTAGCGCGCTTCTTGGTGTCGGTAATCATGGGCACGGCCGGCGACTCCGACTTGCCCACCGCGTTGGTCGACGTCACCTTCACGTAGTACACCGTGCCGGGTTGCAGGTCGGTCAGGGCAATGTTGTGCTTGGTGGTTTGGGTGGCGTTGGCTACCACCGTGCCCAGGGCCGAAGTTTTGCCGTATTCCACGCGGGTGTCGCCGGGGTTCTGGGTCGTGAAGCTCACCGTGAAGCCGGTGCGGCTCATTTCCGTGGGCACGGGCTCCCCGGTAATATTGGGCAGGCCGCCGCCGAGCACGAAGTCGGTGTAGAGGCGGGGCAGCACCTGGTAGCCGCCGGTACCGGAGGGCGCAAACTGGCTTACTACGCCCACTAGGTCGAAGTCGCCGGTGGGAACGGGTTTGCCCACCAGGCCGGCGTCGCCGTTGGAGGCGCTGTTGATGCGGATCTGGGCGCCTTTTTGCCCGTTGATGAGGTAGTTGCTGTTGGCGTTCATAGCCGCCAGCGGGGAGCCGTTTAGGGTCGTAATGGTGTTCACGCCCTTGAGCTTCACCAGGCGACCTTCGTAGGCTTCGGCAAAGACTTTGGTCAGGTCCGCGGCGGGCACTTCGGCCACAATCAGGCGGCGGTTTTTGGCCAGTACTTTCACCGAGCTAATCGGGTCCATTTCCAGCAGGCCATTGTAATTTTTCAAGGTGCCGCGCAGCTCTACACTGTCGCCCAGCACCAGGGAGGAGAAACCGGGAGCGTTGAGGGAGTACGCCGCCAGGCCGGCGTCTTTGTCTTGCACGTAGCGTAGGCCGCCGAGCTCGGGGCCATTGCTCACGGTGCCCCGAATCGTGACGGTAGCACCCGGACCGGCCGCGCGGGCCGCCAGCAGGGTTACGGGAGCTTGGGCGCACACGCAGGTGGCGCTACCGAGCAGCAGCGTGAGGAGACTAACAGTTTTCATCAAGCTAAAAAGCAATAAGTGGTTGGGAGGAAACCAGAACGAACAGTGTCGGAAATACAAATATGCTTATTTCCAGCCTAATTGTATTGTCGACTTGGCATAAAAGCGGGGTATTTCTTGCCAGCATTCGCTATAAAGCGCAAATACCGCCCGGCTTTACAGAATGTTAACTTCGGGGTGCAGCTCGATGCCAAATTTCTCCCGCACCGAGGCAATGATTTCGTGGGCCAGGTCCCGGATGGCGCTGCCCTGGGCCCCGCCGTGGTTGACGAGCACCAGGGCCTGCCGGTCGTGCACGCCGTGGGCCCCGAAGCGGCGCCCTTTCCAGCCGCACTGCTCGATAAGCCAGGCCGCGGGCACTTTCACGCCGCCGGGCACGGGGTAGCCGGGCAGGTCGGCGTACTGGCTTTTGAGCTCGTCGTACTTGGCCTGGGATATTTCCGGGTTCTTGAAAAAGCTGCCCGCGTTGCCAATCTGGGCCGGGTCGGGCAGCTTGCTGCGCCGGATCTGAATCACGGCCTCGCTCACGTCGTGGGGCGTGGGGTCGGCTTCGATGCCCATGTCGGCCAGCGTGGTGCTGATGGCCCCGTAGCTGACGTTGAGCTGGTGCCGGCGCCGCAGCTGCAGGACCACGCCCGTCACGATATACTGATTGCGCAGGGGCCCCTTGAACACACTTTCGCGGTAGCCGAAGCCGCACTGCTCGTGGGTGAAAGTGCGCAGCTGCCCGGTGCTGATTTCGACGGCTTCGAGGTGGTCGAAGGTGTCTTTGAGCTCGGCGCCGTAGGCCCCGATGTTCTGCAGGGGAGCCGCGCCCACCGTGCCCGGAATCAACGACAGGTTTTCGATACCGCTCAGGTTCTGGCTCAGGGCGTACTGCACCAGCCCGTGCCACGACTCGCCGGCCCCGGCCCGCACCAGGGCCGTATCCTGAGCTTCGTCCTGGGCAATGATGGCGAGGCCGGTTATTTCATTTTTGAGCACCACGCCGTCGAAATCCTGGGTGAAGAGCAGGTTGGAGCCGCCCCCGAGCACCAGCTTTTCACTTTGCTGCACCTCGGGCAGAGCCAGCAGGGCGCGCAGCTCGTCCACACTCTGGAAGCGGGCAAACAGGCGGGCCCGGGCGTCGATGCCGAAGGTGTTATAAGGAAGCAGGGAAACGTGGTGTTCTAAAACGGGAGCCGAAGCCATGGTAAAGCGGGAAAGGTAAGATTTCGGCAAAGGTAGATGTTTGCCCGTTCTGGGCGCAGCAAATGGCTTAATGCAGAAGCCGGCCCCGGGCCGTAAAAGCAAAAAAGCCCGGCGGCGGACCGTCGGGCTTTACCAGAAAAAGTCGGGCGGCCTACCGCACCCGGTAGCCGCGCAGGCTGTAGAACAGCAGGTAGGCGTAGCACAGCGCCGGCAGCACGAAGGCCACCCGCAGCCCACCGCCGTTGGTGGCTATCCAGCCCATGAGGGGCGGAATAATAGCCCCACCCACGATGGCCATAATCAGGTAGGACGAGCCCTGCTTGGTGAAGCGGCCCAGGCCGGTAATGGCCAGCGGAAACACCACGGGCCAGATAATGGAGTTGCACAGCCCGCAGAGCACCACCAGCCACAGGGCCGTTTCGCCGCGGCTCAGCAGGGAGGCTAGCACGAACAAGGTACCGGCCGCGCACACGCCCACCAGCAGTTTGCGGGCGTTGAAGCGGGTGAGCAGCGGAATGCCGATAATGCGGCCCACCATCAGGCCAAACCAGTACGAGGACACGAGCACTGCGCCCACGGCCTTGGTAAAGCCCGTATTGGTGTCGATGGGCTCGGGGGAGTGGCCAAAGAGGGCGGCGGCCCAGCCCGTGGCCACGCTCAGGCCCCGCACCAGCTGCTGGGTGAAGCCGCTGAGCTGGCTGATGCCCTGGCTTTCGCCGTAGCGAATGAGGAAGGAGCCGATGCCAACTTCCACGCCCACGTACATAAAAATGGCGCCGATACCCAGTACTAGGTGGCTGTAGTCGAGGGCGGAGCGGCGGCCGGTGGTGCCGGCTTCGGCCGCCAGGGCCGCTTCCTGCTCGGCCGGGATGCTTTCAATTTCGGGCAGGCGCACCAGGAAAAACAGGGTAGCCAGCACCGCCAGAAATACCGCCAGACCCAGGTACAGGGGCTTGACCAGGGTGGCCTCCTGGGTGAGGCGCTGCTCCAGGGGCAGGGCCGCCAGCTGGGCCTTGAGCACGGCCGAGCCGCCGAACAAAATCAGGCCGCCAATCAGGGGGGAAATGGTGCCACCCAGCCCGTTGGCCACGCCCACGATGCTGACCCGGCTAGCGGCCGTGCGGGCCGGCCCCAGCACGCTCACGTAGGGGTTGGCGGCCACCTGCAGCAGCGTAACGCCGGCGCCCAACAAGCTCAGGGCCAGCAAAAACAGGCCGAACGTGCGGGAGTTGGCGGCCGGCACAAATAGCAGCGCCCCGGCGGCCATGACCAGCAAGCCTAGCACGATACCCCGCTTAAAGCCGATTTTCTCCAGCACAATGCCGGCCGGCAACGACATCAGGAAGTAGGCCCCAAAGAAGGCAAACTGCACGGCCGTCGACTGGAAGTCGGTGAGCTGGCACACGTCCTTGAGGTAGGGCATGAGCACGTCGTTGAAGTTGGTGACGGCCCCGAAGAGGAAAAACAGGGTGGTCATCAGCAGCATAGGCCCGGCATAGGAGCGGGCGGGCGTGGTGCTGGCAGAAACGGGGGAGGAAGAAACGGGAGCGGCCATGCAGGCGGGATAGGGAGATAGTTGGGCCTTAAAGATAAGAATTCACGCGAAGCGCCTCGTCCGTACCTCCTCCCGAGCTTCTGAGCCTACTGCAATGCCGCAGAATCAGGGCCAACTCCTGGGCAAGGGTGGCGTTGCCCACGGCTGCGTGCCGGTAATGCGGCGGCGTATTCTTCACGGCATGCTAATCAGGGCGGGCGGCTACAAAACGGTAATTCGCCGGTCATGTAGCCGTAATGGCGGCGCGTTACTTTTGCGGCGGAAATCCGGGTGGGCGAAGGTGAGCGGCCGGTCGGATTTCGGTTCTGAGCTTCCCCCGGGGCTGCAACGCCGGGGGATTTTGGTTTTCCGGGGCTAAGGGACTAGAAGGGCTGGGGAAGGAGCGGTACGTGGTAGGCAGCCATAACCCACCCGCCAGCCCGGGGTAGAGGCCGGCCGGGCAAAAACTCCGACCTTTGCCGCTCTCCATTTTCCTTAGCCTCCCGCCTTATGTCCGAAAACCGCCGCGACGCCACTTTTTATATGACGGCCACCACCCAATTTGGCCTGGAAGAAATCCTGGCCCAGGAGCTGCGGGACCTGGGCGCCAAAATCGAGAAAGTGGGGCAGCGGGCCATTGAATTTACCGGCACCAAGCAGCTGCTCTACGAGGCCAACCTCTGGTGCCGCACCGCCGTGCGCATCCTCAAGCCCTTTGCCGGCTTCTACGCCCGCGACGAAAAAGCCCTCTACCGCGAAGTAAGCCGCATCGAGTGGCCGGAGTTTATTCGCCCCGACCAGACCTTCGCCATTACGGCCGTGGTCAACAAGTCCTCGTTTGAGCACTCCTTATATGTGGCCCAGCTTACCAAGGATGCCATTGTGGACCAGTTTCGCAACCGCACCGGCTCGAGGCCCAGCGTGGACGTCAAGAACCCCGACATCCGGCTGCACCTGCACATGATTGAAAACGACGTGGTGCTCAGCCTCGACGCCAGCGGCGACTCGCTGCACCGCCGCGGCTACCGCCAAAATACCAACGTGGCCCCGCTCAACGAGGCCCTGGCCGCCGGTATCATTTTGCTCACCGGCTGGGACGGCAAAAAGCCCTTCATCGACCCCATGTGCGGCTCGGGTACCCTGCTCACCGAGGCCGCCCTCATTGCCCAGCGCATTGCTCCCGGCTTGTATCACCAGGGCAAGTTCAGCTTCCAGAACTGGGCCGACTTCGACCAGCAACTCTGGGACTCGGTGGTGATGGACGCCCGCAGCGCCCGCATTGAGGAGCCCCAGGCCTACATTGCCGGCTCCGATTTGTCGCGCGAGTACATCGAGCTGGCCCGCGAAAACGTGGCCGCCGCTGATTTGGAAGACTACATCCGCCTCGGGGTGCGCGACGTGAAAGACGCCCAGGCCCCGAAAAACGAGCCAGCCGGTATCGTGGTGTCCAACCCGCCCTACGGGGAGCGAATCGGGGAGGAGGCCCAGATGGAAGCCCTGTACAAAACCATCGGTGACACGCTCAAAACCGGTTTTCAGGGCTACGACGCGTATTTGTTTACCGGCAACCTGGAAGCGGCCAAGCGGGTGGGGCTGAAGGCCTCCCGCCGCATTCCCTTGTTCAACGGCCCCATCGACTGCCGTTTGCTCAAGTACGAGCTTTACCAGGGCACGCGCAAGGTTTCGAAGCCGGAGTAGGGGGCTGCTTGTAACCTTGCCGGCGGTCATGCTTCCTCTGTCTTCCTGAACGCCGTGCAGGACCTTCCTTCAGGTTCTGATAAACGTTCTTCACTGCCCTAAGCCCTTTACCACGCCAGTGGTAAGGGGCTTCTTTGCGTGGGCCTAAGCTTCGGTGGAAGTAGGGGAGGGTGGTCCTGCACGGCGCTCAGGAGGACAGGGTGCATAACCAATCTGCCGCGGGCCGGTATAGGATAGCACACCTGTTTTATCATTTTCAGAACCTAGAGTACAATGAGTGCAGTAACCACTATTGGTTGGATTGGGCTAGGCAATATGGGCACGCCCATGTCGCGCCGCCTGCTGAGTGCGGGCTACCCGGTTGCCGTCTATAACCGCAGCCCGGAAAAAGCTGTTGCCCTGCGCGAGGCCGGGGCTACCGTGGCCGCTTCCCCGGCCGCTTTACTGACCGCAGCGGAAGTCGTCTTTTTGATGGTTTCCGACGACCAGGCGGTGCGGGAGCTATTTACCGGGCCCGAAGGGCTGCTACAGGGGGCAGGCCCCAAGAAGCTGCTCATCAACATGAGTACCGTCTCGCCGGGGGTGAGCCGGGAGCTGGCCGCCCTGAGTCAGGCCCAGGGTCATACCTACCTCGACGCCCCGGTGTCGGGCAGCGTCAGGCAGGCCGAGTCGGGCCAGCTGGTGATTATGGTGGGCGGGGAAGAAGCCGGCTTTGCGCGGGCCCAGCCCCTGTTCGAGCACCTGGGCAAGCTGGCGCAGCACCTGGGCCCCACCGGCCACGGCAACCTGGCCAAGCTGGCCATGAACACGCTGCTCGGCTTTCAGGCCCAGGGCTTGGCCGAAGCCCTGCTCTTTGCCCGCCAGCACCAGCTGCAAGCCGACGATTTGCTGACCCTGATTGCCAACAGCGCCCTGGGCAGCACCTTTATCAAGCTCAAAGGCGAAGCCGTGCTGGCCGATAACTACCAGGCGGCCTTTGCCCTGAAGCTGCTGGCCAAGGATTTGCGCCTGGCCCAGGCCGAAGGCTTAGCCACGCCCCTGGCCGAAACAGTGGTCCAGACCTTTCAGCAGGCGGAACCCGCCCTGGGCGAGGAGGATGTAATAGCCGTCCTTAAGCACCTGGAGCGGGCGTAAGCTGGTAGGGAATAGATATATTTCACGCAGGGTTTCGCAGTGGTAGGCGCAGGGCCTCGGGGTGGTCGTCCACTGCGAAACTCTGCAAAAACCACCGCGAGGCCCTGCGTGAAATGCTACTCCCCAACCCCACCTCTCCCGCATGAAACGACTTCTCCTGCTGGCCCTGCTGCTCGTCCCGCTGCTGGCGCCGGCCCAGTCCATCACCCGCGTCAACCCGACCAACTGGTGGACGGGCATGAAAAACGGCTCGGTGCAGCTGCTCATCTACGGTCCCCAGGCCGGCACGCTCACCTACTCCATTACCTATCCGGGGGTGAAGCTGCTGAAGGCTAGCACGGTAGAAAACCCCAACTACGCTTTTCTGGACCTGACTATCAGCGCCGCGGCCCAGCCCGGCACGGTGCGCATTATCGGCAAAAAAGGCGCCCAGACCGTGACGCAGAAGTGGGAGTTGCTGGCCCGCGACAACCGCCCCAAAGGCCAGGGCGTAACCCAGGCCGACCTGATTTACCTGGCCATGCCCGACCGGTTTGCCAACGGTGACCCCGGCAACGACAAGTTTGCCGACATGGCCGACCCGAACATGGACCGCGCCAACCCTTTCTTCCGCCACGGCGGCGACTTGCAGGGCGCCGCTCAGCGCATTGGCTACCTCAAGGAGTTGGGCGTGACGGCCGTCTGGTTTACGCCCGTCATCGAAAACAACCAGGGCCTGACCAACGAGGGCAATACCATGCGCGCGGCCTACCACGGCTACGGCTTCACCGACCACTACGCCGTGGACCGCCGCCTGGGCGGCAACGCGGCCTACAAAAGCTACGTGCAACAGGCCCACGCCGCCGGCCTCAAAGTGGTGCAGGACGCGGTATACAACCACGTGGGCAACAACCACTGGTTTATCCAGGACCTGCCCATGAAAAGCTGGGTGCACCAGTGGCCCACCTACACCAATACCAGCTACCGACAGCAGCCCATTACCGACCCCCACGCCGCCCAGATTGACCGCGCCGTGACGCTCAACGGCTGGTTTGTGCCCTTCCTGCCCGACCTCAACCAGCAGAATCCCTACGTGGCCAACTTCCTGATTCAGCACGCCATCTGGTCGGTGGAAACCTTCGGTGTGGATGCCTGGCGCATCGATACCTACATGTACAACGACCAGCCCTTCATGAACCGCTGCAACGCGGCCCTGCTGGCCGAATACCCCCGGATTCACATCTTCGGCGAGTCGTCGGTGACCAATGTGGTGGACCAGGCCTATTACGTGCGCAACAAGATTGACTTTCCCTTCAAGTCCAACCAGCCCGGTGGCCTCGATTTCGTGCTGGAAAACGCCATGCTGGCCGGCCTCAAGGAAGTGGGCACGCCCGCCGCCACCGGCTGGGACAATGCCGCCCAGCGCGTGTACCAGGCCCTGGCCCAGGACGCCGTGTACCAGGACCCGACCAAGCTGGTGACCTTCATCGACAACCACGACCACAACCGCTTTCTGTCGGAAGTGGGTGAGGATTTCGACCGGTATAAGCTGGGCCTGACCTGGCTGCTCACCACCCGCGGCATTCCGAGCATGTACTACGGCACCGAAATCCTGATGAAAAACTTTAAGGACCCCACCGACGCCGAGGTGCGCAAGGATTTTCCCGGCGGCTGGCCCGGCGACAAAGAAGACAAATTCACCGCCGCTGGCCGCTCAGCCAAGGAAAACGAGGCCTTCCAGTTTGTGAAGACCCTGGCCGCCTACCGCAAAACCCACCCGGCCCTGCACTCGGGCAAGCTGATGCAGTACCTGCCCGAAAATGGCCTCTACGTGTACTTCCGTTACGACGCCTCGGGCGCCGTGATGGTAGCCTCCAATACCACCGACAAGCCGGCCACGCTGCCCACGGCCCGGTTTTCGGAGCGGCTCAGCGGCTTCAGCAAGGCTCGCAACGTGCTCAGCGGCGAAACTCTGACCAGCCTGACGACCCTGCAGCTGCCGGCCAAAACCGCCCTGGTACTGGAACTTAGCAAGTAGCCCGGGCCGGACTGAGCTTCCGGCCGGCGCGCGAGCCAAACGGCCCGGCACCTACTACTACTGGAGTAGGTACCGGGCCGTTTTTGGTTGCTGGCAACCAGGTTTTGGGAAATTGATAACCCGCTACTCCACCCGCAGCGGCCGGGCAGTGCGCAGCGCCCCCTGCTGCACCCGCACGTAATACAGCCCGGTCGGTAGCCCGCTCAGCGACATTTCTGCGGTTCCGGGGGCGGCTGGTGTCAGGTGTTGGGTCCGCACGACGCGGCCGGTGGCGTCGAGCAGGGTGGCGGTAGCACGGGTGGCGCCGGCCGGCAGCTGCAGCGTCACGCGGTGGTGGGCCGGGTTGGGGTACATGCCCCAGCCCGGCTCCGGACCCGGGCCGCGCGTGGCCGTCACCACGGCCGGGTCGAGCAGCGTGGCCAGGAAAGCCGTGGTAGTACCCGTAAACCCGGAAAGCTGCTGGTTGCCAAAGCGGGCGGGCAGCGTGGCCCCGCCCACCACGTACACCTTGGCTCCCGACACGGCCAGTCCCGTGGGCATATCGTGCTGCGGGCTGCCGGCTTGCTGGGCCCAGGTGAAAGTATTGCTTGGGCCCAAGTCCTCAATTTTGGCCACCAGAATATCGAAAAAGCCCGCCTGGTAATTGGTTAAAACACTGGTGGTTCCAAAGCCAACCAGGGGGCTGTTGAACTGCCCGGCCACGTAGACGTTGTTGCCGTTTACAGCCAGGGCGGTGGCCCGCTCGAAGCCCGTGCCGCCGGCCCGCTGCGCCCAGCTGAACACCGGCGCCGTGGCGCTGATGTCGTTGAGCTTGGCCACGAATAAGTCCGCATTGCCGTTGTTGGCCAGGATAATACCGGTGAAATTGGCCGCAAAGCTGGCGAAGCTACCGGCTACGTACACCCCGGTGCCCCGGGCCACTACCAGACTGGTGACCAAATCGTCGTTGGCCCCGCCGGCCCGCTGCACCCAGGCAAAGCTGCTCGTGCTGCCCGCATCAGTCAGGCGGGCCACGTAGATATCCTGGTTGCCGGCGCTGAATACCTGACTAGGGCCGAAACTGCCGGTGCCGCTGAAGCTGCCGGCCACGTACACGTTGGCCCCGCTCAGGGCCAGGCCCGTGGCCGTATCAATGCCCATGCCGCCCGCGCTCTGGGTCCAGACAAACGAGCCGCTGCTGCCCGCAGTGGTAAGCTTGGTGATGAAGATATCGGGGTTGGTGCTGCCGTTGGTGGTCAGAAGCTGGTTGCCGAAGCGCGCGGAACCCCCAAACGACCCGGCCGCAAAC
Source organism: Hymenobacter chitinivorans DSM 11115 (assembly GCF_002797555.1). Lineage (NCBI taxonomy): Bacteria > Pseudomonadati > Bacteroidota > Cytophagia > Cytophagales > Hymenobacteraceae > Hymenobacter > Hymenobacter chitinivorans. The sequence continues at coordinate 2,567,275 of NZ_PGFA01000001.1, read as the reverse complement.
ACCTCAGTAGCCGTGGCGGCCACCGCCCCCAGCTCGTCGTTGCTGGCGCCCCCGGCCTGCTGGGCCCAGCTCAGGCCGGGAGTAGAACCCGCGTCAACATAGCGGGCCACGAAAATGTCGGTCGTCGCCTCCGGACCAGCATTGGTAAGCGTGGTGGCGCCAAAACCGGCCGTGGCCCCCGCAAAGGTTCCGCCAACGCACACGCTGCTGCCTTTCACGGCCACGGCCGTGGCTACGTCGTTGCCCGGCCCGCCCGCGCGCTCCGCCCACACGAAGCCCGAGGAATTCCACTTGGCCACGAAAATGTCCTGGCCGCCTACGCTCGTGAGCGTCAGATTGCCCAGGGTAAGCGTACCGGAAAAGGCCCCCACCAGATAGACGTTGCCGGTTTCGTCGGTAGTCGTAGCGCGCACGTCGGTGAAGGCGCTGGGTAGGTTGGTTACGGCTTGCCACACCCCCTGGGCGTAGCCGCGGGACCCCGCCAGGACCAGTGCCAATGCCAGAAGCCACCGCCGGCAGCTCGAAAAACGGAAGAGGAGAAATGGAGTCATACGTAAAGCACAAATGTGAAACCACCCGGCGCCGCCCCGGCACAGGGCTCTTTTGCTCGGCTGCGGGCTGTTACGCGGCCGTAAACGACCGTGTTGCGCACACAAAGCTAACGTAGGGCCCTGGGGGAGTGAAATTAATTAGAACTATGTTGTTAATGTATTGAATATTTTGAATTTATAAAATGGACTGCGCTACTGGTCCTCACCTGTAGCTTGGTCGAGGTAAACTCGTCGGGAGCTGCGGTATATCCGGTTGGTGGCGGGTAGTGGAATAGGACGGAGCCACGGCCAACGGCCACCCGCTTACTTTGGACAGTCAACCTTTGAACAGTCAATACCTTTTCCCCCGTGTAGACGCTATGCTGCTTTACTTTATCTGCCTCGTTGGGGGTGTTGCCACGCTCTTGCTGGCCGGACTGGTACTGGTATTTTCCCTGGGCCAGCGCTCCGTGGTATACGAGCTGAGCCTCACGGTGCTCGACGCGGCCGGCCAGCCTTTGCCGCCGCAGCCGCTGCTGCTCTGGGACCGTAGCAGCGGGCAGCACGAGTTTCACCTCGACGCGCACGGGCAGTTTGCCCGCGAGTTGTCGGAGTCGTTTGGCAGTAGCGCCCTGGGGCCGCGGCGGCCCGAGTCGTTTGGGGTGCGGCTGGCTTTCCCCGAAATTTCGCCCCTGTATTATTGGTTTCCCATCCGCGGCAGCGGGCCGGTTACTTCCTACGAGGTTTACAACGACTATTACAGCGCCGGCACCAGCCAGTGGGTCGGCGACTTCAACGCCCAAGGTTTCGTCCGCCGCCAGACCAAGCCCACGGCCAACGGCGTGGTGGCCACGGCCGTACCGCCCCGGGGCGGGCAGGTGCCGCGCTGGCACGCTACGGCTACGCTGCGGCGGGCGGGCCAAAAGCCCGACGGGCGCCGCCAGTATACGCTGGTGCTCACCTTGCAGCAAAGCGGAGTGGAAGTAGTAGAAGCCCACTGATTACCGAAGGCCGTTTGCCAAACCAGCCGTTCCGTAGACTCTACAATGAGCCGAGATACTTACCTCACCGCCAGTGCGCCGGGTCGGTGTATAGTTCTGGTGCTGAATACCAAAACGGCCGGCCCCGGAATGCCCGGAGCCGGCCGTAAAGCCTGAAAAAACGAATACCTATTGCATTAGGGGGCTTTCAACGCGGCAAGTGGGTGGGCAAGGCGCCGATAAATCGTAGATCAGGCCATCCGTCATGTCGTTGCCCTTCTCGTTTACGCCCACCAGCACGTAGCACTCACTCTTGTCTTCCTTGATGCCGTTGTAGAGGCGAATGCCCAGGCAGCCGGGCTGTTCCATCAGGTTGTTGTAGACGTAGGCGCTATAGTAGCCCGCCCACTGGCCATTGGGGTAGGTTTGCTGGTAGCGGTGGGTCATTTTGGCGGCCAGGTCCAGGGGAATAATGCTGCCGGCTGACTCTGGGAAGGGCTCTAGGTGTTCAGCCGGCCCCGAAATCAGCGGGCTGGCGTAGGGGCCCGGAGGCGATGGAGTCCCTATGTCAGCCACCTCCCCGTTGGCGGTCATATCCCCCGCCTCATCAACGCCGACCAGTACGAAGGCATTTTTGTCGTCGGCGTTGATGGCGTTATAAATGCGCAGGCCCTGGCAGCCCTTCTGGGCGAGGAGCTGCTTGTAAATCTTGTTTTCAAACAAGACGGCCCAGGTTTTCTGGGAATTCTCCTTCTGAAAGCGGTGCGTCCACTCCACCGCCTGGGCGACGGAAATTATTTCGCCGGCCTTCTCGGTTGCGTTGCTGGCCCCGGCAACCGTCAGGTCCGCCACGGACGATTGTTTTTCGGCGCAGCTAGTTACGCCCAGGGCCAGCAGCCCGGCGGTAGCCAGTTGAATAAAACGGTTTTTCATGTGTGGTTTGTTGGAAGTAGTGTAATAGGGAGAGCAAGCTACAGGATATATTTATATAAAAATCGAATAATATAATGCCCGGCTTTCACTAGTAGAAAGCCGGGCTCTGATAGCAGGGGAAAGATTCGACGACTCTTAGTACGCCTCGCAGGCCTCCACGCAGGCCCGGCAGGCGGCGGCGCACTGCTGGCAATGGTCGTGCTGGTGCTGGCCGCACTCCTCGCCGCACTTGCGGCAGATTTCGATGCACTCCCGGAGTACGTGGCGGGCGTGGTCGGAGCCGCGGGCAATGAAGGCGGCGGTGAGCCGGCAGATGTCGGCGCAGTCCCGGTCGAGGCGGATGCAGGGTACCATCATCTGCACGTCTTCTTCCTGCAAACAGGCTGTAGCGCATAGTTCGCAGGCGGCAATGCAGCGGCTTAGCGCGTCGAGCACGGCCTGGTTGTGTTGGTTGGCGGCAGGGGTGGGGGCGGAGGCGTGAGCATGGTCCATAAGGCAGGCGTTGGGTGAAAGAATGGTCTGCTACGCTCTACGGCGGGCTACGGCGTTGGGTGGTACAGGATTCTGCGGAACCCGTGCACTATTTCCCCACGGTCGTGGTTTATTTACGTCTGTCAAGTCCTGGTTTAGCCGTATTTTTACCGCATGTTATTTGCCCCCGAACCCCTCGCGCCCACGCTGGCTTCCGCCCGCAAGGTCCTGAAGCAGTATTATGGTTATGATACGTTCCGGCCCATGCAGGAGAGTATCATTTCCCACATCATGAGCGGCAAGGATACCGTGGTGCTCATGCCCACCGGTGGGGGCAAATCGGTGTGCTTCCAGGTGCCGGCCGTGGTGCAGGAAGGCGTCTGCGTGGTCGTCTCGCCCCTCATTGCCCTGATGAAGGACCAGGTGGAGGCCCTGAAGGCCAACGGTATTCCGGCCGAGTACATCAACAGCAGCGTGGGCCAGAGCGAGCAAACCAGCATTGCCAGTGACTGCCTCAACGGCTACCTCAAGCTGCTCTACGTGAGCCCCGAAAAGCTCGTTTCGCCGGGCTTTATCCAGTTTTTGCAGCGCCTGCGCATCAGCATGTTCGCCATCGACGAGGCCCACTGCATCTCGTCGTGGGGTCACGACTTCCGGCCCGAGTACACCCAGCTGCGGGTGCTGCGCGAGCAGTTTCCGCAGGTGCCCATCATTGCCCTCACCGCCACCGCCGACCGCCTCACCCAGCGCGACATCCAGCAGCAGCTGCGCATGCACGAGCCCCAGGTGTTTTTGTCGAGCTTCGACAGGCCCAACCTCAACCTCATCGTGCGTCCCGGCCAGAACCGGGTGGGCAGCATCGTGGACTTTGTTACGGCCCGGCCCTCGGAGGCGGGCATCGTGTACTGCCTCTCACGCAAGCAGTGCGAAACCCTGGCCCAGAAGCTCAAGGAAAAAGGCGTGCGCGCCGGCCACTACCACGCCGGCATGACCCCCAACCAGCGCGGGGCGGTTCAGGAAGCCTTTCTGCGCGACGATCTGCAAGTCATCGTGGCCACCATTGCCTTCGGCATGGGCATCGACAAGAGCAACGTGCGCTGGGTGATTCACTACAACCTGCCCAAGAACATCGAGGGCTACTACCAGGAAATCGGGCGGGCCGGACGCGACGGAGCCCCGGCCACGGCGGTGCTCTTCTATAGCTACGCCGACGTGATGAGCCTGCGCGACATGCTCACCAAGGACGCCGACCCGCGCCTCTCCCAGCTCAGCCTCACCAAGCTGGAGCGCATGCAGCAGTTTGCCGAAGCGGCCAGCTGCCGCCGCAAGATCCTGCTCAACTACTTCGGCGAAACCCTGCCCCAGGACTGCGGCAACTGCGATATCTGCCGCAACCCGCCCACTACCTTCGACGGCACCGAGCTGGCCCAAAAAGCCTTGTCGGCGGTGGTCCGCATGCGCGAGCGGGCCCCCATCGGCCTGCTTATCGACGTGCTGCGGGGCATGCGCAACCAGGCCATCATCCAGGGCGGCTACGAGCAAATCAAAACCTACGGCGCCGGCCGCGACCTGCCGTACCTAGACTGGTACAGCTACATCCACCAGATGCTCAACGACGGCCTGCTCTACATTGCCTACGAGGAAGGCTACGCGCTGAAAATCACGGAGTTGGGTAAGCAGGTGCTGCAGGGCCAGCGCCAGCTGCCGATGAAGAAATTCCAGCCCGCCGAGAAAGCCGAAAAGCAGCCCCGGGGCAAGAAAGCCGCCGGCACCGCCAGCGTGCCTACCGATGCCACGACCCAGCTGTTCGAGCGGCTGCGGCAGCTGCGCAAGCGCATTGCCGACGAGCAGAACGTGCCCCCGTACGTCATCTTCACCGATACCACGCTCCAGGAAATGGCAGCCGAGCGGCCCGTGTCGCGCACGGCCATGCTGGCCATCGGCGGGGTGGGCATGAAGAAGTTCGAGAACTACGGCGAGGTCTTTATCAAAGCCATTCTGGAGCACGGCGGCGCCCCCAACCCCTCGGATGCCGCCGAGTCCGATGAAGACGAGGACCTGCCCAGCGCCGCTTCCAAGCCCCGCCGCCCCCGCGAAGCCGGCGACACCCACGAAAATACTCTGCAGCTGCACCGCGCCGGCCTGAGCGTGGAGGCCATTGCCGAGCGCCGCTCCCTGAGCCCGAGCACCATCCGGGCCCACATCGAGACGCTCTACGCCAAGGGCCAGCCCATCCGCCTCGAAGAATTCCTGACCATGGACGAATTCGCCCAGATCCAGACCGCCATCGGCCAGCTCGGCGGCGACCCGCCCCTGCGCGACCTGTTCGACCACCTGCGCGAGCAGTACGACTACTTCAAGCTCCGCCTGGCCGTGATGTACCAAAAGCGCCTGCGGAGTAAGTAGTGAGATGGTGAATTAGCGAGTTTGACGTTCGACTTACACCAATAGCGCGACTAGCGCGGTTATTCCTGTCATTGCGAGGACGAAGGACGAAGCAATCCGTCTTCTGCGCAGGTAGTCCCGCTCTTTCGCCACAAAGCCCTTCATTCCAGCCGGAGTAAAGGGCTTTTTACTTTAAAAGACGCAGCACATTTCAGCGGGTGGATGGCCGCGCTTCGCTCGCAATGACACGAGAAGATTAGTCCAGTGCAAGTCACCTGAAAGGTCGTATTTTGCGGGGTGAGCGGTCTGGGAAAAATACTTTTCAGGCAGTATCATAAGAATATAACCACCGCGTTATATTACCCTAGCGCTTCGCCCGCCTGCCCATGCTTTCCTCCCTGTCTTTTCCGCGCCTGCTGCAGTGGCTGGCGGGCGCGGCCGTCGCCGCCTTTACCGTGCTTATGGCCACCAAAGTGTGGCCCTACCTGTCGTTTGAGCCGGGCATCAATTTCCTGACCACCAAGTCGGAGGCAACGAACCTGAACGGGCTGTTTCGGCTGGGCTTCTACGTGCACATCACCAGCAGCCTGTGGGTGCTAGTCGCCGGACTGGCCCAGTTTTTTCCGCGTCTATTTCGCGGGCGGGCCGCGTTGCACCGCAACTTCGGTAAGCTCTACGTGGCTTCCATTCTGGCCCTGGCCGCGCCCTCGGGCCTGATTCTGGCCGGCTTTGCCAACGGTGGCCTGGTGGCTAAAGTGGGTTTCAGCCTGCAGTGCGTGGTGTGGTGGCTAGCTACCTGGCTGGCCTACCGCCTGGCCCGGCAGCGCCGCTGGGAGCAACACACCGAGTGGATGATGCGCAGCTTCGCCGTGACGCTGGCGGCCATGAGTCTGCGCTCGGAAAGCTACCTGCTCTACTACGTCTTTGGCACCAAGCCCATCGAAACCTACCTCACCGTGACCTGGCTTTCCTGGACCGGCAACCTAGTGCTGGCCGAGGTGCTGATTCAGCTGGGCGCGGCCCGGCGCCTGCTCCGCGCCTTTCACGCCCCTGCCGCTACCAGCCAATGAGCCGCCGCCGGAAAATCCTGTTGGGGCTTGTGCTGACGCTGAGCCTGGCGGCCCTGGCCGTGGTGGGCTGGTCGTGGCGCCGGCAGGTAGTGCGGCAGCGGGCCGCAGCCAGCTACGACTCCATGCTGCTGCCCTCGCGCAGCCAGCAGCTCCTGCTCCTGGCTGATACCCTGGACCGCGAGGAGCAATGGGCCTTGTTCCGGCTTCGTAATTTTGCCGGGCTCTGGCTGCTGGGCGGGGAGTTTCCCGTCCAAAACGGCTTTGTGGGTCCGCACCACCAGCGGCTGGAAGTCGTGTTTCAACGGGTGCGCCAGGATGCCCGCCGCCCCGACCTGTTCGTGGTGCAGGGTCAAATGCGCCTCAAGGGCCAGATTACGCCCCTGCAAGGCCAGATCGAGCTGGGGCAGGTCCGGCAGTACGGCTCCCGGGAGTACCACAATCCCAACCAGCGGGTGTACACGGCCGTCGGAAACTTCACCTTCTGGACGGGCCAGCCCCGGCGCCGGGTACTACAGGGCGTCACAGCCATCGACTTCGAAACGTCGCCCAATCAGCCGGAGTGGAGCCTGTATTCCAATCAGGAATCCATTCACGATTCCCGCGGCTTCGCTTTCGAAGGCTACTATTACGACAACCAGCAGCGCCAGAAAGTACTCTGGGCCGCCGACTTTATGCGCCTGGCTAGCCACGTGCTCGATGATTTCAACGTGGGCGGCCGGGCGGTAGACATCAACCCCAAGTACGCCCGCTACGGCTGGGACGAATATTACCGCAACGACGAGTGGTGGACGGCCGCCCAGCCCTGAGTTCTTGCCACCACCTTTAGTGCTCTCACCTATGCACCTGTTCGTTTCCCTGCTGCTGACGCTACTTTTCGGCCTGGCCAGCCCGCCGCCCACACCGCCGGCCCGCACAGCGGCTGCTCCGGCGCCGGCCCATGCGGCTACGCTGTTTCGCCGGTTCAACCTGGCGTCGCTCTGGCTGGTATCGGCCCGGCCGGCTGAGGCCCAAACTATGCTGGGCTGCATGGGCCCGCAGTACCGGCCCTTCAACCTGGTGTTTGAGAAAGTGCGGCGCGACGCGAAAAACCCGGCCCTGTATCACGTGCAGGGCAAAAGCCGGGAGCGGGAACGGATCCTGCCCTTTAGCGGCACCATCACGCTGACCTCCCTGAAAAAGGTGAACATCCCGACCTATACCGGCAAGGAGCAGTTTAAGTCGTTGGGGCATTATCAGGCCAATGGGCACTTTCGGTTCGTGGAAAACGCGGCCGAGGAGGGCGCCGGCACCTTTACCGGCCAGCTTGCAATAAGCTTTTCCCGCACGGCAAACGGCCTGGCTTACAGGCCCAAGCAGTCGTATTGGTGGGACGAAGGTAGTGCCGGCGAGGGCAGCAAATTTACCAGTATCTGGACCAGCCCGGCCCACCCCGCGGCTATTAAGCTGGTATGGGCCAGCAACTTCATGGAAATTGCCGGCAGCGTCATGGAGCGTTTCAATATCGGTGAGCGGGGCCCCAACATCAACCGCAAGTATCGGCAGGTGGGCTGGAGTAGCTTCTGGGAAAATGAGGAGTGGTGGGCCCAAGATGAGGAGCCGGCCTTATAGCCTCGAGAGAGTATATTGGCATTCTAAGCCTAAGTAGTTTATCACCCTTTTTTCGCCCAGCCCGCATGAAAAAGCCGCTGATCCTTTCCTCGCTGGTCCTGCTCAGCGCCGCTTGCCAGCAGACGACGACGGCCACCCGCCCAGTAACTACCGCTCCCGTGGCGGCGGCAGCCCCCGCGGCGGTGGCCCCCCGGCAGCCCGCCGCGCCCACGCCCACCCTGCCCCTGAATGCAGAGGCCCAGGCCTTTTTGGCGAAGTACGACGTGGGTAAGCTGCTGCTGCGCGACGACGGGCCGTTTAACGGTTTTCTCGGCTCCGACCATTACCGGGTAGAAGTCATGTTCACCGAAGTTGTCAAAGATGAGCACGCCCCCAATGTGTACCGGGTGCGGGGCAAAAGCCGGTTCAAGAAAGTTGTAACGCCGCTGTCGGGCTCGTTCACCATTACCGAGCTGCGCGACCAGCCCAAGGCCACCGAAGAGGAGCAGCAGAGCGTGCGGGTATTCTACAGCAATGAGGAGAATGCCTATTCCGTGCTGGGTACGTTTGAACTGCGGGAAGATTCCTCGGCCCATGGGGCCGGAGTGTTTGCCGGCCGGGCTGTTATCGACTTCAGCGTGGGCCAGAGCGGTTTGTTAGCCGTTCATGATCAAAGCCCCCGAAGCCCCGCCCAGGACGCCGGGATTCTGCTCAAGGGGCAGTGGACGAGCTACGCGACTCACAAGTCGCAGCCAGTGGCGTTGGCTTACTACATCTGGGCGTACGGCGAGTCGGTGCTGAAGAATTTCAACGTGGGGGAGCGGGGGCCGGAAATAAACCCGAAATACGCCAAGTTGGGCTGGAATGAGTTCTGGGACCAGGAGGAATGGTGGGCCGAGCCCGGTACCGTGACAATCCACGCGACCCGGACTATACTTCTAAACCCGCCCGACCTAACGAAGGAATAATGCGGCGGAACTTTTTTTCTTAAAAATTAAAGCTAATTGAATTAGTAAAGCTGCGGGTTTGTTGCTAATTTCACGAGCCGATAACCCTTTGATGTCGAAGCCTTTCCCGGCTCCCTACCCGCGATGATAAATACCAACCTGAAATTCTGGCGGCGCGAACTGGCCCTGACTCAGGCTCAGATGGCCGAAAAACTAGGTATCAAACGCTCACTAGTAGGCGCTTACGAGGAGGGCCGCGCCGAGCCCAAGCTCAGCACCCTGGTGAACATGGCCCGCCTGTTTGGCATCAGCCTCGATGCCCTGGTGACGACCGACTTCACCAAGAAGAGCGCCCAAAAGGCCGCCCTGCGCCAACTCGAACCCGCTACTTCTTCGCCCGAGCCGCCCACGCCCCGCCCCGCCAACGGCCTGCGTATCCTGGCCCTGACCGTTGATAAAGAGCAGAACGAGAACATTGAGCTGGTGCCCCTGAAGGCCAGCGCCGGCTACCTCAACGGCTACGCAGACCCCGAATTCATTGAGGAGCTGCCCAAGTTCCGCCTGCCCATGCTCAGCACCGGCGGCACCTACCGGGCCTTCGAAATTGCCGGCGACTCGATGCTGCCCATTGCCTCGGGCACGGTCATCGTGGGCAAATACGTGGAAGACTGGCTGACCATCAAGGACGGCACGCCCTGCATCGTGGTCAGCAGCAAGGAAGGTATTGTCTTCAAGCGTATCTTCAACAAGCTCAAGGACGGCGCCACGCTTTCCCTGCACTCCGACAACCCGGTGTACTCGCCCTACGAAATCGGGGTGGAGGACGTGGTGGAAATCTGGGAGGCCCGCTCCTACATCAGCAGCACCTTCCCCATTGCCGATTTGTCGCTCTCGCGCCTGGCCAGCATCGTGCTGGACTTGCAGCAGCAGATGAGCACCCTGAAAAAAGCGTAGTCTGGCACCGGCCGCTCCGCGGCTGCTTTATCGTGAGGCCCACTCGTCCGTTGACGGGTGGGCCTTGCTGTTTGCAGATGGTGTCTAACTTAGCCCGGCCTTGGTGCGTATGCCTTAGGCAATTTGCCACCACACCAACACCCGAACCTGCCATGCTGAAGTATATCCCCGCCACCGACCGTCACCACGCCTCGCCCGTGAGCTGGCTGAGCAGCTACTTCCTGTTCTCCTTCGCCGACTACTACGACCCCAACAACATGCATTTCGGGCCGCTGCGGGTGTTCAACGACGACAGCATTGCGCCCAACTCGGGCTTTCCGCAGCACCCGCACTCGGAAATGGAAATCGTGACCATCGTGCTGGATGGGGAAGTGACGCACGAGGATACGATGGGCAACAAAACCACCATTCCCAAGGGCGAAGTGCAGCGCATGACGGCCGGCACCGGCCTGGCCCACTCCGAGTTTAACCGCACCGACAAGCCCCTGCACATCTACCAGCTCTGGTTTTTGCCCAACCAGAAGGGCCTGGCGCCCAGCTACGAGCAAAAGGACCTCGACCTGCTCGACACCAAGAACGAGCTGACCCCGATTGTATCGGGCCAGAAGGTGCTGGAAGACGTGGTGTATATGAACTCTAACAGCACCATTTACTGGTCGAACCTGAAGGAGGGCAAGGAAATCGAGTTCAAGACCTTCCCGATTCGCAACACGTTTATCTACGTCAAGGACGGCACGATTTACGTGAACGGCACCGAGCTGGGCCCCAACGACCAGGCCCGGATGACCGACGAGCACGTGGTGCAGATTCGGGCCTCGAAAGACGCGCAGTTTATCCTCATTGACCTGCCCGCGGCCGAAGCCAACTACTAACACTACCAGCGCTTTTACCCGAAACAGCCGGCCGCAAGGCCGGCTGTTTTGCTTTTCGCCAGGGCGTAGCTTGAAGCTTGTTACCAAGAAATACCGGGGAGATGATTCCGTATTTACAGCGGGAAAATGCGTATTCCGGGGCCTAGTTGCCGACCGTAAAACCTCTTATCCAGCTCCCATTACGAGGATGCGGCGCTGCTGGAAGGAGGCTCTATGGTTGCCATAAACAACATTGCCAAGTGGCTGACGGTCGGCTTGATGGCGGCGCACGCGCTGGCCTGCAATTTTCATAAGCAGCCCGCGGCCACAGCCGCCAAGGGCGGCGGACTGCCTGGCAATGAGCCGGGCAACGAGCCGGGCCCGAAGGAAAAGAAAGTGCAGATTCCCTATTACCCGCTGCAGTCAGCTCAGGACCTGGACTGGCTGTTAGCCCAGGTGGGGGATGCCCGGGTGGTACTGCTGGGCGAAGCTTCGCACGGCACGCGCGAGTACTACCTCTGGCGGGCGGCCCTGAGTAAGCGCCTGATTCAGGAAAAGGGCTTCAACTTCATGGCCGTGGAAGGGGAGTGGGCCGATTCGTACCGCGTCAACAACTTTGTCAAAGGGCCGCGGCAGGACAGCACGGCGGCCGTGCAACTGCTGCGCCACTACAACCGCTGGCCCACCTGGATGTGGGGCAACCACGAAGTAGCCTCGCTGGTAAAGTGGCTGAATACCCACAACCAGCAAGCGGCGAGCGGCCAGAAAGTCGGCTTCTTCGGGCTGGACGTGTACTGCGTCTGGGAGTCGTTGGCCGACATCGTGCCCCACCTTGAAGGCCGGGACGCCGGCGCGGCCCAAGCCGCCCGCCGGGCTCAGCAGTGCTTTAAGCCCTACAGCGCCGATGCCCAACAGTACGCCTTGGCCGTAGCGCGGGCCGACAAAACCTGCTGGACGGAAACCAACCGCCTCTGGAAGGCCGTGGAAAAGCTCACCGGCGGGGCCGTGCCCCGGGACGAAAACCTGTTTGTAACCCAGCAGCACGCCCTGGTGGCCGCCAACGGTGAGAAATACTACCGGGCCATGACCACCAGCAACGCCGAGTCGTGGAATATCCGGGACCGGCACATGATGGAAACCCTGCGCCGCCTGCTCGAGCTGCACGGGCCCCGGAGCAAGGCCATTGTGTGGGAGCACAACACCCACGTGGGCGACGCGCGCTACACCGACATGGCCAGCAGCGCCGAGGTGAACGTGGGGCAGCTGGCCCGGCAGCAGTTGGGCCGGGAAAACGTGTTTATCGTGGGCTTCGGCTCCTACCAGGGCTCGGTCATTGCCGCCGATGCCTGGGGCGCCCCCATCAAGCAGATGCCGGTGCCCGAGGCCAAAGCCGGGAGCTGGGAGGATATGCTGCACGCGCTGGGCCCCACCAACAAGCTAGTCCTCTCCAAAGACTTGCAAGCCGACCCGTTCTTCAAGCGCCGCATCGGCCAGCGCGCCATTGGGGTGGTGTATAACCCGCGGGCCGACCGGTTTGAGAACTACGTGCCCTCCGTCATTCCGCAGCGCTACGACGCCTTTATCTACCTCGACCAAACCACGGCCCTGCACCCGCTCGAAACCCCGGTCAAAGCCAACGAGCCCCCGGATTTGTATCCGTCGGGGACGTAGGAGCAGCCGGCAAGAATTAAGAATTATAGACTGTTATTTTCGGCTTCGCCCACCGTCTCTATTCAACAGCCATATGGTCAATCCATTGAATTCAGGTGGCCACTTTGGATTATAATTCATACTTGCTCCTAACGAAACAGTATCAGTAATTACTAAAGTTGTGTCGTGCTTAAACCGGCCGAATGTGCTTGAAACCCTGTGCTGGCCCGAGCAGAGCCTTATCTTCTTATAAAAGGTTTCGTCGCCACTTAGGGTAGTTTTCAGCTTCTTATTAAGGTAAACTGAATCATCAATTGATAAAGTGGCCAAGGATAAAGTGTCTGTCTGGCTTCTATTATCCACGTACAGGTATACATCTTGCTGATTAGTAGTACAATAAGATCTTTTATGTGGCTTGCTGGCGTAATCACAGCCACTAGCAAAAATGCCAGTTAGCATAGCTATTACCATTTGTGCTCGCCTCATAAAAGGTGTACTAGTCATCTTTAGCACTCTATAGTCAGCCAATGTAAAATAAGAAGGCGGAGCCGCTCGGGTTCTGCCTTCTGTTTATTCAATCCAGCTTTTAAAATAGTTAACTTTTACTTCGCCACGCCTTCCGTCGCCGGCTTAAACACGTACCGGAAACCCCGTAGCGCCGACGGATGGTAGATGGTGCCGTGCGTTTCGGTCGGCATAGGCTCGTAGTGCCAGCTGAGCGCGGGGGTGGGCGTATCCTGCATAATCTTGGCTAAACGCGCCGAAGCGGCGGCAATAACGGGCTCGTCGCTCGACGTCATATACAGCGTTTTCACCGGACCCTTATAGGCCTTGATGGTCGCGGCGGCCTGCTTTACCAGCTGCTCGTTGTTCCACCACAGGCTGGGGTCGAAGGCCAGGTAGTGGTCGAACAGGTCGGGTTCCAGCAGCAGGGTTTCGACCACGAACAGCCCGGCCAGGGACTCGCCCACGATGGCCGTTTCCTTGGTGGTGCGGTAGCGCTGCTGCACCTGGGGCATCAGCTCCTGGCGGATAAACTTGCGGAAGGCGGCCGACTCACCCACCTTGGGCGCAATCTTCTTGTCCTTCTCGTTGGTGGTCGGGCCGGTCAGGTCGCGGCGGCGCTGGGTGTTTTCGATGCCCACCACGATGAAAGGCCGCATCGTGTTGTTGCCCACCGACACCTGCACCAGGCCCGCCACGTGCAGGAAATCTTCGGCCATACCACCATCGGGCATGTAGAGCACCGGCAGCCGCAGGGTCGGGGTTTCGGCGTAGCCGGCGGGCAGGTACACGTTGATGCGCCGCGTCTCACCCATGATTTTGGAGTCGATGGTGAAGGTCTGGCCGATGACCAGGGGCTCGGCTTTGGTTTGGGCGGAGGCTCGGAAGCTGAAGGCTAGCAGCAAGAGTAGGAATCCGCAAAAGATATATTTGATGTTCATGCGTATGGCTGTTAGAGTTCTGCTATTTGAATTTCCTCATTCGAAGTAAGCATGAATTCACATAGTTGCTGGAAGATGAAAGCCGCGTCCATAGCAGCAGAAAGATTGTCGCAGAAGTAGAACCCGTTGGCTTCCACGTTTACGAATACTGGAGGCCACACTTTAGGGCTATTTGGTGAGGCCGAGGCTGCTTCTGGGTTCAGGATAGAAAGACCCATTAGGGAGGCTCCGTGTTGCTCCACACGAAAACGGCGCTGCACGAACTGCAGCGCCGCTTCGGGGTTAAAATTCGGGCCGCTAAGCCGAAGTTCTCGGCCCATTACATCGTGTACTTGCGGCCCTTGTTCTGCTCTTTGAGGTAGGCCATCAGGGGCTGGAAGTAGTCGACCATGGCGCGGGCCGAGAGGTCTTCGCCGGTTTTCTCCTTCAGCACGGCCCGCCAGTCTTTGCTGGCGCCGGGGCGCATGATGTCGGCCAGGAACGTGCCCACTTCCTTGCTGCCGTAGTAGTTGGTGGCGTGCGGGTCCTGCTTGAGGATTTTCTTGGCAATATGGTCGTGGAGCTGGAACAGGATGACGTACGACAGGGCGTAGTCGTAATACTGGGCCGGGTCGTCGTTGATGTGAGTCTTGGTGGCCGGGTCGAGGAAGTTTTCCCCCCGCGTGGTGGGGGGCACGATGCCCTGGTACTTTTTCACCAGCTCCCACCACTTGGCGTTGAGCTGGTCGGCGGGCAGATTGTCGGCGTAGAAGCTGTTTTCCCACTCGCTCATCACGCCCGAGGAGAAGGGAATGAAGGTCACGTAGTTCAGCGCTTCCTTGAGCAGGGTCTGGGTCTGGTCGGTCTTGGCTTTGGCGTCCTGCAAACCCAGGCCCACCAAAAACGGCTTCTGGGTGGCGGCCAGGCCCATCAGGCTGCCCATGGCCTCGTGGTAGGCACGGTTGGCCCCGGCCCGCAGCAGCACCGGCACCTCGGGGTTGGAGTAGGTGAGGTAGTAATAGATGTGGCCCAGCTCGTGGTGGGTGGTTTCGTACCACTCGGTGTTGGGCTCCACGCTCATCAGGCTCCGCACGTCGTTGTTGAGGTCCATGTGCCAGGCCGAGGCGTGGTTGTTCTTCTTATAGGTGGCGTTTTTGGGCAGCGGGTACAGGCTGCTTTTCTCCCAGAACACCGGCGGCAGCGCCTGAAAGCCCAGGCTCTGGTAAAACCGCTCAGCCTGCTTCACCTGCCACTCCGCGCCCTTTTTGGCCAGCGTGGCGTCCAGATTCACCCCTTTCACGTCAACCATGGCACTCCAGTCCTGGCCCCAGCGGTTGGGCAGCCAGGAGGCGGGCAGGTAGTCGGGCACCTGCTTCTGCCCATACTTTTTGGCCAGCTCGTAGCGGGCGTAGGTGTGCAATTCGCGGTATAAGGGCCGCAGCTCCTCGTTGATTTTGCGCACCAGCTGCATCATTTCCTCCCGGCTCATGCCGTAGTCGGAGGCCTGGTAAGTGAAGTAGTCGGGGTAGCCCAGGGCCTGCACGGTCTGGTTGCGCAGGCCGCGCAAATTCAGCAGGCCGTCCTTGAGCGTGGGGCCAATGGCCTTGCTGGCTTCCCAGATGGCCTGCCGCTTTTTGGGGTCCTTTTCCTGGCGCAGCAGCTCGTCCAGGTCGTTGGTCGTCACCGACTTGCCGTTGTACTTATACTCAAAGCCGTAGAGCTTTTCGGTCTGCTGGGTTTCGGCCTTGATGCGGCGCTTCACCACGTCGGCAATGGTCTGGGGCGAGTTGGCCGCGTTATAGAGCGCCGTTTGCAGCTGCTTGACCTGGATTTCGGTGAGCTGGTCCTTGTGCTCCAACAGCTGGCGCAAGTCGGCAATGTTCTGGCTGCCGCCGGTGAAGGCCGCCATGGCCTCGTTGGCCCGGGCCGTAGCGGCCGAGTTGGTGGTGTCGCCGGGCACAATGCGGGTGTTAGAGCGCCACTCGGCCTCCGAGGACTGGGAGTAGAGCTGCTGGTAGCGCTGGGAGTAGTTGACCAGGAACTCATCGGCCTGCCGGCCCCAGTCGACCGGGGCGGGTGGGGTAGAGGCTTGCGTGGGAGCCGCCTCGGCGGGCGGGGCAGTGGCAGTAGCCGTTTTGGCCGTGGGCGCACAGGCCCAGAGGGCCGAGCCCAGCGTAGCCAGGGCCAGGCCCGAAATCAGTGGTTTTTTCATGGGAAGGAGCGAAGGAGCCAAGCAGAAGTGCAAGCCGGGCCGGGCCCGAAAATAACGACTGTTAGCCGATTTCCCGCTGCTGGTCCGTGCAGGGGGAGGCCGTACCCGTCTTCCGGCTAAGAGCCGTACTCCATGGCCGAGGCCCGCCCGATACTTTGAAGTCTAAACGAGCCAGCGGCTACCAGTTTCCGAGCCGTTGATCGGCGCTTTGGTGGAGCCCTTAGGCCGTCCTTCTTCACCCGGAAGTCAGGGGCCGTCGAGCTTGGAGCAAAAAAAGACAAAAAAATTTGCCTGTTTTTAGACTTTTCCCAAAAAAGGAAGAGCCGAAAAGAACCGTTGAAGCGAAGGGTGGTAAAATGTGGACCAGGGCTTATTTATGATATAACATAGGATAATTCTCATTTTGGGAGACTCTTCTAAAAATGAGAAACATAGTTTTAATTGCCAATTATATGCTTAATAAGTTCAAATATCGTGCTATTAGGAATGGGCTTATGATTGTTGGCTTAATCATTTTAATTGTATTTTAATCATATGTTGATTTAAATTTGTAATGCGCTAAACCAGTGCGAAGCGCCGCATCTGAGTTGTTGACGAATACCACTTTTCTATGAAGAAAAATTTACGCTTATGGGTTGTGCTAGGCCTGCTACTGGCTCCCGGACTGGCTTCCGGAGTATGGGCGCAGTGCACCAGCACTACTACGCTGGCCTTCTCGGGGCAGCCGGGGGGAGACAACTGGAAAGCCCGGACTCCCATTGCTGTACCGGCTGGTACGACGCTGACCACGGTGGGCACGACCGGCTATTCGTCGGGGGCCACGGGGACCAATGCGGTACTCGATATCCAGACGCTCAACGGCAGCAACCGGACCCTGTACTGGTACAATGCCTACGCCGGCACCACTACCGCCAGTGAGCGAAGCTCCACCGTCACGTTCACCTTCAACCACGCCGTTACCAACCCAACTATCCAGCTGCAGGATGTTGACGCGGCGACGGGCTTCACGGACGAGGTAACGTTTACGGGTAGCAACAACGGCGTGCCGGTAACGCCCACGCTCACCCGGCCGGCCGGCAGCAGCGTGGTCATCAGCGGTAGCGTGGCCACTGGTTTCGGCAACGTAACTACCAACCCGGGCGGCACCGTAACGGCCAGCTACACCGGCAGCGTAACTTCCATCACGCTGGTCTATAAGAACGTGGCCGGCGGCACGCCCGGCGGGCAGGCCGTGGGCATCGACCAGCTTACCTGGTGCCGCAGCACGCCCGTCGCCGCCGACGTGGTAAACGCCGCCACCCTGGCCAGCACGGCCGGCCAGACCGATATTGACGGGCTCCAGGCCGCGGCCGAGGGCACTATCGACAGCTACACCATTACCCAGCTGCCCCCGGCCAACCAGGGCGTGCTGTACTACAACAGCGGGACGCTGTTTGCCAACTACGTGCCCGTAACCGCGGGCCAGAGCCTCTCGCCGGCCCGGGCCGCCAGCCTGCGCTTCGACCCGGCCGCCTCGTTTGCGGGCGGCAACGTGGTGTTTCGCTACTCGGCTACCGACAACGCCAGCCTGACCTCGGCCCCGGCCACGTTTACCATTCCCATTCAGGCAGTGGCCGCCCCGGTGGGCTGCGCCCCCTCTTACTTGGACGGCAACACCTACAGCGGCCTGACGGCGGAGTACTATAACGGGTATTTCAACGACGTGCTGACATTTTTTGACGGCCGCACGCCCAACCTGCGCCGCATCGATGCGCAGGTGGATTTCCCGACGACCAGCAGCTTTGGCAATCTGGTGGCGGCCGGCGCGGCCAGCGGCACCGCCGCCGACCCCAATGCCTTTAGCGCCCGGTACCGGGGCAGCATCTACATTCCTACCACCGGCAACTACACCTTTTACCTGAACTCCGACGACGCTTCCTACCTGTGGTTGGATGCCGCCGCCATAGCGGCCACGCCCACGGCCGCCTCGGCCACCATCAACCACGGCGGGCTGCACACCGAGTCGGAAAAAGCCAGCGCCACCGTTACGCTCTCGGCCGGCCTGCACCACGTGCTCCTGATGTACGGTGATAATTCCGTGGACAACATCCTGACGTTCTCCTACGCCGGCCCCGGCATCTCGAAGCGGGTGGTGCCCGGCACGGTGCTGTGCGCGGGCCCCGGCAACCTGCCGCCCGTGGCCAACAACGTTACTTCGCCGCTGACGACGGTGGGCTACAGCCTGGCCCCGCTCAGCGGTACCGATGCCGATGGCTCGGTTGTAAGCTTTCTGGTCAATCAGCTGCCGGCCAACGGGACGCTGAAAGTAAACGGCGTGGCCGTTTCGACCACCACCCGGATTCCGGCGGCCGATGCGGGCAAGCTCACCTTTGAGCCCAACGCGGGCTACATCGGCACCACGACCTTCACCTACTACGCCATCGACAACGCCGACCAGCTCTCGAATGCGGCGGCGACCTACACGGTGCAGGTGGTAAACCGGCCCCCGGTGGTGGCCAATGACTCGCGCGACGTGCCGCTGAACACGGCCGTGAACGGCAACGTGGCCCTGAACGACTACGACCAGGAACAGAACGTGTTTACGGTGGCCCTGCGCACGGCCGCCGCCCACGGCACCGTGGTGCTCAACGCCAACGGCACTTACACCTACACGCCCGCCACGGGCTACACCGGCCCCGACAGCTTCACCTACACCGCCTGCGACAACGCCTCACCCTCGCTCTGCTCCAGCAACGCTACCGTGAGCCTGCGGGTGTTCAGCACCAGCACGGCCTGCACCTCGGCCTCGGGCTCCAACCTGCTGACCAACCCCGCGTTTAGCGCCGGTAATACCGGTTTTTCGACCAACTACCGCTACGTGGCCTCGACTTTCGTGGCCAACGACTTCAACTCCGGCCTCTACCCGGAGGGCACCTACACCGTGGGCGCCAACGCCAACAGCTACCACCCCAACTTCCAGGGCACGGGCCACGGCGGCACCAACGACAACTACCTGCTCGTGAACGGCGCCTCGTCGATCCGGACGCTCTACTCGCAGACCGTGACGGTGCAGCCCAACCGCTACTACACCTTCTCGGCTTTCTTCAACAACCTGCTGCCCCCGAACAGCAACTCGGCTGTGCCGGAGCTGGGCTTCGTCATCAACGGCGAATCGGTGTCGGGCACCATTCAGCTGAATGAGTCGCCGGACCAGTGGGTGCAGTTTTCCGACGTGTGGTTTTCGGGTAGTAACACGACGGCCACCTTTGAAATCCGCAACGTGAGCACCGTGCAGGGCGGCAACGACCTGGGCGTAGACGACGTGTACTTCGGCTCGTGCAACGTGGCCCCGACGGCCATGGCCGATGCCGCCAGCATCATGACCGGCACCACGGCCACCATCAGCGTGCTGACCAACGACCTGGACCCGGAAAATTCCTTCAACCTGGCTTCCGTTGACCTGAACCCGGGCCTCGACGGCCGCCAGACTTCCGTGACGCTGTCCAGTGGCACGTTCTCGGTGGATGCCAGCGGGGTGGTAAGCTTCGTACCCGTAGCGGGTTTTGTGGGCACAGCTACGGCGCCCTACACCGTGCAGGACGCCGCCGGCGCGCCCACCAACCAGGCCAACATTGTGGTGACCGTGCAGCCGCTGACCGCCGACCTGGTGGTGCGCCTGACGGCCCCGGCCGACAACGCTACCGTAACGGCGGGCCAGCCCGTGACCTTTACCATGCAGGTGCTCAACAACGGCCCGGCCGCGGCCGGCTCGGTGGCTCCCACGGTGCAATTGCCCGCCGGCCTCACCGGCCCCGGCACCAACGGCACGCTGACGTTCAGCAACGGCGGCAGCTACAACAGCGCTACGGGCCTGGTTTCCTTCCCCATTACGACCAGCCAGGCCAGCGGCACGACTACTGCCTACAGCGTCACCTTCCTGGCGCCGGCGACGGGGCCGTTCATCGGCTCGGCCAGCGCCACGGCGGCTACGCCCGACCTGAACACTGCTACCAACGGGGCTACGGCCACGGTGCAGGTTGCCCCGGCATTTGACCTGACGACGACCCTAAGCGCCCCAACTACCGTGGGCACCGGTACGCCGCTTACCTATACCGTGGTAACGAAAAACGCCGGTCCGTCTTTGGCCACCGGCGTCATCCAAACCCTGAGCCTGCCCGGCGACCTGACCCAGCTTTTCGTTTCCAACAAAGGCACCTACGCCTACAACGCCGGCTCCAACACCACGGTCGTTACGTTCCCGCCCCTGGAGTACCTGCCCGCCGGCCACAGCGTGACCAACACCGTGCGCCTGGCGGCTCCCGCCACGGCGGGTAGCTTCGCGGCTACGGCCACCGTCGTCGGCAGCGGCGAAACCGTGCTGGGCAACAACTCGGCTTCGACTTCTACTACGGTTAGTGCCACTTCCGGTCTGGCAGCCAACGTGCACGCCGCCGTAGCCGCCACCAGCGGTGGTTTGCCCGTGACCCATGTGGCTCCCGGCGCCCCACTGCTGCTGACCGCGCAGGTAAGCAACGCCGGCGCCGGCACGGCTACGGCCGTAACCCCGCGGCTGAGTCTGCCCGCCGGCCTGACGCCTACCAGCCTGACTATCAACGCGGGTGGAGCCTACGACGCGGTGACGGGCGTAGTTAGCTGGCCCGCCACGAGCCTGACCAGCGGCGCGGCGCAAAGCTACACGGTGCAGCTGCCGACTCCGGCCTACGGTCCGCTGCGGGCCAGCGTCAGCGCCAGCACCCTCACCGCCGACCCCGTGCCGGCCGACAACGGCGCCACGACCCTGGTGACCATCAGCCCCGCGGCCGACGTGCTGACGACCATCGTGGGACCCGCCACGGTAACGGCCGGCCAGCGCGTGACTTATACTGTAACGACCGTCAACAACGGCGCGGTGGCGGCTTCGAACGTGCAGCAGTTTGTGCGCCTGCCCCCGGCCGTTGCCAACCTGACCTATACCAGCAACGTGCTGGCCGGCACGACCGGCAGCCCCGACGTGCAGCCCAACCAGACCCTGCTGGCTTACCCGACCATTCCGAGCCTGGCCCCGGGACAAATCCTGACGAATACCATTTCGTTTGATGCTCCGGCCACGGCTTCGTTCCCGGTCATGGGCTTTGTAACCAGCACCACGCCCGACCTGCAAACGGCCAACAACACGAATGCCGTGCTGGTAACCGGCAGCCGCGCGGCGGATGTCGTGGCAACCATAGCCGGGCCGGAGGTCGTCGTGAACGGTACGCCGGTGGTGCTGAGCGTGCGGACGCTCAACAACGGCCTGTCTCCCGCCGCCAGTGTCACGACCACCGTGCAGCTGCCCGTGGGTCTGAGCAACGTGGTAGCCCGCGACGCGGCCGGCAACATTGTGGCCAGTGCCTACAATGCTACCACGGGCCTCGTGACCTGGCCGGCCCAGGCTGAAGTAGCGGTAGGTGCGGCCGGTGCCGTTACCAACACCATTACTTTCAACGCCCCCGATGTAGCGGCCGTGACGGCCACGGCCGTGGCTTCCGTGACGGGCTCGACCAACGACCTGAGCCGGACCAACAACGCGGCCACGTTTACCACGAGCATTCTGCGGGCCACGGCCACGGCCGAGGACCTGGGCACGGCTATCAGCGCCAGCACCAGCACCCAAACGGCGGGGCAGACGGTGACCTTTACGGTAACTACTACCAACTACAGCTCGGCGGCGGCTACCAACGTGGTGCAGCGCGTGGCCCTGCCGGTGGGTTTGTCGGCGGCCAGCTTCTCGATTTCCAACGACGGCGTGTACGACCCCGCCACGGGCATCGTCACCTTCCCGGCGGTGGCCTCCCTGGCCAGCGGCGTGGCCAACCAGCAAAACAACACCATCACGGTCATCGTGCCCGGGGTGGGTCCGCTGACGGCGGTGGCCAGCGTAAGCTCGGTGAACAGCGACGGTGCGCCGGGCAACAACGTGGCCTCGACCAGCGTGGCCATTACTTCCCTGACCAACGTGCGGGCCATCGTGCGCGGCCCCAGCCCCACGACCTCGGTGCTGACGGGCTCGGTACTGCCCGGGCAGCCGGTAACTTACCTGGTGCGGGCCCTGAACGACGGTCCTTCCCCGGCCCAGGGTGTGACGATGACGGTGCAGATTCCCACGAATCTGGACCCGAGCAAGGTGGTTATTTCGGGTGGGGGCACGTATGCTCCCGGCTCGGGCCTGGTTACTTTCCCGGCCATTGGCACGCTGCTGGCGGGCCAGGAAGCCTCGGCCGCGGCAGCGTATACCATTACGTTCCCGGCCCCGGCGGGCAGCCCCTCGTTCTGGGTAACGGGCACCGCTACCACCAGCACCGCGCAAGTCACCACCAGCGACGATTCGCAGACCTACACCACGAACCTGGCCAACCAGGTGGTGGTTGCCAACGCCCTGGTGAATAGTCTGACGGCCCCCGACGGCAACACGGCCACCACGGCCCAAGCCATTTCGCCGCTCAGCGCTACCGATGCCGACGGCTCGGTAACCAGCTTCGTGCTGACTTCCCTGCCCAACACCACCACGGAAGGCACCCTGTTTTACGCCGCTGATGGTGTGAACTACGCCCCCGTAACGCTGACCAACGGCCGCTTTCCCCTGGCCGCCTCCACGGCCGGCAACCTGCGCTTCGACCCCGTGACCAGCTTCGTGGGCAATGCCTTCTTCACCTACGCCGCCATCGACAACAGTGGCGCCGAATCGGCAGCGGTGCTCTACACCCTGCCCGTGGGCCTCGACAACGCGGCGGTGTACACGGCCGGGCCGGTGCTGGGCGGTACCGTGGCGTATCAGAATGGCGACGTCATCACCAGCGGCTTCGATGCCAACGGCGGCAAGTACAGCTTCAGTGCCACCACCAACCTGACCACCGTGGCCGACGTCGGTATTCGCCTGGCAACTACGGACGCGGCCGGCACCCAGCAGCTCAACACGCTGGGCCTGGCCCTGAATGCTGCCACCGGCCAGATTACGGTGAGCAACCGGCAGCTGCTACGGAGCGGAACGTATTCCATTACCATCACGACCACCGATGAATTTGGTGGTACCAATACTCAGGCTGTACCCTTCACCATCGGCGGAGCCCCGCTGCCGGTAGAGCTGGTGGCCTTCACGGCCGAAACTGCCAAGGTGAATGCGGTGCTGACGTGGAAGACGGCTGCGGAGAAAAACAACGACTTCTTCCTGGTGGAGCGCAGCCTGAACGGCAGTGTTTTCGAAGCAATTGGCAAAGTACAGGGCCACGGCACCAGCACCCAGGGCTACACCTACAGCTTCACCGATGCCGGTATTGGCGCCAAGGTGAGCGGCACGGTGTACTACCGCCTGCGCCAGGTCGACCGGGACGGCACGGCCGACTACTCGCCGGTGCGCACCGTGCGCTTCCAGGGCAATATCGTTGCCAGCCTGAGCGTGTATCCTAACCCGGTGAAAGCCCAGGACCGCACTACCACCCTGGACCTGACCACCCTGCCCCAGGGCGCCTACCAGGCGACGGTGCTGGATGTTACCGGCCGGGTAGTGGCCCGCTATTCCGTGCTGGGCGGCTCGGCCTTGGCCATGCCGGTGGCGGAACTGCAGGCGGGTACCTACCTCGTGCTGGTACGCGGCAACGGCCAGCAGTTCTCGCAACGCCTAATCAAGGAATAAGCGGGCTGTTACCTGCGAAAAAGGGCTCTTCCGCGAGGAAGAGCCCTTTTTGCTTTTAGCAGCCGGAGTGGTTTCCGCCACCAGTGGGTAGGGCGTGGGCCTTAGCTGCCGTTGCGCCGACCGGCCCGGCTGGGCTAGGCGGCCTGGGCTTCCTGCTGCAACAAATGACAGTCCTTGTACTTCTTGCCGCTGCCGCAGGGGCAGGGGTCGTTGCGGCCGAACTTCCGCTTGGAGCGCAGGGTTTTGAGCCACTCGCGCGGGTCGACGGCGAAGCGCAGGAAGCGTTTCTTGGGGTTTTGGCGCAGGGCCCGGCTCAGCAGCTGGTAGAGTTCGGGGTGGTGTTCCTGCAGCTTTTCGGGCTTCTCGAAGAAGTACTCCGTCACGACGGCGAAAAACTCGGCTTCGTTGGTGCCGCCGTAGGAGTTGATTTCCGACTTACCCTCCCGGATGGCCTCGATTTCGCGCTCCATCACCTCGGCCCAGGGCTTGAGCAGCTCGGGCGGCAAGGCCAGCTTGGGCACCCCGTCGATGACGCCGTCGGCCTCGTCGAGCATGTGGGCAAACTCGTGGATGCCCACGTTCTGCTTGTCCAGGCCGTCCTTGAAGCCCTGTTCCAGCGAGGCTTTCGACAGGTGCATGTAGTGCTGGTTCTGGAAATTACGCACCGAGCCCAGCAGCTGCCCCTGCAGCGGAGCTACTTCCTGGTCCGGGTCACGGGCCTCGCGCCAGGAGTCGGGCACGATGAGCACCTCGCCCAGGTTGCCGTACTCCCAGTCGCGGAAGCCGAAGATGGGAATGATGGCCGAAGCCGCCACCAGCACCCGCGTCACGTCATCGACCTCGGTTTGCAGACCGGTAATGCGGGTTTGGGCTAGAAACACCTGCACTTCCCGCTCGAAGCGCTTCTTCTCATCAACGGTGAGCGAGAGGTAAAACGCCACGCGGGTAGCCAGAATCTGCCGCCACTCGTCGGGAAACTCGGCGGCCAGGGCGGCAGCTTTCACGCGGGCGTCGCGGGTAACGTAGCGGTAAAACAGGAAGACAATCCCGGCCAGCACGGCCAGGTACACAACGTAATTCATGGCCGGCTAAACGCGGGAAAAACCTTTTGGTTATAGCATCCCGCTACAGATGCGGCAGGTGTTCCCGCAGCCGCTCGCGCAGCAGCTCCACCAGCAGTGGGGCTAGGAACTGAAACTTGTCGGGAATGCGCAGGTTCACAACCGGTTTGCCGGCCAGCGCCGCCCCAAACTTGTCGCGCAGAATATCGGCGTGGCGACGCTCCATTACGAATACCACATCGGCCCAGCCCAGGTGCCCGACCTGCACCCGCACCCGGGCGCCCGGCTCAGTGCCGGCTGAGCGGGCCTCGTAGTGCGGGTGCGCGTCGAAGAGCCGCTCGGCCGTGAGGCTGCGCCAGCGGTTCTGGCTGCAAATGAAGAGCAGTTGGCGGGGTTCAGCCAGTTTAATGCTCTCTTTACTCAACGACCGAAACCCGAATCTTGCGGCCCTTAATCTTGGCACCCGTTACGCGGTTGGCGACTTCCTGGGCCTGGTCGCGGGGCACGGCCACGTAGCTGTAGTGGTCGAATACCTCGATGTGGCCGACGGCGTCACGCTCCAGGCCGCCGTGGGCTACGAAGGTACCCACCAAGTCGTGGGCACTGACTTTGTCGCGGCGGCCGGCCGAGACGTGCAGCGTGGTGCTGGTGGGGCGGGGGGCCTTGGGCGCGGCGGGCGGCAGCTTGGGCGCGTGCATATCCTGCCACTTGATGGTTTCGGCTACCGGCCACTTCTGCACGTGCTTCTGCTCGTGGGGCGTGGTCAGGATGTGGGCTACGCCCTCGGCGCCGGCGCGGGCCGTGCGGCCGGCCCGGTGCTGGAAAGAGTCGGCCTTGTCGGGCGCGTCGTACTGGATAACCGTGTCGAGGGCCGTCACGTCGAGGCCGCGGGCGGCTACGTCGGTGGCCACTACCACCTGGCTGGAGCCGTTGCGCAGCTTCATCAGGGCTTTGTCGCGCTCGGGCTGGGGCATTTTGCCGTGCAGCACTTCGGCCGCCACACCCCGGCCCTGCAGGAAGCGGGCCAGCTCGGTGCACTTCTCGCGGGTGTTGCAGAAGATCAGGGCGCGGCCGGTTTCGGGCTGGTGCAACAGGTGGAGCAACGCGGCGGGCTTCTTCTCAATCGGACCCACGTGGCCGCGCAGCGTCAGGTTTTCGGGCAGCGAGGCCTCATCTTCGCCGGCATTCACGACCCGGGGCCGGGTCAGGTTCTTGCGAATCAGATCCAGCACCTTGTCCGACATCGTGGCCGAGAACAGCAGCGTCTGGCGGCGGCGGGGCAGGCGCTTGATGATTTCGACCAGCTCATCCTGGAAGCCCAGCTCCAGAAGCTTGTCGGCCTCGTCCAAGATCAGAACTTTGAGCTGGTTGGGAATGATGGTGCGGCGCTCGAAGTGGTCGAGCAAACGGCCGGGCGTGGCCACCACAATGTGGGGGGCCTGCTTCAGGGAAGCCGTTTCGTCGCGGAAGGCGTGGCCGCCATAGAAGGCCGCCACCCGCAGGTTGGGCGTGTATTTGCCGAGTTTCTTGAGGGCGTCGCGCACCTGCAGGGCCAGTTCCCGGGCCGGTACCAGCACAATGATCTGCACCGCATCGAGCTTGATATCCACCTGATGCAGGATGGACAAGCCGTAGGCGGCCGTTT
The DNA here is from genome assembly GCF_002797555.1 of Hymenobacter chitinivorans DSM 11115. Lineage (NCBI taxonomy): Bacteria > Pseudomonadati > Bacteroidota > Cytophagia > Cytophagales > Hymenobacteraceae > Hymenobacter > Hymenobacter chitinivorans. Next base: position 2,540,927 of record NZ_PGFA01000001.1, on the reverse strand, counting down.
TGCCCGAGCCGGTAGGGGCCTGCCCCACCACGTCCTGCCCGGCCAGGGCCATCGGAATTACCTGCTCCTGAACGGGCGTAGGAACGGTGAAATTCAGCTCTTCCAGAGCTTGGATCAAAGACGGCGCGAGGCCAAGGTCGGCAAAAGAGGGCATGCGAAACGGTATAGTATAAAAGCAAAGGTACGGCGGATTTCGGCGGCAGCCACGGGGCAGGGTTTAGACAGCAAGCAAGCAGTCCGGGGAAGCAAGTCTGGCGACTTGCCCCGTGGGGCGGCGAGAAATCATGCCCGGCTGCGTCGCGCGTAAGACTTCCGCCAGCTTATTACTTCACCAACTCACTCATTCACTAAGTCACCGCCTCACCAGCTGCCGGAGGCGCCGCGGTGCCGGGGCTCATCGGGCAAATCGACGAGGCGGTAGCGCACGGCGTGCTTTTTGGGCCGGATGTCCATGCCCACGTAGTGCGCGTAAACTTTGGTGAAGCAGGCCCCGAAGTAGAAAATCATGGCCGAGTAAAACACGAACAGCAGCACGAGCACGATACTGGAGGCGTGGCCGTAAATCGGGCCCAGGTTGCGGGGCACCAGCAGGTGGCCCAGGGCAAACTCGCCCAGGTCGATGAGCACGGCCGTCAGCACGGCCCCGCGCAGCACGGCCTTCCAGGGCACTTTGGCGTTGCTCAGGTTGCGGAACGTGACACCAAACCAGACGGCCAGAATCAGCAAGGACACGAACTGGTTGAGCACCTGAATTAGATAGTAGCCGAAGGTAGCGTCGAAGCCGCGGATATAGTCGGCGAAAAAGGCCAGCAGCGCGTCGCTCAGAAAGGCCACCAACGAAAGCAGGCCCGTGGTCAGGAGCAAACCCAGGGAGCGGCTGCGCTCCTTGAGCATCTTGCGGAAGCGGCCCGTGGCGCGGTTGGGCCGCACCTGCCAGAGCTGGTTGAGCGAGTTCTGAATGACCACAAACAGCGTGGTCGAAATAAAGAGCAGAAAGCCGAAACCCAGCCAGGTGAGCAGGCGGCTGCGCTCCACGTTGGTCACGTTCAGCAGAATCTGTTCCACCAGCTCGGCCGCCGAGGTGCCCAGGGCCGCCGAGAGCTTGCGCAGCAGCAGCTGACGGATGCCCGTGGCGGAATACACCGAGCCCAGGAGCTGAATGAGGATAATCAGGATGGGCGGCAGGGCAAACGTGGTAAAAAAGGCGGTGGCCGCGCCCAGCCGCAGCGGGTCGTTGAGGGCAAATTCCTTGGCCGCCCGCTTCAATAGCAGAAAGAAATCTGTCCAGACTTTTCGGCGGGGCTGGCCCGGCTGGCGTACCTTTGTCATCGGCTTCACGTACGAACTTCGGGGTAAAGCCGTTTGGTGCGAACAACGAAGGTAAGGTGCCGGCGTCGTACTGTCCAGTCTCTTTTTTTACCGATGCCTGAGTTTTCTTCCGCTCCATCCGTGCTGCCGGCCACGCCGCCCCCGCGCCCCGACAGTTGGTGGCGCCGCCGGGTGGTAGAGCCGTTGCGCAACATTCTCAAGCAGGGCCTGACCCCGCCCCAGCTGGCCCTGACGGTGGCCCTGGCCGTGCCGCTGGGCCTGGTGCCAATCCTGGGCATCACTACCGTGGTAGCCACCTTCGCCGCCGTGCGCCTGCGCCTGAACGTGGCCGCCACCCTGATTGTAAGTCACCTGATGAGCCCTTTGCAGCTGCTGGTGCTGATTCCGCTGCTGCGCTTCGGGGCCCGGCTGCTCGGCAACGGCCAGGGCCCGGAGCTCAGCCTCGACCAGCTCCGCCACCTCTTCGCCACCGACTGGGGCAGCGCCTTGTCGTTGCTGTGGCGGGCCGGGGCGGGGGCAGTGCTGCTCTGGGCGGTGCTGTCGGTGCCGGTGGGCGTGCTGCTCTACTTTGGCCTGCGGCCGGTGTTCCGGCGGCTGCTGGCCCGGCAGGCCGCCCCGGCGGCGTAGCGTGGCGGCCGGCCCCAGCTAAGCGGCGGCCCTTGCTTTCGTGCAATTTCAAAGCCTGGCTAGCACTTATCAGTGCAGAAACTTTCCGAAAAGCTACAGCGCTACCCCGAACTGAGCGTAGGAGAAAAATACGAAAGGCCACCCCGGGAACCGGGGTGGCCTTTCGCTTGATTAAGCTGAGCAGGAATCGTTCGGCTGAACGACTACGCCCCAGCACGCTTGTACACGGGCACGGCCTGCAGGAAGTACTGGTTGAGCGGCTCCTCCGACGCTTTGTCGAGCACCATTACGTCGACCAGGTCGTCTGGCTTGAGGTTGCCCTGCACTACGGGACCCATTTCCTCCAGGAAGGCCGGGTCGTTGTCGTCGGTGTAGAAGGCCAGCAGCAGGCGGGGGGGAGTGGCTTCGTCCTGGAAGCGCACCAGGGCCACGTGGGCCGTTTCAATCTGGGGCTTACTCTGGGCAAAACCGCGCAGGGCCTCAATCAGGGGCGCGTGGTCTTCGGTTACGGGGCCCAGCGTCACTTGCATGTTGCCGGGGGCCGCCTGGGCCAGGTTGCTGTTGAGCAGCTCGGCAATTTCGTTGGCCGGCAGCATCTTGCCCACCGTCGAGAAGGGGTTCAGGGCGCAGTCGGCTCCTTGCACCATCTGGAAGAAGTCGAGGCCGCGCAGGCGCATGAAGGGCAGGGATTCTTCATCCGTGCCGCCTTCAAAAATGCGCTCCTTGGAGGTGAATACCGGAATTTTGCCGTCGTTGAGCACCTGCAGCTGAATTTCCATGCCTTCCACCGGCGTCACTTCGCCCATCGGCTCGCCTTCCTTGGGGATGGTCACCACGAAGACTTCCTCGTTGAGCAAGGCCTGGTAGAAGCCGGGGCGGAATTCGGGCATGGTAGCGGCGTTGAAGAGCAGTTGCTCCAGCACGTTGACGGGCTCGAAGTGGGGCATGCTGGGCAGCTCCGGAATCGGCATCTGCGGGGCAGGCATCGGGGGAATCGGGGCCGGCGCTGCGGGCGTGGGCGAGGTATAGCTGGCGCCTTTGTAGCGCGGACCCTCGGGAGCGGGGTTATCGGCGGGGGCGGACGAAGCGGCGCCGGGGGTGGCGGGAGCCGGGGAAGCGGGCGGCGTCTGGGGCGCCGGCTTGTTGGATTTCAGAAAGTCGAAGAGACCCATAGGACGTAGTGGATTGGATACGCAAGCTAAGGAGGTTTGCGGAAGAATGCCGCCAAAAATGCTCCTAGCTATGACTTTTATGGTAGCAATTTGGTTCCCAGCGGGTTCAGTCGGGGCCTAGCGCCCGTCGCTGGCCCCGCAGCCCCGCAGCTGCTCCGAAACCTCCCGAATCGTGAAAATCTCGCCCTTATTGCCCCAGGAAGTCTGCACGAAGTTCAGAATGTTGGTAATCTGGGAGTCGGTCAGGTGCGTATCGGCGGCGGGCATCACCTGGTTGAACTCCACCCCGTTGACCACGAGCGGCCCGTTCAGCCCCTTGCGTACGAGGCAAGCCAGGCCGCTACGGTTTTTGACCAGATAGTCGGCCCCGGCCAGGGGCGGAATCAGGCGCTTGAGGCCCTCGCCCTGGCTGCCGTGGCAGTTCGAGCAGTGGGTGGCGTAGAGCGTGGCACCTTCGTTTTGCCGGTTGGAAAAGCAGCTCATCACGCTGGCCCCACTGGCCAGGACAGCCAGGACGCGCACCATCAAAATGGGCTGCCGCACGCGCTTCATTACTGGGCTTTTTTCGTCTTGGCAGCCTCCTCTTGTAGCAGCACGGGCAAGTCCTTGATGAGCTGATCGACTTTCTCTTTCACCATGCCGTCGTAGACGCCCCGGATGTGGCGGTCGGAATCGACCAGGGCGAAGGCACCGCTGTGGGCGTAGCCGCCCGCCACAGTACTGTTTTTCTCAACTGCCGCGAAATAGCGCGGGGCCAGCCGAAAAATCGTGTCGTGGGGGGCGGTGGCGAAGTGCCAGCGGCTGGCGTCCTGAATGCCCAGGCGCTGGGCGTAGTCGCGCAGCACGGGGATGGAGTCGTGGGCCGGATCGATGGTGTGGGACAGAAACACTACCCGTGGATTGTCCTTAAACTGCTCGTACACGCGCAGCATCTCGCTCTGCATCTTGGGGCAGATGCTGGGGCAGGTGGCAAAGAAGAAGTCGGCCACGTAGACCTTGCCGGCAAAGGTCTGGTTGGTAATGGTCTTACCGTCCTGGTCGGTGAGTGTGAAGCTGGGAATGGAAGCGAAGATGGTATCGGCCGGGCCGCCGTCGGCGCGGGGGCGCACGTCCCGCTCCCCGTAGTAGGGCAGGGTTTGGGCCGTGTCAGGTTTATCGGAGCAGGAAGAAAGAGCCAGGGCGCCGCCTACGGTGAGCAAAGCAACCTGGCAAATGCGGCGAAACGAGAAGGAAATCATTGAGCGGAAGGATTAGCGGCGGGAGTAGCCAGCTGTAAAACCAGCTTGGCCGAGTCAAGGTTCTGGCGCATGAGCCGGCCCACGGAATCTATTTTGAGCTGCTGGGCGGCAAAGTAGCGCAGCTTGGCCGGGGCCGCTACGGTGTCGGCGGGCTTACGGTACTGGTGCATCCAGCCCATCATGGCCGCGTCGGCCCGCAGCAGGTTGCGGCGCTGCCGGCCGGCCAGCGTGGTGTCGGGCCCGGGAGCCTTTTGGAGCTGCTGGCGCAGGTCGTAGAGCTGGCCCATCTGGGCCATAAGGGTATCGTGGCTGGCCAGCACGGCTTTTTCGGCAGCCTCAACTTGCTGCTGCTCAGTGGGGCCGGTGCTGCAGGCAGCTACCAGGGCTGCGCAGCCCACGGCCAGCAGCAGGGAAGGACGGAAAGTAAGCACGCGGCAAAGGTAAGGCACGCGGCCCGGACTAGGATGGTGGGGGTTGGGCAGGGTTTTGGGCCGAGGTTGTTTACCCTGTCATTGTTCCATTTGTCATCCTGAGCGCAACGAAGTGTAGCGAAGGAGCTTCCTCGCCTCAGTGACAAACTTTGTACAACGTACGAAAGCCCTTTGCTACCGGTGAGTACGGGGGCGCCTTGGTATCAGGCTTGGTGGGGTAGGTGAGGAAGGTCCTTCGCCAAGGCTCAGGATCACAGGCGGAAGAAGATTACCATTGCCCGCGAGATGTCTCGCGGGGCTCGACATGACGTTCTTTTAAACCAGGACTATTTACCGCAGCGGGGCCGTCGTCAGCGGGGTGACGGGCGTTTCGCGCGGCACCCGGCCCTGGAAGTGGGGCATGGACACGTTGGGCAGGCGGGGCAGCACGTAGCGGGCAAAGTAGTCGGCCTCGCCGAGCAGGGGGTAGCCCGAGAAGATAAAGGCCCGGAAACCCATGTCCATGTAGCGGTTGAGTTTCTCCACAATCTGGTCGGGGTTGCCCACCAACGCCCCGCCGGCCCCGGAGCGGGCCTTGCCGATGTCGGTCCACAGCAACGGTTCCACGAAGCCTTCCATGTCGGCGTGCTCGCGCAGCTGGTTCTGGCGGTGCACGCCCAAGGACCACGAATCCTGGGCCCGGCTCTTGATTTCGGCCCCTTTCACGGGGTCAAACTTGGACATGAGCTTTTGGGCATAGGCCCGGGCCTCGTCCTCGGTTTCGCGCACGATGACGTGAATGCGCAGGCCGAAGTCGATTTGCCGGCCGTGGGCGGCGGCCCTCGCGCTGAGGTCCTGCATCGTGTCGTAGAGCATTTCCTCGGTTTCGGGCCACATCAAAAACATGTCGCAGTACTGGGCGCACACCGCCCGGGCGCCTTCCGATGTGCCGCCGAAGTACAGCAATGGGCCGCCGTTCTGCTGGTAGGGCTTGGCCGGGTCCGAGGGCATGTCGAACTGGTACAGCTCGCCCTTGTGCACGATGCGCTCCTGGGTCCAGGCCTGGCGCAGGATTTCGATAGTTTCGGCGCAGCGCTGGTAGCGCAGCTCGGGCACCTCGCGCAGGCCGGGCAAATCGGAGTTGATGATATTGATGGTCAGGCGGCCTTCCAGCATGTGGTCGAGCGAGGCCAGGGCCCGGGCCAGCATGGGCGGGTGAATTTCCCCGGTCCGGATGGCGGTGAGCAGGTTGATGCGCGAGGTCTGGGGCGCAATGCCGGCGGCAAAGGTCATGACGTCCTGGCCCACCGTGTAGGAAGTCGGCAGCAGGATGTTGGAGTAGCCCAGCTCCTCGGACCGCAGCACGATGTCGCGGCAGTGGGCCCAGGAGCTGCGGTAAGCCCCGTCGAGCACGCTCAAATACTGGGTGTCGCCGCCGCAGAGGTCGTCAAACCAGGAAATTTCGGCCACCCGCTGCGGGGTGCGGATGGCAACGGAGGAAATGGGAGTGGAAAGCATTGGCAGGAATCAGGCCCGGCAAAGCCGGATAAGGACAGGAGGAGAGTTAACCGCGTAGCGGGGCTACAAACGGCGGGGCGCGGCCGGGCGGCGCCAGCTATACAGCACGTACAAGACCAAGCCCGCCACGGCGACCAGGGCCACGTCGCGGGCCTCATTCGCCGCGCTGTTCGACAGCAGCCACAGGCACAAGGCCACGCACAAAGCCGCTACTACCGCGCCGCCCCACACCCGAAACGGCGCGGGCCGCTCGGGGTAGCGGCGCCGCAGCACCGGCAAGGCGGCGCAGGTCAAAGCAAAGTAAGACAGGCGAATAATCGTGCTCAGCGTCAGGGCGTAGATAAAGGTGCCGGAAATAGCCAGGGCCAGCTTCAGCACCGCCGACACCAGAATAGCCACGTAAGGCGTGCGGAAGCGTAGGTGCGTGGCGCCGAAAAAGGCCGGAATCTGACCCTGCTCGGCCAGGGCAAACAGCAGGCGGGGCCCCGTGAGCATCAGGGCGTTGAGCGTGCCCAGGGCCGTGAGCATGGCCGCCGCCGCCACGAAAGCGGCCCCGACGGGGCCCAGAAACTGCTGGGTGGCGCTGGCCAGGGGCCGCTCGGCCGAGGCCAAATCGGGCAGCGTGCCGATGCAGACCACCTGGACCAGCAGAAACAGCACGGCCACGGTGGCAATGGCCGTGAACAAGGCAAAAGGCACGTTGCGCTGGGGCTGCTGGATTTCGGCGGCCGGAATAGCGGCGACGTCGAAGCCCGAGAAGGTGAAAATCAGCAGCAGCACGGCGCTGGAAAAGCCGGTGTAGGAGGGGGCCACGGCAAAGGAAAATGCCCGCCAATCGACGAACAACAACCCGACCACCGTGAACAGCACCAGCAGCAGGACCTTGCTGACGGTAAACACGTTATTGGCCCGTGAAGCCCGCCGCACGCCCACTAGGTTCAGCAGGGTCAGGGCCGTAATTAAGGCGGCCATCAGCCCCGCCCGGCCCACACCCGCGCCCACGGCGGGCCAGAAGTAAGCGGCGTAGTCCACGAACAGGTTGCAGAGGGCCGCGAAGCTGGCCAGGCGCGACACCCACAGGAGCCAGCCCACCTCAAACCCAACCAGGGGCCCGAAGGCTTCCCGGGCGTAGAGGTAGGGCCCGCCGGCCCCGCTGAAGCGGCTGCTGACCTCGGCAAAGCAGAGAATAATCAGCGTCACAATGGCCGCGGCAGCTCCGTAAGCCACCAGGCTGTAGGCGCCGACCAGGGCGTAAATCTTGGCCGGCAAACCCAGGATACCGGCCCCGATGGTGATGTTAATGATGAGGGCCACGAAATCCCAGCGGCGGATGCCGCGCACCAGGTCGGGCCGTGGGGCGGCGACGGAAGCAGAAGTCATGCAAAAAGCGAAAAGCAATGGAAAACGGGCGGCGCACACGGCCCCCACGACGCGGAAGTCAGGTAGTTGCGGGGCAACAACAACAGCGGTTTTCGAATGGCTTTACGGGGTGCATGCGGGTAGAAAAGCAGGAATTCCGGTGGCCTGAGTACCCATTTTTTCGGGCAAGCCGCGAAGCCGGGCAGGGGCAAATATAGACTGCGCGGCCCGTAGTGCAAGTTTTTTGGTGGGCTAAGCTTCGCCGTAGCAACTCCGGATGTTACCCGGCTGAAAAATAATATTTGCGTTTCTGAATTTCGCCGCTTTACCTTTGGAGCACCAATTCTTGAGTCCATCAAAGGATTGTTTTTATACAGAGGCGTGGAGAGACAGGCTCTATGAAACGCCGACAACCCCCGGAACATCCGGAACGGTGCCAAGTCCTGACCATATAAAAACAACAACGCCGTGAAAGCCTTCACCAGCTCCCTCGCCTTCCTCGCACCCCGCGCCGCCCAGCTCACGGGCTGTTGTGGCATGCTGTGTTGCGCGGTCTGTATGCCCGCGCCGGGCTTGAGCTGCTAAGGATCAGGTACTTCCTTTCTTCCTTCTTGTTTGCTCCCGTAGTCGGCTGACCTAGCACGTTGGCTTGCTGCACCCTTTCCGCAAGGCTGCTTGTGCGCCTTGCGGGCCAGGTCCACGCCGTTTTCGAGCGGTTTCGGGGCCCGGCTGCCAGATTTATCCTTCTGGCCAATCCAATTTTTCTTCTCATCATCCTATTTCAGCGGCTGCAAGCACCTGAATTAGCCCGACTGTGCACGAGTTGGGACCGGGAGGGAAGAACCCTGTTTTTGCGACACTCACGCCCCCGTTCGGCTTCGCTTGCAGCGTTGCGCTGGGCAAATTCCGGCCTTTAGGGTCGTCGAGTTTGGCTGCGCAACCTACTGGTAGCTTGGTGCAAACGCGTCCGGAGTAGCTGAAAACAGGCAGGATTGGCCGAGAGCACTAGAGCATTTTGCTCTTCAAAACCGCCATTTTCCTATGAAATCCTTTACTCTTCTGGCGGTGCCAGCCGCTATTGTGTGCCTCCAGGCCAGCCCGAGCCTGGCGCAGTCGGCCGCGGCGCAAACCGTCACCGGCACCGTTACCGACGCCACCGACCGCAGCCCCTTGCCCGGCGTCACGGTCGTAGTGAAAGGCACCACCGTTGGCGCCTCCACCGACCCGAGCGGGCAGTTCACGCTGAGCTTGTCGGCGGGCAGCAGTACGCTGGTGGTCAGCGCGGTGGGCTACGAAACCCAGACCGTGAATGCCACGGGCGGGGCGGTGCGCATTGCCCTGAAAGCCGACGTCAAACAGCTATCCGAAGTGGTGGTGACGGGCTATAGCGAGCAGAACCGCAAAACCCTGACCAGCGCCATTAGCTCGGTGAAAGGCGACGCGCTGAAGGACATTCCCGCCGCCAGCCCCGACCAGCTGTTGCAGGGCAAAGCACCCGGCGTGCAGGTGTCGGCCAACTCCGGGGTGCCGGGCGGGGGCATTTTCATCCGCATCCGCGGGAGCAACTCGGTGAATGCCAGCAACGACCCGCTCTACGTCGTCGACGGCGTGTTTATCAACAACACCAACCTGATTGCCACCGGCTTGGGCAACCAGGTGTCGTCGAACCCGCTGGCCGATTTGAATCCCCAGGATATTGAGAGCATCGAAATCCTCAAGGACGCCAACGCCACGGCCATTTACGGCTCCCGCGGGGCCAACGGCGTGGTGCTCATTACGACCAAGCGCGGCAAGGCCGGTGACAAAACCCGCATCACCTTCAATACTTACCACGGCTGGTCGAAGGCCGCCAAGCAGTACGATTTGGTAACCGGCCCCGAGCTGGCCCAGCTGGAAAATGAGCGGTTTTTGAACGACGGCGGCAACCCGGCGCAATTACCCTACCGCTCGGTGGCGTCCGGCGGGCGAGGCTTGCCCGAGGAGCAGCCCACTTTCGACCGACTTTCCGACGTGTTTCGCACGGCCCAGACCCAGAGCTACGAGCTGTCGGCGGCCGGGGGCTCGGACAAAACCCAGTTCTACATCGGGGCGGGCTATTTTCAGCAGGAATCCATTGCCCGGCCTAGTGCTTTCGACCGGTTTTCGCTGCGCGTCAACCTGGACAACTCCGTCACGGACAAGCTGCGCATCGGGACCAGCACGGCCCTGGCCCGCACCCACCGCAACGTGAGCAGCAACGACAACAACCCGGTGGGCGTCATCAACTCGGCCCTGTTTCCGCGCACGAATTTGCCGGTGTATAATCCCGACGGCTCCTACGCCAAGTACGGCTCCTTCGACAACCACCAGGCCCTGATTGACCAGCTGAACAACGACGCAGTGGGCACGCGCGTCATTTCCAACGTGTATGGCGAGTACCATTTCCTCAAAAACCTGACGTTACGCAGCAGTTGGAGCATCGACTTCAACGACATGTACGAAAACAACTTCAACAACACGCTCATCCTGGCCGGTCAGCCCCGGGGCACGGCTTCGTCCTACCTCTCCCGCGACATAACGTTGCTCAACGAGCAGACCCTGAACTATAACGTCGAGCTGGGTGAAAACCACTCGTTGCAGGCTTTGGTGGGCAATACCCTGCAGCGCAACACCTTCCAGCGCACCAGCCTGCTGGGCCAGCAGTTTCCCGGCAACGATTTGACCACCATTGCCTCGGCCGCTACGCAGACGGGTTCTTCATCCCGCTCCCAGGCCGGGCTGGTGTCGTTTTTCGGTAAGGCCACCTACTCCTATAAGAGCCGCTACACCGCCGACGTGAGCGTGCGGGCCGACGCCTCGTCGCGCTTCGGGCGCGACAACCGCTGGGGCTATTTCCCGGCCGTAGGGCTGGGCTGGCGCCTGGGCGAGGAAAGCTTCATCCAGAGCCTCAACGTGTTTCAGGAGCTCAAGCTGCGGGCCAGCGTGGGCAAAACCGGCAACCAGGCCGGCATCAGCGACTTTGCCGCCCTGGGTTTGGTGCAGGGCGGGGCCAACTACCTCGACTTGCCCGGCACGGCCCCGCTGCAACTGGCTAACCCCAACCTGAGCTGGGAAAGCACCCGGCAGTGGAACGTGGGCCTCGACGCGGCCGTGCTCGACAACCGCCTGCAGCTGGAGCTGAATTACTACGACAAGTACACCTCGGGCCTGCTGCTGAACGTGCCGGTGCCGCGCAAAACCGGCTTTGCCTCGGTAGTCGAAAACTACGGGGCCGTCAGCAACAAGGGCTTTGAGGCCCAGGCCACGGTGAACTGGCTGGCTAAAGGCCCGCTGCAGTGGAGCACGACGGTAAACCTGGCCCGCAACGTGAACAAGATTCAGAAGCTGGCCGCGCCCATTACCACCGGCTCCCGCGACATTTTCCGCCTCGAGGAAGGCGCTCCGCTCTACTCGTTCTGGCTCTACCACCAAACCGGCGTCAACCCCGAAAGCGGCGACGCCCAGTACGAGGACGTGAACGGCGACGGCCAACTCACCGTGGCCGACCGGCAGCTGGTGGGCAATGCCTGGCCCAACTACTTCGGCGGCCTCACCAACTCGGTGACCTATAAAGGAGTGGACTTTGGCTTCTCGCTCAACTTCGAGCAGGGGGCCAAAATCATGAACATGAACCGCTTCTTCCTCGTGCACGGCGGCACCCAGAGCAACATCGGCTACCTGCGCGAGCAGCTCGACCGGTGGCAGCACCCCGGCGACCAGACCGACATTCCGCGCCTGACCACCAACGCAGCCAGCAACAACTACGGTGGGGTGGTGCAAAACCTGAGCGACCGGTACCTCGAAGACGGCTCCTTTCTGCGCCTGCGCACCCTCACCCTGGGCTACACCATCCCGAAGGAAACCCTGGCCAAAGCCCGCCTGAACTCGGTGCGCATCTACGTGCAGGCCGCTAACCTCTTCACCCTCACGCCCTACTCCGGCCTCGACCCCGAGGTCAACTCCCAGAGCGGGGTGAGCAATACCAAAAACTTCGACTGGGCCACCGTGCCCCAGCCCCGCACCTTCCAGGTGGGCGTCACGGTCGGGTTGTAGAAGAGCAAAAAGCCGTCATGCTTCATCTGGCGGCTGCCGGTCGAAACACTTCTACCGCTTCGACTGCACTCCCACTTCCTCTGTCATGCTTCATCTGGGCGGACGCCAGATGAAGCATGACAGACCAAACAACCTCAGCCCGCGAGTTGTCTCGCCTTGCTCGACATGACCGGCGGAATAAAATCAAAATAGACTTCCATGAAATCCACGATACACCACCTGTTTTTCGCGGCCCTGCTCGGTGCTACCACGCTCAGCATCACGGCCTGCGATGATTTGCTCGAGCCCACGCCGGTGCAGCAGCTCGCCGACGACAAGGCCATTACCGACGCCGGCAGTGCCCGCTCGGCCACCATTGGCGTCTACGACCGGGTGCAGGCGTACTACCAGCTCAACTGGCCCGTACTGGGCTTTCTGCCCGGCGACAATGTGCGCTTCAACGGCACGCTCAACCAGTTTCTGCAAATCGACCAAAACCAGCTCAGCGCCGACAACGTGCTGATTACCGAGGCCTGGACCCAGATGTACCAGGCCGTGAACGGGGCCAACAACGTGCTGGCCGCCCTGCCCGGCATCAACGACCCGCTGCTGCCGGCGGCCGAGAAAAACCAGCTGCTCGGCGAGGCCTACTTCCTGCGGGCCCTGGTGTACTTCGATTTGGGCCGGGGCTGGGGCGGAGTGCCATTGGTACTCACGCCGACGCGCAGCAAGGAAAACGGCGCCGGCCTGCGCCGCAGCACCCTGGCCCAGACCTACGACCAGGTATTGGCCGACCTGACCCAGGCCGAAAGCCTGCTACCCGAAACCGCCACCCGCAACCGGGCCGTGAAAGCCGCCGCCCGGGCTCTGCGGGCCCGCCTGCACCTCTACCGCCAGCAGTGGAGCGAGGCCGAAGCCTACGCCACCCAGGTTATCGGCAGCAGCAACTACCGCCTCGTGACGCCCTACCGCGCCATTTCCACCGCTCCGTTTCTAAGCCAGGAGTCCGTGTTTGAGTTGACCTTCAGCAACTCCGACGCCAACAGCATGTGGAACAACTGGTTCCCGAGTGCCCTGGGCGGGCAGTTCAACTTCCAGCCCGTGCCGGCCGCCATTACGTTGCTCAACGACCCGGCCACCGGCGGCAGCCGCTCGGCCCTGCTGGCTTCCACGACCATCAACGGCAGCAGCGTGACCTACGGCAACCTCTACAGCCGCTCGGCCCAGCGCGACGACCCGAGCTACGTGCTGCGCCTGGCCGAGCAGTACCTCATCCGGGCCGAAGCCCGTGCCAAGCAAAACAAGCTCACCGACGCCCTGGCCGACCTCAACGCCGTGCGCAACCGCGCCGGAGTAGAGCCCAGCAAAGCCGCCACCGCTGAAGCTCTGCTGTTGGCCATCGAAAACGAGCGGCGCGTCGAATTCGCCTTCGAAGCCGACCGGTGGTTTGACCTGGTGCGCACCGGCCGCGCCGGCACCGTGCTCGGCGTCACGGACCAGCGCCGCTGGCTGTTCCCCATTCCTTTCAACGACTTAGTGGCCGACCGTAGCCTGGAGCAGAATCCGGGGTATTAAGGTCCGAGCGGCTCCCTTTAGAACGTCCTGTCGAGCCCTAGCGAGACATCTCGCGTGCTGACGTTGCCAAGGTATATGTCATCCTGAGCTTGGCGAAGGACCTTATAGCAGTTGAACGACTTGTTCTAGCGTGGTAAGGTCCTTCGCCAAGCTCAGGATGACAGACGCCAAATCACATCTGCCCGCCAGATGTCGCGCTAGGGCTGCTTGACACGACCGTCGACTACGTATCGAAATACAACTCCTTTCGACTTCCTTTTCCATGTTAAAAACCTACGCTTCTGCCGCTTTACTGACTTTGGGCTTGGCACTCCACAACCCGGCCGCGGCCCAGAATAGCTACTTTTTTCCCGCCGCCCAAGCCAGCACCTTCGACCCCAACATCCCCACGCCGGAGAAATTTCTGGGCTACGCCATCGGTACGCACTACACCCGCACCGACCAGATTGTGGCCTACCTGCGGGAGCTGGACCGGGTGTCGGATCGGGTGAGCCTACGCACGATTGGGACGACGTTTGAGGAGCGGCCCCAGGTGGTGGCCACCATCACCGCGCCCCAGAATCAGCAGAGCCTGGCGGGTTTGCAGCAGGCCCGCCGCGCCCTGGTCGACCCCGCGCAGCCCACGCCGGATTACGGCAAGCTGCCCGTGGTGGTCAGCCTCAACTTCGGGGTGCACGGCAACGAAAGCTCTTCTTCCGAAGCGGCCCTGCTGCTGGCGTATTACCTGACGGCCTCAACCAGCCCCGAAACCCAGCAGTGGCTGGAGCAGTCCGTTATTACTCTCGACCCGCTGGAAAACCCCGACGGCCGCGACCGGGCTTCGCACTGGTTTGACCAGAATAAGTCGTGGCCCAACCCCACGGATCCGCTCGACCGGGAACATACCGAGGCCTGGCCGGGCGGGCGTACCAACCACTTCTACACCGATTTGAACCGCGACTGGCTGGCCCTAACCCAGCCCGAAAGCCGGGCCCGGATGGCGTTTTTCCACGAGTGGTACCCCAACGTGATGATCGACTTTCACGAAATGGGCACCAACGGGACGTATTACTTTGAGCCGTCCAAGCCCTTCAGCACCGAAAACGACCTGATACCCCGGGCTACCTACGAAGTGCTCAACGTGCACCTGGCCAAGTACTTTGCCAAGGCCCTCGACAACCTGGGCTCGTTGTACTGGACCAAGGAGCAGTTCGACAACCTTTCGCCCATCTACGGCTCGACCTACCCCGATTTTCAGGGCGGGGTGGGCATTACCTTCGAAGTGGGCAGCTCCCGGGGTTTGGCCCAGGAAGGCACCAACGGCGTGGTCACGTTTCCCTTCACGATTCGCAACCACGTGGCTACCGGCCTGGCCACGGTGCGCGGGGCAGTAGAGGAAAAAGAGCTGTATCTGAAGCATCAGCGCGAGTTTTTTGCCTCGGCGTTAAGCGACGCCCGCAAGTTTCCGACCAAAGCCTACGTTTTCGGCAACGCCCAGGACGAGACGCTGACCAACAAGTTCTTAAGCCTGCTGCTCCAGCACAAAATCGAGGTGCACGAGCTGGGCAAATCCGTCACGCTCGACAAGCAGCCGTTTGAGAAAGGCAAGGCCTACGTGGTGCCCACCGCCCAGCCCCAGTACCGCATCGTCAACTCCCTGTTTGAGGAGCTGACCGCCTTTCACGACAGTGTATTCTACGACGTAACCGGCTGGAGTCAGGCCCACGCCTACGGGCTGGCGGTAGCTAAGCAGAAGAATACCAGTCTGGTACAAGGCGCACCGGTGCAGGCCGTCAAACCCCTGAACGGCACCGTGCGCGGCGGCCAGAGCGCCTACGCCTACCTGTTGCCCTGGTCCGACTACAACGCCCCGCGCAGCCTGACGGCTTTGCAGCGGGCCGGCCTCGTGGCCAAGGTCAGCTTCAAGCCCTTCAGCGCCGGCACGGCCGAAAGCTCCACCGATTTTGGCTACGGCACGCTGGTCATTCCGGTAGCGGCCCAGAAGCTGCCGGCCGACTCCGTCTTCCAGATTGTGAGCCGCATTAGCCGCCAAAACCAGGTCACCTTTACCAGCGTCGGCACGGGCTTTAGCGCCAAGGGTATTGATTTGGGCTCCAACAACGTGCGTACGGCGCCCGAAACCAAGGCCGCTATTCTGGTGGGCCAGGGCACTAATGCCTCGGAAGTGGGCGAGGCCTGGTTTGTGGCCAGCCAGCAGCTAGGCGTGCCCCTGAGCCGGATTGAAGTCGGCAACTTCGGCCGGGCCCCGCTGGGCCGCTACACCAGCTTGGTGCTGGTAGGCGGCACCTACGCCAGCCTCGACAAAGCCGCCGTGGCCCGGCTGCGGCAGTGGGTGCAGGACGGCGGCACCCTCATCACCCTGAAAAACGCCTCGGAGTGGGCCATCAAGCAGGGCATCGTCAAGGAAAAGCTGCTGATTCCGGCTTCTGGCGGCTGGGCCGATACCACCGCCACGGCCGGAGTCAAAGACAAAGCTGCCCTGGCCCGCCGCGCCGACTTCGTGCAGCAGGAGCAGGAGGGAACCCGGGCTATTGCCGGCTCCATCTACTCGGCCGACATTGACATTACCAACCCCATCGGCTTCGGGCTGACCAGCCGCCGGCTCTACGTCTTCCGCAACGGCACCACCTTCCTCAAGCCCAGCCGCAACCCCTACGCTACCGTAGCCCAGTACACGGCCAAGCCGCTGGTAAGCGGCTACGTCTCGAAGGGCAACCTGCAGCAAATCAGCAGCTCGGCGGCCGTGGTGGTGAGCAAAGTCGGAGCCGGCCGGGTCGTGCTCTTCGCCGACGACCCCAATTTCCGCCACTACTGGCACGGCACGTCCCGCCTGTTTGCCAACGCCCTATTGCTGGGTCCGTTGCTGACTCTGCCCGAAGGCCCGGCCGCTATTTCAGCCGAAGAAGAGCAGGAGTAGACAGGTAGCGCACTGCACAAACAACTATGTATGCTTGCTGAACGATGTAGAGACGCATACTTGCGTCTTGTCGTTGAACGACAATAGTTGTAACATCAGCAACGATTGAGACGCAAGTATGCGTCTCTACATCGTTCACGCCGTCCTAGACCTCAACAAAAAATATCGGCCTGGTTTGGGCAGTACGCAGCTTCCACTGGAGCTTTACCACCAGTGCTGGCTGCCGTACTGCCAGAGCCAGGCCGACAGCGTCCAGAGGCCCCAGATGAGGGCGGCCAGGAAGATCAAAAAGCCGATGAGCACCACCGTGAGCAGGCCCCGGCCGCTGCCGCTGTGCTTGCCCTCGGCGTAGTGGGCCCGCAGCAGGGCCACGTTCCGGTCGTTGCTTTTATAGGCGAAGTCGAAGATGTTGCCCAGGATGGGAATGGCGCCCACGATGGTGTCAATCAGGATGTTGAGCACCATGCGCACTACCACGGCCCCGCTGGCCCCGTGCCGCATCATGGTCATCAGCAAGGCCCCCGACACGGCAAAGGTGGATAAGTCGCCGACGATGGGCAGCAGGCCTAGAATTGGGTCGAGGCCGAAGCGGAAGGAGGTGCCGGGCAGCACGAACTGGCTGTCCATGAGGCGGGCCACGCGTTCCACCCAGCGCAGCCGCTCGTCCTGGTCGAAGGTGGCAGCGGCAGTCGGAATATTGGTTTGTCGGGTCGGAGTAGCCATAATCGAATGAGTTTGTGCTTTTAACGCACGACCCGCCAAAACGATAAGGCGGATTTACTTTGCGCAGCCAATCAATCCGGCGACTCGTAGGTTATACCTGCTCGTTACTGTTTCACCACAACCAACCACACTACATGGAAACTCGCAATTTGGGCCAGCAAGGCCTGCGCGTCTCGGCCCTGGGCCTGGGCTGCATGGGCATGTCCGACTTCTACGGCCAGCGCGACGACGCCGAAAGCACCCTCACCCTGCACCGGGCCCAGGAGCTGGGCGTCACCTTTTTCGACACGGCCGACATGTACGGGCCTTACCTCAACGAAGAGCTGGTGGGCCGCGCCTTCCAGGGCCGGCGCCAGCAAATTGTGCTGGCCACCAAGTTCGGCATTCAGCGCGACCCGAATGACCCCACCAAGCGCGGCGTAAACGGCCGGCCCGAGTACGTGCGCCAGGCCTGCGAAGGCAGCCTCAAGCGCCTCGGCACCGACTACATTGACCTGTATTACCAGCACCGCGTCGACCCCAGCACGCCCATCGAGGAAACGGTGGGGGCCATGAGCCGCTTGGTGGAAGAAGGCAAAGTGCGCTTTCTGGGCCTCTCCGAAGCCGCCGCCGACACCGTACGCCGGGCCCATGCCGTGCACCCGATTTCGGCCCTGCAAACCGAATATTCGCTTTGGAGCCGCGACCCGGAAGACGAAATTTTGCCTACGGTGCACGACCTGGGAATCGGCTTTGTGCCCTACAGCCCCCTGGGCCGCGGCTTCCTCACCGGCCAGATTCAGACGTTCGACGACCTCGACCAGGACGACTACCGCCGCCACACACCCCGCTTTCAGGGTGAAAACTTCCAGAAAAACCTGGACCTGGTAGCCCGCATCAAGGATTTGGCCGGCCAGAAAGGCTGCTCGGCCAGCCAGCTGGCCCTGGCCTGGGTGCTGGCTCAGGGCCAGGACATCGTCCCGATTCCCGGCACCAAGCGCATTAGCTACCTGGAAGAAAACCTGGGCGCGCTGCAAGTACAGCTCAGCTCGGATGAGCTGAGCCAGCTCGACGAAATTGCTCCCAAAGGCATAGCCGCCGGCCCGCGCTACCCCGAGCAGATGATGCGCACCGTGAATGGCTAAAGGGTGAAATGGCGAACTTGTGAAATGGTGAGTTGATGTTCGGTTGGCGCCGGAGGCATATTCTTCCCTGTTCTTGCCAAGCCAAAGGCTGAAGCCGTCCGTCTGCCGAAATATGCTGCGCCCTCTACTATAAAAAGCCCTTTCCTACACGCGGTAGGAAAGGGCTTTCTGGTAAAAGGAAGAGTCTACCTGCGCAGTGGACGGTTTGCCACGGCCTTCGGCCTTACAATGACAGGGGTCGTTGAACGTCAATTCACAACTTCACAACTTCACCATTTCACCGTTTCAGCGGGGGCAGCAGGTCAATCAGGCCGTCTTCGCTGACGACGATGGCCAGGCAGGGGTAGCGGCTGCTTTCCACGTAGCGCACGGCCGAGTTGAAGCGGGAGCCGCGGGAGGAGTCGCCTTTCTCGGTGGCCAGGCCGTCGAGGATGGCCCCAATGGCGTAGCACACCCCGGTGGGGTCGATGAAGACGGCCCCGTCGATGTTGGTCACCAGGCGCAGCACCGAGGGCGTCATGATGCGGGGCGTCACGCGGAAGCACTGCCGGGTGAGGCGCACTGCTTCCTGGGCCGCGCCTTCGGAAATAACCAGAATGGTGCCGTTGGTTTGCTTGGTGGCGTTTTGGGTAAGCTCCCAGAGGTAGGCAATCCCGGGCTCATCGACCTGGGGAAAAATGCGCCCTACGGCCCGGGCAAAGTTTTCGGCATCGACGCGGCCCTGGGGCAGGCGGGGCGTATTCGACACCACTTTCATCATCACCTGGCCCGCGTGACTGAGCTCCCAGCTGTAGTGCTTGGTAAAATGCACCGTAAAGAGCGGCTCGTAGTGCGGGTCGCTGGGCTCTACCACGTGGCCCAGCCCAAACACGTCGGAGGCATCGGTAATGAGGGACGTGCGCCCTTCACTGAGCTCCAGTAGCTTACGGATCGAGCGGTGGTCGCGCAGCGGAATCGGGGTTTCCAGGGTTAGCACGGGCACTACGGCCGGGTGGTGACGGCGGGCCACCAGCATGGTGCCCACCCCTTCGTCGCCCTCGTGGCGCAGGGCGGCCACCCCGTTGCAGGCATCGTAGAGGCCGTGGCTGCCGGCGGCGGCGCGCAGCATAAACCGGCGGCCGGCGGCGCGCAACACCTCGTTGTAGTCCCGGTCGAGCACGGGCCGGTCCTCATCCGTATCCGACTCACGCAGGGCCCGGGAGCAATCCTGCAGAAACTCGTAGACGGCCGCATTCAGCAACGACGGCGAGCGGGTGCCGCGCTGCACTACCGGCAGGGAATAGTAGCTGTGATACGCCTCGCTCGACAATTGCAGCACCACGACTACCAGATACCCGTGCAAGCTTACCGGCAACGAGCAAAAGCTGATGCGGTCCTCGCCGCGGGCTTCGCTTAGGTCGGTGAGGATGTGCAGGGCCGAGCGGCGCATCAAATCGTACCAGCGCAGCTTTTCGTAGCGGTCCTGGTCGGTGGAGTACAGGTGGTAGACCATGTCGCGGGGCCCGTCGGGTTCGAGGGCGGCGGCCTGGGCTTTTACTTCGGCAAAGTCGGCGGGGGAGTAGCGGTGAGTAGCGGGCTCAATGACAACGGCCTGGGGCTCGTCGGTTTCGCGGGCGGAGGCGAGGCCAAGCAGGAAAACTTCGGGTTTGAGGTTGCGGTCGAGCAGGTTGAAAATGCCGTCGGCGAAGAGTTGGGCCGTGACACGGAATAGGCTTTGATGGTCCCACATGGGCATTCGGGGGGCGGGCAGACAAACGAGAGGAAGGGGGCGTACTGCGGAAGGTACGGGAAAACAGGGTATAAGGTGGTGTTTGCCCGGCCCAACATTCGGCGCGGGCCACCCAACATCCGGGCCGTGGGGCGGTTAAGCTCCTACAAAAAGGCGCGGTTTTCTTTGCCTATGGCCGGCCAGAACCGTACCTTAGGTAGCCGCCCGCCGCCGCCCGGCCCTTACCCTGTCAGCATCCAACGGCCCCGTTATGTTTATTGATATCCTGCTGGCTTTCTTCTGCGCCTTGTCCTTCCTGCCGCTTACCACGGGATATTGCGCCTACAGCTACGGCCGCTCGTTCTGGCTGTGGTTTGCGCTGGGGTGCGTGCTACCCATCGTGTCGTTTTTCATTCTCTTTGCCCTGCTCTACCGCAAGGAAATGGACCGGGGCGAGCAGCTGCTGGCCGAGGCCAAAGGCATTCTGGCCAAGGCGGAAGCCCGGGCCCGGGGTGTCGAAATTCCGGACGAGGAGTAGTGCCGCGCTACGCCGGTTGGGGCCGGAGCCAGTGCTGTATCCCGCGGGCCACCCAGGCCCCGGTACTCAGGCAGCCCTGTAGCAAATAACCGCCGGTGGGTGCCTCCCAGTCCAGCATTTCGCCGGCCACGAACACGCCCGGCAGTTTTTGTAGCATCAGGTTTTCGTCAACTTCCGGCCAGGCTACCCCGCCGGCCGTTGAAATAGCCTCGTCCAGGGGCCGCAGCCCCGTTACGGGAACGGGCAGGCGCTGCAGCAGGGCGGCCAACGATTCGGGGGAAGCCCCGGCTTCGGCCGGGGCCAACTCCCGCAGTAGCGTCGGGACGGGCGGGCCTAGCCGTAGAGTTTTCTCCAAGTAAACCGCCAAGGATTTGCCATTGCGCGGGGCTCGTAGCTTCTGCCAGAGCTGCTCGGCCGTCAGGTCGGGCTTCAGGTTGAGGTAGAGCAGGGCCGACTGGGGCGTCTGCAGGGCCGCGCGCAACGGCGGCGTCAGGGCGTACACTGGGGTGCCTTCTACGCCGTAGTCGGTCAGCAGCAGCTCGCCGCGCACGGTTTGCCCGCCGCATTCGAGGGCAATATTCTTGAGTGGGGCGCGGCCCACTTTAACCCGGAAAAACTCCGACCAGGCTACTTCCGCCCCGCAGTTGGACGGCGCAAACGGCTCCAGGGTCACGCCCCAGGCACTGAGCAGACTGGTCCACTGCCCGTCGGAGCCGGTTTTAACCCAACTGGCCCCGCCCAACGCCAGCACCGTGGCGGCGGGCTGCACGCTGAACTCCTGGCCGGTGGCTTCGTCGCGCAGGCGCAGGGCCCGCTCGGGCGTGAAGCCCAGCCAGCGGTGGCGCACCCGTAGCTGCACGCCCAGCGCCGCCAGCCGTTGCAGCCAGGCCCGCAGCACCTGGGCCGGCTTGTATTCGTCGGTAGGAAATACCCGGCCGCTGGTGCCCACGAAGGTTTCGATGCCCAGACTGTGGAGCCACTGGCGCAGGTCGGTGGGGGTGAAGTGGCTCAGGAAACGGTCGAAATCGGCTTGCCGGGCGCCGTAGCGGTGGCTGAAGTCGGGCAGGGGCTCGGCGTTGGTCAGGTTGAAGCCCCCGTGGCCGGCCACCAGAAACTTGCGGCCCACGGTGGGCTGGGCCTCAAAAACGGTGACCGGATAGCCGGCTTCGGCCAGGCGCTGGGCGGCCAGCAAGCCGGCCGGCCCACCACCGACTACGGCCACGGAAGGCGCTGATAAAATAGGTGCCATGCAGCAGCAAGGTACGAGGGATTAATGTGCTCCGGTGCGAATGTGGTGGAATGTGCGAATGGTTTAGTGTGGCGAATGAGCGAGATGTGAAAAATGTGCGAGATGAAAAAAGCGTGTCGTGGCGAGCAGCGCGAAGCCATCCATCCTCTGAAATGAGCGGAGTGTTCTACTGTGAAAAGCCCTTTACTCCGGCTGGAATAAAGGGCTTTTTGGTAAAAGGGCAGGTCGTACTGCGCAGAGGACGGATGGTCACGGCTACGCCTCGCAATGACAGACGAGCATCAGCACCTTCCTCCCCATTCGCACCTTAACGCCCTATTCCGTTTCCTTGAGCAATTGCCGGCGGTAGCTGGCCAGGATGGCGGATTTGAGGATGAAGCCCGCGTAGCGGCCGTTGCTGACCACGGGCAGGGCCCAGGCGTTGAGCTGGTCCATGCAGCGCAGAATGTCGAGCATGGTGTCGTCGGGGTTGACGAAGGCCGGTGGGGGCGTCATTAGGTCCTGCACCCGGGTGGTATTGTAGTGCTCGTCGTCGAAGAGAGCGTCGCGCACGGTGTCGAGCGAAACGATGCCCACGAGCCGCCCGCCGCCGTCGACCACCGGAAACAGGTTGCGCGTGGCGTGCCGAAACACGGTGACCAGCTCGCCGAGCGTGCTTTCGGGGCTCACGGGCAGAAAGTCGGTACTGATCAGCGACATTGGGTCGAGCTGGGCCAGCAGGCTCCGGTCGCGGTCGGCGTGCATGTACACCCCGCGGGTCACCAGCTTGCGGGTGTACACCGAGTAGGGCTCGAAGTAGCGGGTGATGAGGTAGGAGCTGGAGCACACCACCATCAGGGGCACAAACAGGGCGTAGCCGCCGGTAATTTCGGCAATGAGGAAGATGGCCGTCAGCGGGGCGTGAATCACGCCGGCCAGGGTGCCGGCCATGCCCAGCACCACGAAGTGCACTTCCGAAATGGGGTAGAGGCCGCTCAGATTAATCAGGCGGGCGGCAATGAAGCCGATAAGGGCGCCGGCAAACAGGGACGAGCCGAACATGCCCCCGTTGCCGCCCGAGCCCACCGTAATGCAGGTGGCAAACACTTTGAGCAGCATACTGGCCGCGGCCACGAGCAGCAGGGTCCACACGTTTTCGTCGCGGTACACCGAAAACAGCGACGCGTCGGTGAGCCGCTCGGGGTGGCCGCTGAGCAGCAGCTGCACCGTGTTGTAGCCTTCGCCGTAGAGCGGGGGGAAAATGAACACCATGATGCCCAGGGCCAGGCCGCCGAGCAGCACTTTAAGAAACACGCCTTTTTTGCGCTCAAAGTACTTGTCGGCCAGAAAGTAAATCCGGATCATGTACACCGACAGCAGGGCCGTGAGCAAGCCCAGCAGAATGTAGAACGGGATGCCCTGCACCGGCCAGGTGGTAGTTACGAGCACGAAGGGCTGGCCCGCGTACAACGATTTGGATACGACCGTAGCTGTGGCCGAGGAAATGAGCAGCGGAATGAAAAACGGGGCCGACAGCTCCGAGAGGATAACTTCGACGGCAAACAACACTCCGGCAATGGGGCTGTTGAAGATGGCCGCCACGCCCGCCGCCGCCCCGCAGCCCACCAGCAGCCGCCTTTCGCGCCGGCCCACCCGCAGAATCCGGCCCAGGTTGGAGCCCAGGGCCGAGCCCGTCACCGAAATCGGGGCCTCCAGACCCGCCGAGCCGCCGAAGGTGACGGTTAGGAAGGAGGTGACGAGCTGGGAGTAAAGCTTGCTGCGCGGCACGATGCTGCTTTGCCGGGCAATGTTGTAGATGATGGGTCCGATGCCCCGGCTCAGGGAGCCGGCCAGCACGTAGCGCGTAAAGAGCACCGTGAGGCCAATACCAATGATAGGGTAGAGAAACAGGGCAAACACCCGGTCCTGCTCGGGCACCCAGGAGTAGAGCAGCTCCTGAGCTTTCTGCACCGAAGTTTTGAGAATGACGGCCGCCAGACCCGCCAGGCCGCCCACCAGCACGCTCACCAGAATCAGGTACACCCGGTCGTTGACGTGGCGTAAGCGCCACAGCAGCAGGGGGCTAAGGGTTCGGTGGAGTAAGGTTTTGGGCATCGGCAGAAAGAGCGGAGAGCAAAAGACGCGCGCGGGCCGCAGCTCAACCAGTTTACCTCAACGCATGATAGCGAAAAACGGGTATTTCCGGGCCCGCCCACCCGATAAAACTATTGCACGACACTTTGCACCGCGTAGCCTTCTTCGACCAGGCCCGCCTTCACGTCGCGCATCAGCTCACTTTTCAGCTCCAGGGTACCGCGGCGGTAATCTTCGGAATACGCCCAGAAGTAGGCCCGCAGGTCGGCGGTGGTGGCGGTAGCCTTTTCCAGGATGACGTAGGGCGTGTGCGGCTCTTTTTCCTCCACGCCGCGGTTGGTCTGCACGTAGCGCAGCAGCAGGTCGGCGGCGTGCTGGGAGTTGCCCTGCTCGCCAAAGTCCACCGTTACCAGAAAATCCTGGCGGATGTAGCCGTCCCGGGTGAAGTTGATGAGCGGCTCGCGCAGCACCATGGCGTTGGGCAGGAAGATGTGCTTGCCGTCGAAGGTTTTAATCAGGGTTACGCGCAGGCTTAGGTCCTCCACTTTACCCACCAGGTCCTTGATTTGAACTGTGTCGTGGATGTGGAAGGGGCGGTTGAAGGCCAGCACCACGCCGGCCAGGAAGTTCTCGGCAATGTCCTTGAGGGCAAACCCCACGATGAAGGCCGACAAGCCCGCGCCGGCCACCACCCCGCCCACAATGGCGTAGAGGCCCACGACTTCCATGGCCAGCACCGCGCCGGCCAGAATCAGGGCCCACTTGCTGAAGCGGGTCAGGAAGTCGGCCATCAGCGGGTCGTGCGACTTTTTGCGCAGCTTGCCGCCGATGAGGCTGCTGAGGTGGTTGGCCACAAAAATGGCCAGGATCAGCACGATAAAGGCAATGAGGAGCTTGGGAGAAATATAGAGAAACTGCTGCCAGTAGGTGTTCAGCACGCGCTGCAAATCGGAAAACATAGGGCGGAATTAGGTCCATCACCAGAGCGGGTCCGCCCGCGGGGCGGCCGTTCTAAAGCCCGGTTCTACGAGCAAGGCCGAGGGGAAGGTTCCGGCCGACCTAAGCGGGCCGGTTCAAAAGCTGCCGGAACACCACCGTGCCCAACCCGTAGGCCACCACGTCGAGCCAGTCGCCGACGTGGCGGGCCGAGAGCAGGGGCAGCAGCAGCTCAAACCAGACCGACACGTAGAGCCAGGCTCCCAGCAGCCACGAATCGGGCAGGCAGAACGTGGCGCGGCGCTGCACCCAGCGCCGCTGCACCACCAGGGCCAGGGTCAGGATGACGGGCATGGCCAGCAAATCGGAAAGGTAGGCCGTGACCAATGTGGGCAGCGGGTAATGCCCAAGCCGGGCGTTGGCCTGGTAAAGCCCATACACCAGCAATGGCAGCCAGAAGGCCGGGCGGCGAAACTCGCGGGGCAGCGTCATTTAGCCGGCGGCCAACGTCAGAAACCACAGAATAAACGACACGGTGGCCGCAAAGGCCACCTGCCCGCCCCGGATAATCTGCTTGCCGAAGCGCACCAGCCCCTTGTCCTCGGGCGTTATTTCGATGCGCATAAACTGGGGTAGCGGCTCCTGGGCTTCCAGCTCCCGCT
This sequence comes from Hymenobacter chitinivorans DSM 11115, assembly GCF_002797555.1. Lineage (NCBI taxonomy): Bacteria > Pseudomonadati > Bacteroidota > Cytophagia > Cytophagales > Hymenobacteraceae > Hymenobacter > Hymenobacter chitinivorans. The sequence goes on along the minus strand of NZ_PGFA01000001.1, from coordinate 2,515,719 downwards.
GTTGCTCACTGCGGTTACGGACCGGGTCGAGTAGCTGCCCGCAGCGCTGGCACACGTCGTCCGATTTCTGCTGCCACGGCGACCAAAAGCCGCAGTGGGGGCATTTCTTGGAGGCAGATAGGGGCGCAGCGTCGTTCATGCCGCAAAGGTAAGTTCCGGGCCGCGGATGTGACCTACACAATCATGTGGTTTGATCCAATCAGGGTCCGTTGCCGAATAAACCGGCTATTTTGCCGACAAACAGCTTTAGTATGAACTCTGATAAATGCCGCGGCGCCCTGCTGGGCCTGGCCGTTGCCGATGCCCTGGGCGTGCCCGTGGAGTTTGAAAGCCGGGCCCGCCGCCGCCTCGACCCCGTGGTGAGCCTGCGCGAATACGGCACCCACCAGCAGCCCGCCGGCACTTGGTCGGATGACTCGTCGCTGACCTTTTGCCTGGCCGCTTCCTTAACCTACATCGGTGCCTACGCCATTGACGTGCACGACCTGAGCCGCCGCTTCGTCAACTGGCTGGACGCGGGCTACTGGACGCCCCACGGCCGGGTGTTCGACGTGGGCATTGCCACCCGGGAGGCCATTGCGCGGCTGCGGGAAGGCGTAGCGCCCGAAAAAGCCGGCGGCACCCGGGAGTACGACAACGGCAACGGCGCCCTGATGCGCATCTTGCCCCTGGTGTTTCACCCGCTCTGGCAGCGCGCCGACGCGGCCGAGCGGCAGCGTATTACGCATAAAGTGGGCTGCCTTACCCACGGACACTACCGCTCCACGCTGGGCTGCTACCTGTATCTGGAAATGGCTTGGGGGCTGTTGCAGGGGCTACACCCGGCGCAGGCTCATCAGCGGCTGGGCCGGGAAGTGGCGCCCGGCCTGCTGCCCAAACTAGCCAAGGAAGTCGACCGGTACGCCCGGGTGCTGGACCAAGAGCTGGCCCTGATTCCCGAAGCCGATATTCAGTCGTCGGGCTACGTGGTGCACACCCTGGAAGCGGCCCTGTGGTGTTTGCTGCGCGGCGAGTTCTACGCCGATACCGTGCTGACGGCCGTCAACCTGGGCGACGATGCCGATACCACCGGCGCAGTTACGGGCGGCTTGGCCGGACTGTATTTCGGGGCCGAGCAGATTCCGGCCGAGTGGCGGCAGGGGCTGATGCAACGAGCGGAAATCGAAGCCCTGGCCGACCGGCTGCTCTTTTAGCCGGCCGCGAAAGTCGCCTAATCTTATAGTACAGGCCCCGCTGAGCAGCGTTTCAGCGGGGCTTTAGTGTGTTTTAGTAGGCCTCAAAAAGAACTCCGGCACAGCCAAAACTACAGCCCGAGTGGGATGCATCCTGGCTTTATAGACCTAGCTTCTGGCTTAGGAAAGCTGAAGAAACAAAAATGATTATTTATGAAATACACCCATTTACTAAGGGTATGTTTTGAATAATTATTCATAAAATATGGAAAAAGACCTTTTGTATTAGGGTGCATTTGTCTATACTTGTGAAAAGCACGGTGAAATCAGTGTGTTTTTTGAAGGGCGTGTATTTTGATGCCTTTCATCGAGTTACCGCTCCGCTCTACCCATCCCACCCACTCTTAAAACCCGTTTCCTTTCGTCGTCCTAAACCCTTAGGCATATGGTACTGCAGGCGCTTCCTACCGTCGTTGTCATCGGCAATGGCATGGTGGGCTACAAGTTTTGCGAGAAGCTGCTCGCCAAAACCTCGGCCTTCAATCTGGTGGTCTTCGGCGAAGAGCCCCGCGTGGCCTACGACCGGGTCCATTTGAGCGAATACTTCGGCGGCAAAACCGCTGACGACCTGCTGCTGGCGCCCCTGCAGTGGTACCACGACCATCATATTACTCTGCACCTGGGCGACGCGGTGCAGGAAATAGACCGGGCCAGCCAAACCGTGCACGCCCGCAGCGGCCTGGTGCAGCCCTACGACTACCTGGTGCTGGCCACCGGCTCCTCGGCCTTCGTGCCCGACATTCCCGGCGTGGAAAAAGCCGGCGTCATGGTCTACCGCACCATCGAGGATTTGGAGGAAATTAAAGCCTATGCCGCTACTGCTAAGCGTGGGGCCGTGCTGGGCGGCGGCTTGTTGGGCCTGGAAGCGGCCAAAGCCCTGCTCGATTTGGGCGTGCCCGAAACCCACGTCATTGAGTTTGCGCCCCGCCTCATGCCCCGGCAAATCGACGCGGCCGGCAGCCAGATGCTGCAAACCAAGCTCGAAGCCCTGGGCCTCAACATTCACCTCAACAAAGCCACCAGCAGCATCGGCGGCAACGGCCGCATCGAAGCCCTGTACTTCGGCGACGGCTCCCAGCTGGAAGTTGACATGCTGGTGATTTCGGCCGGCATCCGCCCGCGGGATGAGCTGGCCAAACTCGCCGGCCTGGAAGTAGGGTTGCGGGGCGGCATCGTGGTCAATAACGAAATGCAAACCAGCGACCCGCGCATCTTCGCCATCGGGGAGTGCGCCCTGCACGGCGGCATGATTTACGGCCTGGTCGCGCCCGGCTACGACATGGCCGAGGTCGTGGCCAGCCAGCTCACGCAAGGGGCCCGCGCCTTTACCGGCTACGATATGAGCAGCAAGCTCAAGCTCATCGGTGTGGACGTGGCCAGCTTCGGCGACCCGTTCATTGCCGAGCCCCACAGCCGCGCCATCGTGTTTGAAGACGCCCACAGCGGCGTCTATAAGCGCATTAACATCAGTCCCGACGGCAAGTACCTGCTCGGCGGCGTGCTCATCGGCGACGCGGAAGCCTACAACCTGCTGCTGCAGACGGTCAACAACAAAATCGTGCTGCCGCCCCACCCCGAAGACCTGATTCTGGGCGCCCGGGGCGGGGAGGCCGCCGAAGGCGCGGGCGTGCTGGGCTTGCCCGACGAGGCGCTCATCTGCTCCTGCGAGGCCGTCACCAAAGGCGCCATCTGCGGGGCCGTGACCGAGCTGGGCATCACGACGGTGGAGGGGCTGAAGAAATGCACCAAGGCCGGCACCGGCTGCGGGGGCTGCGTGCCCATGGTCAAGGACCTCATCAACGGTACGCTGCTGGCCCAGGGCGCTTACATCAAGAACGTGCTGTGCGAGCATTTTGACTACTCCCGGCAGGAGCTCTTCGATTTGCTCAAAATCAACGACATCCGCACCTACGACGCGGCCCTCGACCACTTTGGCAAGGGCGATGGCTGCGAAACCTGCAAGCCGGCCATCGGCAGCATTCTGTCGGGTTTGTGGAATGATTTGATTGTCAAGCAAAACACGATTCAGGATACCAACGACCGGTATTTGGCCAACATCCAGAAGGGTGGGAGCTACTCGGTGGTGCCCCGCATTGCGGCCGGCGAAGTCACGCCCGAGCAGCTGATGGTCATTGGGCGGGTGGCTCAGAAGTACGGGCTCTACACCAAGATTACCGGCGGGCAGCGCATCGATATGTTCGGGGCCCACGTGAGTGATTTGCCCGACATCTGGGAGGAGCTGATTAATGCCGGCTTCGAGAGCGGGCACGCCTACGGCAAGTCGTTGCGGACGGTGAAAAGCTGCGTGGGGAGCACCTGGTGCCGGTTTGGGCTGCACGACAGCGTGTCGTTGGCCATCGAAATCGAGAACCGCTACAAGGGAATCCGCTCCCCCCACAAGCTCAAAAGCGGGGTCAGCGGCTGCGTGCGGGAGTGCGCCGAGGCCCAGGCCAAGGACTTCGGCATCATTGCCACCGAGAAAGGCTGGAACCTGTACGTGTGCGGCAACGGCGGGGCCAAGCCCCAGCACGCCCAGCTCCTGGCTACCGACGTGGATAAGGAAACCCTGGTGCGCTACCTCGACCGGTTCCTGATGTTTTACATCAAAACCGCCGACCCGCTGATGCGCACCGCCACCTGGCTCAACAAGCTGGACGGCGGCCTGGCCTACCTCAAAAACGTGGTCATCAACGACAGCCTGGGTATCTGTGCCGAGCTGGAAGCCGAAATGGCTTTGCTGATTCAGAACTACCACTGCGAGTGGCGGGAGGTGGTCGAAAACCCCGAGCTGCGCCGGCAGTTCACCCACTTCGTGAATGCGCCCACGCTCAAAGACCCCTCGATTGAGTTCGAGCCGGTGCGGGGTCAGAAGATTGTAAAAGCCTGGTAACGGGCCTTCGAAGCACTTTTTCAGACGAAGTCCTTGCCGCTCCACCTCGGGGCGGCCCGGAATACCAACGAAGCAAAACGGGCGCGGTGGGTGGTGTTGCAGCGCCGCTCATTCGCCGCCCAAACCCTTTCAACTCAAGCTACAACCGATGGAAGCTGTCATTGACGTAACGTGGGTACCCGTGTGTGCGGCCGCGGATATTCCGGCCGACGGCGGGGCCTGCGCCCTGGTGGAAGGCGAGCAGATTGCCATTTTCAACTTCGCCCGCCGCGGCGAGTGGTACGCCACCCAGAACCTGTGCCCGCACAAGCAGCAGATGGCCCTGGCCCGCGGCATGATCGGTAGTACCGGCGAAGCCTGTGAGCCCAAAGTGGCCTGCCCGTTCCACAAGCGCACCTTTTCCCTGCTCACCGGCGAGTGCCTGAACGGGGACGAGTGCAGCATCCGGACCTACCCGATTAAGGTTGAAGATGGGCTGGTGTTCATCGGCCTGGAAGCCGGCTGAAGCTTCGCCATCTGCTCAATTCGTTTCCTGCTCATCCTTAACCACCTCCTATGCCCGAGAACTGTACTGCGAATAGACTTTCTTGGGTAGCGCTGGCGGTGGCGCTGCTGCCCGGCTCGGCGGCGGTGGGGCAGGTGGTAGTGTCGGCCGAAATCCGGCCGCGGACCGAGCTGCGCGACGGGTTCCGGACGGTGAACACGCCCCGCGAAAAGCCGGCTTTCTTCGTCGAGCAACGCTCCCGCCTCAACCTGGATTACGGCCGTGACAAGGTGAGCGTGCGGCTGTCGGTGCAGGACGTGCGCATCTGGGGCAGCACCAGCCAGGTGTATAAAACCGACCCCAACCTGTTCAACGTCTTTGAAGCCTACGGCCAATACCGCCTGACGCCCCGGCTTGCCGTGCGGGTGGGCCGGCAGGCCCTGGACTACGACAACGCCCGGTTTCTGGGCGGGCTCGACTGGGCCCAGCAGGGCCGCAGCCACGATGCGCTGAAGCTTCTGTACGCCGACAGCTCGGGCTTTGCCATGCACGGCGGGGCGGGGTTCAACCAGTCGTTTTCCCTGGAGCCCGCCAAGCTCGCCGACACCTACTACGGCGGGGTCGACAACTACAAGTCCATGGAGTACCTATGGCTGCACAAGGACTGGACCCGCGGCAAACTTTCGGCCCTGTTTTTCAACGACGGCCGGCAGCGGACCGACTCCACGACCTACTACCGGCAAACCTACGGCCTGACCGGCGAGGCCACCGCCGGCCGGGCAACCCTGGCGGCCGAAGCCTACTACCAGACCGGCTACGATGCCGCCGGCCGCACCGTGCGGGCCTATCTGGCGGCGGGCAGCGTGACGCTGGCCACCAAGCTCACCCCGCTCACGCTGGGCCTCGATTACCTGTCGGGCTCCGACGCTACCGACTCCCGCAACCACGCCTTCGTGCCGCTCTACGGCACCAACCACGCCTTTTACGGCCACATGGACTACTTCTACGTGGGCAACAACCACGGGCAGAACGGCCGCACCGCCGGCCTGGTGGACTTCTACCTGAAAACCAATTTCAAGCTGGCGCCCAAAACCAGCCTGCTGGCCCACCTGCACCACTTCGAGTCGGCGGCCCGGGTGTATGCGGCGGGCACCACCGAGCAGGCCCTGGGCAGCCGGCTGGGCGAGGAGCTGGATCTGCAGCTCAGTGCCAACGTGAGTCCGGAGTTCAACCTCAAGCTGGGCTATTCGCACTTTGTGGCCACGGCCTCGCTCGATGCGCTGAAAGGGCGCGCCGGGCAGCAGTATAACCAGTGGGCCTGGGCCATGCTCACGTTTAAGCCCGTCCTGTTCAAAAACTAAGCGCGGGTTTTGTGCTCCGCGCCACTGTTCCTCACTGCCAACTTCTCCTCTAACTCTCTGTCGACATGGACGATTCACTGAGTGCCCGGCCGCTGGATAAACTCGCCATTTTCTCCGGGAAAGGCGTGCAGATGCGCACCTTTCACCTGACCTGGCTCACGTTTTTCTTCTGCTTTTTCGGCTGGTTCGGCATTGCGCCCCTCATGCCCCTGGTGCGCGAGCAGCTCCACCTCGACAAAGGCCAGATCGGCAACATCGTCATTGCCTCGGTGTCGGCTACCATCCTGGCCCGCTTGGTTATCGGCAAGCTTTGCGACACGCTGGGTCCGCGCCTGACCTATACCCTGCTGCTGGTGGTGGGCGCCCTGCCGGTGATGCTTATCGGGCTGAGCAACAGCTACCAAAGCTTCCTGCTGTTTCGCCTAGCCATCGGCATTATCGGGGCCTCCTTCGTCATCACTCAGTTTCACACCTCCATGATGTTTGCCCCCAACGTGGTGGGCACGGCCAACGCCGTGGCCGGGGGCTGGGGCAACCTCGGCGGCGGTATTGCCAACATGGTGATGCCCCTGGTGGCCGCCGGTTTCGTCTCCTTGGGCTACGTGGATCAGGCCAATTCCTGGCGCCTGGCCATGGTCGTGCCCGGGGTTATTCTGCTCATCATGGCCTGGCTGTATTACAAGTACACCGTCGATACGCCCCGGGGCAACTACGCCGACATTCCGCGCGACGCGGCGCAAAAGCCCAAGGGCACGTTTCTGCTGGCTTTGCGCGACTACCGCACCTGGGTGCTGGCCCTGGCCTACGGGGCCTGCTTCGGCATCGAAATTACCATCGACAACGTGGCGGCCGTGTACTTCGTCGACCATTTCGGGGCCACGCTGGTCATGGCCGGCATGCTGGCCGGCATCTTCGGGTTCATGAACATCTTCGCCCGGGGCCTGGGCGGCTGGGTCAGTGACCTGGTGGGGCGCCACGCCGGGTTGCGGGGCAAGTGGCTGCTGCTGAGTGGGCTGCTGGTGCTCGAAGGCGGGGGTATTGCCCTGTTTGCCCTGGCCCCGAGCCTGCCGCTGGCCATTGCCGCCATGCTGGGGTTTGCGCTGTTTTTGAAAATGGCCAACGGCTGCACTTACTCCATTGTGCCTTTCGTGAACAAGCAGGCTCTGGGCAGCGTGAGCGGCGTGGTGGGGGCGGGCGGCAACCTGGGCGCCATGCTGGTCGGCTTCCTGTTCAAATCGGCCTCCATCAGCTACAGCACGGCTTTTCTCTACATCGGTATCGGCGTGGCGGCCGTGGGCGGCCTGGTGCTGCTGGTGCGCCTGGTGCGCAAGGAAATTGGGGAAGCCACGGCCGAAACTACCTCCGAAGCCCCGCTGACGCTGGCCGGCGCTTAGTACCTCACTCACTCACCCGTATCTATGGCCCTGACTGTTCCCGCTGCTGCTTCCACTTGTTGCTACTGCGGCGTCGGCTGCGGGGTGCTGGTCAAGCCCGACAAGCACGGCGACGTGACCGTGACGGGCAACCCCGACTACCCCGTCAACCGCGGGGCGCTGTGCAGCAAGGGCCTGAATTTGCAGTACACCGTCAACGACCGGACGGACCGGCTGCTGTTTCCGCAGATGCGCTACAGCAAAAGCCGCCCGTTGCAGCGGGTGAGCTGGGACGAAGCCCTGGAGCGCACCGCCGCCGTGTTCCGGACCTTCATTGCGCAGTACGGTCCCGACTCGGTGGCTTTCTACGCCTCGGGGCAGTGCCTGACGGAGGAATATTACGTGCTCAACAAGCTCATGAAGGGCTTTATCGGTTCGAACAACCTTGACACCAACTCCCGCCTGTGCATGAGCAGCGCGGTGGTGGGCTACAAAATGGCCCTGGGCGAGGACAGCGTGCCGGTCTGCTACGACGACATCGAGCTGGCCGACTGCCTGCTGGTAACCGGGGCCAACCCGGCCTGGTGCCACCCGATTCTGTGGCGGCGCGTGGAAGCCCACAAAGCGGCTAACCCTGCTACCAGAATCATCGTCGTGGACCCGCGGGTGACGGACACCTGCGCCCTGGCCGACGTGCACCTGCAGCTCATTCCCGGCACCGACGTGGTGCTGCACCAGGCCCTGGCCCGGGTGCTGCTGGAAAATGGGGACCTGGATATGGCTTTCATTGGGCAGCACGCCGAGGGCTTCGAGCAGTACCAGCAGCTGATTCTGGAGCGGACGGTGGCTGAATCGGCCGCGCTGTGCGGCGTGGCGGAGGCCGATATTCGGTTGGCGGCCGGCTACATCGGCTCGGCCCAGGCCTTTTTGTCGATGTGGACCATGGGCCTGAACCAGAGCGTGGTGGGCGTCGACAAAAACCTGAGTTTGCTGAACCTGCATTTGCTAACCGGCCAGATTGGCAAGCCCGGGGCGGGGCCGATGTCCCTCACGGGCCAGCCCAACGCCATGGGCGGGCGGGAGGTCGGGGGCCTCTCCAACCTGCTGCCCGCCCACCGCAACCTGGCCGACCCCGCCCACCGGGCCGAGGTGCAGCAGTTCTGGGGCAGCGGCCCGCTGGCCGATAAGCCCGGCTTCACGGCCACCGAAATGTTCGAGGCCCTGGAAGACGGCCGCCTCAAGGCCATCTGGATCCTGTGCACCAACCCGCTTACGAGTTTGCCCAACGTGCGGCAGGCGGAAGCGGCTTTGGCCAAGGCCAAATTCGTGGTCGTGCAGGATATCAGCAATAAGCCCGAAACCCTGGCCTACGCCGACGTGATTCTGCCCGCCGCCGCCTGGGCCGAAAAGGAGGGCACCATGACCAACTCCGAGCGGCGCATCAGCTATTTGCCCCGGGTAGTGGCCGCGCCCGGTGAGGCCCTGCCTGATGCCGAAATCATCTGCCGCTTTGCCCAGAAAATGGGGTTTGCCGGCTTCGACTTTCCCTCCACCGAGGCTATTTACCAGGAACACACCCGTCTGACGGCCGGCACCACCCTGGACATTGCGGGCCTGACCTACGAGGTGCTGCGCCGGCACGGCTCGGTGCAGTGGCCCTACCGCCCCGCGCAGGCCACGCCCGGCACGCCCCGCCTTTTCACCGACCATCAGTTCTACACGCCCTCCGGCCGGGCCCGGATTCACCCCGTGGCGGCCGGGTTCCGCAGCGAAGCGCCCGACGAGGATTTTCCCTTCATCCTGACCACCGGCCGCATCCGGGACCAGTGGCACACGATGACCAAGACGGGCAAAGTCAGCAAGCTCCGCCAGCACCTTCCCCAGGCCTTCGTCGAGCTGCACCCCGCAGATGCCGCCGCCCTCCAGGTGGCCGAAGGGGACCTGGTGACCGTCAGCTCCCGGCGGGGCAGCGTGCGGGTGGCGGCCCGGCTGAGTGCGGGCATCCGGCCGGGCGTGGTGTTTCTGCCCATGCACTGGGGCAAAATCCTGGGCTCCGACCTGCACCGGGCCAACAACCTGACCTCGGGCGCCGTGGACCCCATTTCCAAGGAGCCCGATTTCAAGTTCTGCGCCGTGCAGCTCGAAAAGTACCGCCCGCCCCGGCAGCGCATCGTGGTGGTAGGAGCGGGGGCGGGAGCCTTTGGCTTCGTGCAGGCCTACCGGCAGCTCAACCAGGACGACAGTATCACTATTTTCAGCAAGGAAGACTTCCCGTTCTACAACCGCGTGATGCTGCCCGACTACATCAGCGGGCACCAGCAGTGGGCGCAGTTGGTCAAAATGCGCGACGAAGAGGAGCCCGGCTATAATATCGAGCTGCGCCGGGGCGTGAGCGTGGAGGAAGTCAACCGGGCCGAAAAGTACGTGGTGGATTCCCGCGGGCAGCGCACCGACTACGACGTGCTGATCCTGGCGACCGGTAGCCGGGCGGCGGTGCCCCGCAACGTGCCCGCGCTGCCCGGCATCTTCACCATGCGCAGCCGCCTCGATGCCGATTCGTTTACCAGTCACTTGCCGGCCCAGAATGCCCACGTCGTCATCGTAGGGGGCGGGCTGCTGGGGCTGGAAATGGCGGCGTCGTTGCGCGAAACCGGGGTGCGGGTGTCCATCATCCAGCGAATTTCCCGGTTTCTGGACCGGCAGCTCGATGCCCTGGGTAGTCAGCTGCTGCAGGAAGAAATGGTGGACCAGGGCTGCGAGCTGTACTTCAACGACGAGGTGGAGCTGTTCTACGGCCGCTCCCGCCTCACCGGCGTGGGCCTGAAAAGCGGCCGGCGCCTCGACTGCGACGCGCTGATTCTGGCCATCGGCACGGTGCCCAACCTGGAGCTGGCCCGGGACAGTGGGCTGGAGTGCCGCCGCGGGGTGGTCGTCAACCAGCGGCTGCAAACCTCGGACCCCAGCGTGTTTGCCCTGGGCGAAATTGCCGAGTTTGAAGGCACGCTCTACGGCATTACGGCCGCCGCCGAGCAGCAGGCCGCCGTGGTGGCCCGCTACCTGAGCGGCGACGTGGGCAGCGTCTACCAGGGCAGCACATTCATGAACATCATCAAGATTCACGGCTTCGACTTGTGCAGCATCGGTCTGCCCGAGTGCCCGGCCGGCGTGCCGGGCTACGAGGAAATTACCTTTATCGACAAGGCCCGGCGCTACTACAAAAAGTGCATCGTGCACCAGGACCGGCTGGTGGGCGCCATCCTCATCGGTGACAAAACCGAGTTTCAGGAGTTTCGGGCGCTGATTGAGGGCAAAACCGAGCTCAGCGACAAACGCCTGCAGCTGCTGCGTAGCGGCCGCCCCGCCGCCCCGGTGCTGGGCAAGCTCGTGTGCAGCTGCAACAACGTGGGCGCCGACAACCTGCGCCAGGCCATAGCGGCCGGCTGCGACTCGCTCCAAGCCCTTTGCGCTACTACCGGGGCGGGCACCGGCTGCGGCTCCTGCCGGCCCGAGGTGCAGCAGATTCTGGCCGCCGAGCTAGCCACGCTGGTTCCCGCCACTCCCTAAACCACCCGCTAGCCGCGCATTCCACCCGATTTACACCATGACTTCCGCTGACTCTTCTAACTCCCTGATTGCCGTAAACCTGCCCGGCGGTATCGTGCCAGCCGGCGACCTGCTGGCCGTGCTCAGCGCGGCCGAAGCGGCCGGTATCGAGCAGGTGCAGCTTGGGCACCGGCAGCAGCTGCTGCTCACCGTGGAGCCGGCCCGGCGCCGCGCCCTGCTGCAGGCCTTGGCCGCGGCCGGGGTGCTGGCCGAGCCCGACCCGGAGGCCCACCCCAACATCGTCAGCTCCTACGTGGGCGAGGACGTGTTCTACAGCGCCGCCTGGCTGCGGGAAGGCGTTTACAAGGACATTCTGGATTTGTTCGATTACCGGCCCCGGCTGAAAATCAACCTGGTCGACAGCCGGCAGACGTTCGTGCCGTTTTTCACCGGCCACCTCAACTTTATTGCCGCCGAAACCAGCAACTACTGGCACCTGCACGTGCGCTGGCCCCGCACCGGCCACCTCTACGCCTGGCCCCACCTGGTGTATTCCGAGGACGTGCCGGTGCTGAGCGCCGCCCTGGAGCGGGTGCTGCTGGCCGACGCCGGGCAGTTTACCGCTGACTTAGCCACGGCCGGCGCCCGGCTCTACGCCCAGGTCAGCGCCACTCAGCCGCTGGGGCCGCGGGTGGTGGCCGGGGCCTTGGCGCTGCCGCCTTTTATGCTGCCGTATTACGAGGGGTTCAACCGCAGCGGGCAGCATTTGTGGCTGGGCATCTACCGGCGCAACGAGCAGTTTTCGGTGGCTTTCCTGCGCGACCTGGCGCGGGTGTGTTTGCACACGCGCGTGGGCCAGCTTTGTGCCACGCCCTGGAAGTCGTTGATTATAAAAGGTATTGCCCCCGCCGACCGGCCGCAGTGGGACGCCGTGCTCTGCCGCCACCGCATCAACGTGCGGCACGCAGCCAACGAGCTCAACTGGCAGGTCGAGGATAACTGCCCAGCGGGCCTGGCCCTCAAGCACGAGTTGGTGCGCTACCTCCACGAGGAGGACGTGCGCACCTACCAGCTCTGCTTTGCCATCAAAACCCGGCCCCAAACCGGGCTTTTCGGCTCCATCATCATCCGCACCCAGCCGGGGCGCAGCGGGGCCGAGCAGTACGAAATCCTGCACACCCGCGACTTTAACCCCAATTCCCGCGACTTCGTCTCCTTCCGCCAGCAAGTACGCCCCGACATGCTGGGCTGGTACCTGGCCGAGCTCTGCCACCAGTTCTACGCCCAAATCGGAGCCGAAACCCCGCCGGAAACCGAGACTGCCGCGCCTTCTTCAATCGAGAGCCTGCCGCCCGCCACAACGGCCCTGCCGCGCTGCCACCGCTGCCTGACCGTGTACGACCCGGAGTATGGTGACCCGAGCCAGCACGTAGCGCCGGGCACGCGCTGGGCCGCCCTGCCCAACTACCACTGCTCCACCTGCGAGGCTCCGGCCGCCGAGTTTGAGTTTTGGGAAGAGCCGGTAGCAGCGGGATTGAGTTCCGTTGGGGCCGCTCCGTAAGCAGCTTGTAGCACCTTACGCTTATCATCTTTTCTCAATCCTTGCTCATGCTTTCCCCACCCAGTGCCAATCCACTTTTTCCGGTCTTTCTCAAATTAGAGCAGCTGCGCGTGCTGCTCGTTGGCGGCGGCAACGTGGGACTGGAAAAGCTCACGGCCATCTTGCGCAGCAGCCCGGCCACGGCCGTAACGGTCGTCAGCCTCACTTTTCTGCCCGCCCTGCGGGAATTGGCCGCGCAGCATCCCAAAGTCCAGCTGCGCGAAGAAGCTTACACCGACGCCCTGCTGGAAGAAGCTGATATCGTGTTTGCCGCCACCGACGATCCGGCCCTGCACGCGCGCATCAAGCAGGCTGCCCGGAGCCACCGCCTGCTGGTAAACGTGGCCGATACGCCCCCGCTGTGCGACTTTTACCTCTCGTCGGTGGTGCAGAAGGGGGCGTTGAAAATTGCGGTTTCCACCAACGGCCAGTCGCCCACGGTGGCCAAGCGGGTGCGGGCCGTGCTGGAAGAAGCCCTGCCCGACGAGCTCGACGCGGTGCTGCAGAAGATGCCCGCCATCCGTCAGCAGCTCGCCGGCGACTTTGCCGCCAAGGTCCGCACCCTGAACCAGGTAACGGCCGGCTTGGCCGGCGGCCCCGGCTTCGAGGTGCCGGCCACCCGGCGGTGGCGCCGCCTGGCCCTGGGCGCTTTGCTGACGGCCGGGGCCCTGGCCGCCGTGCAGGTGCGGAGCCTGCTTTCTTCCCCCGCATCTAAAAAACTAAGTCCTTGAGTAGTCAGCAGGAAAACCCGGCCGGTGTGGTGCCGGAGCTCTACGTGGTGGGAGCGGGGCCCGGCGACCCGGAGCTGCTCACGCTCAAAGCCCACCGGGTGCTGCAAACCGCCGCCGTCATTCTCTACGACAACCTGGCCAACCAGGAGCTGCTAGCCCTGGCCCCGGCCGGCTGCGAGTGCGTGTACGTGGGCAAAAAGCCCTACGGCGACTACACGCCCCAGGAAACCATTCACGAGCTGATTCTGGAAAAAGCCCGGGCCCGGGGCCGCGTCATTCGCCTCAAGGGCGGCGACCCGTTCATCTTCGGGCGGGGCTTCGAGGAAATCCTGTTTGCCCGCGCCCACGGCATTGCCACGCACTACATTCCCGGGATTTCGAGCATGCAGGCCCTGGGCTTCGAAGACATTCCCCTGACCCACCGCATCATCAGTGAGGGCGTCTGGATGGTGACGGGCACCAAAAAGGACGGCTCCCTGTCGGTGGACCTGCGCCTGGCCATGCAAAGCAACTCCACCGTGGTGATTTACATGGGCCTGAAAAAAGCCGCCGAAATTGCCGCCGCCTACTGCGAAATGGGCAAGGGCGACACGCCAGCCGCCGTGGTCCAGCACCTCACCCTGCCTCAGCGGAAGTTGGCCGTGGGGCCGGTGCGCACCCTGCCGGCGCTGGTCGCCAGCCAGCAGATTACCTACCCGGCCCTTATCGTTATCGGAGCGGTGGTAGGCCTAGGTCATGAGATGCCGGCGAGGAAGCTAGGCCAGGGCTTTGGCTACCAGGGCCTGAGCCTCGGCGGGCAGCGGGAGCTGTAGGGCCAGGGCGTGGCCCTGCGGGGTCATTTTGCGCCAGGTTTTCTGCACGATGACGATGATTTTCTCCTCGGGGTGCTGGCGGGCAAAATCCAGGAAGTAGTGTTCCAGAAATACCAGGCAAATCACGTCCTCCAGCAGCTGCATGTCGGCGTCGCGGGTGAGCTGCTGCTTTTGCAGCAGGGCCTGCACCCGCCCGATGGTGGCTTCGTCGTAGCCTACTTCGGTCAGGAGTTGGCCGGCAACTTCGGCGTGGTATTTCTTGAGCGTGTTGCGCCACTGGTGGTAGCCGGGGCGGTCCAGGGGGAAATCAGCGCGCGGAATGGCCCAACGGCGGATGTGCTGGCAGCGGGCGGCCAGCTGCACGGGCTCCGGGGCCTCGGGTGCCACGCGGGCCAGGCAGGCACTCATGCGGTGGCCGTAGAGCAGCTCCTTGGGCCAGCTTTGACCCTCGGCATCAGTTTCCTGGTTGGGGTCTTCGGCGTTGGCGGCGTCGAATGTGGCAAGGGCGGCCGTGAAGCGGGCGGAGGGGAAGCTCATACAGGCGGAATACGTGGGGCGAGTAACGCTCTAAAAACGCACCTCGCGGTGGCTAAAGCAATAATGAGCCAATAAATAAACCGGCAGCATCGAATCCAACGGCCTTACCAGCACTTAAAAAAGCAGAACGTCATGTCTCCTGCTGGTCGACATGACGTTCTTGTAGGGTTGTTCCGACGAACGAAGCTAGGTTACAGCTCCATGATGTCCTCGTTCCAGAGCGTGGGCTCGGCCTCGACGAACTCGTTCATCATGTCCACGCACTCCTGCAGGTCCAGGTCCACGACTTCCACGCCGTGGCTTTCCAGGAAGGCCCGCGACTCGCCGAACGTGCGCGACTCGCCTACCATCACCTTGGGAATCTTGAACTGCACGATGGTGCCGGCGCACATGTAGCAGGGCATCAGTGTGGTGTAAATAACGGTGTCGCGGTAGCTGCGCTGGCGGCCGGCGTTGAAGAGGCAGTCCATTTCGCCGTGCTTGATGGGGTTGTCCTCCTGCACGCGCTTGTTGCGCCCCCGGGCCACGATTTTACCGTCGCGCACCAGCACCGAGCCGATGGGAATACCGCCCTGCTGGCGGCCCTGCCGCGCCTCGTCGATGGCGGCCTGCATGAATTCGTCCATGATATTTCTTTTTTGTGGGAAGTAGAGAGGTGAAGAAAGTAAAGGTAGGACTCCGGTTCATTTTTCCGGCTGTCATCCTGAGAGGAGCGAAGCGGAACGAAGGACCTACCTCACCTGATTGATAAGCGCTATTCAATGTAAAAAGTCCTTTGCTGTGCTGGTGCTAAAAGGCTTTTTGCGTTGGTAGAAATTTCAGTGGGGTAGGCGAGGAAGGTCCTTCGTTCCGCTTCGCTCATCTCAGGATGACAGTCCTAACAACTGACAACCAACAACGAACAACGAACAACCAATTACCGGGCGCAGATGCCGCGGTAGGGGCAGTACTGGCACCGTTCCAAATCGTCGGTTTTGCGGATAGGCTCCAGCGGGTCCATGATTTTGCGGGCAAACTCGGTGAGCAGCTGCTCGCCTTTTTCCACGAAGGAAGTGCCGTCTTCGGTCAGGAAGGCCATGTCGGCCGTCATGGGGCCGGCCGTGAGGTTGCGTAGGGAAATGATGGCGGCATCGGCGGCGGGGCGGCCGGCGCGCTCCAGCATGAAGCGGTAGAGCCAGAGCTGCCGCACCTTGTCGGCCGAGGAGGTGGCGTCGTGGAGCAGGCGCTGGGTGGCGGCCGCGGCATCGTCGCCGCGCTTCTGCAGCTTCAGGTCGTAGGGCTGCACCAGGCCGGTTTTGTAGTCGACGACGCGCAGGCGGCCGTCGGGCAGCTCGTCGAGCCGGTCAGTGTAGCCAAACACTATCATATCGAAAGTGTCACCATTTTCGAGCGTCACCGGCACCCGGGAGTCGAGGATTTTTTCCAACGCCACGATGCGCAGGGGCAGCGCGCCGGGCGTGTCCTGGAGGCCTTCCAGATAGCGGCGCACCAGCTGGGCCGCTACCTGGCCCAGTACGTGGTTGAGGCCTTCGTCGGGACGGGCGTGGCGCTCATCCTGCTCGTGGCGCAGGGCCCGCTCCAGATGCTGCGGAATCAGGCGCAGCAGGACCGGAACGTCTTCGGCCGTAATAGCTTTCTGGGCCTCCACAAAGGGCTGTAACAGGGTTTCCAGCGTTTCGTGGACCACCGTGCCGAAGCTGTCGGCCTCCAGCTTTTCCTCCACCTCGTCGTTTTCCTTGAACTTGGCCAGGCGGGCAAAGTAGAATTGCAACGAGCAGTTCAGGTATTGATTCAGGGCCGAGGGCGAAAGGCCTTTTTCCAGCAACGTGCGCAGGGCGGCCAGCATTTCGGGGTCTTTTTCCAGCACCAGGTCCCCGCCGTACTCGCGCCGGGCGGCCGAGTCGGGCGCGTCGTCCAGAACGCTGGCCGTTAGGTCGCGCAGGGTCAGGTTCGGGTTCTGGGGCAGCAGGTCGTTCTGAATCTGGAGCAGGAAGCGGCTTCGTTCCCCGGTGCGGGTACCCTCGGCGCCCGGCAGCACGTGCAGCAAATCCACGCGGCGGGCCCGCTGCAGCAGGCGCCAGAACTGGTGGGCCGTAGCCGCCTCGTGGTCGGCGTAGGTCGGCATCTTGAACTGGGTCAGCACGTCGTAAGGGAACAGCGAGGAGTTGTTTTTGGGCGCCGGCAGCACCCGCTCGTTGCAACTTAGAATAATGACGTGGTCGAAGTCCAGGGCCCGGGTTTCGAGCAGGCCCATCACCTGCACGTCGGCAATGGGCTCCCCGCTGAAGGGCAGGCGGGTGCGGGTCATCTGCTCGTACAAAAACCGCCGGAAGGAGCGCACCGACAGCCGCTGCTCCCGGCAGTCGAACACCGAATCCAGGCGCTTGACCAGCGTAAAGAACAGGAACAAGTATTCCGCTTCAATAGCCGAATGCTGATCCTGGTAGGCCTTTTTGAGCAGGTCAATGAGCGTGTAGCAGGCCCGGATAATATCGTCGCAGGTGTCCCAGGTGGCAAACAGGGCCGCCACCAGCGGGTGCTGCTGGCCCAGCTCCAGCAGCTCACTGGCCGGCAGCAACACGGCATTGCGCTTCACAATCTGGTTGCAGATCTTGTCGAGCAGGCCGTGGTATTGCTTCTGGGGCTGCTTGTCGAGCCACTGTTGGTAGCGCCTTAAAAACGGGTGGCCCAGCAGCTTCGATACGGCCAGATGGTGGTAGCGCGGCACCCCGTAGCCGGTTTCTGGGCTGCCCTCCCGGATGCCGGTCAGGTGCACTTCGAACAGCAGATCCACCAAGTTGAACAAGGGCGTGCTTTGGAAGCTCAGACCCATCGTCACGTTGTACTCGGGCACTTCCTGGGGCGGCAAACCGTGCAATACGGGCAGCAGCAGGGTTTCGTCGGGCAGCACCACGGCCACTTTAGCCCGCGGATTCTCCCGGCGCGAAGCCGCCAGCAGCTGCCCGGCCACTTTGCCCTGCATGCTGGCGTTGGCCACGCCCACAAACTGAATTTCCCGCTCCAACGTGCGCAGCAGATTGGGCAGGCCCGTACCGGTGTCGCCGAAGGCCTCGGCGGGCAAGTCCCAGTTTTTGCGGTACTGCCGCAGGTGCTGGCCGGCGCGGTTGGGCGAGTCGGTTTCCAGGTAAAACGCGTCGCCGTCGAAGCGCACCTCGGCCCGGCCTTCCTTGAGCAGCAGCTGAATCAGGCGCTGCTCGGCCCGGGACAACGAGCCCAGCCCCAAAAACACGTGCCGCGGCAGGGTGTCGCCGTGTTCCAGGCGGTTCTGCACCTTGTTCACCGCCAGCCGATACGCCAGCCCAGGGTAGGCCAAGTGGGTTTGCTCCATGCGCCGACGCAGGCGCCAGTACACCTTTTCCAAATCGTCCCAGAAGCGGAAGTAGGCGGCCGTGGTGCTGACTTCCGTGGGCGTATCGGCCAGCTCCCAGCGTTCCAAGGCCTTGGCCTGGGTCAGGTACTCAAACACTTTGGCCGGCGAGGCCAGGTTCTGGTCGAGGTGGGAGAAGTCCTGCACCAGCAGGCCCGACCAGCCCACGAACTGGTCGAAATCGAGCTTGGGGTCAATGTCGCGCAGGATGTCGAAGAGCAGCAGCTGCAGGGCAATGGGCTCCTCGACCTGCACGCCCGAAAGCTCCACCATGTAGTCTTCCATGGCCGCCACGCGCGGGCTCCACACCGCCGAGCCGGCTTCGGCGGCCAGACTCAGCTCGTTTTTCAGATACACCACCGCCCGCCGCGTGGGCACCACCACCACCAGGTCGCTCAGCTCGGCGCCGGGAAAGCGCGTGAGCAGGTCGCGGGCGGCCTGGCTCAGGAAGGAGTCGGTAGTGGTAATGGGGAGGGTGGAGGCAATGGTTTCCATAGAAAGTAAAGATACCTTGCGGGGGAGGATATCCCGCCGGTTTTTGAGCGCCAACCAGGCTGGCGGGGTTCTGCTTGCTGGGCTGTAACAACCAACCGTTTTGGCTAACTCGATGATTCCCGAATTCTTAGCTCCTTTCGCCGAGCAGATCCAGCAGCATGCCCTGCCCAGCATTAAAATCAAGGCCACCCCGCTCCCGGAGGCCGGGCCGGTGTCGGCGGCCAGTAAGTTTGGCGGCCTGCCGTATTTGCCATTGAGCGTTGCTTACCCGCGGGGCGAAAAAGGCGCGCCGCTCTTGCTGCTGGCCCAGATTAATCTGACTGAGCTGCCGGCCACCGACTGGCTGCCCGCGGCGGGGCTGCTGCAGTTCTACGCCTCGGCCCAGGAACTCTACAACGTGGACGAAGCGGCCGTGCTCCACATCAGACCCGAGCAGCTGGCCGAGGAAATTCAGCAGGATTTCAGCTTTCTGCCCGCCGACCATTATGACGACAGCCCGATCCGCTGCGAGCATACGCTGCAGTTTGCGCTGACTACCGAGTACGGGGGCATCGAGGATTCCCGCTTTACCGTCGACTTCAACGGCCGCACTGCTCACACCTACAACACGAGGCTGCCCCGGGCCCAGAAGCAGGAATTTAACCGGCTTTTTGGCGGCGAAGGGCACAAGCTGGGCGGCTACGCTCTGTTCACCCAGGGCGACCCGCGGGCCTACACTCCGGCAATAGCCAACGACGTGCAGCTGCTGCAAATCGATATGGACGAGCACATCATGTTCGGCGACTCCGGCGTGGCCCACTTCTTTATCAGTGCTCAGGCCCTGCAAAACGGCGAGTTCGACCAGGCCTACTTCTACTGGGACTGTTGCTAATTAGTGGCTGGCCACCGCTTCGGGCTCCTGCACTGCTGGTGCCACCGGCGCCACGTAGTGCCGCAACGACTTCATGGCCAGTAGCATGCTGATAACGGTGAGCACGGCCCCGGTCAGAAAAGCCGCTCCGGGAAAGTGCACGGGGGCTTTGGGTCCGGTGAAGAAGGAAAACAGGTTGGTCATCAGGGGAGGGCCGATGATGGATGTCAGGCTGATGAGGCTGGTCAAAGCGCCCTGCAACTCACCCTGCTCATTACGCGGCACCTGCCCCGACATGATGCCCTGCAAGGCCGGCCCGGCAATACCGCCCAGGCAGTAGGGAATCAGAAACACGAACATCATCCAGCCCTTGGGAGCAAAGGCAAACAGCGAAAAACCCAGGGCGTAGAAAGCCAGACCCAGAAACACCGAGCGTTTGGCGCCCAGCCAGGGGTTGAGCCGCCGAATCAGCAGGCCCTGCACCAGGGCCGTGAGCGTCCCGATAGCGCCGAGCGAGTAGCCCACCCAGGCCTCGTTCCACTTGAACTTGTACATGGTGTAGTACGACCAGGTGCTCTGCGTGGAGTGGGCCGCAATGTAGACCAGCACCAGCGAGCCTACCATGCCCAGAATTACGGGATATTTCTGCAGCTGCCGCAACGAGCCGATGGGGTTGGCCCGGCGCCAGTTGAAGGGGCGGCGGTGCTCTTTGTCCAGGGACTCGGGCAGGATAAAGAAGCCGTAGAGCCAGTTAATCATCGTCAGGCCCGCCGCTACCAGGAAGGGCACGCGGGGCCCGAACTGCCCTAGCACGCCCCCGATAACCGGCCCGATAATGAAGCCCAGGCCAAAGGCGGCGCCAATCATGCCGAAGTTCTGGGCCCGCTTCTCCGGGGTGCTGATGTCGGCAATGTAAGCCGAGGCCGTGGTGAAGCTCGCGCCCGTGATGCCGGCAATGATGCGGCCCACGAACAGCCAGGTGATGGTAGGGGCAAAGGCTACAAACAGATAATCGAGTCCGAAACCGAGCAGGGCAAAAAGCAGCACCGGCCGCCGCCCATACTGATCCGAAAGGTTGCCCAGCACCGGCGAAAACAGGAACTGCATGCTGGCAAAAGCAAACATGAGCCAGCCCCCGTAGCGCGAAGCGTCGCTGATGGTACCGCCCGTGAGGCTGCTGATGAGCTTGGGAATGACGGGGATAATGATGCCGAACCCAATTACGTCCAGCAGCAGCGTGATGAAGATGAAGCCGAGGGCGGCCTGGCGCTTGTCCGACATAGCGAATCTATTTTGCTAAATTTTTTGGCGGGGCAAAATACTAATTTTTTACGCAATTAGTACATTGAAGTACAAGATAGTTGTCCTAAAATGTATCAACTGTTGCGTTAATCCGTATCGGAAGCACGGCCGCAAACTGCCTACTGCGAGCTTGCGGCCGCTATTTCCTTCCATCCGTAGCTTTTATCGCCTATGCTGTTTTTCTTTGGACTGGGCCGAACCCGGATTACAACAACTCCTCTTACGGGGGTTACCTGCATGTACTGCGGCACCCCAAATTCGGTGGCGGCCACGGTGTTTTCGCGCTACTTTCATTTCTTCTGGATTCCGGTCATTCCGCTGGGCAAGTTCAGCGTGACCCAGTGTCAGCACTGCAAGCAGGTGCTGGAGAAAAAGGAAATGCCCGCCACCTACCAGGCGCCGGTGGCCGCGGTGCAGCACAGCGCCCGGCTTCCGGTGACTAATTATTTGGTGCTATTGCTGATGGGGGCACTGGTGTTATTCATGCTGGGCGTGGGGCTTTTTCGAAAAGACACCGAACCGGCCGCCGCGGTGGCGCCTGCCCCGGCCGCTCCGTTAGCCGAGGAAGCTCCGGCTGCTTTGCCTGCCGTCGGGGCGGTATTCCTGATGCCGATGGCCGCCGGCCGCTACTCGCTGATGCAAGTCACCAGGACTACTCCCGACAGCGCCTACTTCCGCATCACCGACCCGCTCACGGGTGGGCCCGGCGCGGCCAAGATAACCAGCGCCCTGCGCGACTCGGTGGCACCAGCCAATCAGGCCATGGCCTGGAGCCGACAGCAGTGGCAAACCGTGCGGCAGCACAACAAGGAATTTATCCGGCTTCGGTAACTGGCTGTTGGATAGTAAACTAGAGCGGGTGCTAAAACGCCGCTATTTCCTCCGAATCGAAGTAGTAAAGCACGCACTGTACATCGGAGTAACCTAGCTGCCGAAACAGGCCGGCGTACTGCTGGAGCTGCCGCCGGTGCTGGGGCTCGGGCGGGGGAATCTTGAAGTCGATGAGCGTGACGCGGCCCGGCGCAGGTTTTACGTCCGACTCAAACACAATACGGTCGGGCTTGTAGTCCTGGCGCCGGGTGCCGCCCACCAGGATTTCCCGCTCGGTTTCCACCGCCACGGCCAGGCTGAAGTAGTGGGCCATCTGCGGATTCTCCACCGTGCGCCGCAGCAAACTCACCAGCTGCCCTTTTTCCTTGGAGCTGACCAAACCCTCGGCCACGAGCTGGGCGGCCACCCGGTCTACGTCGGCGGCTACTTCGAGGCGGCGCAGGGCGTAGTGCAGCTTGCGGTTCCACTCGCGCTGCACCTGTTGGTCGTCGAAGTCGAAGATGGTGTTGGCGTGCCGGCGCAGGCGCAGGCGCTCCTCCCAGGGCGTGCTCGTCAGGTTAGCCAACGAATACGTTTCCGTAACCTCCCGGGTCTTGAGCCGGGGCACGAAATTGTGGCTGTCGGCCAGGGTATAGGCCGTGCGCTCGTCGTGCCAGGTGCCGGTAGCCACCAGGTAGCGGTGCAGCAGCTCGGCCACAGTTTTAGCCGGCTCAGCGGCCACCGGAGCTTCCAACTCCTTGGCGGCCTTCGTCGGTTTGGGCCTGCGGCTGATGGCGTAGAGGCGGTGCCGGGGCCGGGTAAAGGCCACATAAAGCATGTTCAGGCCTTCCAGAAACGTCTTTTCCAGCTCCTCGGTATACTGCTGGGCCAGCGGGGTGCGCAGCAGGGCCTGGGTTTGGCTGACCACCGCAATGGGCGGCATCTCGGGCACGGGCTTGGCATCGTCGGGTAGCTGGCCCCAGAGTAGCGTGCCGCGGTAGGGCGTCAGGCTCCAGTCGGCAAAGGGCACGATGACCACGCCGTAGGCCAGGCCCTTGGCTTTGTGCACCGTGGTAATGGTAATGGCGTCCCGGCCGGCCGGGGCGTTGATGCTCAGGGCGCTTTTCTTCTGCTCCCAGTAGGCCAGGAAATTATTCAGGTTGTTGCCAAAGCGCAGGCTGTATTCCAGGGTCAAATCCAGGAAGCGGAACAGGTACTCACTTTCCTCGTTGCGGCCCAAGAGCCCGAAGGTGCCCATCAGCCGCTCGGTCAGCTCATAGAGGCCCAGGTTGCCGGTTTCCCGCTCCCGCACGTCGTAGCCCAGGCTGCGCAGCTCGTCAAAGAACGCCTGGGCCTTTTCCGCGTTGGCCAGCGCGGCAATGTGGCGGGCCCGGGCCGGGGTGGGGGCCAGCTGCCGCACCACTTTATCCACAAGCAGCAGGGCTTCGGCCCGGGCCAGGGTGTCGGCGGGCCGGTTGAGCACCCGAAACAAGGCCACCAGCAGATTCACGACCTCGGCAAATTCCAACGACAGCGAATCAGCCGAAATAATCGGGTAGCCCCGCTCTTTCAGAAACTTAGCCACCCGGCGGCTACTGTCGCGGCGGCGGCAGAGTACGGCAATGTCCTGGAGCCGGAATCCGTCCTGCAGGGCCTGCTCCACCAGCTGCAGCGTCAAATACAGCGTGCTGGCCTCATAGTCGAATACTTCATCTGGGCCCACGCCGGGCAAGGTTTCGGCAGTATAGTCGCCCGTCACCGGGTCGTAGCGCCGGGCCGGGGCATCGTCTTCGGTGAAGAGCAGCTCCACGTGGCCAGCCTCACTGCCGCCGGGCGTCTCTTGGCCAAAGTGCTCATCGTAAATGCTCTGCACCAGCGGTAGCTGCGGGTGGGTCTGGCTGACTTGCCCGAAGAAGTCGTTGTTGAACTGGATAATCTCCGGGGCCGAGCGGTAGTTGGTGTTCAAATGCTCCGGTGTCAGGGCTTGGTCCAGGGTATAGTAGCGGTCCTGGAGCAGGCCGCGCAGCTCCTCGTCGGCCACGCGGCCGTAGAGGTAGTGCGTTTCATTCTTGTGCAAACGCAGAATCTGCTCCATTTCCCCGCCCCGCCAGCGGTAAATGGCCTGCTTGGCGTCGCCCACGGCCAACGACAAATTGCCAGTCGACACGGCGTTTTCCACCAGGGGCAGCAAGTTGTTCCACTGCAGCACGGACGTGTCCTGAAACTCGTCGATGAGCAGGTGCAGGTACCGTTCCCCCATCCGCTCGTAGAGGAACGGCACCGGCTCCCGCAGCACGATGCTGGCAATGCGGCGGTTAAACTCGGCAATGAGCACCACGCCCCGTTCCCGGCTGAGCTGGTCCACGGCCTTGCTCAGCTCACTCAGCAAGGACACGTGAAACAGGTAGGGCAGCATGCCGTTCACCAGAATATAGTCCGACAGCAGCGTGGCGCGTAGGTTTTCCAGCTCCAGGTAATAGCGTGTCACTTCCTCTTTCACGGCATCCACGCGCTGCTTGTCGGCCGCGGTTTTTACCTTGCCGCTGTACCACTTGTCCTGCTCAAAGGTGGCCCGCACGTAGCTGTTGGCCTCCTTGTCGGGCAGCAGCCGCTCTTCCCACTTGGTGAAGTAGCCGATGATGCCGTTTTTGCCCTGGTACAAGTCGGCCTCGGTCACCCCAGCCGTTTCCAGAGCCACAATAGCCTGCAGGGCCGCCAGCTGAAACTTGCCCTCAATAACTTCCTTGCGCTTGCGCAGCGTCTCGTGCAGCCGCCGGTAGTCCTGCAACGACATGCGCTGCAGCTGGGTCACGGCCTCGTGCACGGGCTCCGAGAGCAGAAAGCGCCCAAACTGCACCAACTCGTCCGAGAGGTTATTCCAGCTGCGGCCCTCGTCGGCTTTGCTCAGGGCGTAGTCGGCCAGGGAGCGGCTGAGCAACGCGGCGTTCGGGTCCCGATTCACGCGGTCCAGCAGCAAAGCCACGGCGCTTTGCAGCACCGCGTCGCCGTCGAGCTCCACCTCAAAGGTGGCCGGCAAGCCCAGCTCCCGGGTAAAGGCCTGCACAATGCGCTGCACGAAGGAGTCGATGGTGCTCACGCCAAAGTCGGCGTAGTGGTAGAGCACCAGCCGGAACGTGGCTGCCGCCCGCCGCCGCAGCTCTTGCCGTTGCTCCTCGGGCGTTTCGGCCCGCTTCGGTAGCAAGCCTTCCTCGGCCAGCTCCCGGGCAATGTCAGAGAGCAGCGCGTCCTGCTGCTGAGCGTCGTCGGGGTAGGCAAAGCTGCGCAAGGCGCTGATAATGCGCTCCTTCATCTCGCCCGCCGCGTCGTTGGTAAAGGTAATGGCCAGGATACTCTTGAAGTAAGCCGGGTCCTCAGAGCCCAGGGCCAGCTTCAGGTATTCCTTGGTCAGCTGGTAGGTTTTGCCGGAGCCGGCGGATGACGAGTAAATGCGGAACGTGGCGGGCATTGCGGGAGAGGAAAGCGGCTCGCAAGATACTCGATAAGCGCTGGGAAACCGGCCCGAATGGCTAGATTACTGCCGGCTGCCTACTATATAGCCAGCTCTTATAAATATCACGCTGCCCGCTTAAGTCACTCTGCTATGGGCTTGTTTATAACCAAGTTTGAATTTGCCGGTGCTCAGCCTGCGCTGGAGAATATTGTAACCAGGGCTTTTTGAGAAATACCCGCTTTGAGTGTTTCGGTTCGATTATATACACTGCAAAAACGAGTCGAGCTTACTACTATGGGTATACACAAAGTTGCATTTGCGTTTTCCGCGCAATTTCCTCCCAGAGAAGAAATCCTGGCAGAAGTATTTAGAAAGCACCACATAAAAATCAGGCTCACCGTCGGTATTGCATTGAACACTCTTGCTGATATGCCACCGGCCAATCCAGCCCCAGCGTTTAGCTACTTACTGACTCATCCCAAGGACCTAGGTGTGGGCTGGCTGAGAAGGTCACGCTACCGAGCCCTGGTATTGCTCAAGATGGAGTACGAGGGCCAAATGCTGCTGTGGCTCACTACCTCACCCGGCCAGTCCGACATGATGGACCTAGTATCTGAAGCCTTACAAGCCCTGGGTGGGGTAGAAACGGGTTAAACCTAATCGGCGAAAGGTGGCTTCTCACTTATACTGTATATCGAATAAGCTTAAATCTTCAGCATTTAGTGAATACAGCCGCAAAGCGCCTTGCTCTGTTTATAGTTGCAGCAATAGTCTTGATTACAGCCGCTGCCAAAATACATCGGAAATACCTGCTTATGCGGAAATTTGGCGAGTTACAGCTGCGGGACCTGGATATCACCTCTATCAAGGAAGTCGATATGAAGTCCGCTTGTAGCTTTGATTATGTAGAAGCCTCCGCAGAAAATCATGCGGCCTACAAGCTGGGGAAAGCCTACGCCGTTGGCATGCATTACTCGTATCTAACGGGGCAGTACGACCGGATAGTTTGCGTTACCGATATGGATGTAGCGACAAATTGCGAGCTACTTCAAAAAGCCTCCGACTATTATCAATCAGATTCCACTTACCTGAAATCCTTAAGTGGAATTGGAGTTGGTAAGGTTACGGCCTGGGTATACCGCAAAATTGACCCCACTAAAAACGCCTTTCCCAATAAAGCGGCGTTCGAATACCTGATGTGGAGGGAAGACGAGGTGGAGTTGCACAATGGAGCTCTGCAAGCCAGCACTAGGAAGGAAATGAACCAGCACCTGTTTTAGCTTCTCTCACCCTACACCGCCACCCGCAGCCGCTGCTCCACCTCCGGCGTCACCCGTTTCGGCCGCTGCGTCGCCGGGTCCAGCAGTACCCACTGGGTTTCGGCCTCGCAGAGCAACGCCCCGTCGGTGGCCCGCTCGATGCGCACGAAGCGCTGAGACTGGGCCCCGCGCACTTCGCCAATCCAGGTGGTGCAGCGCAGCTCCTCGCCCAGAAAAGCCGGCTTATGGTAGCGGACCCGGTGCTCCAGTACCACCCAGATATACTGCTCCCGCTCGCCCACGGGAAACGCCGCGTGCCAGTGCGCGGCAGCCGTGTCCTGCACAAACTGCACGTACTGCACGTTGTTGACGTGGTTGAGCTCGTCAATGTCGGCCTCGACCACGGTGAGCAGGCGGGAGAAGCGGAAGGAAGCGGCAGTATCGGACATATAGTAGGAGAAAGACTGGGCGAGGCGACTTCCGCACTTGGGGCATGAACTAAGCCCCGGGAAGGGCAGGAGAAGAGCGCCGTTCAAGCTGGGCTGTACGGCTGGGTTTGCTGAATCAGCGGGGCTTTTTACGGTGACTACCGCCTCGGTGTACAAAAAAATCTTTAAAAGTCATCGGTCAATAAGTGGCGTTTGCAGGCTTTCAAGGCCACTTTGTCGGAATGACCGACTCGGCAAACAGAGCCTTAATCTTGGATAACACGAACCGTTACATTCAGAATGCGTATCTTTGGTTCAAGTTTAAGATAATGTGCTTCATTATTCTGCTATTCGTTCTGCAAGGAGCTGCATCAGATAACAATGGCCACTTTGCTTGAATGACATCCATACAATATCCTCATGCAAACAGGAACAGTAAAATTCTTCAATGACACCAAGGGCTTTGGTTTCATTAAATCTGACGAAAACGGTCAGGACATCTTCGTACACGTAAGTGACCTGGTTGACGAGATTCGTGAGAACGACAAAGTGCAATTCGACGTTGCACAGGGTAAAAAAGGCCTGAATGCCGTAAAGGTATCGCTGGTTTAATTACTCTCACTTCTCGCAAGTGAAACAAGAAAGCCTGCTTCAAGCAGGCTTTCTTGCGTTTACAGCTAATCGGCAGGAAGTGTAGCAGTTGTGGCTTGCAGCCCTAAAAACTTATATAGGAATAGAACTTGTCGGTTTACGGTGCTGTTGCACCAAACCAAGCCGGAATAGCTGCCCAGCAGGGCAGTTGAGCGAAACTCCGGCGTATTACAAACTGAACTGTACTCAGGAATAAGAGTTAGCTAAAAACGCTGCTACGTATCTTTTCTCGCAGAAAATACGTACCTTTGCAGCCGCATTGAGAACGGCCATGTTCCGCGCAGCATAGGCTGCTGTAATCTAATAGGCTGGCCGCCTTCGTCTTCCGTCCGTTGCTTCCGTCGCTTGTCGTTGTTGTTGAGTGGGAGAGGAACGTCGCTGAATCCGCTGTTTTCAGAGCTAGTGTCTCTCATTCCATCTAACATAGACATGGAAAAAGTAAAATTTGAAGAGTTAAATCTCTCCGAGGAACTTCAGCGCGCCATTGCTGAGCTCGGCTACGAAGAAGCATCCCCCATCCAAACGGCCGCCATTCCGGTTCTGCTCGAAGGCAAGGACGTAATTGGCCAGGCCCAGACCGGCACCGGCAAAACCGCCGCGTTCGGCATTCCCGCCATCGAAGGCGTCGATACCAACAACCGCGCCGTGCAGGTGCTGATTCTGTGCCCCACCCGCGAGTTGGCCGTCCAGGTTTCGGGCGAAATCCAGAAGCTGGGTAAATACAAGCGTGGCCTGGCCGTAGTGCCGATTTACGGTGGCCAGAGCTACGACCGGCAGTTCCAGGCCCTGGAGCGCGGCGTGCAGATCGTCATTGGTACCCCCGGCCGCGTAATGGACCACCTGGAGCGTGGTACGTTGAAGCTGGACCAGGTAAAGAAAATCATCCTCGATGAGGCCGACGAAATGCTCGACATGGGCTTCCGCGACGACATCGAAGTGGTACTGAGCAAGATGCCCGAAGACCGCCAGACGGTGTTCTTCTCGGCTACGATGAGCAAGCCGATTATGGAGCTCACCAAAAAGTACCAGACCAACCCGCAGATCGTAAAAGTCAACCACCAGGAGCTGACCGTTACGAACATCGAGCAGATGTACTATGAGGTGCGCAACCCAATGAAAAAGGACGTTTTGTCCCGCATCATTGACATGTACAACCTCAAGTCGACCATCGTCTTCTGCAACACGAAGCGCATGGTAGACGAGTGCGTGGCTGAACTGCAGGCCCGCGGCTACTTCGCCGACGGTTTGCACGGCGACATGGGTCAGCAGCAGCGTCAGAACACACTCGACAAGTTCCGCAAAGGCACGCTCGAAATCCTGGTAGCTACCGACGTAGCCGCCCGCGGTATCGACGTGGAGAATGTGGAAGCCGTAGTCAACTACGACCTGCCCGCCGACGAGGAGTACTACGTGCACCGTATCGGCCGCACGGGCCGCGCCGGCAAGCTGGGCAAGGCCTTCACCTTCGTCAGCGGCCGCGACATCTACAAGCTGCGCGACATCATGCGCTACACCAAGGCCAACATCAAGCAGGAGCGTATTCCGTCGTTTGAGGATGTGTCGGAGGTGAAAACCACGCTCTTCCTGGCCCAGATCAAGGAAATCATTGAGAAAGGCAAGCTGGAGAAGTACGTAGCCCGCGTGCAGCGCCTGCTCGATCAGGAAGAAGAAATTACTTCCCTCGACGTGGCCGCCGCTCTGCTGCGCATGACGATGAAGGAAGACAAGCAGGCTGAAAAAAGCCTCGAAGTGGGTCGTCAGCAAGGCGCCGTGCGCCCGGGCTTCACCCGCCTCTTCGTCACGATGGGCAAGAAAGACCGGGTTCACCCCCGCGACATCGTAGATCTGATTGCCGAAAACACGGCCCTGACCGGCAGCAAAGTCGGTGACATTGCCCTCTACGACAAGTTCAGCTTCGTGGAAGTGCCTTCGGAGTTTGCCGAGGAAATCACGACCAAGCTGGGCCGCACCTCGATTCAGGGTCGTCCGGTGTCGTTCAACATTGCTACGCCCCGCCAAGAAGGTGATGCCCAGCAGGAGGGCAATACCCGTGGCCCCGGCGGCTTCGGTGGCGGAGAGGACCGTCCGCGCCGGACGGGTGGTTACGGCGAGCGTCGCGAAGGCGGCTTCGGTGGCAACCGCGGTGGTAGCTACGGTGAGCGTCGCGAAGGCGGCTTCAACCGTGGTGGTAGCTCATTCGGTGGCAACCGGGAAGGTGGTTACCGCGGCAACAGCGGCGGCAGCTCCTACGGCGGGGGCTACAAAGGCAACCGCGACGGGGGCAGCTCCTACGGTGGTGGCTACAAGGGCAAGCGCGACAACGACGGCGGCGGATTCCGCGGCGGCAACCGTAGTGAAGGTCCGGCTCCCCGCCCGCGTCAGGATTTCGACGAATAGCGTTGCGTAAGCCCGGGGTCGGGCTGCGGCCTTCCCCGGGCTTACCGGCGAATACAGTATAAAAAAGCCCCGCCGGGATTCCGGCGGGGCTTTTTTTATGCGTTTTGGTAAACTCGTTCTTACTTCGCGGCGGCAGCGTCGCGCAGGGAGCGAATCTCATTGTGGGCTTCCTGGATGCCCTGATACTGCTTTTCAATGATGGTCTTGAGTTGGCCGGGCAGACCTTCGGCTTTCAGGGCCGTCTGGTAGGCTTTTACGGCGTAGTCTTCGCCCCGCTCGCACTCGTTCAGAATGCTTTCCCGGCTTTTGCTGGTGATGGCCGCTTTCAGGTTGATGAAGGCGCGGTGCACGGTGCCCGTAATCGAGCTTTCCTCATCGGCTTTCAGGTTGAGCTGGTGCATCTGATCTTCGAGCTCGGTCAGGAAACCGTCGCGCTGTACGGCGTACTTCTTGAATACCTGCTTCAGGTCATGATCTTCGACGTCGGCGGTGGCGGTAGAATAACCTTTTTCGCCGTCTTTCAGCGTTTCGAGCAGTTCGTTGAGCAGGGCTTGGGTTGCTTTGGCTTCCATGAGTGGGTCAGTAAATTAGGTGTAGTAGAAACAAGGGTTGTGTCTCTCTTTACTGACGGGACGCTCGTAGGGTTGCAAGAAGCCCCGGCCCCGGCTTCAATTAAGTACTATTGAATGCTGAAAAAGTAGTATCGGGGTGGCTGAGCAACCGGCTAGGCAACGCAACGACGCCGCTTATCGGCTCATGGCTTGGCCGGCCAGATACCCCGTGGTCCAGGCGGCCTGGAAGTTGAAGCCCCCGGTGATGCCGTCGATATCGAGCACCTCCCCGGCGAAGTGCAGACCGGGCACCAGGCGGCTTTCCATGGTTTTCATATTCACTTCGCTTAGCACCACGCCCCCGCAGGTCACGAATTCTTCCTTGAAAGTGGTTTTTCCGCGCACGGCCAGGGGCATGCGCAGCAGCAACTCAATGAGGCGGTTCTGGGGCTTGGCCGGCAGTTCACTCCAGCGCACATCCGCCCCGATACCGGCCTGCTCCACCAGGGCCCGCCACAGGCGCTGGGGTAAGCCAAAGAGCGGGTTGACCAGTACCACTTTCTTGCCGTTCTCGTCGCGGAAGGTGTGCAGCCACTGGCGCAGGGTTTCCTCGTTGTAGGTCGGAATCCAGTTGACGAGGGCCGTGCCGGTGTAGCTCAGCTCGTGCAGGCGCCGGGCGCCCCAGGCCGAGAGCTTGAGCACGGCCGGCCCGCTCACGCCCCAGTGAGTAATGAGCAAGGGACCTTCATAATCGAGCTTTTCGCCGGCAATAACCACTCGGGCGTGGGGCACGCTCACGCCCATGAGCTCCTTGAGCGGCGACTCGGGCACGTTGAAAGTAAACAACGACGGCACCGGCTCGGCAATGGTATGGCCCAGCTGCCGCAGCCAGTTGTAGCCCTCAGTTTTGGGCACGCCGCCGGTGGCAACGAGCAGGCGCTGGGCCGTCAGCGTCTGGGCGTGAACCCCGGTGAGCTGCACCTGAAAGCCACCCTCGGGCAGGGGAATGAACTGCTCGGCAGTGGTATTGAGCAGGATGTGTACGCCGGCCTGTCGGGCCGCGTCGAGCAGGGCCTGGGCAATGGTTTCCGACGAGTCGGTGGTGGGAAACATGCGGCCGTCGGCTTCGGTTTTGAGCGCTACGCCGCGCTGCGCAAACCAGTGCACCGTGTCCTGGGCCCCGAACTGCTGGAAGGGCTCCTTGAGCTTTTTGCCGCCCCGCGGGTAGTGCTGCACCAGCTGGGCCGCCGAAAAGCAGGCGTGGGTCACGTTGCAGCGCCCCCCGCCCGACACCCGCACTTTGCTCAACAGCTTGCCGGTTTTCTCCACCAGCAGCACGCGGGCCGCGGGGTTGGCCTCAGCGCAGGCAATGGCCCCAAAAAAGCCTGCCGCCCCGCCGCCCAGCACCACGACCGTCCGTTTATCAGTATTCACGGCACAAAGATAATCCACGAATTCCGCCGGCCTTTAAATTGTCCCGTCCACTGCCTTAAAAGGTCCCGTCGATTTCCAAAATGGACGGGACCTTTTGGCCAGCTACCCGGCACCATCTATCCTATCCGGCTGATTGGATTGGAAGTCTAGCAGGAAGCCAGGGCCGCTAGAAGGTCGTCGTGCCGGAACTCGTAATCCAGGGTGCGGCGAATCAGGCTGCTGTCGATGGTTTTGCCCCCGGCCGAGTCGGGCTGGAAAACCGGGGCGGCCAGGCCCAGCTGCTGGGCGGCGGCCGGGTAAAACTCCCGTCGCCGCAGGTGCTGGGCCGCACTGGCGTTGAAGGTATAGCCCCAGGCGTTTTGCTGGATAATACTCGTTAGCAAGCCGATACAGTCGTGGAGGTGAATCAGGTTGACGGGGGCGTCGCCATTGGGCACATCTTGGCGGCCGGCCAGAAAGCGGCCCGGGGGGCGCTCGGGGCCAATCAGCCCGCTCAGGCGCACTACTGTGGTTTGCCACTGGCCCTGGGCCGACGTGAACTGTCCTTCGGCCCGCAGCAGGTCGGAGGCAGCTTCGGCCGAGGCCAGGGCGTCGGCTTCCCGCATGGGGCGGGGCTCATCGGGGTACACGCTCGTGGAGCTTACGAATAGCACGTATTTCACGCCGGCCGCCGCCACGGCGCTGCCCACCGGCCGCAGCAGGGCGGGGTAGCCGGCCGGGCCGGCCTTGCTGGGCGGCACGTTGAGCACCAGCACCTGCACCCCGGCCAGCATAGCCCGCAACGTGTCGGCGTCGGTCGCACTAAAATCGGGGCCCAGGCGCAGCAGGTAGGGCGTAATGCCCGCGTCGCGCAGGGTGAGCAGCTGCTTGGGCGTAGTGGTGGAGCCCACCACGGGGTAGCCGGCCGCTACCAGGCTTTGGGCCAGGGGCAGGCCCAGCCAGCCGCAGCCCAGCACGGCAACAGTAGGAAGAGCAGCAGGAGAGGAGGAAGGGGCAGTCATGAGGCCCAAAGGTGGGAAAAAATCCTTCTTTTCGTTTATATAGGGCTAAAGCCAACAATTGCCGTTCTTGCAGCTTTCCCATCCTTCCCCTTCTTACTCTCCTTTTCTATGTCAGCCTACTCTCAACCCATGCTCCGCGACAATGCCCTGCAGGGCAAAACCATCGTCGTGACGGGCGGCGGCACTGGCCTGGGCCGGGCCATGACCACCTACTTTCTGCAGCTGGGCGCCAACGTAACTATCAGTAGCCGCAAGCTCGACGTGCTGGAAAAAACGGCGGAGGAGCTCCGGCAGCAAACCGGCGGTAAGGTGCTGGCCGTGCAGTGCGACGTGCGCAAGTACGACGAGGTAGAGGCCATGCTGCAAAAGACCATCGACGAGTTTGGTGGCGTCGACGTGCTACTGAACAACGCCGCCGGCAACTTCATTTCGCCCACCGAGCGGCTCTCCCACAAAGCTTTCGACGTCATTGTCGACATTGTGCTGCGGGGTTCCTACAACTGCACCTTGGCCTTCGGTAAGCGCTGGATTGCCGATAAAAAGCCCGGTACCATTCTTAACATCGTCACGACCTACGCTTCCGTGGGCTCGGCCTACGTGGTGCCCTCGGCGGCCGCCAAAGCCGGCGTGCTGGCCATGACCCGCTCCCTGGCCGTGGAATGGGCCAAGTACGGTATTCGCTCCAACGCCATTGCCCCCGGCCCGTTCCCGACGGAAGGCGCCTGGAGCCGCCTGTTTCCGGCCCCGTTGGCGCAGAAGCTCGACCCGGCCGCCTCGGTGCCGCTCAAGCGCGTGGGCGAGTACCAGGAACTGGCCAACCTGGCCGCCTACCTCGTGTCCGATTTCTCGGCCTATGTCAACGGCGAAGTCGTGACCATCGACGGAGGCGAATGGCTCAACGGGGCCGGGGAGTTCAACAAGCTGGAGCTGATTCCGGCCCCCATGTGGGACGAAATCGAAAAAGCTATGCGCGGCAACCGCTAGACTCCGCGGTATAATTTGTAACCGCTTCGCAACTGAAATTGG
Organism: Hymenobacter chitinivorans DSM 11115; assembly: GCF_002797555.1. Lineage (NCBI taxonomy): Bacteria > Pseudomonadati > Bacteroidota > Cytophagia > Cytophagales > Hymenobacteraceae > Hymenobacter > Hymenobacter chitinivorans. The sequence continues at coordinate 2,482,113 of NZ_PGFA01000001.1, read as the reverse complement.
GCCCGTCCGGGCGCTGGAAAGTCATCGGCTTTTCGGTGCCCGGACGGGCCTATTTTCATGTGGGCGGCACTGGCTTCGCCGAAATGCGTTGGTGGCAAGCCGGCTGATATCCGGCACCTACCCAAAACCGGGTATAAATACCTGGTTGCGAAAATCAGGTGCTTTTACCTGTTCTGGACCCAGGCGGAAGAGCTTCCTTTGTGGAGTCAAAAGCAGCTTCCCGGCCGGGAAAGCCCCGGCCTTACCAACTGAACGACTCTCGACATGATCCAGAATCTTCCGCCTGGCACCGGTAAGAATATCGGGGCTGGTGAAATAGAAGGCGCCGTGTATCTGTACCGTACGGAGCAGGGTGGGGCCGGGCCAGGATGGGTAAGCTGGCAGCCCCAGGGCGCGGCCCCGCAGGTGCGGGAAATCGTGGTGGGGCAAACCGTGGCTTTCCTGCTAAACGGGGGCGCGGGCTTGCTTACCAATGGGTGCCCGTCGGTGGTGCGGGTGCTGCACCAGAACCAGCTGATGGCCGAAGATGCAGATGCCCTCGCTCAGCCCAATCGGGGCGGCAAGCCTAGAGGGGGTGGCAGCAGCTTAGTGTTGTCGTTGTTGGGTATTTAATAAAGGTTTACTTAATAAATAGTTATGCGTGCCGAAGGACAGTTCGCAGCTGTATTTTACCTCCGGTTTATTCTTCCGAAAGGGGTGTATAGTTTATAAGAATGGTTACGTATGCAACGGCCTCCCCCGAGTAATCGGGGGAGGCCGTTGCGTAGCTGCCCAAGCCAGAGCCGTTAGAACTTGTAGTCCTTGTAGTCTTTTGAAAACTCGGCGGCTGGAATCGGCTGATTAGCTACCACCTCCGAAAATTCGAACTTCTCGAACAGGCCCTTGTCGTCGTTTACCTGCACCACGGTGGGCAAGTACGTTTTCTGGTCGACGCAGACGATGGTGCGGCGGCCGTAGCTGTTGGGCACCTGCAGAGCCTTGCCGGCCGGCACTACATCCTCCGCCGACAGGCCGTTGCGCTCCATAATGCGGTACTCGCCGCAGCCAAACCGGTCGGCAATGCGGGAAATGGACTCGGCCTTGGCCGGCTTGTAGGTCACGTAGCGAAACTGGGGGAAGTCGGAGCGCAGCACGTGGCAGGCCCGACCGGCCACCACCGAGTCGCCGGTGTAGCGGAAGCTCCGCTCGTAGGCGTGGTCCTGGCGCAGGTTGGAGCCCTTAATCAGGTCGGCAATGGTGCCGAAGCCCGCGTTGAGCACGGTGTGGTGCTGGTTGCGGCGCATCACCGAACCGTTGGGGTCCAGGTTGAGCGTCACGTAGGGAAAGGCGTTGGGGTTCACCCAGGCGTCGCCGTTGTTCTGGCCCGTCACCCAGAGTACTTCCACGCCTTTTTGGTTGCGCACGTACACTTTCAGCGGACTGAAGGCAATTTTCATCGTGGAGCGGGCCGCCTGGTACTTGTTGCCTTCGAGCCGCTCACGGGCTTGCACGGTGCAGCGCAGGGTTTTCAGGTTTTCGATGGAGCTTGACAGGCGGGTTAGCAGCTGCTCGGTGGTAATCTTATCGGCGGGCGCCGGGGCGGCAGCCAGGACGGCCAACACAAACGCCGCTGCGGCTGGGAGCCGGAACATAGAAGTCATGCAGAAACAGTAACGAGGAAGGCGGAAATCCTAAAAAACGGCGTCAGTACCAAAACCGCGCCGGAGCTGAAAACTACCGAATAAAGCTTAATTGAGGCTAATGCGCGGAAACCGCGAGGCGGTGCTGTCGAAGACGAACAACTCGTCGATTTCGACCTGCAGGAAAAAGCGGTAGAGCGGAAACTGCTCCACGGTGGTGCGAATGGCTTCCTCGCTGCTGCCGTTCATCGTAATCCAGCCCCGGGTGCGGTTGGCACTGATGGCGTAGGCCTCCACCACATTGGCCTCGATGAGCTCATTGATGAGGTGGCGGTGCTCGGGAATAAGCGCAATGAACTCTTCGTCAAAGAAATCCGGAAAGCGGACGGTGACAACAAACTTAGCCATGCGGAGAGAATATGGTACTACCATAACGCCGCCCGGTGGGGTAAAGTTGGGCTTAACGGGCGCCGCAGGCAACTTTTTGCCGGCAAAACCAGAATAGCGGGTATGCATTTCGCCCTGATTACCCCTAGCCACAACCGTCGGCAGTACTTGCCCGAAGCCATTGCCAGCGTGCAGGCCAGCGTCAGCGCCCCGCTGGATTTCTCCCGGGAGCACCTGATTTACGAGAATGGCTCGACCGACGGCAGCCGCGAGTGGCTGCAGCAACTCCAGCAGCCCGATCTGCGCTACTGGACCACCCCGGAAAAAGTGCGGGCCGGCCTGGCCCGCAACCGCCTGATCGAGCAAGCTCCGGCCGGGGCGTGGCTCGTGCCCCTCGACGACGACGATATCCTGCTGCAGCGCTGCCTCTACCACTACGCCGCCCTCATTGAGCAGCACCCGGAGCAGCCCTGGTTTGTGGCCGACTTCCTGCGCATGGACCAGGACCGGCGCTACCTGCCCAATGAGGATTACTACGCCTGGCGCTTCGACTCGCCCGTAGCCATGCTGCACGCCATTTTCAAGGCCGAGCACTTCATTCAGGGCAACGTGTGCTACAGCCGCGCCTTGTTCGACCAAGTGGGCGGCTACGACGCCGAGCTGGCTATGGCCGAGGATTTGGACCTGTACGTGCGGTTTCTGCTGGCCGGGCACCTGCCAGTGTTGTCGCCCCACATCAGCCACCTGCACCGTTTCCACAGCAGCAACGTCAGCATCGGCGTAGATGCGGGTAAGCACAACGAGGACCTGCGGGTGATTTACGACAAGTACGCCGCGCAGCTCAAAGCGCTAGGGGTGGAGCGGCCGGGCTAAGGTTATTCCTTGTACACCACGCCGCCTTTTACCACCAGCTTTACCTCGCGCAGGGCGGTAATCTGCTGGGTGGGGTCACCTGCTACCGCTACTAAGTCGGCGAGCAGGCCGGGCTGGATCCGGCCCCGGTCGAGCAGGTGGAAGATGCGGGCGTTGCCGCTCGTTTGGGCCTGCACTACTTCCAGGGGCGAAAAGCCGTATTCCTGCACCAGCAGCTCGGCTTCGCGGCTGTTGTCGCCGTGGCGGAACACGCCGACGTCGCCGCCCACGGCCAACGTGACGCCAGCCTTGCGGGCAGCCTGTACGCTCAGGCGCTTCTGCTGAATTCGCTCGGGCTCGGTTCCCTGGCCTTTTTTCCAGCCCTGGTACTGGGAAATAGCGTCGCCGGCGGCCACGGTAGGGCACAGGGCCACGCCGCGCTGCTTCATGAGCTTGAACACCTCCAGCGTGCCCCCGTCGCCGTGCTCGATGGTTTCGACGCCGGCCAGCGTGGCCCGGCGCATGCCCTCGGGCGTGGAGGCGTGGGCCACCACGGGCCGGCCGGCGCCCCGGGCGGTTTGCACAATCAGGGTTAGCTCTTCCTGGGAAAACGTGGGGCGGGACGGTTCGCCCTTGCCCCAGCGGTAGTCGGCGTACACCTTGATGATGTCGGCGCCTTTGCCGATCTGCTCCCGCACGGCTCGCACGATGCCATCGGTGCCGTCGGCTTCCTGGGCGCCCTGGGGCACTTCCACGTCCACGGAAAGCTTGGGGCCGTAGCTGCCGGTAGCCACCAGCGCCCGGGTAGCCACCAGCAGGCGCGGACCGGGAATAAAGCCCTGATCAATGGCTTGTTTGAGGCCCACGTCGGCGTAGTCGGCGCCTTCGGTGCCCAGGTCACGGGTGGTGGTGTAGCCGGCCAGCAGCGTGGCGCGGGCGTGGGCCGTGGCCCGGGCTACCCGCAGCGCCTGCGACTCGAGCAGGACTTGGTCGTTCCAGGTAGTTTCGTTGTAGGGGTGGAGCAAGAGGTGGGAATGACCCTCAATCAGGCCCGGCAGCAGGGTTTGGCCCGGCAATTCCACCGTGCGCGCCCCGGCCGGCGCGCTGATTTGGGCAGCCGGGCCGGCGGCCTTGATGGTGGCGCCTTCCACCAGTACCACCCAGCCCGGGTGCATGGTTTCGCCGTCGAAGACGGCGGCGGGGCGCAGCAGCAGAGCGGGGGCCGGCGGGGTTGTTTGGGCGGTAGCGGCGAAAGTCAGCAGGAGCAAGCTGCCGGCGAGCAGTTGGCGGAGCGAGGTATTTACAGCGGGCATAAACTAGGCGTGGAAGTATAAAGCTACGGCTGCTTCCGCAAATTATAAGAAATGCCCACCTGCCCATCCCAGACGAATTGACGCGAATCGTTGAAGCGGTAGTTGCTGTCTTCCGCTGGTCCGTTGCGCAAAAGCAGCTGCGGGTGCAGCCGGGCCTCCAGGCTAAAGCGGCTGTCATCCGCTAGGCGGTAGGTGAGGGCCGACCAGATGCCGGCGCCCCATTTGGCCCGGTCGCTCCGTTCCCGGGCCCCCAGCACATAGCGGCCCGCACCTAGGCCCAGCGTGGCCTGCAACCGGGCCCTGATGGGCAGACGATAAGCCAGAAAGGCTTCCAGCGAATACAGATAGTTATGGTATTCCGTAATCTGGCGCCCACCACCGCCCATGAAGCCCGTAACAAGCTCCTGATACGCTTGCCGTTGCCGGGCCGCCCCCAGTACCACGCCGCCGACCAATTTTGACGAGAGTAGAAACTCAGTGCTCAGGCTCAGCGCCGGGGCTCCGGTGAAGGATGGTTCGTCCAGGTGTTTGTAGCCGCCCTTTTGGCCGAAGGCAGACGGCAGGGCCCAGGGAAAGGTTAGCAGAAGAATACCGTAAAAGCGCCGCATAGGATAGGGAGTACTAGAAAGCAAAAGGGCGCTACTCCGAAGAGCAGCGCCCAGTGCGCGAAGGTAGCGGAGAAACTCAGACTAGGCCTTTTCCTTCTCCTTCCGCTTCACTTTCATCTTCTTCACCTCCTTGCCCGCTTCCGGCGTAGCCGCGCCATTGGGCCCGCCCACCAGGGTCATTTCTTTGACCAAGTGGCCGGCGCCGGCGTATTTGTCGACCACGAAGAGCATGTAGCGCACGTCGAGAGTGATGTTGCGCACCCGGTCGGGGTCGAACATAATGTCGCTCATGGTGCCTTCCCAGTTCCGGTCGAAGTTGATGCCGATCAGCTCGCCGCGGCCGTTGATGACGGGGGAGCCGGAGTTGCCGCCGGTGGTGTGGTTGGTGGCAATAAAGGCCACGGGCACGGTGCCGTTCTGGGCGTAGGGGCCGTAGTCCTTGTTTTTGTACAGCTCCGCCAGGCGGGCCGGCACTTCGAAGTCGGGGTTGGTGGGGTCGGCCTTTTCCATGATGCCGTCCAGGGTGGTGTAGTAGTCGTACTTCACGCCGTCGGCGGGCTCATAGGTAGCCACCTGCCCGTAGGCCACGCGCAGGGTGGAGTTGGCGTCGGGGTAGAACTTACGGTCGGTCTGCATCTGGCGCAGGCCGGCCACGTAGGTGCGCTGCAACAGGGTAATGTTGTCGGTGTAAGTGGTATAGTTGGGCAGAATATTCGCGCGGTAGTTGGCAATAATGGCGCGGATGAGCTGCACGGCGGGGTCGTCACTGAGGGCCTTAACGTTGCCTTGCCCTACCTCGTCGAGCACGGTCTGGGTGCTGGCCTCGGTGGTCAGGCGCGACTTGCCGTAGAGCGCAGTAACGTAGGTAGCCCAGCCGGTTTTGCCCGCATACTGCTTCTGCAGCGTCTTTACGTACTCGGGCAGCAATGCCGCGGGCGTGCCCTCGGCGTAGAGCGGGAGCAGGGCGGCGGCTACTTTCTGGTCGGTGGGTAGGGAATAGTTGCGGAAAAAGCCCACAATGCCCTTTTTAGCTTTGCCCACGGCGGTGGCCACGTCGGCGGCCGGGGCTTTTTTCTCGGCCAGGTCCAGTAGCGGGAGCAGGCTGTTGGCGTGGGCCAGCAGCTCCACGCCCAGGGCCGCTTCGGTTACATAGTCCCGGGCCAGGGTATAGTCGCGCACGGCGCGGTAGTTTTTCTCCAGCTCGGGCAGCAGGGGGCCGTAGGCGGCTTTCTGGGCCTCGGTACCGTTTTGGGCCCACTGCGTAAACTTGGCTTCCTGCTCTTTTTTGCGGGTTACGGCGTCGAGCTTCTTCAGGCCCCGGGTTTCACCAATCCACTTTTTCCAGTAGTTGGCAATGCTAGCATATTTGGCCGCGTACTGAATCCGAACCTTGTCGGAGGCCCGCATGTCCTGGTCGAGCAGGCGGAGCTTGGCGTCGCGCACCTTGATTTTGGCCGGGTTCGAGAGGGAATATACCTCATCCACGCCCCAGGAAGTAAGGTATTCGTTGGTGCGGCCGGGGAAGCCGAAGACCAAGGTAAAGTCGCCGGGCTTGATGCCGCTGAGCGAGATGGGCAGGTGGTGGCGGGGCTTGAAGGGCCGGTTGTCCTTGGAGTATGGGGCGGGCTTGTTGTCGGGCCCGGCGTAGATGCGGAACATCGAGAAGTCGCCGGTGTGGCGGGGCCAGGCCCAGTTGTCGGTGTCGCCGCCGAATTTGCCGATGCTGCTCGGCGGGGCGCCCACCAGGCGGATGTCCTCGAAAACTTCCGTGACGAACAGGTAGTACTCGTTGCCGTTGTAAAAGGGCCGGATAAACGCCTCGTAGTGGGTGCCCTGCACGGCGGCCTGGGCTACGCGGGCAATGTTGGCCTGCACCAGCTTTTCGCGGTCAGCTTCGGCAACAGAACTGGTCGGCACGCCGGCCAGCACTTGGCTGGTCACGTCTTCCATCCGGACGATAAAGGTGGCCGTGAGCCCCGGGTTGGGCAGTTCCTGGTCCCGGTTCATGGCCCAGTAGCCGTTGGTCAGGTAGTCTTTCTCGACGGAAGAGTGCTGCTGAATCTGGCTGTAGCCGCAGTGGTGGTTGGTGAGCAGCAGGCCCTGGTCGGAAACAATTTCGCCGGTGCAGCCCCCGCCGAACTGCACCACGGCATCCTTGAGGCTACCCTGGTTGACGCTGTAAATCTGCTCGGCGGTGAGCTTGAGGCCCTTGCTTTGCATATCGGCCTCGTTGAGCTGCTTGAGCAGCAGCGGCAGCCACATGCCTTCGTCGGCGCGGGCCGCGGGCCCGAAGGAAAGGAGGGTAAGGGCCAGTAGCGCTAGCCGGGTAGTAATGCGCATAGAGAAAGATTGGGGGTGCAGAAACGGGTGGGCCACCGGGGCAGCCGCCGCAAATTTCGCGGAATTTTGGTGACGCACGACTTTTGGCCGGCAGCCAAACAAGAAACCCCAACCAAGCTGGTCGGGGTTCAGGGCTAAGGGCAAAAGAACGGCAAGTTTAGGAATGACCCAGCTCGGCTACGGCGGGGGTGGCTTTGGTGGTATCCACGGCTACGGCAGCGGGCACCAGGTCCTTTTCGGCTTCCTGGGCCTCGCCGGCGTGGGTTTGCTCCCACTCCCGGAACCGGGTGATTTCGCCCTGGAAGGCGCCCACAAACCAGCTCATCAGGCTCAAATCGTCCAGAAAGCCGACCACGGGGATAAAGTCGGGCACCAGGTCGATGGGCGAGAGGGTGTAGAGCAGCACGCCCAGGCCGGAGAGAATGGTCTGGGGTTCAATCTGGCGGTAGGAGCCGCTCACGTAGCTTTTCACCAGGCGCACCACGGTCAGCATCACGTCCAGCAGCTGCTTGAATTTGTTGTCGCCGCTTTTTTTGTCGGCCAGCTTGTTGGCTACTTCGTTGAGCACCAGCACTACTTTAAACGGGCGGCCCAGCAGGCGGCCGGCACGGTTTATAAAAACGCTAAACAGGGCATTCTTGGAAATGGACAGACCTTTTTCGGCGAGTGACGACATACGGGAGAGAGGAAGGAGTTAGGAGCGAATATTTGCAGCGTGTACGCAGCCCCAGCCCGGGAAGTTGGTTACCTTCGCCCCGATACCAAGCTCCACCGTCTATGTCCACCACCGAGCGGCCCATCGAAGGCCAGTATTTGCCCTACTACGACACCTACATCCGCCACATTCCCGCGGGCGCCGCCCCGCTCTACATGCTGGAAAAGCTGCCCGACGCCCTGCACCAGGCCGTGGGCCAGCTCACCGACGAGCAGGCGCGCTTTGCCTACGCCCCCGGCAAGTGGACCATCAAGGAAGTGCTGGTCCACGTCATCGATACCGAGCGGATTTTTGCCTACCGCGCCCTGCGCATGGCCCGCAATGATAAAACCGATTTGCCCGGTTTCGAGCAGGACGACTACGTGCCCGCCTCCGAGGCCAACGAGCGGACGATGAGCAGCATCCTGGAGGAGTACGCCGCCGTGCGGGCCGCCACTATTGCGTTGTTTCGGTCGTTTTCGGAAACCCAGCTGGCGCGCACGGGCTCGGCCAACGGCGGCCCGGCCAGCGTGCGGGCCCTGCTCTTCATCATTCCCGGCCACGAGCTACACCACCTGAGCATCCTGCGCGAGCGGTATTTTCCGGCCATGAGCTAAGTGGCCGTTCACACAACACCTACGCGCTGCATTGCGTTAGGAACCTAGGAATTCAATTTCTACCCAAATCAACCTGCATCATGGCTAAAGCACAAGACGCCCGCAAAGAGAAGAAAAAGGAGCCCGCCAAAACCACCAAGGAGAAGAAGGCGGCCAAAGACGAGAAGAAACGCGCCAAGAACAGTAGCAGCGAATAGCCTGTCTTGGGCTTTGTTACAAAGCTGAAAATCCCCCGGTATCTGAAGTCAGATGCCGGGGGATTCTGCGTTTTGAGGGGCAGGGTGAAAATCCATGGCCAAGGTTTGAACAACTGCGGCGAGGCTTGGGAAGATCGAGGCGAAGCTTTGGACAATCGAGGCAGGCAACGGTTTGGAGCATTGCGGCCAAGCTTAGGACGGCTGCGACTTAGCTTTAGATGATTGAGGCGAGGCTTAGGACGACTGCTACTTGGCTTAGAGTATTTTGCCCAGCTGATATGGACTACTAAAATGGTCAGCGGCGAATTAGAGCGTGTAGTAGGGCTCTTTTTCCTTGTCGTGGTGACGGATGTAGCCGTGCAAGGTGAGCTTAATGAGGGTCTGATAGGCCCGGCGCCTGCCCAGGTTGCCCAGGCGCATGTACTGGGCTAGGGTGATGCGCGGATGCTTGCGCAGGTAGTCGAGCACGGCCAGCTCGTGGCGGTTGAGGGGCAGCTTTTCCAGCTGCTGCTGAGGCTGCTGCCGCTCCAACATTTTCTCGGTCAGGCCGCTGGTTTGCACGCTCTCGTCGCGCACCCGTACGTAGCCCCGCCAGTCGCCCTCGGCTACCTGGGCCCGGTGGGGCTTGTGGGTACTTTCGCGCACGGTCACAATCAGCACGGTGCGGCCTTCTTCCTCCACCTCCTTGAAATTGAGCGGAATAGGCGGGTCAATGTACTGCTCGGCGGCCAGGCGCAGCACGTACATTTCCTCTTCCGCGTCGCGCACGCCCACGATGCGCCCGTCGTCGTCGACGCCCACCAGCACCCGGCCGCCGTGGGTGTTGGCCAGGGAAGCCAGGGTGCGGGAAATGCGGGTCGGGTGGGTGGTTTTCTTCTTGAATTCCAGCCGTTCACCCTCCCCGTGCCGGATGAGTTCCTGTAGTTCTGACATAGCTTTGGTGGTGCCCGCCAAGTGCCGGAGCAACGTAATCCGGGCTGGCTGCGCCCCGCTTAGTGTACGTAACAATGGCCCACCCGGGAATTACTCCAGGCCCGCTTCTTCTTCCGAAATGCGCCACAGCCGGCTGGCTTCGGCCCGGTTCTGGGCCGTCGAGGAGGTGCGGGCGGGCTTGCTGTTCTTGAAATAGCGCCCACTGACGGAGGCTACTTTGGGGTCGGTAGCCAGGAAGATGCTGGTTTTGGCGCCCACTTCGGCCGTTACCATCAGGGGGCGGGCCAGCTTCCAGAGCAGCTTCAGGACCCGGGAGCTGCCCGGGTTTACGAGGCCCGTATCCACAATGCCGGGGTGCAGGCAGTTGGCCGTAATGCCGGTGAGCTCCAGGCGGTGGGCCAGCTCGCTGGTAAAGAGAATGTTAGCCAGCTTCGAGTCGCAGTAGGCCGTAAACGAGCTGTACTTGTCCGGGGCGTTGCGAAACGTCTGGGCCGGTTCGATTTCACCCAGCCAGTGCGCTTCGGAGGCCACGTTGATAATCCGGGCCTGCCCGGCCGCGTCCAGCAGGGGCAGCAGCAGGTTGGTCAGCAGAAACGGCGCCAGGTGGTTGGTAACCCAGCTCAGCTCGTGGCCTTCGTCAGTAATGGTCAGGGGCCCGGGCAGGATGCCGGCGTTGTTGATGAGCACGTCGAGCGTGGCATAGCGCTTGGCAATTTCCGCCGCCAAGGTCCGCACCTCGCTCAGCCGCGACAAGTCGCAGAGCAGCACGTCGGGTGCACTCGCGGGACTGACCTGCTGAATCAGGGCTTTGGTTTGCTCGGCCTTGTCGGGGTTGCGGCACACCAGGATGAGGTGGGCACCGCGCCGGGCCAGCTCCCGGGCCGTCACCTGACCGATACCACCCGAGGCGCCGGTAATGAGAATATTTTTTCCATTCAGGGAATGGGAATCAGCAAGCGCAGCCATGAGCGGGCAGAAGAGGGGAGCGGAAAAGCACTGGAAAATGGTCCGGCCGGGGCTGGACAATTCCTAAACGATAAAACGATACCCGGAAGTTTTCCTTTTTAACGAATGAGCGCCGGAGCGGGCAGCCCTGGGCCTACATGCAAAACGGAAGCCGGTGCTCCCAGGCAGGAGTTCCGGCTTCCGTTTGTACAGGTGCAGGGCTAGCGCCCGACAACCAGCTGGCTTTAGAAGGGCAGGTCGTTGTCGTCGTCGCCGGCGATGGGCGCGGCGGGAGCAGCGCGCAGGTTCGGGTTCTGATTCTGAGCGGGAGCAGCAGCGCGGGGAGCAGCCTGCTGGTTGTAACCACCGCCGGCGGGAGCCCCGCCACCCGTGCCGGCCTCAATGCGCCAGGCTTCCAGGTTGGTGAAATACAGCATCTGGCCGTTCTTGTTGAAGCCGCGGCCCCGCAGGTTGAAGGTAACTTTTACCTCGTCGCCAACTTTGAAGGAGTCGATGAGGGCCGTTTTATCTTGAACCAACTGGAACTTGATATGCTCAGGGTACTGGCCATCCTGAACTTCCAGCACAAATTCGCGCTTGCGGAATTTCTCACTCACCTGCTGTTCGTCAAAAATCTCGTGCAGGCGGCCGGTAGCGTCGTAAGCCATAAAAAAAATCGTTAAGTGGGTAAATCCTTGATTCAAACGTACGAAAAAAAACGCGTTATGGCTACCCGCGCCGCCCAAAATCCGGACCGCGCCGCTGCGTATCTTTGCCTTTCGATCTTGCCCTCAGCTCACTAAAATACGTCCCAGCCCATGGATTTTCCTTTTGCTTTGGCCTTGCACGGCGGTGCCGGAACCATCTCCCGCACCCTGATGTCGGCCGAAGCCGAGCACAACTACCGCCAGGCTCTGCAGGCCGCCCTGGAAACTGGCTATGACGTGCTGCGCCACGGCGGGGCGGCCCTCGATGCGGTAGAAGCCGCCGTCATCAGCCTCGAAGACTGCCCCTTGTTTAATGCCGGCCGTGGGGCGGTGTTTACCCACGAGGGCCACCACGAAATGGATGCTTCCCTGATGGACGGCCGCAACCGCGCCGCCGGCGCCGTGACCGGGGCCCGCCACATTCAGAACCCGATTCGGGCGGCCCGGTTGGTGATGGACAAAACCGAGCACGTGCTGCTGGCTTACCCCGGCAACGAGGAACTGGCCCGGGAGTTTGGCCTCGCAATGCAGCCCACCGAGTACTTTTTCACCCAGCACCGCTTCGACCAGCTCCAGGAAGCCCTGGCCGAAGGCCGCATGCGCCTCGACCACAGCCAAGCCGTGCAGGCCCCGCTGGAAGAGCCCGTGGCTTTCGTGGATGAAGACCCCAAGAAAAAGATGGGCACCGTGGGCGCCGTAGCCCGCGACCAGCACGGCAACCTGGCCGCCGCGACCAGCACCGGCGGCATGACCAACAAGCGCTACTCCCGCATCGGCGACTCGCCCATCATCGGCTCGGGCACGTTTGCCGACAACCGCACCTGCGCCATCAGCTGCACCGGGCACGGCGAGTTTTTCCTGCGCGCCGTGGTGGCCCACGATATTTCCTGCCTGATGGAATACCGCGGCCTGAGCTTGGCCGAAGCCTGCCGCGTCGTGGTGCACGACAAGCTGGCACCCGTGGGCGGTGAAGGGGGCCTGGTAGCTGTCGACAGCTTCGGCAATGTAGCGCTGCCCTTTAACTCCGACGGCATGTACCGCGCCAGCCTCAGTTCCACCGGCTCTCTGTACGTAGGCATTTACAAGGACTAGACCAGCCTTTGAGTCGTAAAAATTCCGCCCAACTTTTTCCCTGGTGCCGCCGCTGGAAGAGGAATAGTTGGGCGGGTTCTTTTAGGGCCTATTATATAAGGAGTAAAAAACGTCTTTTGCCGACTAGTAAAGTGTCAAATGCAGAACGCCGACTTTCGGGAAGAAAGTCGGCGTTCTGCATTTGATAACTAGGGCTGACCCGCTAGGCCGTGGCGGTCTGGGCGGCAGTAGCCGTTTCGGGCGTCGGTTCCGGCGACACGGTAAGGACCGGCGCGTAGGCCGTTTTGTCGGCGTAGAACTTCCGGTTCTCAATGTCGTAGGTATTGCCCTTGGCCAGCACGTGCAGGGTCATGTTTTCCATCGAGAGGGCCATGCCTTTTTTGGCGGCCGCCGCGTTGTTGTGCTGCAGGTTGTGGCCGTCCATGATAATAACCAGGTTGGAGCCGATGGTTTCAATCAGGTTGCCTTCGGTGATGAGCACCCCGGTGTCTTCGCCCAGGCCGATACCAATCAGCTTGGGGTGCAGGGCCACGGCTTCCATGAGGCGGCCGAAGCGGCCCCGCTTCACGAAGTGCGAGTCGATTACTACGCTGCGGTTCAGACTCAGGCCGGTTCCGATTTTTACGGCGCCCTTCATCAGCGCATCCGGTACGCTGCCGCCCATAATCATGATGTGGGACATGGCCATGGCCCCGGCGCTGGTACCGGCAATGACGAAGTTGGGTTCGTTGTAGTAGCGGGCCGTCATCCGGTCCAGAAACTCACTTTCCCCGAACATCATTTTCAGGCGCGACTGGTTGCCGCCGCTCATCATCACGATGTCGGCTTCGAGCAGGCGGGCCAGGTACTCGGGCTGCTGCGCGTCTTCCGGCGTCCGGATGTCGAGGATGCCCACGTTCATGCAGTTGAGCATGGCAAACGAGGACACGTAAATCTTGGCGACTTCCTCCGGAATCATGGAGGCCGTGGTGATGACCTCGATGCGCGGATTGGTTTTGCCCGACTCCGTCACGACGCGCTTCAAAATACCGAGCTCAAAGAAGTTGAGGTAGTATTTTTTCTTGGTGCGCGGGTTGGGGTAGGTGCCTTTATCTTCATTGCCTCCAATGGCAATTAACTTCCCGAGAGGTTTAGGTGCTTTCAACGCGACAAATCAACTTTTAATGGGTACCAAAGGAAAAGAACTCCGGACGGGCAAGCAAGGTTCAGGCCATACCCACCGAAGCTCAGCGGTAAGTTAAGCCGTTTGGCCCACCATTGTATCGAAAGTACTGGTGGCGACGGAATGATAATTGGCCCGGGCCTGGGCGTAAATACGCTGGGCCCGCGTCCGGCCGCCCGGGGCCGCCAGCAGGGCTTTATAAATTGGCACCAGGAATTTACGCCGGCCCACGGTGGTCAGAAATTTTTCCGTGGCTTCGCCGGCGGGGGCGTAGCCCGCGGCCAGGGCCAGCGGAAACCAGGCCGCCAGAATTTCCGCGTTACCCGACTGGGTAAAGCCGAAGGCCGCGTCCAGTTCAGCCAGCTGCTCCACCGACAAACTTTTGGGTAAGCCGTGCAGAAAGTGGACCCATTCGTGGGAGCTCCACTGATCCGTGGGCAGGGAGGCGGCCGGAGTTCCGTGCTGCCACGTCTGCAAAGCTGCTTCTACCGCCGCAAACCGTTCCGACGAAACTGGCGGGGCCCCGGCCGGAATACCCGGGCCGTTGATCCAGTCGTCGAGCTGCAGCTGCTCTTCCAGACCGGGCTGCTGGTCGAGCAGTTCCCGCCGCAGGTAGGTCACGAAGGAAACCGTATCCATCGACTGAAAGCTGAAGCGGGCGAAATATTCCTTAATAAAGGTGTCCAGCTTGGGGCGGCCCACCAGTTTTTCCAGGGTCAGCAGCAGGTAGTCGCCCTTTTCGTAGGCAATTTCATTGAGGCCCTCGTCGGGGTCCCGCCCGGCCAGGTCGAGGTGGAGGTGGGTGTCTTTGCTGGTCGCGCCGAGCTCTTCCACGGTGTGCAGCAGGCCGGTGTGGCCCAGCACCTGCAGCATGTCGGCGTAGGAGCTGCCGTAGAGGCGCTCCATAATGCGGCGCTCGAAGTACACGGTGAAGCCTTCGTTTAGCCAGAAGTCGTTCCAGGTAGCGTTGGTCACCAGGTTGCCCGACCAGGAGTGGGCCAGCTCGTGGGCCACCAGGCTGGTTAGGCTCCGGTCGCCGGCCAGAATCGTGGGAGTTACAAATGTTAAACGTGGGTTTTCCATGCCCCCAAATGGGAAGCTCGGCGGTAGTACCAGCAAATCGTACCGGTCCCAGCGGTAGGGGCCGTAGAGCTCCTCGGCGGCGGCCACCATTTTTTCCAGGTCCTCAAACTCGTGGGTGGCGCTGGGCAGGGTAGCGGGCTCGGCGTAAAGACCGGTGCGGGTACTCAGGGACTGAAACTCCACGTTGCCCACGGCCAGGGCCATGAGGTAGGAGGGAATGGGCTGCTCCATCCGGAAAGAGTACGTGCCGCGCGGGTCGAGCTGCTGGGGGTTCTCGGCGCTCATGAGAGCCAGCAGATGAGCCGGCACCTGCACCCGGGCCTCGTAGGTGAAGCGCACCCCGGGCGAGTCCTGGCACGGAATCCAGGTGCGGGCCAGAATTGCCTGCGACTGGGTAAAGAGAAACGGCTGTTCCCGGCCGGCCGTTTGCTCGGGCGTCAGCCACTGCAGGGCCGCCGCTTCGGGGGCGGTGCGGTACCGAATGCTGACTACGGTCGTGTTGGGCCGCACCGTGATGCGCAGGGGCTGACCCAGCACCGGGTCGTTGGCGCCCAGCTCAAAATCGGTAGCCGGTCCACTTGGGCCGTCTAGGTGCACGGCGTCAATGAGCAGGGTGCGGGCATCGAGCCAGAGCTCGGTGGCGCCGGTGTGGTTGGTGAGCTGCCAAGTAGCCTGGCCCCGCAGGGTGCGGGAGGAAAAGTCAACCTGCAGGTCGAGTTCCAGGTGACGCACCTGCACCTGGGCCGGGCGGGCGTAGCTATGCGGGTCGGGAGTAAGCATAAGAAGCAGAACAGTAGGAGCGCAACAATAGGTACTCTGTACGGGAAAGGCGGCAAATATAGCCTAATCCCCGACCGGAATTTGTGGGGTGGCGGCCGGGGTTTGGGTGACAAAACTAGTATCTTGCAGCGTGGTATAGTTCTGCTTCCCCGACAACCCCAGGGCCCGGAATGCAGTAGAACGCGCAGAGTGCTGCGCCGGCACGTTGGTCAGCTTGTTGATCTACTCGTAGCGGCAGCCGTCATTTTGCCTCTCTCACCACACCTACGTACATGAACCAAGTGAATCGTCCGGCTTTCCTTACCGTCCTGCTGTTCTGGCTTATTAGCCTGAGCATGCTAGGTTCGGCGTGCAGCCAGGACCAGAAAGATAAAATCCAGAACGCCGTAGCGGGCGGACCCACCGTGGCGGGCGGGGCTCAGCCCACGCTCGACAGCACCTACGTTATCCGCTATATGCGGGCCGAGCCGGCCTTCAAGGACCAGCTGGAGTGGGGTAAGAAATTCTACCGGGAGCGGGAATACCGCCTGGGCTGGTTCCGCAACCACGAACTCGTGCCCCAGGCCAAAACCCTGCTCAGCGTCATCAACAAGGCCGCCGATGAAGGCCTGGACCCGCGCGATTATAAGGTGAAAGACTTCGACAAGCTCTTTGCCGAGTTTGAGAAATCGAAGTCGGACTCTACCAAGCGCAACGCACTGGAAAAGGAGATAGACGTCGCGCTGTCAGGTACTTACTTCAACTGGGCTTCCGACTTTTACCGGGGTACGGTGAATCCGCGCGAGGTAAAAAGCATTGATTGGAACGTCAAGCGCAACAAAATCAAGTTGCACAAGGCCTTGATGACCATCCTCAAGGAGCGCGAAAGCACCTACCCGTACTACGAGTTCGAGCCCCTGCACCCCGAGTACGACCGCCTGAAAAAAGCCCTGGCCGAGTACCGCGCCGTCCAGCGCAATGGCGGCTGGCCAACGCTGCCCGCTACCACCAAGCTCAAGCCCGGCGACTCGTCGCCGGCCGTAGCTTTGCTGCGTAAGCGCCTGCTCGGCGGCGATGCTCCGGCGGCCACCCCGGCAACTCCGGCGGCCACGACGACGCCCGTTCAAAGCACGGGCAACGTGACACCCGCAGCAGCTCCCGCCGAAAAATATACCGGCGAATTGGTCAACGCAGTAAAGCAGTTTCAGGAGCTCAACGGCCTCAAGGCCGACGGCATTGTAAGCGGCGAAACGCTCAAGACTCTTAATATTCCCATCTCGGCCCGCATCGACCAGATCATCCTCAACATGGAGCGCTGGCGCTGGATTCCCAAAAAGTTTGAGCCCAGCTACCTGCTGGTCAACATCCCGGACTACAAGCTGCACGTCATCGAAAACAACAAGGAAGTTTTCGACATGCGCGTTATTGTGGGCAAGACCCTGAACGCAACTCCCGTATTCAGCGACAAGATGGAATATGTCGTGCTCTCGCCGTACTGGAATGTGCCGTGGAGCATCATTGAAAAAGAACTCAAGCCCAAGCTGATCAACGACCCCTCGTACCTCGACCGGCTGGACATGGAAGTGGTGAAGGGCTACGGCAAGAAAGCGGTGGCCGTTGACCCCGGCTCCATCGACTGGTCGAGCATCACGCAGGAAACGTTTAAGTACACGGTACGGCGGCGACCCGGTCCGAAGAATGACCTGGGGGAGGTGAAGTTTATCTTCCCTAACTCGAACGATATCTACCTCCACGATACCCCGCACGACGAGCTCTTCAGCCAGACCAAGCGCGGCTTTAGCCACGGCTGCGTCCGGGTGGCGGAGCCCCTGAAGCTGGCCGAGTACCTGCTGCGCGATAAGCCCGGCTGGGACCTGCAAACCATTCAGGACACGATTGCCAACCGCAAGGAAAAGTATGTGGCCCTGAAAGAAAAGCTGCCCGTGTACCTGGTATACTTTACGGCCTGGGTTGACGAAGCCGGGAGCCTGCACTTCCGGGAGGACATTTACAACCACGACAAGGCTCTGGCCCGGGAATATTTCGACTAAGCATTTCAGCTGATTGCTCTTTACTTAAACTGGCTACTGACGCATCCGTCGGTAGCCAGTTTTTTTATGGCTCTCCTCGAGAGTACTGATTGCTAGGGCACCGGACTAGCGAGAGTATGCAAAACCTCGACGCCGAGCATGTGAACCGGCTCCAAGTACTGTCAGCGTACCGGCGAGGCAGTAGATTACATTTGTTTTACTTTTGTAAACAAGCAGGGTAGGTGTAATTACGTATTTTACAAAAGTAACTATTGGTTTATCTTTGGTTACATATGTAATGAGTGAGGTAATGCCAGCTGGGTGACTAGTTGTTTCGTACATTTGTAAATCATTAGTCTGATTTCATGGTTGAGCGCATCCGAGCCATATTACAAGCCCGGCAACTGAGTCCAACTCAGTTTGCGGATGCTATTGGCGTAGCTCGCCCAATTGTGAGTCATATCCTGAGTGGGCGCAACAAGCCCAGCCTGGAGGTAGTGCAAAAGATAATTGGCGCCTTCCCGGAGCTGTCTATTGCTTGGCTTCTGACCGGCACTGAGCCAATGGTAGCCGCTACGGAGCCCGTGGCAGCCCCAACGCCTGTTACCCCAGTCGAAGTAGCCCAAAGCTCCGCTAGTGCGGTAGAGGCGGCGCAAAAGCGGCCGCGCGCTGTGACATCCCACCTGGCTGCGGCGGCTGAAGCTGGGCAGCCTCCTGTACGCACCGAAACGCCACCCCCAACGCCCGTTGAACCAACTCCGGTGGTGGTGCCTGCCCCTGACCTTACAGCCCCGGCGGTAGCACCTAATTTAATACCCGCGGCGCCCGTTGCTAGCGCTTCACTGCCTACCACCCCCGAGCAACCGAGTACGGCCCAACCAGCCGCAACTACTGCTCCTGCTTCGGTGTTGGCCCTGGCCGAGCCGGGTAAAAAGATCCGGCGTATCGTTATCTTCTACCAGGACGGCACCTTCGCTGACTACCAGCCCGAATAGCATCAGCTTTTAGCTGTAATCCCCTGATTCAGCGGATGGCTGGAATGCTTGATGTGCGCAGTGCAATTTGGCAGACTGGAAAGAAGCCTTCGGTTATTTCGTCTGCCACGCCCCGCTTATTCTCGACTTGAGACGCTTTTCTCGCAGCTGTGCTTGTAGTAATAATTTTATAAAATAGTATGAGGTGTATGTAGTGTCTGTGTCTTGTTTGTTGATTTTTATAAGTCTTTTGATCAGATGGTTACGTGGTATGTATAGGAGTAGAACTTGATTTAAAATTCATATTCAGGTAGTCTCTAGTATTACAGGGTTAGTTATATTTTTAGTGATTTTAGCTTCGGGTCTGAGAAAAAGCTGGAAGATGGGATACTTGCTAAGAAGCTTGACAAAGCAGAAGCGTGGAAAAAGGCAATATAAGGTAGCTGCTCTTTCGCTAATCTATTTAGTGCCGCCCGACGCTAGGGTTAACGAACGTCACGAGGGGAAGCGCCAGAGTGGAAGGCGGCGGAATAAGAGCAACAACGGGATATGATGCAGGGGTGGGTAGTTGTCAAATGTTATTATATGTAAGTGAAAGTTTGGTGATGACCAAGGCCTATCAATTGGTTTTACATTTCTGTGCTCGATAAATATTAGAGTTACTCTTCCCGAGCGTAGGATAGATGCGCCGGAATGCTTGGCTGTTTTGGAGCCGGTGCTTACCTTTGGGCCATGAAAAAGTCCCGTCTGTTCCTCCTGTTCGCCGCGTGCGGCTCTTTGTTCCTCGCTTCCTGCGAGCAAGCTCCCGACCCTGAGAAGGACCCCAGCGCTGATGCTGCCTATAAGCGTAACCACCGGGCCGAAATGTACCGGGATGCTCAGCGCAGCAACGTTACCCAGTAACTAGCCTACGTACCGACTCGGTGCGAACCAACATAAAAGCCCCGCCTGACGAAAGTCGGCGGGGCTTTGGCGTTTCGTAGTTTATCTGAACCCGACTTACTGGGCCACCGGAACCGGAGTCGGGGCGAGGGCACCAACCAGCTCGGCCGGCAACTCAATGTTGCCCAGCAGCTGGTTTTCCAACAGTTGGGCCCAGGTCTGCAGGTAGTACACCACGTCGTCGCGGTAGTTATGGCGTAAGGCGTTGCGGCGCTCAAAAGGCATGGCGGCCCGGATAGTCGGGTCCGACAGCCGCTCCAGGTGGGTCAAATCGGTGCGGGTAAAGCCCAGGGCCAGCATTTCGTCGATGGTCTGGTCGATGGGCAGGCCGCTGGTAGGGCAGTAATCAAGCAGCTGCCGCTCCCAGTCGCCGTAGCGCTGCATGGCCCGGGCGTGAATTTCGGCCTTGGTCAGTTGCGTAATGGTCTGGGCCAGGTGGCCGCAGTTGCAGCTACCCATGTGGCCCCACTGGTAGGGCGCTTGCGTGGCCAGGCGCTGGGCAGTGTCGCGCAGGGCCTGAATTACCGGAAATGTGCTCTGGGCCATACAAATACGAAGTTATGAGTGAAGCGGAAAGCGTGTAAGCCGCCGACTGCTTAATAAGCCGAGAACAACTTTTTTTGTTTCAAAACTGAGTCTAGCCCGGCCGGGAAAAGTGAAAGCTCCTGCTTGTCCAGCCAGCAAAACGGAACTGAGCCCAAAGCAAAAGCCCGAACCAAGGGCTGGTTCGGGCTTTTGCTAGTTATAAGGGCGCGTTGGCAGCCTTAGCGGCCCCCGCCGTTGCCGCGGAAACGCCGGCGCTGGCCGCCGTTGCCACTACCGCTGCCGGGCGTCCGCTCACCGGCCGGCCGGTTGGCATTGGCCGAAGAGGAGCGGCTCCCGCCACTGGAAGCGGCGGGGCGCGACTCACTACGGCCCGCCGAATTGCCACCGCCGGAGCGACCCGAACCCGGGCCCGCACCCGCCGCGCGGGGTGGCCGGGCTTCCCCGCCGCGACCGGGCCGGGGAGCCCGCCCCGCGGGGCCTTTAGGCCGTTGAATGGCCGGGCCGCCGGTCAGGGGCACAGGCACCACGAACACGCTGAAGAAGGGATGATCCGAAACCACCGGAATCTGGCGGCGAATCAGCTTCTGGATATCCTGCAGGTAGGCCCGCTCTTCCTCGTCGCAGAAGGACAGAGCCACGCCGTTGGCGCCGGCCCGGCCGGTGCGGCCGATGCGGTGCACGTAGGTCTCGGGCTCGTTGGGAATTTCGTAGTTGATTACGTGGGTCAGCTCGTCCACGTCGATGCCGCGGGCGGCAATGTCGGTGGCGACCAGCACGCGGGTGCTGCCGGCTTTGAAGTTGGACAAGGCCCGCTGCCGGTGGTTCTGGGACTTGTTGCCGTGAATGGCTTCGGCCGGAATGTTGGCCTTGGCCAGGGTCTTGACCACTTTATCGGCACCGTGCTTGGTGCGGGTGAAGACGAGCACGCGCTTGATGCCCTTATCCTTGAGGATATGCTCGAGCAGCTCGGGCTTGTCGTTTTTCTGCACCATGTACACCGATTGGGTAATGGTGTCGGCGGTGCTCGAAACGGGCGTTACGGCCACTTTCACCGGGTTCGGCTTCAGAATCGAGCCGGCCAGCTCCTGAATGGCGCCGGGCATGGTGGCCGAGAAGAACAGCGTCTGGCGCGAGGTCGGCAGTTTGGGCAGAATCCGCTTGATGTCGTTGATAAAGCCCATGTCGAGCATGCGGTCGGCCTCATCGAGCACGAATACTTCGATGTGGCGCAGATCCACGAAGCCCTGGTTCATCAAATCGAGCAGGCGGCCGGGGGTGGCAATGAGCACCTCCACGCCGCGCTTTAGCGCGTTGGTTTGGGGCAGCTGACCCACGCCGCCGAAAATTACGGTGTGGCGCAACGGCAAGTGGCGGCCGTAGGCGGCAAAGCTTTCCCCGATCTGAATGGCCAGCTCCCGGGTAGGGGTGAGCACCATGCAGCGGATCCGGGAGTGGGAATGATTTTCCAGCTTGGCCGTCTGGCTCAGAATCTGGAGGATGGGCACGGTGAAGGCCGCGGTTTTGCCGGTGCCGGTTTGGGCCACGCCCAGCAGGTCGCGCCCGTCGAGCACATGCGGAATGGCTTGCTGCTGAATGGGCGTGGGAGTGGTGTAGCCTTCCTCGTGCAGGGCACGCAGGATGGGCGGAATTAGATTGAGTTCGTCGAACGTCATCAGAAAGGAAATGGAAAAGAAAAAAGGCCGCGGCACTACTTGAAACGGCCGGTGCAGCCTTTTTCTACAAAAAGCGGGCTGCGGGTGAGCGTATTATTTGGCGGAAAAAGAAACCTTTGGCCCGGCCGAAGCTTGAGGGCCGCGCCCGGCGTATAAGCCAGGCAGCACGCCGGCGGTTGTACGCGCCGGGCGGCGAAAAGTCACTAACCTGAATTATCTATGAACATCACCGACCGTAAAATCCTTCACGACGGATTCTACAAACTTACGCAATTGCTGGTGCAGGACGGCCCCGAGCAGCTCAAGCGGGAGCGGTTCGAGCCCGGCTCGGCCGTAGCCGCCCTGGTTTTCGACACCCAAAAGCAGCGCTACGTCTTCGTGCGGCAGTTTCGGGTGGGTTCCGAATCGGAGCTACTAGAAATTCCGGCCGGCATGCTCGACAAGCAGGGAGAGGACCCCGAGCAGGCCATACGCCGCGAAATTCAGGAGGAGCTCGGCTACGAAGTCGATCAGCTAACCTTCATTCGCAACTTCTACTCCTCACCCGGCGGCAGCGCCGAGCAGCTCTGGCTCTACTACGCCGAGGTGAGCCGGCAAACCGGCGCCGGAGGGGGCGTAGCCGACGAACACGAGAACATCGACGTGGTGCTGCTCAGCTACGATGAGCTGGTGGCCGAGCCCTGGCAAGACGCCAAAACCCTGATTGCCGCCCAGTGGGTGCAGCTGCAGTAAGTTGCTCAACCCCAGATAATTCAAGAACGGCATTTACCATTTGTAAAAGCCGGATAAAGCAAAGCCGAGTGGGGGACACCTCACTCGGCTTTGTTCATAAACAACATATTGATTTACTGAGCGTTGATGACGTATTCGAAGTCCTGCTTCAGCTTGGCGTCGGTAATAATCAGGGTCAGGGGCTGGGGCGTCTCCATTTTCACAAATGGAATAACCCGCTCACTCTTGTACTGGTCCTGGTTCCAGAAGCGGCCGGTGCCGGCCGTCAGGGTCTGGTTGAGCACTTCCTTGCCGTCCTTGGTTGTGGCCTTCAGGGCCAGGGCCGAGGGGTCGGCATTCTGGGCGCCACGGCGGTACATGGTTACCTGCAGTTCCCCGCCCAGGGGCAGGTTCTTGAAGCGACGCTGGTAGGTGCTGTCGGCCCAGCGGTTCATTTCGCGCATGGCGTTCAGGGCCGTGACCAGCTCGGCGTAGGGGCGGTAGGCCACGCGGGTCACGGAGGCGTCCTTCTGGGAGTCCTCGTCGGTGTTTTTCGTCACGTTCAGTACCAGGGCGCACTCTTCATCCTTTTTAGGGCGCATATAGCGTTTGCGCTCCGGCGTCACCATTTGGGCGGAGGCGGCAAAGGAAGAAAGCAGGGCAACGAGCAGGAAAAGCTTTTTCATCAAGCAAGTAAAGGGAATAGCGTGGAGTGGGCAGACCACCATGCAACAAAGGTACGCAAGTGCGCGACACCACCCAGCGGCCCTTCGCTGAACTCCGGCCGCGAAACGACGCAGCCCAAAAATCAGGAGCCCAACCGCGCTGCCCCGGCCCAAAGCATGACCTAGCCATAACGCGGCCGTAACGCCTACTTCACACCCGGCGCCGAGCTTTGCACTGGGTCAAACGTCCTGATTCTATGCACGCTCCCGTCGTATTTCCGCTTGGGCACTGCCTGCTGCGGTGGCTGGCCTACCGGCTGTTTCAGCTGGCGCTGGTGTTGGCTTTTCTGCTGCACTCGGTGGCCGGCTTTGCCTCCGCCTTCCGGCGCAGGGCGGCCGATACGGCCGCGCCCCGGCCCACCGGCCACTTTAGCCTGCCCGGCCATGCGTGAGGCGGTCCGGCCCCGGCGGCGCAAGCTCGACGTCGTCGTTATTTCCGACGTGCACCTGGGCACTTACGGCTGCCACGCCACCGAGCTGCTGCGCTACCTGAAAAGCGTGCGGCCCAAGGTGCTGGTGCTCAACGGCGACATTGTCGATATCTGGCAGTTCAGCAAAAACTACTGGCCCGCGGCCCACATGCGGGTGGTGCGCCACCTGGCCGGCCTGGCCGCTAAGGGCACTCATATTCACTACCTGACCGGCAACCACGACGAGCTGCTGCGCAAATTTGCCGGCACCCGCCTGGGCAACCTGCGCATCGACAACAAGCTGGTGCTGGAGCTGGCCGACGGCAAAGCCTGGTTTTTCCACGGCGACGTGTTCGACGTGACCATGCAGCACTCCCGCTGGCTGGCCAAGCTGGGGGCCCACGGCTACGACTTGCTGATTGTGCTCAACCGGGTAGTGAATTTTCTGCTGCACAAGCTCGGGCGGCCCCGCGTGGCGTTGTCGAAGGCGGTGAAAGACCGGGTGAAGGGCGCCGTGAGCTTGATCGGCAACTTCGAGCAGACGGCCGCCGGCATTGCCGCTGAGGGTGGCTACCACTACGTGGTCTGCGGCCATATCCACCAGCCCGAAATAAAAAGCCTGACTACGCCCCACGGCGCGGTAACCTACCTGAACTCCGGCGACTGGGTCGAAAACCTGACGGCGCTGGAGTATTCGGGCGCCACCGGCTGGCAGCTCTACCGCTACGCCGCCGACGCGGCCATGCAGCAGCCCGCGGCCGCGGCCGATGCCGCTGACCAGGCCGCCGACGCGCCCGTGGCCGCGCTGCTGAGCGAGTTGCTGGCCGAGTTTCAGCTAAACCGCCGGGCCGAATGAGCCCGAAAACCTGCCTACCGATTACCCCAATTCCCGCCTGATGCCCCGAATTCTGTATGCCATTCAAGGTACCGGCAACGGCCACCTGAGCCGCGCCCTCGACATTGTGCCGCTGCTCCAGCAGCGGGCCAGCCGGGTCGATGTGCTGGTCAGTGGTCCGCCGGCCGATATTACGCTGCCTTTCCCGGTGCGCTTCCGCTGCCACGGCCTGGGCTTTATCTTCGGCAAAAAGGGCGGGGTCAACTTCGTCAAGACCTTCTGGCAGCTTAACTCGGCCGCTTTCCTGCGCGAAATCCGCCAGCTGCCGGTGGAGAGCTACGATTTGGTTATCAGCGACTTTGAGCCGGTATCGGCCTGGGCCTGCCAGCTGCGCAAAGTACCCTGCGTGGCCCTGAGCCACCAGAGCGCCGTGCTCAGCGACTATGCCCCGCGGCCCGCGCGGGAAGACCTGATTGGGCGGGCCGTGCTGCGCCACTACGCCCCCGTCACGGCCCACTACGGCTTCCACTTCGACCAGTACGAGCCCGGCATTCACACGCCCGTTATCCGGCGGCAGGTGCGCGAGCTAACGCCCACCAACGAGGGCCACTACACGGTGTATCTGCCCGCTTTCGACGAGGAAACGCTGGTCAAGCGCCTGCGCTATTTGAGCTCCTCCACCCGCTGGGACGTATTTTCCAAGCACAGCGTCCAGGAGTCGGAGCACGGCAACGTGCGGGTGCGGCCCGTGAGTGGGGCAGCTTTCCTCGCCAGCCTGGCGAGCAGCGCCGGGGTGCTGTGCGGGGCGGGCTTTGAAACGCCGGCCGAAGCCTTGTTTCTGGGCAAAAAGCTGCTGGTTGTGCCCATGAAGCATCAGTACGAGCAGGCCTGCAACGCTGCCGCCCTGGCCCGGCTTGGCGTGCCCGTCGTTAAGAGCCTGAAGGATAAACACCTGGACGTGCTGGACAGCTGGCTGCAAACCGGCCGCCCCGTGCCCGTGCAGTATCCCGACCAGACTGCGGCCGTGCTCGACAAGCTGCTGCTCGAGCAGTTGCCCGTGCTGGCTTAGCCAGGGGCGGCCCGCCGCTCATCCTTGGCCTTTGCTAATCCGTTACCGAGTACATGCCTGATTTTTCTGCGGCCCTGCCCGCCGCTTTCTTGCCCGCCTCCACGCCCGCTGCTTTTTCCCGCGCCGATTTCGGCCCCGACTTCCACTGGGGCGTGTCGGCGGCGGCCTACCAGACCGAAGGCGCCTGGAACCTGGATGGCAAAGGGCCCAGCATCTGGGACGAGTTTGTGCACCGCCCCGGCAACATCCGCCGCCGCGAAACGGCCGACCAGGCCTGTGACTTTTACCACCGCTGGCCCCAGGACCTGGACCTCTTGCAGCAGCTGGGTATTCCCGATTTCCGCTTTTCCGTGGCCTGGTCGCGGGTGCAGCCCCGGGGCACGGGGCCGGTAAATCCGGCTGGCCTCGACTTTTACGACCGGCTCGTGGACGGCTGCCTGCAGCGCGGTATCCGGCCCTGGCTCACGCTCTACCACTGGGACTTGCCGGCCGAGCTGCAGCGCCGCGGCGGCTGGGCCAACCGCGACGTGGTGGGCTGGTTTACCGACTACGCCCAGCACGTGGCGGCCCGCCTCGGCGACCGGGTGCCCAATTGGATGGTGCTCAACGAGCCGATGGTATTTGTGGGGGCGGGGCAGCTGCTGGGCCTGCACGCGCCGGGCCAGCGCCGCCTGGGTGGTTTTCTGGCCGCCGTGCACCACGCCGCCCTGGCCCAGGCCGAAGGTGGCCGGGCCCTGCGGGCCGGGCTGCCCGCCGAGGCCCGGATTGGCACGACCTTTTCCTGCTCCTACCTGACGCCCTGGCGGCCCGACTCCGGGCGTGACCAGCGGGCCACGCGCCGGGCCAATTCTCTGCTCAACCGGCTGTTTGTGGAGCCGGCCCTGGGCCTGGGCTACCCCGCCGCCGACCTGCCCGTGCTCCGCTGGCTGGACCGCTACATCCGTCCCGGCGACGAGGCCCGCCTGCCCTTTGCCTTCGACTTTTTGGGCGTGCAGAACTATACCCGGGAAGTGGTGCGCTTTTCTCCCTACGTGCCCCTGGCCTGGGCTACGCTGGTGGGAGCCAAACAGCGCGGCGTACCCTATACCCAAATGGGGTGGGAAGTGTACCCCGAAAGCCTTTACCACATGCTCCGGCAGTTTGCGGCTTACCCTAACGCCCCGCGGCTGATAGTGACCGAAAACGGGTCGGCTTTCCCGGATACAGTAGCGCCGCCGGGTCGCATCGTGGACCCCGAGCGGCGGGCGTTTCTGCAAGCCTGCATCGGGCAGGTGCTGCGGGCTAAGCGCGACGGAGTGCCCGTCGATGGGTATTTTGCCTGGTCTTTTACCGACAACTTCGAATGGGCCGAGGGTTATGAGCCCCGCTTCGGCCTGGTCGGCGTCGACTTTGAAACCCAGCAGCGTACGGTGAAAGACTCGGGCCGCTGGTACCAGCAGTTTCTGGCCGGGGAAGCTCCGGCTTGGGCAGGATAGAGTCTGTTTCTAGTATATACATTTGGGTAAAAAGTCTTTTTGAGTCTGATTCATAATTCGGTAACTGACTCATAAACATGCCGTAACAGGCCGCCGGTAGCTTTGGGTGTTCAACTCACCAAGCCCCTGTTTGATGCCCCAAAAACTACACGTCCTGGGCGCCGCCGCGCTGACTTTACTGGGAGGACTTACGGCTCACTCCGCCCGGGCCCAGACCCTGCGCCAGGGCTTCGAAGGCACCAGCGCCGAAACCTGGTCGTTCACAGTCACGCCGGCTACCTACAACTTTCCCAGCCTGACCGACATCTGGGCCGCCGTGCCCAGCATTGGTACCACCAGCGGCACCACCAGCGTGCAGGCCCTGCCCGCCGCCGGCACCACGCTCTGGGGCATGCAGGATTTGCAAAACCCCGCTACGACGGACCTGCTCATCTGGCACTTCCTGGATTTTGCGCCCGTAGCGCTGCAAAGCGGCACCACGGCCGCCAACACCGTCAGCTTTAAGTATTTCACCAACGGCTTCGAAGCTGCCGATTCTCTGGCCTACGTGGTGCAGTACGACAACGGCACGAGCTGGCCCGCCACCAAAACCTACGTGCAGCTGAGTAAGGACACGCGGGCTTACCAAACGGTAACCGTGGCTATTCCGGCCAGCAGCACCCACGTGCGCCTGCGCCTGGCCGCCAAGCAGAACGGCAACGACGACTGGGCCGCCTGGGACGAGGTGGAGCTGACCCGCTCGGCCGCGCCCGTGGTGCCCTCCATCCGCCTGGCTACCGGCTCGGCCGTGGTCAACGAAAACGCCGGCACCGTTACCATTCCCGTCAGCATTCAGAACCCCGGGGCCACGGCCAGCACCGTGGAAGTTGCCCTGACTCCTGGGCTGGGCACGGCCACCGCCGGCTCCGACTTCACCCTGGCCAGCCCCCGCACCCTTACGTTCCCCGCCAACGCCACGGCCGACCAGAGCCTGGTGATTCCCATTACGGATGACGGGCTGGCCGAAGGCGCGGAGTACTTTTCGCTCAAGCTCCAAAACCCCACCAACGCCACGCTGACCACCGGTGCCACCGAGTTTCTGGTGTATATCAAGGACAACGACGGCACGGCGCCGGTGCAGTCCCGCAGCTTCAACCTGAGCTTGCTGGGCAGCTACCAGAGCGGGGCCGCCGGCACTAACTCGGCCGAAATCGTGGCCCATGACCCTACCACCCAACACCTGTATGTGGCCAACTCGGTAGGGGGTAAGCTCGACATTCTGAGCTTGGCCGCCAACGGGACGCTCACGCCGGTGGGCGCAATCAACATTCTGCCCTACGGCAACATCAACTCCGTGGCCGTGCGCAATGGCATCGTGGCCTGCGCCATCGAGAATACCAACCCCCAGCTCAACGGCTCGGTGGTGCTTTTCGACCAGAACGGCACGTTTCTCAAGCAGGTAACCGTGGGCGCCCTGCCCGACATGGTGACCTTCTCGCCCGACGGCCGCCTGATTCTGACCGCCAACGAAGGAGAGCCCAAAACCGACTACAGCATTGACCCCGAAGGCTCGGTTTCCATCATCGACTTCTCCGCCGGCGTCGACGGCCTCACCCAGGCCAGCGTCACCACCGTGGGCTTTAATGGCTACAACGGCCAGGCCGCCCAGCTGCGCGCCGACGGCATCCGCATCTACGGCGGCACCGCCACCACGCCCAGCACCGTGGCCCAGGATCTGGAGCCCGAATACGTGGCCATTTCCGCCGATTCGCGCACGGCCTACATTACGCTCCAGGAAAACAACGCCCTGGCCACGCTCGACCTCAGCACCAAGCAGTTTACCAGCCTTCGGTCCCTGGGCTACCAGGACCACAGCCAGCCCGGCTTCAGCCTCGATGCTTCCGACCAGACCCCGGACGTGCTGCTGGCCAACTGGCCGATTCGCGGGATGCGCCAGCCCGACGCCCTGGCTACCTTTGAAGTGGCCGGCCAGCGTTACCTGCTGACGGCCAACGAGGGCGACGCCCGCGAGTACACCGCCCTGACCGAGGCCGTGCGCCTCGGCGACGCGACCTACCCGCTCGATGCCACGGCGTTTCCCCAGGTCGCCCTGCTCAAAAACACCCAGGTCCTGGGCCGCCTCAACGTGACCAACAAGCTCGGCGACACCGACGGCGACGGGGATTTTGACCAGATCTACGCTTTCGGGGGCCGCTCGTTTAGCATTCTGAACGCCACCACCGGCGCCCTGGTGCACGACAGCGGCGACTTGCTCGAGCGTCTCACCAGCACCGACGCCACCTTCGGCGCGATTTTCAACGCCAGCAACTCCACCGGTGTACCCGTCCGGAAAAACCGCTCCGACGACAAAGGCCCCGAGCCGGAAGGCGTCACGACGGCCGTGCTGCGCGACACGGTGTATGCTTTCGTATCCCTGGAGCGCATCGGGGGCGTGGCCGTGTTCAACGTGAATGACCCGGCCCAGCCGCGGCTGGTGCAGTACATCAACAACCGCAGCACCACCGCCGGCACCGGCGACCAGGGCCCCGAGGGCATCGTAGTCGTATCGGCGGCCAACAGCCCGACCCGGCAGCCCCTGGTTATTCTGGCCAATGAGGTCAGCAGCACGGTGGCCGTCTACGGTATTCAGCTGCGTGGTACCGTTGTTACGGGCACTGCTGCCGTCCAGGCCACGGCCGTTCCGCTGTTTGCCTACCCCAACCCGACGACTAGCGGCAAAGTCCGGCTCAGCCGCCCCGTGTCGGGCACCCTGGCCGACGTGCTGGGCCGCCCGGTGCGCACGCTGAGCCGCGCTACGGAGCTGGAAACGGCCGGTTTGGCGCCCGGCCTGTACGTAGTGCGCGCCGAGGATGGCGCGACTACCAAGCTGCTGGTGCGCTAGTAGTAGCCTGCTTTCCACAGAAAAGCCTGGTTCCGGCAATGCACCGCCGGAATCAGGCTTTTTCTATGCGCTTCTACATCGAGGGGCTGTAGCCCCGGGCAACTAGGGGAGGGCCAGAAAAGCAAAAGGCCCTTCAGACAAATCTGAAGGGCCTTTGCGGTCCGGACGGGACTCGAACCCGCGACCTCCGCCGTGACAGGGCGGCATTCTAACCAACTGAACTACCGAACCATTTGCTTCTGGAAAGCCAGTTGCTTTCCGTTGAAGTGATGCAAAAGTAGACGCTCAGTTTAGATTACACAAGCCAGGAGCTATGTTTTTGCCGAAAAAAAGCCGCGTGTGGAGGCTTTGTGACTGGTTTTAAGCGACATTAATTTTTTAGGCTCTGTAGACAATAAGCACCCAGCCCGTCATGTCGAGCCCTGCGAGACATCTCGCGTGTTGACGTTGCAATGCCATATAATTACTACTGCACGCGAGATGTCTCCTCTCTGCTTGAAGCGCAGAATGGTCGACATGACGGGCAAATAAGCTCAAAAGGCGCTATTCCACTTCATTGTCCACAAAGCCAAACAGGGCTCGGAGTCTAGGGCCGGGGTGGCTAACGCTGCCGTTCCAGCAATACAATAGGTTCGTCGTGGTACGTAGTGCGGGCAAATTCCCGGAAGCCAAACTTACCGGCCAGGCGCAGGGAGGCCGCGTTGCCCGGGTCGATGATGCAGGTGATTCGTGCGGCGGCCAGGTTGGCCTCGGCCCAGCCCAGAGCGGCTTGCAGCGCCTGGCTGGCGTAGCCCCGGCCATGCACGCGGGGCGAGAGCACCCAGCCGGCTTCCGGCGTGCCACTGATAGAAGGGGTAAGGTCGCGCTGAAAATCGAAGAAGCCCACGGTGCCGATGTAGCGGCCGGTGGCTTTCTCCTCAATGGCCCAGGAGCCGTAGCCCAGCATGGCCCAGTGGCCGAGCTGGCCCAACAGGCGGCGCCACACGTCTTCCTGGGACTGGGGCTTGTTGCCCAGGAAGCGGTAAAAGTCCGGGTCGGTGTGCATGGCCGCGGCGTCGGGCAGG
This sequence comes from Hymenobacter chitinivorans DSM 11115, assembly GCF_002797555.1. Lineage (NCBI taxonomy): Bacteria > Pseudomonadati > Bacteroidota > Cytophagia > Cytophagales > Hymenobacteraceae > Hymenobacter > Hymenobacter chitinivorans. The sequence goes on along the minus strand of NZ_PGFA01000001.1, from coordinate 2,451,470 downwards.
TCGCTGAGCCGGGGGCCGCGCAGGAGCAGGTCGGGCGTTTCGAGCAGCGGGACGACGGCGGCCGGAGTCGCCAGCAGGCTTAGGGGAGGCTTCATGGCGGCAAAGTAGCAAATCCGGCGGGCATCGGCCAGGGCCTACAGTGCGTGCAAACGGGTGGGGTTAAAAACGAAAAAGGCTCCCAGCGTGATGCTAAGAGCCTTTTGCGGTCCGGACGGGACTCGAACCCGCGACCTCCGCCGTGACAGGGCGGCATTCTAACCAACTGAACTACCGAACCATTTGCTTCTGGAAAGCCAGTTGCTTTCCGTTGAAGTGGTGCAAAAGTAGAAGCTTGGTTTAGATTACACAACTGCGGCCGTACTTTTTATTGAAATAAATTGCCGCGGCCGAGCTTTCTGGCTGTTTTTCAGCGAGATTATTTTTTCAAAAAATCATTCCCCGCCCCAGGCGGCACGTATGGAGGCGTTTCGCTTACCTTTGCTAACCGCGGGGCTGCCTTGCCGGCCCCGCCGTATTCCCATTTCTGCCACCCCCTGACGCATTCACCCCCGGCGATGCTCCTCGATTTCGAACAACCCATTGCTGCCCTCGAAGGCAAGCTCCGCGAAATGCAACAACTGGCCCTGGAAAGCCAGGTAGATGTATCGGAAGCCGTAACGGCCCTGGAAGCTAAAATCAAGGCTCTCAAGAAGGAAACGTATACCAACCTCACCCGCTGGCAGCGCGTGCAGCTCTCCCGCCACCCCGACCGGCCCTACACCTTCGACTACATCGAGGGCATGGCCACCAAGTTTGTGGAGCTGCACGGCGACCGAACCGTGGGCGACGACAAGGCCATGGTGGGCGGCTTTGCCGACCTCGACGGCCGCTCGGTGATGTTTATCGGGCAGCAAAAGGGCCGCAATACCAAGGAGCGGCAGTACCGCAACTTCGGCATGGCCAACCCTGAGGGCTACCGCAAAGCCCTGCGCCTGATGAAGCTGGCCGAGAAGTTCAACAAGCCCATTGTAACCCTGATTGATACGATGGGTGCGTTTCCGGGCCAGGAAGCCGAGGAGCGGGGGCAGGGCGAGGCCATTGCCCGCAACCTGAAGGAAATGTTCATGCTCAAGGTGCCCGTTATCTGCGTCGTAATCGGCGAGGGTGCTTCGGGCGGAGCCCTCGGTATCGGCATTGGCGACCGGGTCCTGATGCTGGAAAATACTTGGTACTCGGTGATTTCGCCCGAATCGTGCTCCAGCATCCTGTGGCGCAGCTGGGACTACAAGGAGCAGGCGGCTCAGGCCCTCAAGCTTACCGCTACCGACATGCTGGCCGCCAAGCTCGTGGACGGCATCGTGAAGGAGCCCCTGGGCGGGGCCCACACCGCGCCCGCCAAGATGATTGACACCCTGAAGAAAACCCTGATTAAAACCCTGGACGAGCTTGACGCCCTGCCAGCCGAGGAGCGCATCAGCCAGCGCATCGACAAGTTTTCGGCCATGGGCGTGGTGGTAGAATAACGCCCTACCGCTGCAAGCCGTATCTACGGAAGAAAAGACGTCATGCTGAGTTCTGCGGAGCTGGGCATGACGTTTTTTATTCCTTGCTACCTTGCCCGCCCAATCGTATTCCACCCAACCTTTCTTTCCCGCAATGACTGTTCACACCCTCGATACCGGTTTGTTTAAGCTTGACGGCGGCGCCATGTTTGGCGTCGTGCCCAAATCCATGTGGCAGAAGCTCAACCCGCCCGATGCCAACAACATGTGTACCTGGGCCATGCGCTGCCTGCTCATCGAGGACGGCAACCGGCTGATTCTGGTCGACAACGGCATTGGCGACAAGCAGGACGAGAAATTTCGGGGCCACTTTTACCTGCACGGCGACGACACGCTGGAAAGGTCCCTGCGCAAGCTGGGCTTCACCTCGGCCGACATTACCGACGTCTTTCTGACCCACCTGCACTTCGACCACTGCGGCGGCTCGGTGGTGCGCGCCGCCGACGGTAAGCTGAACCTGGCCTTCCCGAATGCTACCTACTGGAGCAACGAGGCCCACTGGGACTGGGCCGTGCAGCCCAATCCGCGCGAAAAAGCCAGCTTTCTGAAGGAGAATATCCTGCCCATCCAGGAAAGTGGCCACCTGCGCTTCGTCAGCTCCGGCGGGGTGCCCGCCGAGCTGCCCCAGTTCCGGGAAATCATCTTTGCCGACGGCCACACCGAGAAGATGATGGTGCCGGTGCTCAACTACAAGGGCCGGAAGCTGGCTTTCATGGCCGATTTGCTGCCGTCGGTGGGCCACATTCCGCTGCCCTACGTGATGAGCTACGACATGCGCCCGTTGGTAACGATGAGCGAAAAGGAAGCCGTGCTGCGCCGGGCCGCCGACGAAAACTGGGTGCTGCTGCTCGAACACGACCCCACGGTGGCCTGCTGCACGGTACAGCACACCGAAAAGGGTGTGCGTCTGGCCGAAACCTTCCGCCTCGAAGACCTGTAGCCCAACTCAGTCTTTACTCCCTAACCCTGCCCTTATGCGCAAGCTCGGATTAGCGTTGTCGGGTGGCGCGGCGCGCGGAATTGCTCATTTGGGCGTGTTGCAGGCCCTGGATGATTTGGAGTTGCCCGTCGGCCACATTGCCGGCGTCAGCTCGGGGGCCATTGCCGGGGCCTTTTACGCGGCCGGCTTTCCGCCCCGGCAGATTTACCAGCTCCTGACCGATACCCGCTTCGTGCGCCTGCTGCGGCCCTCGTTTCGGCTGGGCCTGGTGCGCCTCGACCTGGTGGAAAAGCTCTACCAGCACTACCTGGGACCCGCGCCCACCTTTGCGGATTTGAAAATTCCGCTCACGCTGGTAGCTACCGATCTGGCGGCGGGCCAGACGGCGTATTTCCAGGACGGTCCGCTGCTGCCGCCCTTGCTGGGCGCGGCCGCCGTGCCCATCATCTGCCGACCGGTGGAGTGGCAGGGGCAGGTGCTCGTGGATGGGGGCGTGATGAACAACCTGCCCGTGGAGCCCCTGCTGCTACAGCGCAACCTGGTGGTGGTGGGCGTGCACTGCAACCCGATGAGCCCCGAAGCGCCCCTGACTACGTTGCGGGAAGTAGGGGAGCGGACGGCGTATTTGGCTATTTCCATGAACGTGCAGCCCCGGCTGGCCCAGTGCGACCTGGTGCTGGAGCCGCCGGATCTGCACCGGTACCGGGTCACGGATTTGCGGCGGGCCAGTGAAATATTCAACATCGGCTATGCCTACACCATGGCCCAGGCCGACGCCCTGCGCCGGCACCTGGCCGCGGATTTGGCCGAGGGGCAGGATTGAAATTTCTTTAGTTTTGGCTTCTGATTACCGCCAAGTTGGTGGTAGTCCTTACTACTTGCATGGAAAAAGCGCGAAAGACCTCTACGTTCTGGTATCAGTTTTCCCGGTTCTGGTTTTGGATAACCGGCTGGCATTTAGGTGCCCAGGTGCCGCCCGGCATTCCCAAGAGCATGATGATTGCCGCCCCGCACACCAGCAACTGGGACTTCATGTTTGCCCGCGCCGCCTTTTACCTGATGGACGTGGACGTGCGCTTCACGGTGAAAAAATCCTGGGTCGACATTCCCGTGCTGGGCAAGCTGATGCTGGCCCTGGGCGCGTTGCCCGTGGACCGGCAGAAAAACAACAGCCTCGTGGACGGCATGGTGCAGCTCTTCGAGGAGCGGGAGGAGCTCGTCATTCTCATCACGCCCGAAGGCACCCGCGCCTACCAGCCCCGCTGGAAAAAAGGCTTCTACTTCGCCGCCCTGGGCGCTAAGGTTCCAATTCTGCTCGGTTACCTCGACTACAAGAACAAGGAAGCCGGCGTGGGCCCCGCCTTCTGGCCCACCGGCAACTACGAAAAGGACCTGGAGGAAATCAAGGCCTTCTACCGCACCAAGGCCGGCCGCTTCCCCGAAAAGGGCGTGCGGTAGCCGTTGGTCGGGGTTTCTGGCATAAAGTGAAAAGGTGCGTCCCAAAAAGGCGTACCTTTTCTGCGTTACTGAGGCAGCCTTGGCTATGGAAAAAATAAAGACCCTGGTATTTATTCTGGGCGGAATCGTCTTCTTCGTGTGGCGCATGGTGCAGAAAATGCGCGAAACCACCCGGCGGGAGCAGCAGGAACGGCCCGCCGCCCGCCCCGTGCCACTGCCCAATACCTCCTTTGAGGACCTGCTCAAGCAGATGCAGCAGCAGAATCAGCGCGGCAACCCCGCGGTGCCCGCCCCCACAACGCCCGCGGGCCGGCGCCTGCCCCACGAAGAAGCCCAGAAGGCCCGCACCCTGGAGCAGCCGGCGCGCAAGGCCCAGTCGCAGGAGCGCCGCGCGACGAATACGTCCCTGGAAAAAAAAGTGGCCCCCGCCCGCCCCAACACCGGCATGGACCACTCAGCCCAGGACAACCCCCTGCGCCGCCCCCGGCCCACGGCTCCTGCTCCCGCGGCCCGCCGCGTCATCACCGACCGGCTCCGCACCCCGGCTGATTTGCGGGAAGCGTTTATTCTGAGCGAGATTTTGAAGCGGAAGTTTGAGTAGAGGCTGATGCTAACACCTTGGCGTCCGGCTCATTGAAACCTTATGGGACTACTTTTAACCCTGCTTTTGCCAACGCTGGTAGCCGCTTTTCCCCTGGTGGGCATAATTACTACCAATCGGCTGCGTCCGATCAGGCAGTCGGCTTTGCTGACGGGTTTGAACACTGTAGCCTGGGGAATCATTGGCTGCGTCAGTACCGCACTAGCTGTTATGCTTTGCGCTAATGGCCTGGCCCAGGGCATGCCGGCGGGTGAGGCCAAATGCGTGACCGGGGCCGCCGTGTTTTTGCCAGTTGGGGGCCTGTTCACCTTGCTGGCGCTGCTCACCGGTGTAGCTCTGACTATCAGCCGCGCTATTTTCCCGTCAAAAGTTGGGTAAGGGTATTTCTGCTTAACTCACTCTGTTTCAGGTCAAGGAGACAAGCTGTGCAGAAACCTAACCCGCAGTTGGAGCAGAATGCTCAGCGCCAGGTAGCCCAATAGCACAGCCGTGCCGGTGGGATAGGCAGGTAAAAGGTTGTGCCTTGTTTAGTAAGCCTGCTTTTCCTGTACAGGAGTAAATCTTAGTAGCTATAGAACAATATATGTCTTCGAGCCTACCGTCGCGGTTATGGGAATGTAGTAGGTGGTACTATCGCTCGAGAACTGAGTAGGGCTAATGGCACGGTGGACCGCCAGCCAGTGTGGATAAACCTTTTTTACGATGACAAAATGCCCGCGCTTTAGCTCCCATACGGCGGGCCGGCGGCTTGAATCGCTCAGGTGGCGGTAGAGGTAAGTTGGGGCAGCTAATTCCATGATGCGGACGTTAGCTGAACCAGTTAGGGCCGGTTCAACGGTAGGCCTCGGCGACAAGGTGCTTGATTTAGGTGGGACGCGGCGTACGGGGGCGGGTGCACTTTGGGCCCATGCTGTGAACGGCAGCAGCCACGTGAGCAGGAGGAGACTTGGGTAGATAGGGTAACCCATTGCTGAACACAAAAGAATAATTACCTAAACGAACACGCCTTCACTCTTTTATCAAACATCAGAAGTCAAAGTGCCAAAATATGATATACGGGGCAGTAGGAGTAAGCCCCGCATATATTCCAGGACTCCGCGTACAGAGTACGTTATTTAAAAGCGTGAAACCCGCAGGCAACTTATGCCGCTCAAGTATCTGGTTAATCCTGGGTTAGCGCGTAGGCCACCAGGTTGGCACCCATGCGCAGGGCGGCCTCGTGGACGGCGGGTGGGTCGTCGTAGGTGCCCACGTCTTCCCAGCCGTTGCCCAGGTCGCACTCGAAGCTGTAGAAGCACACCAGGCGGCCCTTGTAGAGCAGGCCGAAGCCCTGGGGCCGCTTGCCGTCGTGCTCGTGCACTTTGGGCAAGCCCTTGGGAAACTGGTATTTCTGGTGGTAAATCGGGTGGGAGTAGGGCAGCTCCACGAACTCCAGCTCGGGAAATACCTTCTTCATTTCGGGCCGGATGAACTTGTCGAGGCCGTAGTTGTCGTCGATGTGCAGGAAGCCGCCGCCGGTGAGGTAGCGGCGCAGGTTCTTGGCCTCGGCTTCGGTAAACGACACGTTGCCGTGGCCGGTCATGTGCACGAAGGGGTAAGTGAAGAGCTCCGGCGAATCGAGCTCCACGGTGGCCTCGTCGGGGGCAATGTTGGTGCGCAGGGCCTGGTTGCAGAAGCGGATCAGGTTGGGCAGGCTGGTTTTGTTGGCGTACCAGTCGCCCCCGCCGCCGTAGTGCAGCTTGGCAATGCGGAAGCTGGGCGCTACCGGCGCGGCGGCCGTGAGCGAAACAAGGAGCAGAAAGGAAAGCAGCAGATTTTTCAGCATAGCAAACGGGAGCAGGGAATGCCCAATAGACTACAAAGTAACACCAGGGTGGCAAAGTTCAGCGCCGGGGCCACATTGCGGCCGTTAGGGCCGGTCCAGGCCCATGTAGTTGGCGGACCGCTACTGATTCGCGAAGTTGCCGCAATTATCCACTGTGAAGCATGAAAATCCGCCGTCTGGTGTACTATACGCTGGCCCTATTGGCCACTTGGGGCCTTCTGCACACCGGGTTTGTAGTAACTGACGGCCTGACTGATACCGGAGAGCGGGCCGACGTGGCCGTGGTGCTGGGCAATACGGTCAACCCCGACGGCAGCCTCTCAGAGCGGCTGCGGCAACGGCTGGATTGTGGCCTGCGCCTCTACCAAACCGGACGGGTCCGTCGGCTGCTGGTCAGCGGCGGCCTGGGCAAGGAAGGCTTCTACGAGGGCAGCAAGATGCGGGAGTATCTGCGGCAGCAAGGAGTGCCCGATTCGCTCATTGTCGTGGATAATAAGGGTAACACCACCGAGTTGACCGTGCGCAATACCCTGCACCTGCAGGACAGCCTGGGCTTTCGGAGCCTGATTGCCGTGTCGCAATACTACCACCTGAGCCGGACCAAGATGCTGTTCCGCAAGGCCGGCTTCCCCCGTATCAGCAGCGTGAGCCCCCGCTACTTCGAGCTGCGGGACCTGTATTCGCTGGGCCGGGAATTCGTGGGTTATTATCAGCAGCGGTGGTTTTAATTCGTTGCCGAAGCTATTCGCGCGGCGCTTCGCCTCCTAAAAAGTCGTTTCTTGCCGGCTACCGCGGCCCTGGCCCAAGGCTCTATTCTTGTTAACTGACTACCTACATGATTACCGGCAAAGACTTATTAGACCTGGGCTTGAAGCCTGGGAAGTGGTTTAAAGACGCCCTGGAGCACATCAACGCCCACGGCCTGACCGGCGACGCCCTGCATGCCTACCTCGATACGGTGAAGCCCGCCCCGGAAATTCCGCTGCTGGCCCAGCCCGTGCCGTTTCACGAGAACATCAGCGCCGACTCGGCCGTGGAGCAGGCCAACATCGACTACGTGCGCCAGTCGATGCAGCTGCTCATGCGCACGCCCACGGTGGTAGCCGGCGCTATTATGCCCGATGCCTGCCCGGCCGGCCCGCTGGGTACGATTCCGGTGGGCGGCATCGTGGTGGCCCGCAATGCCATTCACCCCGGCATGCACAGCGCCGATATCTGCTGCTCAGTGATGCTGACCAACCTGGGCAAAACTGACCCCAAAACCGTGCTCGACGCGGCCCAGCAGATTACCCACTTCGGCCCCGGCGGCCGGCCCGAGGGTCAGCAGTTTACCCTGCCCGCCGATATTGAGGCCGAGTTTCAAGCCAATCCGTTTCTGAAATCGCCGCGCAGCCTCAAGTTTGCCCACGAGCATCTGGGTACCCAGGGCGACGGCAACCACTTCCTCTACGTGGGCATCTCGCGCAATACCGGCGACACGGTGCTCGTGACCCACCACGGCTCCCGGGGCCCCGGCGCGGCCCTCTACACCCAGGGCATGAAAGTGGCCGAGCGGTTCCGGCAGGCCCTTTCGCCCGCCACCGACCCGCCCAACGCCTGGATTCCCAGCGACTCGCCGGAAGGCGAGCAGTACTGGGCCGCCCTGCAAACCATCCGGAAGTGGACCAAGCAAAACCACCTGTGCTTGCACGACGCCCTGTCCGCCCGGCTGGGCGTGGCCGTGCAGCAGCGGTTCTGGAACGAGCACAACTTCGTGTTTCGCGACGCAGACCTGTACTACCACGCCAAGGGCGCCACGCCGCTCGACCCGAAATTCATGCCCGACATCACCGGCCCGCGCATCATTCCGCTCAATATGGCCCAGCCCATCCTGATTGTGGAAGGCACTACCACCGGCAATAACCTCGGCTTCGCGCCCCACGGTGCCGGCCGCAACCTGAGCCGCACCCGCCACAAGTACAGCAAGATCGGGCAAACCAAGGAGGAGCTGTTTGCCGCCGAAACCCAGGGCATCGACGCCCGCTTCTACTTCAACCAGATTGATATTTCTGAGCTGCCCAGCGCCTACAAGGACGCTGAGCAAGTACAGCGGCAGATTCAGGAGTTCAACCTGGCCACCACCATCGACGAAATCCGGCCCTACGGCTGCATCATGGCCGGCGACTGGGAGCAGGACGCGCCCTGGCGCAAGAAAAAGCTGGCCAAGAAAGCCGCCCAGCTGGCCGAGCAGCAGGATACCCAGGCCGACTGCTCGGCGCTGCAGGAAACAGCGGAAGAGTAAAGCGCGAGCGGGCTATTCCCGGGCCAGGTGGGCCGTAAACACGGCCGCCAGGGCCGCCGTTTCGGTGCGCAGCCGTGAAGCACCCAGCGTCACGGGCCGGATGCCGCGGGCCTGGGCCGCTTCGATTTCCTGGGGCGTAAAGTCGCCTTCGGGCCCGATGAGCACGCAGCAGCCGTGGCCCGCCGCGGCTACTTGGGATAGGGCCGTCCGCTCGCCTTCTTCGAGGTGGGCAATAAACGTAGTTTCGGGTGCTGCCGTGGGCAGAAAGGCGGCCAAGTCGGTCAGCTCATCAAGCTGGGGCAGCCAGGCCTGGCCCGACTGCTTGAGGGCACTGACGGCAATTTTCTCCAGCCGGTCCAGCTTTAGCTCCCGTCGCTCCGAACGGGCACAGCGCAGGAACGTCAGCCGGTCGATGCCCACTTCCACGGCTTTTTCCACCAGCCACTCCATCCGGTCCAGGTTTTTGGTGGGCGCCACGGCCACGTGCACGAAATACGCGCGGCGCGCCACCTGCTGCTCCCCGGTCACGCGCAGCTGGCAGCGCTTGGGGTTGGCGTCGGCTACGGCGGCCTGGTATATCCCGCCGCGCCCGTTCACCAACTCCACAGCGTCGCCGGGGCCCAGGCGCAGCACGCGCACGGCGTGCTTGCTTTCGTCTTCGGGCAGGGTGTAGGTCGGGCCGCTGAGGTCGGGGGCGTAGAAGGTGTGGGGCATGGCGCAAAAGTAGGATTTCCGGGGCTGAGGAAGAATGGCCGATGCAATAACGAGGTTGGGCCAACGAGCCAGCCGGATATTTTCGGCATCCAAGCTCGGTGCAGGTCGTACAAGTAAGCTGTACAACCCGATTTCCTACTTCTATGAAACACAAACCCAAAAAACTATCCGCTCAAACGATTGTCATTACCGGCGCTTCCTCCGGCATTGGTCTGGTTACGGCCCGCATGGCGGCCGAGAAAGGGGCTAAGCTGGTGCTGGCCGCCCGTAGTGAAAATGCCCTGCGCCAGCTCTGCGACGAAATCAATGACCAAGGCGGCCACGCTACCTACGTCGTGGCCGACGTGAGCAACCAGGACGACGTGCGCCGGGTGGCCCAGGTGGCCCAGGCCGAGTTCGGTGGCTTCGACACCTGGATCAACGACGCAGGTGTGTCCATCTACGGCAAGCTGGAGGATATTCCGGTGGAAGACATGCGTAAGCTGTTCGATACCAACGTCTGGGGCCTGATTTATGGCTCGTTGGAAGCTGTGAAGCACCTCAAACAGCGCGGCGGCACCATCATCAACCTGGGCAGCATTCTGTCGGAAAGCACGGCCATCCTGCAAACCATCTATTCGGCCAGCAAGCACGCCGTGAAAGGCTTTACCGACGGCCTGCGCATGGAGCTGGAACTGGACGAGGCCCCAATAACCGTAACCCTCATCAAGCCTGCCGCCATTGATACGCCCTATCCGCTGCACGCCAAAAACTACATGGAGCGCGAAGCCCAGCACGCCCCGCCCGCCTATGCTCCCGAAACCGTAGCCCGCGCCATTCTGCACTGCTGCGAGGTGCCCGAGCGGGAAATTACCGTCGGCGGCGGCGGCAAGATGATTACCAGCATGGCCACCTTCGCGCCCCGCCTACTCGACAAGTTCATGGAAAACGTGTTTGCCAAGCAGGAAAAAGCCGATTACGCCCCGCGCCCCCGTAACCAGAATGGCCTCGACCACGCTGCCGGCCGCCTCGAAGAGCGGGGCAACTACCCCGGCCACACCCGGGAGACGAGCCTCTATACCACCGCTTCTATGCATCCGCTCGTCACGGCGGCCGTAGCCGGGGCCGTGGGCCTGGGCGTAGCGGCCCTGGTCCGCAAATCCAGAAATGGTACCGACGGCAGCGCTGACGCGGCTAATCTACAGGAGTCGCACAGCGCCCAGTGGGTTGAATAAAGCCCAGCATTGCTTAGTGGACAACAAACGGAAAGCCCCGCCGGCAGCTGCCAGCGGGGCTTTTCGTTTGGGTTGTACGGCTGCTTAGGCCGCTACCTCGGCTACTTTGGGAGCGCCGGCCAGGATTTCCTCGTTAGCGAAGTCGGCGTACTTCTGGAAGTTGTTGACAAACTTATCGGCCAGGGCCGCGGCGGTTTTGTCGTAGGCTTCCTTGTCCGACCAGGTGTTGCGCGGATCCAGGATGTCGGCGGGCACGCCGGGCACGGCGGCGGGCACCTCTATGCCGAAGATGGGGTGCTTGGTGAACGTCACGTCGTGGAGCTCCCCGTTCAGGGCGGCCGTAATCATGGCCCGGGTGTAGCCCAGCTTCATGCGCGAGCCTACGCCGTAGGAGCCGCCGGTCCAGCCCGTGTTGATCAGCCACACATTCACGTCGGGGTTCTCGTCCATTTTCTGGCCCAGCATCTCGGCGTACTTAGTGGGGTGCAGGGGCAGGAATACGGCGCCGAAGCAGGCCGAGAAAGTCGTCTGGGGCTCGGTAACGCCCATTTCGGTGCCTGCCACCTTGGCCGTATAGCCGCTCATAAAGTGGTACATGGCATGGCTCTTGTCGAGCTTGCTGATGGGAGGCAGCACGCCGAAGGCATCGGCCGTCAGGAAGAAGATGTTCTTGGGCGCATCCGCTACCGAGGGCTCAATGGCGTTGTCGATGTAGCTGATGGGGTAGGCCGTGCGCGTATTCTCCGTCACGCTCTTGTTGGCATAGTCCACGGTGTGGGTGCCGGGGATAAAGCGCGTATTCTCCACGATAGAGCCAAACTTAATGGCGTCCCAGATCTGGGGCTCCTTTTCCCGGCTCAGGTCGATAACCTTGGCGTAGCAGCCGCCTTCGAAGTTGAAAATGCCCGCGTCGGGCGTCCAGCCATGCTCGTCGTCGCCGATCAAGCCGCGGTTCGGGTCGGCCGACAGCGTCGTTTTGCCCGTTCCCGAGAGGCCGAAGAATACGGCCGTGTCACCGTCCTTACCCACGTTGGCCGAGCAGTGCATGCTCAGCGTGTTTTGCTCGTGGGGCAGCAGGTAGTTCAGCACGCCGAAAATGCCTTTTTTCATCTCGCCGGCGTAGCCCGTGCCGCCAATCAGAATCATCTTCTTGGTGAAGTTCAGAATGGCGAAGTTAGCCTGACGGGTGCCATCCACGGCGGGGTCGGCCTCGAAGCCGGGGGCGCAGATGATGGTAAAGTCGGGCAGCCACGAGGTGTCCGCACCTTCTTCGGGGCGCAGGAACATGTTGTAGCAAAACAGGTTATGCCAGGCCAGCTCATTTACCACGCGAAGCTTGAGCTGGTAGTCGGGGTTGGCGCCGGCGTAGGCCTCCCGCACGTACAGCTCCTTATCGGCCAGGTAAGCCACCATCTTGGCGTGGAGCTGGTCAAACTTGTCGGCGTCGAAGGGAATGTTAATGTCGCCCCACCATACGGAATCAGCCGTGTTGGCGTCTTTCACGACGAAACGGTCCTTGGGCGAGCGGCCGGTGAATTTACCGGTGTCGGCCATCAGGGCCCCATTGTCGGTGAGCGTACCTTCGCCGCGGCGAAGCGCGTGCTCAACAAGCTCAGCAGGCGTCAGGTTGAGGTGCACTTCACCACTGGTTTGGGAGAACCCTAGTGGCTGCAAACGATTGCGGAGAGAGGTGGTAGCGGCAGTGTCCATCATGGGGCCGGAAACGGGATAAAAGTGGGTGGGAGATGGGGGAATTGCAGGACAAAAGTAGACAAAAAACTGATACAGAGACTTACGCCTGTTAGTTTTTGATAAAATTTAGCGAAAATTCGCTACAGTTCAGGGAAGTCAACGGAAAAAAGCCACTGCGGTTACCAATTGCGAAAGTTTTGTAGCTTTACAAACACCCGTTAGGTTACTGCCAGCGGTCCTTTCTCACTTTCTTCACCTTTATTTCCCCTTCATGCAAACAGCCTCCGCCGTACGCGAGCAACCTACCGTGCCCGCGTCGACTGGTCATCCCAAGGGCCTGTACGTGCTCTTCGCTACCGAAATGTGGGAGCGTTTTAGCTACTACGGCATGCGCGCCCTCTTGTCGTTGTACATGATCAAAGCTCTCCTAATGAACAAGGAGATGTCGTCGCTCATTTACGGCAACTATACCAGCCTTGTGTACCTCACGCCGCTGCTGGGCGGCTACGTCGCCGACCGGTACTGGGGCAACCGCCGCTCCATCCTCTTTGGGGGCTTGCTGATGGCCGCGGGTCAGTTCTGCCTGTTTTTCAGCGCTTCCATGTTCCAAGCCGGGCAAACGGCCGTGCCTTCTTCCCAACTGCTGCTGTTTTTCCTGGGCCTGGGCTGCCTGATTTTCGGTAACGGCTTCTTCAAGCCTAACATCTCCTCGATGGTCGGCTCGCTGTATCCCAAGGGCGACTCCCGCATTGACGCGGCCTACACCATTTTCTACATGGGTATCAACCTGGGCGCGTTTTTCTCGCCCCTGGTTTGCGGCACGCTCGGCGACACCGGCAACCCGGCCGACTTTAAGTGGGGCTTCCTGGCCGCCGGTTTCGGCATGCTGATCGGTAGCCTCACATTTGAGCTGCTGAAAAACAAGTATGTGGTAACAGCCGACGGTGCTGCACTGGGAGCCAAGCCCGAGCGGGCCGTGGCTGATTCTCCGGTGGTGCCCGTGCAAACCGATGCTCCCGTCCGGACCGAAACCATTGCCCAGCCCGCCAAGAGCTTTGCCAGCAAGCTGCCCATGCTCATCGGTCTGTTTGCGGTAGTGTACGCCGCCATTGCCTGGCTAATGGACCGCGACTGGATTGGTGCCCTGGTCTTTTCGGCCATGATTGTGGCTCCCGTTACCATCCTGACTGATCCTACGCTCACGGCCCGTGAAAAGCAGAAAATCTACGTGATTTTCATCCTGAGCTTCTTCGTAATCTTCTTCTGGGGTACGTTCGAGCAGGCTGGCGCCTCACTGACCTTCTTCGCCGACGAGCAAACCGACCGACAGCTAGGTACTTACACCGTACCGGCATCCTACTTCCAATCGGCCAATGCGTTGTTCATCATCATATTTGCCCCGATTTTCGCCGTCCTCTGGACCTGGATGGGCAAGCGCGGCACCGAGCCTTCATCGCCGCTGAAAATGGCCATCAGCCTGATGCTGATGGCCGTGGGCTACCTTATCATTGCCTTCGGGGTGCGCGGCGTTGATGCCAGCACCAAGGTGAGCATGTTCTGGCTGATTACGATGTACATGGTCCACACCTTCGCCGAGCTGTGCTTGTCGCCCATTGGTCTGGCCCTGGTCAACAAGCTGGCGCCGGCCCGCTTTGCCTCCCTGCTGATGGCCGTGTGGTTCCTGGCTACGGCGGCCGGTAACAAGTTAGCCGGCGTACTCTCGGGGCTATATCCTCCTGGCCCCGGCGAGTTTGCCAAAGCCTCTAAGGCCGGCATCAACCTGCCCAACATTCTAAACGGCACCTCCCAGGCTACGGCCGACGTAACGGCCAAGCTGGCCGAACTGGAGCTGACCTCGCACTGGCCCTCATTCCTGGGCATTCAAATCACCAGCCTCTACGACTTCTTCATGATTTTCGTGGGCTTGTCGGCGGTGGCTTCGGTTATTCTCTTCCTGCTCTACAAGCGTCTGAACACGATGATGGCCGAGCCCGTAGCCTCGTAGTTCAACCCGGTTTAAATCAAAACAAAAGCCCGCTGACAACTATCAGCGGGCTTTTTGCTGACCCACCTTACCTCCGAAGATGCCGCAACATCATTACCCATTACCTGCTACTTCTCCCGCCGCACCACCGCTCGCCCGGGCCCTGCTATTATTGCTGGCGGCAATTTTCCTGGAAAGCTTCTGCGTGCAGTCTATGCGCTCCATGCTGGGCATGCAGTTTCTGGCCCCGCTGAACATCAGCCGGACCGAAAGCATCACCTTGGTGAATTCGTTTCTCAGCCTTAGCAATCTACTGCTGGTGCCCGGCGCCTGGCTTGCAGACCGTTTGTGGGGCCTGCGTCGGACGCTGCTCATGGGGGCCGCGCTGGTATTGTTAGCCTACTTGCTGCTCGCCGTGTTTGCCGTTTTTCCCCAAGTGCTTCACCTGCTGGGGCTCAGCCCGGAAGTTGCCGTCAGCATTTTGCTGGTTTTAATGGGAGTAGGCAGCAGCTTACTGATGCCCGGCCTGTTTGTGGCGTTGGGCAAGTTATCGACGCACGCGGCCCGCACTATGGGGCATTTCTTACTGGTCCGCTTCGTCGGGGCCCTGACGGGAATGGTTTTTCCGATGCTGGGCGGCACCCTGTTCAACAGCTACGGCTTGGGTAGCATTGCCGTGCTGCTCTGCGCGGCGGCTGGGGCGCTGCTGGTTGTACTAAGGTACTGGCGCCAGGAAACGCAGCCAACCCAAACGCCAGTGGTGGGGGCTGGCCAAGTGTCGTTTGCTTTACAAGGAGCGTTTCTGGCGCTGTTTCTGCTGCTGGGCGCCGCTCTACTTTATCTGCAACAAACCACCATGCTGCTGCCGGTTCTGGGCCTCGTTGTCTTCGTGGTAGCGCTGGGGTATCTGAACTGGCGCAATTCCCGCTCGGCCGCGCCGTTAGCTAAGCCAAGCTACTACCTGCCGGGCCTGATTGCCGGGGCATTCCTCCTGAGCACGCTGTCGGAGGTAGCCCTGGGCGCCGGCTACGGAGCCGACACCCCGGCTCAGGTTGCCGTGGTCAGCGTGGCCTCGATTGTGGCTGTGGTGGGGCTTTTCTTTTGGGTGCGGCGCCGCGACTCCGCAGTGGCCGAGCGCCAGTTTTTGTTGGGTAGCCTGTACGTGGTGGGGCTGGGAATATGTATGGTGGCGGGGCCGGTGCTGCGGCAGGTCGGGCCGCTCTTTACCGGCAACCCCACCACGGTGCTGGGCTTTCCACCGGCTTTGCTGCTGCAAGTTGGCGTTGGGAGTTTGCTCTTCCTGCTGCCGGTCAGCGTCAGCCAGCATGCTCCGGTGGCGTATAAGACGCGGTTTATGGCTCTGGCGCTACTCATCAGCAGTGCCGCTTACAACCTGGCCGACCTAATCGTGGGTAAATGGCTTCACTAACCGCCGCGGGTAAAGCTGCCCAATAAAAAAGCCCGCTGGACATTGTCCAGCGGGCTTTTTTATTGATCCGAACGGGTAGCTCGGGCCGGCCTGATTACATCATGCCGCCCATGCCGCCCATACCGGCGGCACCGCCGCCGTGGCCGTGGTCTTTGTCGGCCTCGGGCTCGTCAGAAATTACGCACTCGGTGGTCAGCAGCAGGCCGGCAATCGAAGCGGCGTTTTCCAGGGCCAGACGCGTTACTTTGGTGGGGTCGAGGATACCGGCCGCCATCAGGTTTTCGTACCGGTCTTCGCGGGCGTTGTAGCCGTAGTCGGCTTTGCCTTCGCGCACTTTCTGCACCACTACCGAGCCTTCGCCGCCGGCGTTGGCCACGATAGTACGCAGGGGAGCCTCAATGGCCGTGCGGATGATGTTCACACCGGTCCGCTCGTCGCCATTAATGGTATCGACGCCTTCCAGCGCGTCCAGGGCGCGCACCAGGGCTACGCCGCCGCCGGGTACTACGCCTTCTTCCACGGCAGCGCGGGTAGCGTGCAGGGCATCGTCGACGCGGTCCTTCTTCTCCTTCATCTCCACTTCCGTGGAAGCGCCGATGTAGAGAATAGCCACGCCACCCGACAGCTTGGCCAGGCGCTCCTGCAGCTTCTCCTTGTCGTAATCCGACGTGGTAGTGCCAATCTGGGCTTTGATTTCGTTGATGCGACCGGTAATGGTCTCTTTCTCACCGCGGCCGTTGACAATCGTGGTGTTGTCTTTGTCGATGATGATTTTCTCGGCCTGGCCCAGGTACTCCAGCGTTGCGCTGTCGAGCTTGTAGCCACGCTCTTCCGAAATAACGGTACCACCGGTCAGCACGGCAATGTCTTCCAGCATGGCCTTACGACGGTCGCCGAAGCCGGGAGCCTTCACGGCGGCAATTTTCAGCGAGCCACGCAGCTTGTTGACTACCAGCGTGGCCAGGGCTTCACCGTCTACGTCCTCCGAGATGATAACCAGGGGCTTGCCGGTCTGCACAACCTGCTCCAATACGGGCAGCAGCTCCTTCATGGTGCTCACCTTCTTGTCGTAGATCAGCACGAAGGGGTTGTCGAACTCGGCCTCCATTTTCTCCGGGTTGGTCACGAAGTAGGGGGAGAGGTAACCACGGTCGAACTGCATGCCTTCCACCGTTTTTACTTCGGTTTCAGTGCCGCGGGCTTCTTCCACGGTGATAACGCCTTCCTTGCCCACTTTGTCCATGGCATCGGCAATCATCTGGCCGATTTCCATGTCGTTGTTGGCCGAAATAGCGCCTACCTGGGCAATTTCCGAGGAGTTCTCGATTTTCTTAGACTGCGCTTTCAGGTTCTCAACCACGGCCTTCACGGCCTTGTCGATACCGCGCTTCAGGTCCATCGGGTTGGCACCGGCGGCTACGTTCTTCGAGCCGGCGGCGTAGATAGCCTGGGCCAGTACGGTAGCGGTAGTGGTGCCATCACCGGCTTGGTCGGCGGTTTTGGAGGCTACTTCTTTCACCAACTGGGCACCCATGTTCTCGATTGGGTCGCTCAGCTCAATTTCTTTGGCAACGGTTACACCGTCCTTGGTAATGGTGGGCGCGCCGAATTTCTTGTCGATAACCACGTTGCGGCCTTTCGGGCCCAGGGTTACTTTCACGGCATTCGCCAGTTTGTCTACGCCGCGCTTCAGTTTGTCGCGCCCGTCGGTATCGAATTGGATGTTCTTAGCCATCGTATTTAATCAGAGAGGATGATTTCGGAAAGGAAAGGGTGGTTTACAGGACAGCGAAAATGTCCGACTCGCGCATGATCAGGTAATCCTGGCCATCGACGGTGATTTCCGTGCCGGCGTATTTGCCGTACAGTACCTGGTCACCCACTTTTACCTGGGGCTGAATTACGGTACCGCTGTCGGCCACTTTGCCTTCGCCTACAGCCACTACTTCGCCACGCTGGGGCTTCTCTTTTGCTGTATCGGGGATGATGATACCCGATTTGGTTTTCTCCTCAGCAGCAGCCGGTGCAATGATGACGCGGTCAGCCAGCGGTTTCATGCTTAGTGACATATTGTTCGTTTTGGTTGAAAGGGTTGGTTGAAATGAACCTGTGCGGCAGGCAACACTTCTTGTGCCAGCCTCCCCGAACCTGACAGAATGAACACGTTTTAGCCCTATTCCCAGTCAGGTTTTCACGGCGGCGTGCCCAGGTGTCAGGCCGTCGGGGGCAAACGGGCTAGCCTTGGCACTACTTCGTAAGCTTGCAGGGAAGAGGAATATGCCGCCGGCCGCCGGCAAAACCGTAAAAAACAAAGCCGCTGCCCCGGGAAGGAGCAGCGGCTGAAGAAGGAGCGTGGGCGCTGGCGTAGCTTACTGAGCCGGAGGCGCAGTTGGGGTAGCGGCAGGCTGCTCGGCGGGCGTAGCAGCTGGAGCAGTAGTGCCGGGGGCCGTGGCAGCGCCACCGGGCGCGGCCGGAGCAGGAACGGCCGGGGCCGCGGGCAGTTTCGTTTCGAGAGCCTTTTGCTGGTTGACGCTACGGGTCGGGCCGGCGGCTTCCGCCGTGCCGTTGAGCACGTGGGTGCCGAGCGAAAGAACCATCAGGCCGATGGCAAAGCCCCAGGTCAGGCGCTCCAGCAAATCACCGGTCCGCTTTACGCCCATCAGGTTGGCAGCACCGCCCGAGCCAAACTGGCTCGACAGTCCACCGCCTTTGGGGTTTTGGGCCAGCACTACCAGCGCCAGCAGCAAGCATACGAACAGAATCAGGCCAATGAGAGCGTAATACATTTACTCGGTGGATTTCAGTTGTTGAATTTGGTCGGCAAAATACGCCTTTTTTTCCGGCTGGCGCATCATTAGCCGTTCATATATTTCAATTGCCTTCTGAATCTTACCCTGGCGAACCATGATTCTGGCCAGGCTTTCGGAGGCCAGATCCGGCACGCCCTGGGTGCTGCGCACCGATAAATCGGCTTGCTCCTCGGCCGAAGCCGGCAGCACGGCCGGCGTCCGGAGCCGGGGCTGGTTGCGCAGGAACTTGTTGATCAAATCGAAGGGCGACGGAGCCGGGACGGGGGCGGGTCGGTACCGTGGAGTCTGCTCCTGCAGCAGGGCATCGGGAGCAAAAAACTCGGTGATAGGCAACGGATACGCCAGCTCGTCGGCCTGCTGCAGGCAGAAACCCAGGCGGCTGCCCCCGCCCAGGGCATAGCCCAGCAGCTCGTCGCCGCGGAACCCGGCGGCCACTTCCGGTGCTTCTGCCGGCTCTTCCTCCTCAATAGTTGGCAGCTCGTAGATAATCGGCTCGACCGGCTCGGGCAGGCTCAAGCCAAATTCGAAGCGGGAAGTACCCGCTTCCACCGGCGGACGAATGGGGGGAGCTACCGGAGGCAGAATATCCTCCTCAGGGCTTTCATCGACCGGGACGGGTGGCTCTGCGGGCAAATCTGCAGGAAGGATAAGCTCCTGGCTACTAGAAACTAGTTCCGTAGTGTCCTCAACTGACGGTTCAAGAGGATACTCCTCATTGATGACTGCTTCAGCCGGGGCCTCGAGTGGCTCCTCATCAGCAACTTCGGGCAGTTGCGGCACCGAGAAGTCATCAGGGGCCGGGGGCGCTACTTCCGGGGCGAGAGGTTCCGATTCCACTAGCAAAGCAGCTGGTTCCGCGGCCAAGTCAGGCGTAAGTTCCTGCTCTGCTTCGGCCGGCGCGGCCTCGGGGAAGAAATCCTCTGGGTTTACCGCCGCCTCTTCAGCACTTTCGGCACTTATAAAAGGCGCCGTATCCGCGGCTTCGGTTGGAACAGTTGGGACAGATAATGCCTCGGCCGTGGACAATTCAATCGGCAACACCGCCACGTCGGGGGCTTCCGGCGTGGGCTGGCTCACTTCCGATGCCAACTCCAACGCAGGTGTGGTTTCCGCGGCGTTAACTAACGTTGCCTCGACATCGGTTTCCCCGGTTTCGGTTTCGGCCCCGGCCGGTTCGGCTATCCATTGCGCCGGCTCGGTGGGGACAATGTCGACGGTAGGTTGTTGCGGCGTCGGTGGCTCGGCTGCCACCGCTATAGCCACGGGGGCCACCGATTCGGGCAGGAGGTGAGCTGCCGCGGGTTGCTCAATGAGCTGCCGTAGCAATTGCCGGTCGGTGGCGTAGGTAGCCGCGCGGCGCAGGCGCTGACTGGCCAGCATGCTGCCCTGGTCGTGGGCGGCTTTGGCCAGCAGGACGTGGGCCGTCTGACAGTAGGGAAAGGCGGCGGCCAGTTGCTCAAGCTCCCGAATTTCAGCCTCCGAAATGGTGCTGACGTGGTCCAGAATGTGCAACAGCGACGCGCGGGTCATAGAACGAGAAGTTAAAAAGCTGATCCACCAGCGCAGTAAGCCGGGCCGCGGGTAAACCGGAGCCGGAAAGCCGGCTGAATACGGGGCGGCAAAAGTGCATCAAATTCCGCAGGAAACCCACGCCTGCCGCAAATCGATGCAAATCCGGGCCTTTACCAGTTGGCTACCGATTTGTTAAAGGTGTCCTGAATAATGTTGTTAATCGGGACGCGCACTGAATTCGGATTGTTGGTGATGCTGCTCGGATCCTGGTCGGCGTTGAAAATGGCGTTGCTTTGGAATGTTTGCTCGAAATCCTGCTTGGGGTCTTTGGTATTGGTATAGCGCACCCGGACCTGAATGGTCAGGTTGTTCTGGCCGGCCTGCGTAACGCCGTTGGTGCTCTGAATGGCCGCGGGGGCGAAATCAAAGCCAATAATCTGCCCTTCGAACTGCAAATCCCCGTCGCGGGGCACCAGTTTGAGCGTGGTGTTGCGCTGGTAGAAGTCCTTGAATTCCTCCGTGAAGCGCTGGGAAATGTAGGACGGGCCGTTGTTGGCCGTGTTCTGAAACGTCTGCACGGAAAACGTCTTGACCGCCGGGTCAATGTTGGTACCCGCGAAGGAGTAGACCCCGCACCCGGCCAGCAGCGGGAGCAGAGCCAAAACTACGAGCCAGGTGGCCAGGTGCTTACAATTGTTCCAGGTCATATTGTTTGAGCTTGCGGTAGAGCGTACGCTCGGAAATTCCCAGGTCGTGAGCCGCGTACTTACGCTTGTTGTGGTGTTTTTTCAGGGCCTTCATAATCATTTCCTTTTCCTTGGCCTCCAGGGAAAGGGTTTCTTCCTCCGTCTCGTGCGGAATGTCTTCCACGCGCTGCGGCTCGTCTTCGTAAGTCGCGGCATCATCCACCGTTATTTCCGGGCGGGGCGTAATGAAGTACTCCGGCGTACCGCCGTCGGCAGGACCAGAACGGGCCAAGCGGTTGTTTTCGTACACCGGGGCCACGTTCAGGTTGTTGAATAAATGGCTGTTCTGGCGCAGTAGTTCCTGGGCTTCGGCCGGGCGTTGGCCGGCGGCCATGTCCAGGACCATCTTTTTGAGGTCCGTCATGTCGCGGCGCATGTCGAAGAGCACCTTGTAGAGCAGGTCCCGCTCGGAATAGGTGTTGGCCTCGGCCCCGGCCCCGGAGGCGCTCAGCAGCATGGGCAGGCGGCTGCTTTGCTCGGCGGGCAAATACTGGCGCAGGCGGTTGCCGTCCACGTCCCGCTCGGTTTCCAGCACCGACATTTGCTCGGCCACGTTCTTGAGCTGGCGGATGTTGCCGGGGAAACTGAAGCGTTGCAATTCCGTCACGGCATCCGGGCTCAGGGCAATGGGCTTGACGCGGTAGCGCTCGGCAAAGTCGGTGGCAAACTTTCTGAATAGTAGGTAAATATCGTCACCCCGTTCACGCAGCGGTGGAACCGTAATCGGGACGGTGTTGAGGCGGTAGTAGAGGTCTTCCCGGAACTTGCCCTCGCGCACGGCGTCGAGCAGGTTCACGTTGGTAGCGGCCACCACGCGCACGTCGGTCTTCTGCACTTTGCTCGAGCCCACGCGGATAAACTCGCCGTTTTCGAGCACGCGCAAGAGGCGGGCCTGGGTGCCGAGCGGCATTTCCCCAATTTCGTCGAGGAAGATAGTACCGCCGTTGGTGACTTCGAAGTAGCCTTTGCGGGCTTCCTGGGCGCCGGTAAACGAGCCTTTTTCGTGCCCAAATAGCTCGGAGTCAATCGTGCCCTCGGGAATGGCGCCGCAGTTGATGGCAATGAACTGCCCGTGCTTACGCGGCGAAAGGGCGTGGATAATCTTGGAAAAGGATTCCTTCCCCGAGCCGCTTTCCCCGGTGATGAGCACCGTCATATCGGTGGGCGCGACCTGGGCCGCCACCTGAATGGCGTAGTTCAAGGCCGGAGCATTACCAATAATGCCGAAGCGTTGTTTGATGGATTGTATTTCGGAAGGTGTCAAGGTCGGGAGTAGGTTTTCGGGAAGAAGACGAAATAGAGAATGAATTACTCTATATCTATAGGGATAATAGGACCAAGGAGCTAGCGGTTGGCAAAGAAGTTGTCAAACCTTTTTTGCTTGCTGAAACCACCATTGCTCTTCAAAAACAGAGTTTCCGGCTCGTATTCATCAACTATGCCCGTAATGGTCCAGTCTTTAAAAATGAGGCTTGGCTTCTTATAAAAGAGGTAGGTTTTAAAGGAAACCTGGTCTTCTTCAGCATTATTGAACAGCCGCTCAACCTCGCTTTGGTCGAAGACGATGCCCAAGAAGGATTGCAGTTCCTGAAAAGTTGTGCGCAGTTTCTCCTCATTAAGGAAGATCCGATAAGGCTCTAAAATTTGATAGGGCTTGCTGCGCATGAACCAACCAAAAACCAACTTAGACGATTTCTCCTAAGAGCGCCGCGCCGGTCGTGCTGGTCACCAGTACGTTTACGTAGTCGCCTTTTTGGGCGGTGCCTTTGGGAAAGATGACCACTTGGTTCTGGCTGTTGCGGCCGCTGAGTTGCTCCTCCGAACGTTTGGAGCGGCCTTCGACCAGCACGCGGTGCACGCGGCCCACCATGCGGGCGTAGCGGGCCCGGGCGTGGAGCTGCTGCCGGTCAATGACTTCCTGCAGGCGGCGCTTCTTGACTTCCAGCGGAATATCGTCGGCCAGCTTGCGGGCGGCCAGGGTGCCGGGGCGCTCGGAGTAGAAGAAGTTGTAGCCCATGTCGTACTGCACGAAGTCGATGAGGCTGAGCGTGTCCTGGTGCTCTTCCTCGGTTTCGGAGCAGAAGCCGGCAATCATGTCGGTGCTGATGGCGCAGTCCTCGCCCAGGATGCGGCGGATGGCCAGCACGCGCTCCTCGTACCAGGGCCGGTCGTAGGTACGGTTCATCAGCTTGAGCACCCGGGAGTTACCGCTCTGGGCGGGCAGGTGAATGTACTTGCAGATGTTCTCGTACTTGCCCATCGTGTAGAGCACCTCGTCGGTGATGTCTTTGGGGTGGGAAGTCGAGAAGCGCACCCGCAGCTCGGGGCTGATCAGGGCCACGCGCTCCAGCAGCTGAGCGAAGTTGACGAACTCCTGGCCGTCTTCGGAAGTCCACTTGTAGGAGTCCACGTTCTGGCCCAGCAGGGTCACTTCCTTGTAGCCCTGGGCCACCAGGTCGCGGCACTCCTGCACGATGCTGTGCGCGTCGCGGCTCCGCTCGCGGCCCCGGGTGAAGGGCACCACGCAGAAGGAGCACATATTGTCGCAGCCCCGCATGATACTCACAAAGGCGGTGATGCCGTTGGAGTTGAGGCGCACGGGCGTGATGTCGGCGTAGGTTTCGTCGCGGGAGAGCAGCACGTTCACCGCTTTCTGGCCACCGTCGACTTCCCGGATCAGGTTGGGCAGGTCGCGGTAGGCGTCGGGGCCCACGACGAGGTCGACGAGCTTTTCCTCTTCCAGAAACTTGCTTTTCAGGCGCTCAGCCATGCAGCCCAGCACGCCCACCAGCAGGCCGGGGTTACGCTTTTTATGGCTGTTGATCTGCGACAGGCGCATGCGCACGGTTTGCTCGGCCTTTTCGCGGATGGAGCAGGTGTTGAGCAGCACCAAATCGGCGTCACTGAGCTGCTCGGTGGTATCAAAGCCTTCCTCGAAGAGGATGGAGGAGACGATTTCGGAGTCGGAGAAATTCATCTGGCAGCCGTAGCTCTCGATGTAGAGCTTGCGCTGCCGGCCGGTGCGGGTCGCCGGGCTGACGCGCACATCCTGAGCCGGTTGGTGGTCGGCGGCAGCGGGGGCAGCGGGCGTATCCAGAAAGTCGAGGGTGAGCAGGGGCTGGGACATAGGTATTGTAAACACAGAAGGAGGGCAAAGGTAACGGTTTTTGCCCCAAAATGACAGAATGGCAGAGCTTGTTAATGTGCGAATGTGGTGGAATGTGGGTAATGTGCTAATGCAAAAGAGCGTGTCCTTGCGAGGAGGCACGACGAAGCCATTCGTCCTCTGAAATGTGCTGAGCCTTCTAAACTGCAAAGCCCTAACGCCTGAGTAGACGTTAGGGCTTTCTGGTAAAAGAACGTGTTGTATTGCGCAGAGGACGGATTGCTTCGTCGTGCCTCCTCGCAAGGACACTAGTTTAGCACATCAGCACATTCTCCACATTCGCACATTAAATAAGCTCCAGCACCTGGCGCAAATCGGTGACGGCGTGGAAGTCCAGGCCTTCGAGCTTTTCGGGGTCGACGTGCTCGAAGACCCAGGTAGCGTGGAAGGGCACGTGCACGGCCCGGAAGCCGAGCTGGGCCACGGGCAGGATGTCGGACTTGAGGGAATTGCCGATCATGAAAAACTCGCCGGGCAGGGCGTTGTAGCGGGCCAGCAGGCGGCGGTAGGTGGCCTCATCCTTTTCGCTGACGATTTCCACGTAGTCGAAAAAGTCGCCCAGGCCGGAGCGGGCCAGCTTGCTTTCCTGGTCGAACAGGTCGCCCTTGGTGAGTACCATCAGGCGGTGGCCGCGGCGGCGCAGCTCGGTGAGCACCTCCACCACGCCCGGCAGCGGCTCGATGGGGTAGCGCAGCAGCTCCTTGCCCATGTCCAGAATCTGCTGGATTTCAATGCCGGTTACCTGGCTGTCGGTGAGCTGGATGGCGGTTTCAATCATGGAGAGCATAAACGACTTGGCCCCGTAGCCGAAGAGCTTCATGTTCTGGCGCTGCACCGCGTTGAGCTGCTCGGTGATGCGGGCCGGCTCGCCAAAGGCGGCCATAATGTCGAGCAGGCGGGCCTCCACCTGGTCGAAGTGGGGCTGGTTGGACCAGAGCGTATCGTCGGCGTCGAAGGCAATGAGGTGGGGCGCGGTCATGGCGGGAAGGCGGGAAAATTGGCCGGAAAAGCCAGTGGAGGCGGTAAAGTTACCGAACTTGCCGCCCATGAAACAGCTGATTGACCTGCAGACCTGGAACCGGCGGGAGCATTTCGCCTTCTTCGGCGCCTTTGAAGAACCGTTTTTTGGCCTGGTGGCGCCCGTGGACTGCACCGGGGCCCAGGCCGAGGCCAAGCGCCTGGGCGTGTCGTTTTTCCTCTACTACCTCTACCACGCCGTGCAGGCCGCCAACGAGGTGCCCGAGCTGCGCACCCGCATCGAAGATGGGCAGGTGTACCTCTACGAGCGGGTGCACGCCTCGGCCACCCTGGGCCGCCCCGACCACACCTTCGCCTTCTCCTTTATCGAGCAAAACGACGACCTGGCGGGCTTTGTGGCGGCGGCCACGGCCGAAATCGAGGCCGTGCAGAACAGCTCCGGCCTGCGCCTGAGCGACACCACCGCCCGCGTCGACGTGCTGCACTGCTCGGCCATTCCCTGGGTGCGCTTCACCGGCCTAACCCACGCCCGCAGCTACAGCCACCCCGACAGCTGCCCCAAAATTTCCTTCAGCCAGGTCTACGAGGAAAACGGCCGCACTTATCTGAACGTGGCCGTGAACGTGCACCACGCCCTGGCCGACGGCTACCACGTGGGCCAGTTCCTGCAGGCCTTCGAGCGGCGGCTTAGTGGTGAAGCGGTGAAATTGTGAGGTGGTGAGTTGGCGTGCAGGCGGCGGGCACTGCGCGGGTGGTGCCATTGGCGTATCTGCTATAGCCTGCCGCTTCTCCTTGCGGGCCATTTTTTGAATATCTACAGGCTCCGCGAGTAGAAGCGGTGACCTTCCGCAGGTGTAAAAGTGCCTCCCGAGTAGAAGCAGCGCCAGGTGCGCGGATAGAGCCGCAACTCACCCTTTCACCACCTCACTAGTTCACCGCAGCTCCCAGTACCTCGAGCAGGGCGCGGGCTTTGAGCAGGCACTCGTCGTACTCCCGTTCGGGGTCGGAGTCGTAGGTGATGGCCGAGCCGACCTGGAAGCTGAGGTAGCCGGTGCCGGCGCGGTACTGCAGGCTGCGGATGACGACGTTAAAGTCGAAGTCGCCGGAGGGCAGCACGTAGCCCAGGGTGCCGCTGTAGAGGCCCCGTCGGGTGCGCTCATAGAGCTCAATGAGCTGCATGGCCCGGATTTTCGGGGCGCCGGTCATGGAGCCCATTGGGAAGGTGGCCCGCAGGATGTCGGCCAGCTTCACCCCGGGCCGCAGCTGGGCTTGCACGGTCGAAATCATCTGCCAGACGTGGCGGAAGGAGTAGAGCCCGAACAGCTCGGGCACCTGCACGGTGCCGGTTTCGGCCACGCGGGCCAAGTCGTTGCGGACCAAGTCCACAATCATCAGGTTTTCGGCCCGCTCTTTCTCGTCGTGCCGCAGCTGTTCGCGCAGCCGCTCATCCTCCGCGAGCGTAGCGCCCCGCCGGATGGTGCCTTTAATAGGCTGGGAAACCAGCTGGGGGCCGTTTTTCTGCAAAAACCGCTCGGGCGAGGCGCAGAGCAGGTACCGGTCGTGCCACTTGTAGAACCCGGCGAAGGGCGTGGGTGAGGCCGCCGTCAGGCGCAGAAACGTACCCACGGGCTCCAGGGCCACCGCCTCGGCGTAGAACTCCTGGCACAGGTTGAGTTCGTAGACCTCCCCATTGAGAATATCCTCCCGAATAGCCTCCACGGCGGCCAGATACTCGTTTTTCGGCAGCCGGGGCCGCAGGGTAGCAACGGGCAGCGGGGCTTCGACTGGCACCACAGTGGCCAGAATGGCTGCCAGTACGCCCACCGTAGCCCCGTGAATTTCCACGCCCTCGGGAGTCCAGTAGAGCCAGGTTTCGGGGGTAAAAAAGTGCAGGGCCGGCCACTGCAGCCCGTCGAAATGCCCGCTGCTCAGGGCTTCGATTTCGTTTTTGACGTCGTAAGTGACGAAGCCGCAGCGCGGCCCGGTGGCGGGCCGGTTCAGCCAGCTTTCCAGCTCGGCCAGGGCCGTCGGGGCCAAATCCGGCGTATTGGTTACGGCCAGCAGCTGCTCAAAAGGGCCGTGGGGGTATTCCGCGCCGTTGGGCTCGTAATAGGCGCAGCAGGCAAACTCGGCCGCCCAGTACAAGGCCCGCTCCCGAAACTCAGCCGCCGAGCAGGGCAGCGCCGCGTAAGGAACCAGGGGCGGCGGAGCCGGGGTAAAATGCGGATTAGTCACCACGTGCAATGCTTTTCCTCTTCTCTTTACGAACAACAAACAACTAACAACAAACAACCAATAACTGACCTCTACCGCGGCAGCCCGGCCAGGGCCACTTTGGCCTTGGCGTCGGTGCTGTTCTTGTACTCGTGCTTGGGCGAATCCAGGGCCTTCTGGAAGTAGAGCCGGGCCATGTTCAGCTGCCCGTCGGCCTGGCAGAGGTAGCCCATCTGCAGCGCCGACTGCGGCCCGAAGTAGTAGGGCGCCTTGCCGGCCAGGGCAATGGTGCGGGTGTAATACAGCCGGGCCGAGTCGAGGCGGCCCAGGCCGTGGTAGGCCCGGGCCCGGCGGTAGGGCTCTTCCAGCCGGTCGCGCAGGGGCCCCGTGGCGGCCGAAAAACCGCGCAGCGTAGCCAGGGCGGGGCGGTAGTAGCCCCCGTCAATCTGCAGGCGGGCCCGGGTCAGGGTGCGGTTCAGTGGTAGCTGGCCCTCGAAAAAGCGCTGAGCGTAGGCGTCTTCCTCCACCACCGTGCGGCCCCCCTGGTTTATTTGCTGGCGGTACCGCTCGGCCGTCTTGTCGTCGCCACTGAGCCAGGCGGCCAAATACAGCTTAAAGGCCGCGTCCTTGCGGTAGTGCACGCCCGGGTAGTCCTGCAGAAACTGCTGGTTGGCCCGCCCCGACGCCGCGTACTGGCCCTGGTAGAGCAGCAAGTCGGCGGCCATGTGGTGGAGGTAGGGAATGGGCAGGTAGCCCGCCCCGGTGGGGCGGCTGCGGTAGGCCGCCAGGGCCGCGTCGGTGCGGTGCAGGCGCTTGTTGAGGCTCAGCAGCAGGTAGGAGTAGAGCAGGTTGTCGGGCTGCTGGGTAGCCAGCTGCTGCACCAGCCGGGCCGACTCTTCACCCTGCTTAAAGTAGGTTTCCTGCACCAGGGCCAGGATAATGCGGGCCTCGGGCTGAAAGTCGTGGGGCTGCTGGGCGGCGCGGCGCAGGTTTTGCACCCCGGCCTCCACGCTGCCCGGCAGCCCGAGCAGCTTCAAAAACCACCGGTAGCCCTCGGGCACGGAGCCAATCATAAACTGGCACATGCCCAGCGTCTTGCGGGCCGGCAGAAAGTCCGGGTAGGCCTTCACCACGGCCTGCATCTGCTGATAGGCCTGGCGCAAGCTCCAGGCCCCCTGGATTTCGTGCTGGTAGGTCACCTGGGCGGCGGCCTGGTGCAGCCGGATTTCGGCCCGGGCATAGGCCGGCAGCGGCCCCGCCTCCCGCGACTTTTCCAGCTGGGCCAGGCGCCGGTCCTGGGCGGCCACCACGGCCTCGTAGCGGCTAGCATCCTGGCGGATCATGAGCTCGGTAAAGTCGATGCAGTCGGCCACGAGCAAGGTGCCGGCGCTGCCGGGGGCCCGTTTGGCTTCTTCCTGGAGCAACTGCCGGGCCGGCTCCACGCGCAGCTTGAGCAGCTCGGCATAGGCCCGGCGCAGTCCCGGCGTCAGGCTGCCGGCGGCCGCGCTGGTCGTTTCCGGAGCCTGGGCCGTGTCGTGCTGGGGCGGGCTAGCGGCGGCCGTCGTCAGGAGCACGAGCAGCAGCCCCAGCAGCAGCCGGAGTCCGGAAGGGGAATGCGCAGAAGCCAGAGGATGAGCCACGGGAAAAATCGGAGCAAGAAAAAAGGAACGACTACGGAGCCGTTCCTTTTTGGGGTGCGTTCGAAAAACGAAGCGCGGAGCTTAAGCCGGCTGCTTCACGTCCACGTCGGCCAGAACCCGGCCGCAGTGCTCGCACACGATGATTTTCTTGTGCGAGATGATGTCAGCCTGGCGCTGGGGCGGTACGGTGTTGAAGCAGCCGCCGCAGGCGTCCCGCTTCACCATTACCACGGCCAGCCCGTTGCGAACGTTGCCACGGATGCGGGTGTAGGCCGTCAGCAGGCGCTCCTCGATGGGCTTTACGGCCTCCTCGCGCTCGTCGAGCAGCTTTTTCTCGTCGGCTTCGCTTTCGCCCACGATGGTTTGCAGCTCGGTGTTCTTGTTGGTCAGGTCTTTCTTACGCTCTTCCAGACGCTGCTTGGTGCCGGCGATGTCGGCGTTTTTCTGCTCAATCTGGTACTGGGCCTCCTTGATTTTCTTTTCCGAAATCTGGATTTCCAGGCGCTGCAGCTCGATTTCCTTGGCAATGGCCTCGTACTCACGGTTGTTGCGCACGTTTTGCTGCTGGTCCTCATACTTCTTGATGAGGCCTTCGGCGTCTTTGGCGTTCTGCTTGCGCTGCTTGATCTGGTCGTTCAGGGCCTGAATTTCCTCGTCAAACTTGCTCACGCGCACCTCATAGCCAGCAATTTCGTCTTCCAGGTCGCGCACTTCTTCGGGCAGGTCGCCGCGGACGCGCCGGATTTCGTCGAGCTGCGAGTCGAGGCGCTGCAGATTCAGAAGGGCTTCCAGCTTACTGGCAACGGTGGTTTCCGTGGAAGGATTAGAAATCATAACGGACAGGGTTGGTGAGGGTCTCAGCAATTAAGACCGCAAAAGTACTTTTAAAGTTGGCCGTAAGCAAATCCCGGAAGATTTCCCCGGTAAATTGCTCACTTTCGAAGTGGCCCACGTCGCAGAGCAGCAGCTGGCCTTCGGCTCCGAAGTACTCGTGGTACTTCAAGTCGCCGGTGACGTAGGCGTCGGCCCCGGCCCGGCGGGCGTTGCCGATCAGAAAGCTGCCGGCCCCGCCGCAGAGTGCCACTTTCTTGATGGGCTTCTCGAACTCGGTGTGCTTAACGACGGGCACGCCCAGGGCCGTGCGCAGCCGCTGCCGGAACTCGGCCGGGCTCAGGGCTGCCGGCAGCTCGCCAATCATGCCCGAGCCCACATCCTGGTGCGCGTTTTCCAGCCTGACGAGCTCGTAGGCCACTTCTTCGTAGGGGTGAGCCGCCCGTAACGCCCGCAGCGCGGCGCCCTGCAAATGCAGCGGCAGCAGCACTTCTACCCGTTCTTCCTGCACCGATTCGGGCTGGCCTGCTCCGCCAATAAACGGGTTGGTGCCCGCGCCGGGCGTGAAGGTCCCCGTGCCTTCAACGCGGAAGCTGCACTCGGAATAGTTGCCGATCTGGCCCGCACCGGCCGCGTACAAAGCCTGCAAGACAGCCTCGGTGTGGGTCGTGGGCACGTAGGTGATGAGCTTGCCCAGGGTGCCGGTTTTGGGGTCCAGAATCCGTAGATTTTCCAGGCCCAATTTCTCGCCCAGCTTGCGGTTGACGCCCGGTAGCACGTTGTCGAGGTTGGTATGGGCCGCGTAAATGGCCACGTCGTTTTTGATGGCCTTAATCAGAGTTTGCTCCACCTCATTGGCTCCGGTCAGGCGCTTCAGAGGCCGGAATACGACCGGGTGGTGGGCCACTACCACGTTGCAACCCCGCCGCAGGGCCTCGTCGATAACGGCCGGGGTGCAGTCTAAGGCAATGAGCACGCCGCGGACTGCGGCCTGCGGGTCGCCGCACTGCAGGCCGGCGTTGTCGTAGGATTCCTGGTAAGCCAGGGGCGCCACGCGTTCCAGGGCGCGGGCAAGGTCAGCAACAGTTGGCATCGGCAGAAATGCGGAAAAGTTGGTTGATAACGGTAAAGAAAGGCCGGGCGGGGATGGTCCTGCCGGCGAAGGTACGCGGTTCGGTACCGGCAGCAGTGGGCCGCGGGTGATTTTCCCCACGGCCTAACCGCCGCCGCGGGAGGCCCGGCTTCGCTGACGGGCGGCGGTATTTTGCAGCAGAATTAGGGTGGCTGGGTATTGTACTATTCTGCGGTTGGTTATCTTTGCATAGACTTACTTATATCCTATGGTTGATTCTACTAAGTTGCTTGCAAAAATACTGTGTTTATACGTTGGTTTGGCCCTGTTACCCACGGTGGTACTAGCGCAAAGCCCTGATACCGCCTTAACCCGGCGGACTATTCAACTGCAAGACGTGGAGGTGGCTCCAACTGCCGTGAATACCAAAGGGTGGCTGCTGCTGAATCAGGATATTAAGACCGAGCTGGAAGGAGGGGTTAATAATTTGTATAATTTCAAGTTCGATAAGGCGGAAAAACAGTTTCGCTCCCTGCGCCGCCGTTACAGCCAGCACCCGTTGCCCTACTTCCTGATGGGCCTAAGCCAGTGGTGGAAAATTCTACCGACCAACATCACGGAGAAGAGCGTCGACAAACTCTTTTTTGCCTACATGGACACGGCCGCCACGAAGGCCGAAGCTTTGTACGAGCAGGATGAGCAGAACTACGAGGCCAGCTTTTTCCTGGCCGCTTCCTACGGCTTTTCCGCCCGGCTGCATTCGGAGCGCCACGACTGGGCCCAGGCCACGGTAGCCGCCAAACGCTCCCTAAAATACCTGGAGCTAAGCAAGCAGGCCAACGGCTTGAGCCCGGAATTTCTGTTTGGGCAGGCGCTGTTCAACTACTACGCCGTCTGGATTGCCGACGAGTTTCCCTGGCTGCGGCCCGTGCTGCTGTTATTTCCCAAGGGCAACACCGAGCTCGGGCTGCAGCAGCTGCGCAGCGTGGCGGCCAACGCCGTGTACACGGGTCCGGAGGCCAAATTCTTTCTGCTCAAGATTGTGTCGAGTGAGCGGGAAAACAAGCCGGCGGAGGCCCTGCAGCAAGCCCGGTACCTGGCTGCCACCTACCCCGACAACCCGTATTTCCAGCGGCAATACGCTATGCAGTGTTTTAATAGCGGCCATTTTGCGGACTGTGAGAAGCTGAGTACCAGTATTTTGGATAAGTATAATCGGGGCCTGACGGGCTACGACAGTTTCAGTGGACGCTACGCCAGCTATTATTTGGGCTATATCCAGCAGATGAAGTACAAGTCCTTGGCCACGGCTAAAGAGTATTACCAGCGCTGCCTCGTCTTTTCGGAGGTGACCAGCCAAACGGAGGGCTACTACTTGCACGCCACGCTAAACCTGGGCCGGATTGCTCTCAAGCAGAACGATCTGGCGGCTGCGCAGCGTCATTTCAAGGTTATCGTGGCCAAGGCCGACCGTAAATCAGATATGTATCAGGAGGCGCGGGACTACCTGAAAGCTCAAAGAAAAGGTGCTCGTCAGCCCAAAACAGCCGTTCTGGCGGCCGGCAAGCCAGCTTCGGCGCGCTCGTAAGTCTGGTCTGACGCGGGCTTATTTCCGGTCCCGACACTGGTTGAGTATTTCCACGTAGCGGTCCACGTGGGAGGGCAGTTCCCGGCGCTTATACTGCATTAGGTAGCGCGGGTGGTCGAGGATGTGAATCTGGTCGAATAGCCGCAGCTCCTGGTTGAGACGGAGCAGGTGCTGGCCGTTGCGCCGGCCCAGGCACACGGCCTGGCGGCGTACTAAGCCTACTTCCGTTACCTGCTGATTTAATGAGGTTCGAATAGCCGGGTCTAAAGCTTTGATTAAAGCCGGCGAATCGTAGTAGTTATAGTTGCGGCCTGCGCGTAGCAACACCAGCGGGTAAAGGGAGCCCAGAAAAAAATCCTGGTAAAAAGCCGTCGGGCCGCCCAGCGCCGCTACCACTTCATACACAAACTGGCTCGACAGTTCGCGGTGCCGGGGTAGCTCGTTGGCAATGCCGCAACTGTCGGCTAGGGCCACTGGGTCGGTGAAGGCCACGCCGGTGCGGCCGTTGCCGAGGCGGCCGGGGTTGATGCCCAGCAGGGCTATGCGGGGCTGGTTGTCAGCGTAATAGCGTTGGGCAAAGCGGGTAAACAGCGCCAGCGGCGTGCTTTCCTGGTAGGGGCTCAGGGCCACGGCCTCGTCGGGCAGGCTGGTGGGCACCGGAAACGTGGTCAGAAAATGCAGTAGGCGGTCGGCAAACGTGGACATAGGCAGATGGGGTAGAGCTCAGGCATACGCAACAGCGCGGCCCAGGGCCGGCCGTAGCCGGGTGGGCGGCCCGCCAAAGCGCCGCCAGCCCGGCTCTGGTTTCGTACCTTGCGGAAGTAGGCGTACTTTTGTGGCTCCCGCGTTGCTGTTGCCTGCTATGCCTCATCCCCTTGCCCTGTTGCTCTTGCCCTTTGCCTGGCTCTACGCCGCAGTGCTGGGCGTGCGCAATTGGCTCTACGATAAGGGAATAAAGAACTCAGCACGGTTTGCCCGACCCACTATCAGCGTGGGCAACCTGCGGGCCGGGGGTACGGGCAAAACGCCGCACGTGGCCTGGCTGGTGCGCCAGCTGCAGGCCGCCGGGCAGCAGCCGGCCATTCTGAGCCGGGGCTACGGGCGCCGCACCCGGGGTTACCTTGAGGCCGACGCTACGGCTACGGCCGCCACCATCGGCGACGAGCCCCTGCAGCACTACCAGGATTTTCAGGGGCAAGTGCCGGTTGTGGTGTGCGAAAACCGCCGTATGGGCCTGGAAACGCTGTTGCAGCGTGAACCAGCCCCGACAGCCGTGGTCCTCGATGATGCCTACCAGCACCGCCGGGTGCAGCCCACGTTGAATATTCTGCTGACCGAACAGCACCGCCCGTTCTACCAGGATTACGTGCTGCCGGCCGGCCGGCTGCGCGAAAGTCGGGGCGGGGCCCGCCGGGCCGACGCGGTGGTGGTAACCAAGTGTGATTCAGGCCTTACGGCCAGTCAGCAAGCCGCCATTACGGACCGGGTGCGGCGCTACAGCCGGCCCCGGGTGCCGGTGCTGTTCTCAACCTACTGCTACGGCGCCCCGGTGGCCGTGGGCGGGGCGGAGCGGGTCGAAAGCCCCGAAATCGTGTTGCTGACCGGCATTGCCCAGCCCGGGCCGCTGCTGGAGTACCTGACCGGCGCCGGCTACCACATTGTGCAGCACGCCGCCTTTGCCGACCACCACCCCTTTACCCTTCCCGATATTGCGGCTCTAGCCGGGCAATTACGGGCGGGGCAGAGCGTTTTTACCACTCAGAAAGATGCCGTCCGGCTGCTGGAGCCTGCTCTACAGGCGGCCGTGGCGGCACTACCTATCTTTTATATTCCCATCCAGGTCGAGTTTTTGGCCGATGGGGCTGCCCAGCTGCAGCAGTTGCTTTCTTCCTTATTTCAGCCCCACGCTGTTGTCTGATCTGCTTTTTCCGTTGTCCTGCTTCCGCTTGTTCGTCCGCGTTTCCATCGTCCTGCTGCTGGGGCTGCTCTGGCCTGCCCTGCTGCGGGCCCAGGTGCTCGACGACTCTACCAAGGTGGTCTACGGGGCCAAAACTACCCGGGTCCTGTACGAGGCCGACATCATGCGCGAGCAGTACGAGGGCCGCGTGATTGACACCACGCTCACCAACCAGGTGCGCGACCGGTACTGGTTTCACGACACCACCTTCCAGCAGGACCTGGGCAACGTCGGGACGGCCTCGCGCCGCCTGCTCTGGGACGCCAATAACGGCATCGGGGCCCGCTACGGCCGCACCGTGTTCGACAAGTTTGCCCGCAACTCGGCCACGATTCCCTACTACGACACCCGCTCGCCGTTCACGTTTTTTCGCTTTATTCAGAGTGCCGTCGGCGAGCAGGTGTTTGAGCTGTCATATTCGCGCAGCCTGGGCAAAAACCTGAACGTGGGACTAGCCTACGAGCGGTTTGCCTCGCGCAAGGTGTTGGCTACCAACGGCCGGGAAAACTTCACCGAGCACAGCAATGTGCTCTTCTTTGCCCGCTACCAAACCAAGGATGAACGGTACCACGCCCTGTTCAACATCAATACGGCCCGCCACCGCGTGCCCGAGCAGGGCGGCATCCGCTACGGCGCTACCGATAGTATTGAAGATGGTCCGGATAAAGGCAAGCCCCGCCCGGGCAGCCTGTTCAGCTACGGCTTCGAGAACGTCAACCTGACCCGGGCCCTGAATGCCGAAGACCGGGACGAAATTCGCCTGGTGCAGACCCTGCGCTTGCTGGGCCGGGGCCTGACGGCCTACCACATCTTCGACTGGCACCGGCAGTTCAACAACTACACCGACCGGCCCCTCAGCGGCCCGCTCCCCCTGGATGCCCCCGGCCGGCTGCGGTTTTACCCCGGAACCCGCCTCAGCGCCAACCTGACCAACGACCGGACCGAATATCGGCAGCTGGAAAACGAGGTGGGCGTGATGGGCCACACGCCCGCGGTAGGCTACCGCCTCTACGGCCGCTACCGCAACGCCAACCTGTTTGCCAAAAACTACCAGGACCGCTACTCGGGCTTAGGTGAGTATATCTACCCCTATAGCCAGCACTACGGCCAGCTGTTTCTGGGCGGCACCGCCGATTTTCGCTACCGCAACCTGGTGGCCGTGGAAACGGCCGGGGAGGTAATGGCCCAGCAACTTACGCCCGAGGGTAAGACGTTCAGCGAGTTTTGGTTCCGGGGCACGGCTCGCCTGGGGCCGTTGAGCGGTGAATTCTACAGCTCCTCGTATTCGCCCACGCTCACCCAGCAGCGCTTCGTGGGCAACCACTACGAATGGAACCATACCAAAGACGTACCCACTGGCACTCCCATTGCGGAGTTCAACAATACGCTGGTCAACCAGCTGACCGGCCGCCTAAACCAGAAGCTGGGCCGCCATTACCTGGAGGCTTCGGCCAGCGTCGTGACCATCAACGACCTGGTGTACTACAACCAGGCGGCCGTGCCCGCCCAGTTCAATAAACCCATCGGGCTGGTTATTGGCAGCGTGCGCCACCGTTTCAACCTGGGCAAGTTCTACTTCGACAACCAGGGCACCGGCACGCTGGGCGGGGAAGGTGAGGCGCTGCGCATTCCCAAGCTGGTGGCCAACGGCCGGGCCTACTACCAGGGCTACCTCTTCAAAAAGGCCATGTTTAGCCAGGTAGGGGCCGACGTGTACTACCAATCCCGCTTCCGGGGCTACGACTACAACCCCACAACCCAGCAGTTTTACGTGCAGGACCACTTCTCCATCCGCAACTACGCCGTGGCCGACGTGTTCTTTATTACCGATATCAAAACCGTATCCGTATTTTTGAAGATGGCCTACGTCAACCAGGGGTTGTACGATTTCGGCAATGGCTACTTTGCCACCCCGCTCTACACGGGGCTGCCGCGCCGGTTTCAGTTTGGTATTCGGTGGCAGTTTTTTGATTAAGTTAGACTAGTAATTAGTGCCTGTGTGGCGCTCCGAATCTGATGGAACCCTCCGAATTCAAGGAAAAAACCATTCTCAAGCTCAAGCTCAACACCGACCCACGGTGGGTGAATATTGCCAGCAAGAACATTGAGGATATTCTCGTTGACCACGCCTACTGCGAGCAGAAGGCCGCCAGCACTGGCATTTCCCTGATTGTGAAATACCCCGAGAAAACCCGCCTCGTCGATGAGCTTACCCTGCTCGTGGCCGAGGAGTGGGCCCACTTCGAGCGGGTGCTGCTGGAGCTGCGCAAACGGGGCTTCGAGCTGGGCCCGCAGCGGCGCGACGAGTACGTAGTGCAACTCATGACCCACGTGCGCCGCGGCGACCACCGCGACCGGCAGCTGATGGATATGCTGCTGGTGTCGGCCCTGATTGAGGCCCGCAGCTGCGAGCGGTTCAAGCTCCTGTGGAAACACATTCCCGACCCCGAGTTGAGCAAGTTCTACTACGAGCTGATGGTTTCCGAAGCGGCCCACTTCGTGAGCTACGTGGATCTGGCCAAGGAGTACCGCGACCCGAAGGAAGTGGATGCCCGCCTGCAGGAGCTGCTCAAGATTGAGGGTGAAATCATTACTAACCTGCCCGTGCGCGACGACCGGATGCACTAAGCGAAATTATGGCCGGAATATTGGTAGTGAGAAAAATAGCTTCACTTGCTGTTCTGCTTATCAACTAAAACGTTTTACTTTACCTTCCATGAAAGCACTATACGCCTTACTACTACTGTTACTTACTTCCGTCGCGGCCGTTGGGCAAGCTGCGCCGCCGGCCGTCAACTTCTGCGGGCAGGACTACCCCCTGCCGCCGGGGGCCACGCTCGTCTCGCCGTACGAGGTGAAGGCCGACAAGTTTGATTTGATGCTGATGTACCTCAACCCGGCTGACCTACGCAACGGTGCCCCGGCGGATTATACCAAGCAGCATATGAAGAAGCTCAAGGCCAAGGACTTGCAGGAAGTGGCCTGCTTTATTCAGGGTGTCCCGGCCAAGGCATTTAAGTACAGCTACCCAACCGAGGCGGGCTCGGCCTACGAGCTGCTGGCCTACGGCGTAACCAAGGGTCAGCCCGTGATGATTCAGCTGACCCTGGACGTGGACCCTTACAATAACATCGAAATACCGGAGTTTGCCCGGCAATTTGTTCACTTCGATAAGTAGAAGCCCCGCCCCGCGGGCGATACAAGCTGCCAATCTGGGATTTACACATAAAGAAAGCCCGGCTGCTCATTGTGAAGCAGCCGGGCTTTCTTGCTGAATAGGCTTAGGCCGTTGGCCGTTAGGGCGTGGGCTCGGTGGGCTGCCGGGAGTTGAGAATACCCGGTGGCACCGATAATTCCCCGGTGTGGGGGTCAACGACGCCGTTGCGCTCATCTTCGATGTTGGTGGCCTGGGTATACACGTCGCCGGCAATGGGGCGGGCCCGCAGCTCCTGCTTAAACTGCCGGATCCGCTCGGTGCGCTCCTCGCCGGCCTGGGGCCCGCCGTAGTCGGCAAAGCCGAAACCGCCCCACTCACTCACAATCAGGGGTTTCTGGCGCCGGTAGAAGAAAGCATCACCGATAACCAGCGGAAAAGCCGCCACCCCGATGAGCTCCCCGGCCACGAGCCGGTCGAGCAGGTCGCGCCAGCGGGGCAAGTCGGGGGTGTAGAGGTGGGCCGTAAGCAGGTCCGATTTCAGGCGGCCTTCCTGGGAAATATGCTGCCACCCGTCGTTGTCGACCACCAGAAACTGCGGATGCTCGATCTGCATGTAGTGGTAGGTGTCGGTGATGTAGCGCCGGGTTTCGGGGTTGGTGGCAATGTCCTGACAGCCCCAGTCCTCGTTGTAGAGGCTCCAGATGACCACCGACGGGTGGGACTCAATCAGGGCCAGCATGCGCAGCAGCTCTTCCTGGTGGTTTTGGCGGCTGCGCGGGCTGGAGGTGTGGGGGCTGGGCACTTCCACCCACAGCAGCAAACCCAGCTCGTCGGCCAGGTTGTAGATGCGCGGGTCGACGCCGGCAATGTGCACCCGTACCAGGTTGCAGCCCAGCTTCTGCATGGCGTGCATGTGGCGCTGCATTTCCTCGTAGGTGGCCGTGCCGGGCTGGTACAGGATTCCGTCGAGGTAGGTGGGCTCGTTGTTGAGGTACACGTGCTTGCCCCGGGACTCAATCTTGCGCAGGCCGAAGTGGGTTTCAATCTGGGCCGCGTAGCCTTCGCCGTCGATGAGCTGGGCCACGAGCTGGTAGAGGTTGGGCGCTTCCGGCGACCAAAGCTTGGCCCCGGGCATTTCCAGCACCACGCGCTGCTGCTTCTGGCCAGCTTCGAGGCGCAGCGGAAAGTCGGAGGTATAGAGCGGTGGAGCCCCGTTGCGGCGGCCCCGCTCAAACACCTGCAGACGCAGCGTATACAGGCCCGGGTCGTGGATGCGGGTGGTGATGTTGAAGCGCACGAGCTGGTCTTCCACCACGCTGTCGACGCCCACCCGGGAGCGGAGGCGGTTGCGCTCCACCATTTCGAGCCACACGCTGCGCACGGCCCCGGTGTAGGTCTGGTACCAGATACCGCCGCGCTTGTAGATGTGGGACTCCTGCTTGCCGCGGGTGGTTTCGGCGTCCATCGTGTCGGCGATGCGCACGGTCAGCCGGTTGACCAGGTGCAGATTTTCTTCCCGCAGCTCGTAGGAAAACGAGGTGTATTCGCCGTAGTGCACATCCTCGCCCTCGATGGTGCGCAGCTGCCGGCCGTTGAGCCATACCCGGGTTTCGTAGCCGCAGGCCCCGAAGGTGAGCTGAAACATGGACCGCAGCAGGGGCTCTTCAATTTCGGGCAGCGTAAATTCCCGCTCGTACCAGGCCACCACCCGGTCCTGCCACACCTGGGGCTGGCTCTGGCCCTTGGCCTGGGCCATATGGGTTTCAATGGAGCCCGGCCACTGGGCCTTGTACTCGTAGTGGTGGCCCAGGTACCAGCCGTCGCGCAGGCCGCTGTCGTCGGGGTCGAGGGCGAAGTTCCACTCCCCGTCGAGCAGGGCGTGGTTGTTCAGGCGCAGTACGGCCCGTGGCAGCGGGTTGGGCGTTTCCTCAATAGGCTTGGTTTCTTCCTGGCTGGCCGAGAGGCCATAGTTGATGTGCTCTAGGTTCATACGATGGACGTTGGGAAACAACTGCGACGTAGCTCGGGGCTACGCCGCTTAAGGTAGCTGTATACGCGCCGTCCGCCGCGAGTAGTAGTGCCGACCCAAGTTTTCTTTGCCCCGGTAGCGGA
The DNA here is from genome assembly GCF_002797555.1 of Hymenobacter chitinivorans DSM 11115. Lineage (NCBI taxonomy): Bacteria > Pseudomonadati > Bacteroidota > Cytophagia > Cytophagales > Hymenobacteraceae > Hymenobacter > Hymenobacter chitinivorans. Next base: position 2,412,008 of record NZ_PGFA01000001.1, on the reverse strand, counting down.
GTGGACTGGATAAAAACGCCAGAGCCTGCGAATCAGCTTGATTTGCAGGCTCTGGCAAGGCGTCGGCTCCAGTTTAGAAGCGCAGGGTAAACGTGCCGTTGGTAATGGCCGCCGTGCGGGTCGCGGTGCCGTTGTAGTCCACGCCGGAGAAGCCGAACGTACCGCTCATGGTGCCCGTGGCCGCGCTGTAGCTGGTTATTTTAAGCGTACCCGTGGCCGATCCGCCCGTCCGGTAAGTGGCCGTCGGGATGCCGCCGGTGGCCCGTTGCAGCGTGCCGCTTTCGTAGAGGCCGCCCAGGTAGTAGGTTTCCGGGCCCCGGAAGCTTTGGTACAAGGACAAGGAAAGCTGGTCGCGCACCCCGTTGGTTGTGGCTTCGCCCACGATGTAGAGCGTGTTTTGGGCCGCATCTACCTGGCCCGTGAGAACTGTCGTGGAATAAGCTACGCCGTCGGTGGTCCAGCTCATGGTGCCACTTTTTACCGAGCCGTCGGAGGGTACTACCACCGTGCCGGCCGCGGCCGTCTGGCCCGCCACTACCGTGATGCTGCGGCTGGAAGGGGGCAGGTAGCCGGTGGCCGGGCCAAAGCTCAGCGTGTAGGCGCCCGGGGCCAGGTTCGGAATGGAAAACGCACCCGTTGTAGCGTTGGGAGCGGCCAGAAACGTTAGGCCGCCGGGGGTAGTGGCCGTCACGTTTAGCACCGAACCACTGGGGCTGATGGTGCCTTCCACAGTGCCCGTAGTAACTACCGCCGCGGGGTCATCTTCTTTTTTGGAGCAGGCGCCCAGCGAAGTAGCCAGTGCGGTGAATAATAGCAGGCAAGGAGCCCAGGCGCGTAACGAAAATAGCATGTGGATAGAAAGAAGTAAAAGTGGCTTTGGCAGAGCGTAAGCTCCGCCAAAGCCGGCAAGTTACGGCATCGGCACTGACTTTCCCGCGCCGCTTACCGACTTAGGTTTTCTGCTTTTTCTTCTTGGCCGCCGGAAACAGGATGTTGTTCAGGATCAGGCGGTAACCGGGCGAGTTGGGGTGCAGGGCCAGGTCGGTGGGCTCTTCTTCCACCAGGTGCTGGTAGTCTTCCGGGTCGTGGCCGCCATAGAAGGTCCAGGTGCCCTTGCCCAGCGTGCCGTGCATGTAGCGCACTTCGCCCGAGGCCTTGTTGTCGCCCATCACCACCACGTCCGACTTGATGAGCTGCTTGCGGAAGGCCGTGGTCTGACCCATAAAGCCCTTGATGGTTTTCTCGTGGTTCTGGGTCAGCATCGTCGGCACCGGGTCGTACTTGGCCGAGAAAGTGAAGAGCTGGAAATAGTCGTTGTCTTCGTACACGCCCCGTTCCCCGGGCTGCATGTCGATGTTGGAGTATTCGTACTGGTAGGGGTCCCGCACGATCTGGAAGTCCTTGAAGGCCAGGGTGCGGTTGAAGTTGAGCTTGGATTGGGCCGTGGGGTCGGCCGGGTCACCGTCGTACATGCTTTCCACCATGTCCAGGCCCAGGCCGGCCAGGGCAATGTCGTAGGTGTCGGTGGCCGAGCACATGGCAAACTGGAACCCCCCGCCGGCAATAAACTCCTGCATCCGGGTCACCACCGCGCCCTTCATCTGGCTGACTTTGGCAAAGCCGTGGCGTTTGGCGGCGGCTTCCGCGTCGCGCTGCTGCTGCTGGTACCAGGGCCGGTTGCGGTAGGAAGCGTAGAACTTGCCGTACTCGCCGGTAAAGTCCTCGTGGTGCAGGTGGAGCCAGTCGTACTTGGGCAGCACCCCGTTGAGCACGTCGTCGTCGTAGATTTCGGTGTAGGGAATTTCGGCGTAGGTCAGCACCATCGTCACCGCGTCGTCCCAGGGCTGCTTGCCCTTGGGCGTATACACCGCAATTTTGGGCGCCTTCTCCAGCTTCATGATGTCCATGTTGGCGTTGGGGTCGGCTATTTCCTGCAGGATGCTGCTGTACTGGGCTTCGGAAATAACCTGGTAGGTAATGCCGCGCACGGCCAGCTCGTTTTCCAGGCCCTGGGCATTTTCGCAGGCAAAGCTGCCCCCGCGGTAGTTCAGCAGCCAGTCGACCTCCACCTGCCGGGCCAGCAGCCAGTAGGCAATGCCGTAGGCTTTCAGGTGCTCTTTCTGGCCCTGGTCCATGGGAATAAAGACGTGATTGGCCCAGGCCGCGGCCGGACCGCCGAGCCAGGCTGCGGCCAGCAGCAGCAAAGGCAGAATTCGCTTCAGCACCATCGGGGGTTCTGCTAAGTCGGGAGAGAAGGGGTAAAATAACCGTACAACAAACCGACGCAGAGAATTCCGTCGGGGTTGCCGGGCTGGGCCAAACGGGCCTAAACAAATGTAGCGAAACGGGGCGGAGTTTGCCGGAAACGGGTTACCTTGCGGCGCCCGCCCGTGGCTTAAAATCGGTGATTGGAGCCGATACAGCCTAATTTAGCGGTTTACGTCCGCCCGATTTTATCCTTAGCTGCTATGCACCTGCTCGAAAACATCAAGGAGGCTTTTCGCTCCATTCACAGCAACCTGCTGCGGACCGTGCTGACGGCCCTGATTGTGAGCATCGGCATTATGTCCCTGGTCGGCATCCTGACGGCCATCGACGCCATCAAGTACTCCCTGAACCAGACCTTCGCCAGCCTCGGAGCTAATTCGTTCGAGATTAAGGCCAAGGGCTACTCCAACCGCATGCGGCGGGGCGGGGTGCAGGGCAAAGTTTACCCCGCCATTACCTACCTGCAGGCCAAGCAGTACAAGGAGCAGGTCGGCGACGATGGGCAGGTGGGCATTTCGGCCTTCATTGCCGGGGCGGCCGAGGTCAAGGCCAACGGCAAGAAAACCAACCCCAACATGAACGTGGTGGCCGGCGACGAAAACTACCTCCAGATTCAGAACTATAACCTGGCCCGCGGCCGGGCCTTTTCCTCGATTGAGCTCGAAAACGGCACCAATGTGGCCATCGTGGGCAAGGAAATTACCGACAAGCTGTTTCCCAACCAAAGTCCGGTCGATAAGTACATCTACCTGCTCGGCCGCCGCTTTCAGGTGGTGGGCGAGCTGGAAAAAAGCGGCTCGACCATGGGCGGCGGGGGCGCCGACCGGATGGTGCTCATTCCGCTCGAAACCGGCAACCAGATGCCCCGGCAGCGGGCCCTGACCTACGACGTGAAAACGGCCACTCTGCAGCCCGAAAACCTGGCCTACCTCACCGGGCAGGCCACCGGTATTATGCGCGCCGTGCGCCACGATCAGCTGGGCCAGGAAGACAGCTTCGACGTGGAGCGCAGCGACTCGCTGGCCGGCAAACTCGACTCCTTGTCGGGCAACCTGCGCATGGGCGGCGGGCTGGTGGGCTTCATCACCCTGCTCGGGGCCAGCATCGCCCTGATGAACATCATGATGGTATCGGTGACGGAGCGCACCCGCGAAATCGGAATTCGCAAGGCCCTGGGCGCCACCTCCCGCCAGATTCGCCAGCAGTTCCTGATTGAGGCCATCGTTATCTGCGTGATGGGCGGGCTGCTGGGTATTTTGCTAGGCGTCACGATGGGCAATTCGATTTCCCTTTTCATCGGCGAGGGGGCCTTTTTAGTGCCCTGGTTCTGGATGAGCATGGGCCTGGCCATCTGCATTGCCGTGGGCCTGGCTTCGGGCTATTACCCCGCCAGCAAAGCCGCCGGCCTCGACCCAATTGAGTCTCTGCGCTACGAGTAAGCGGGGTGTATCCCCCGTCCTGTCGACCATTCTGCGCCTCAAGCAACGAGGCACCGATTAGCCAGTAGGTTGTGCTGTTTTACTTCGAGCAAATTTTTAAAGTCGCTTCATGAGCAAGCTGCCGAACGGTAGCAATTCCAGCCGATGAAACAATTAGTGCGTTGGCTGTTGGGGGTAGGAGTGGTGCTAAGCAGGGCGCCGCAGGCGGGCGCGCAGGGTGCGCCCGGCGCCCAGGCACAGGTCTACACCGTTACCGACCAAACAGCTAAAAACGAAGCGACTTACTACCAAGTACCCCAGGTTCGCCTGCCCGATGCGGCCGTAGCCCGGCGCATCAACCGGCAACTATGGCGCTTCTTCACCAGAAACTTCAGCACGTTAGACTCCACGGCCAGCCTGCACCGACAGCTACTCCAGGCGGTGCACGAATGCTGCTACGATGAAGAGTTTAAAGCCTGGCGAGCCGGGGGCGACGGCCTGACAGGGTTTGATTACACGGTGCTGCTCAATCAGAACTACCTGCTCTCATTCGAATTTTACCGTAACTGGCAGGGCTTCCAGGAGCCTGCTAGTTACCATCTCACATTTAACCTGCGCACCGGCCGGCTCGTAACGCTGGCCGAACTGGTAGCCGACTCGCCCACCCAGCTGAAGCGGCGGCTGGGGCTGGCTATCAGCCGCCGCCTGCACGACGAGCTGGCCGGCGTAGTGGCCAGCTACGGCAACGACTCCGCGCTGATTGCGCGCGTCGCGCAGCTCTACGGGATGGAAGAATGGGACACGACGCCTCAGGCGGCCCTTCGATTGTATGCGGGCAATGGAAGCGAAGTTAACCCAGACGAGTCCTTGTTCCCCCTGACCGAGTTCTCCCTGACCGAATTTGCCCTGCAGCCCAATGCGCTGTTGCTGTTTTATTCAGTCGACATGAGCCGATATGACTTTGAGTTCCTGCCCGACGAAACCTACGTGTTTCCCTACACCCATTTGCAGCCGCGGCCGTTGCTGCAGCCCGTAGCGCAGGCCGCGGCAAGGAAGAAAAAGTAAATCTTACGGTTCAAGTAACTGTATTATTACTACATTTGGGTTATAAAACATTTGGATATGGTTGCTACTGGAACAGTCGGGCAGCGCTTTACGCAGCTTATTGCTCATTTGGGGATATCGAAGAATGCGTTTGCTTCGTCACTCGACAAGACGGCGACCGTTATCCAGCACATTGTGGATGAGCGGAATAAGCCGGGGTTTGACCTTTTGTGTAAGGTTTTTGAGGTATATCCAAATGTGTCAAAAGACTGGTTGTTGCAGGGGATGGGTACTATGCTGACGACTAACTCGGCCTTGTCTGCTGAGCCTACGCCTACTGCGCCGCCCGTCCGCCGGACAGCCGAGGTGCGGCCGGAAGCTCCAGCCGCTAGTCCGCAACTCATTGCTGAGCCGGTGCCCGCTCGTGCTTCTGCCGGTTCCGCAGTTGCTGCGGAGCCGGCTCCCGCCATAACGCCGCAAATTCAACCCGTGGCTGCTGAGCCAGCGGTTATTGCTGCGGCCAGCGCGCCAGTCGACGCCCAGCAGGCCTTTGTTGCTGCTGTAGCTGCGCCGCCCGTTGCAGCACCCGCTGTAGCTCCTGCGGCCCTACCAGCACAACAAGATACCAGCTGGCAGACTGCCCTCTACACCCAGCAAATGGCGCATCAGCTAGCCATGGCCGAGCTGCGCAACCAGCACCTGCAGGAACAGCAGCGCATGATGCAACAAATGTTGGAGCTGATGAAGCAACAAATGAGTAAGTGATTTTTGTACATTTGTATAAATCAAAAAAAGGCCCGCCACATGATGTAACGGGCCTTTTTGATTACAGTTAGTGGCTGCCAACTAAAATGTTAGTGCTGAAAAACCTCTACGCCCAGCTCTTCCGCTTCCATCAGGTTCTGTGGATTCACGGCCGTCAGGCGCAGGCGCTTCATCTCGCCTACCAGCAGCGGGTCGTATTTGGCCACGACGCGAATGTAGTTGGGCGTAAAGCCTTCCATTTGGCCGTTGGTCACGTCGTCTTCGAAGAGCACGGCCGTTTCCTGGCCCACGTGCTGCCCGTAAAAATAGCGCTTCTTTTTCTCCGACAGGCCCCGTAGCTGCGTCGTCCGCTCGTGGCGGTGGCGGTCCTGCACCCGGCCGGGCAGGGTGGGCGCCAGCGTGTTTTCGCGCTCCGAGTACGGAAACACGTGCAGGTAGCTCACGTCCAGGTCGTTGAGAAACTGGTACGTTTCGAGGAAGTCAGCCTCGGTTTCGCCGGGGAAACCCACGATGACATCGACGCCGATGCAGGCGTGGGGCATTACCTCCTTAATTAGGGCCACGCGCTCCTGGTACAGCTCCCGGCGGTAGCGCCGGCGCATTAGCCCCAGAATCTTGTTGGAGCCCGACTGCAGCGGAATGTGGAAATGGGGCATAAAGCGCTTCGAGCGGGCCACGAAGCGGATAATCTCGTCGGTGAGCAGGTTAGGCTCGCAGCTGCTGATGCGGAACCGCTCAATACCGTCCACCTCGTCGAGGGCCTGCACCAAGTCGTAGAAGTCTTCCAGCCGCTGCCGGTCGGGACCCTGCAGGCCGAAGTCGCCCAGGTTGACGCCCGTCAGCACGATTTCCTTCACGCCGGTTGCGGCCAGCTGCTGTACCCGTTCCACCACGCTCTGCACGCTGCCCGAGCGACTTTTGCCCCGGGCCAGCGGAATAGTGCAGAATGAGCAGGAATAGTCGCAACCGTCCTGTACCTTGAGGAAGGTGCGGGTCCGGTCGCCGTAGGAGTGGGCGGCGTGAAACTCGGTGGCGGCGGCAATGGGTGAGGCGTGCACGTGGCCGGGCTGCCCGGCAGCGGGCTTTTCGAAGCCGGCCAGGATATCCACGAGCTGAAACTTTTCGGCGGCCCCGAGCACGGCATGAACCCCGGGAATCTCGGCAATTTCCTGGGGCTTGAGCTGGGCGTAGCAGCCCACGATGGTCACGAAGGCCTCCGGATTGTGCTTCAATGCTTCCTTAACGACCTTGCGGCACTTGCGGTCGGCGTGGTCGGTGACGGAGCAGGTATTGATGACGTAGATGTCGGCCGCATCCTCGAAGGCTACTTTGCGGAAGCCCCGCTCCTCAAACTGCCGGCCGATGGCCGACGTTTCGGAGAAGTTGAGCTTGCAGCCCAGCGTATAAAAGGCAACTTTTCTGGTTTCCATAAGCAAGACCACAAAGATACAGCTTCGGAAGTTCAGGCCTGGGCTACCCGCCGGAAATAATCCGCGGGCTTCGTTGTAGCCGGCTTCCGGAACGTGCCTAGCCCACCGTGGCCAGGCGCTGCTGAATGAGCTGCATCAAACCCGGCAGGTCGGCCTGGTTGAGCTCGGCCGCGGTAATAAAGGACGTTAGCCCGCCCGATTTATTCCGCACAAACACGGCCGGCAGCGCCGTAGCGGCCCGTTCCGGATACTGGACCAGAAACTCGTCGCGGTGCAGAAACGCCGACTCCAGCGGCAGGCTGGCTACAAATTCCTTCCATTCGGGCCGCATCCGGGTGCCGTGGGTTATGGCGCACAAGGAGCACGGGTACGTGGCCGGCGACACCAGCTTGTGGGCCAAATCCAGCAGGCCGTTGACCAGCCCCGTATCGGCATTATAAACGAACAGCAGTTGGGGCATCGGGCGGGTATAAAGGAGGAAACCTGGTTTGGCGGGCAGCTTAGGAACGGGCTTATTTTCGCAGAAAATCCTCGAACGAAGCCTGCTCAAACGCCTGCCCCTGGCGCAGCTGCTCCTTGGTCACCAACGTGTCGCTCTTAATCACCTTCCGCGGCACGTTGTCGAAGGTGACGACCCCGGTGGGGCTGACCATACCGAAGCCGTCGGAAAAGCAGTAGAAGGCAAACGGCCGGCGCAGGGGCTGCAGCAAATCGTGGCTCCACACGTAGCCGGTGGTGGGTAGCTGCAGCTGCCGAAGCAAGGTGGCAGCTATGTCGGTTTGGGAGGCAATTTGCCCGTAGACCCGGCCGCGGGCTTCGGGCCGCAGGGCGCCGCCGGCCAGCACCAGCGGAATCCGGAACTTGCGGTAACTCTCGTTCGGGTCGTTGCCGGGCAAGGTGTGGCCGTGGTCGGCCACGAGCACCAGCAGGGTATTGTCCCACCAGGGCTGCTGCCGGGCCGAGCGCAGAAAGCGGCCCAGGGCCCAGTCGGTATAATACACGGAGTTGCGGAACAGGGCCGTTTCGTCGGTGCCCTTGAATTTGCGCGGAATCGGAATTTCGAAGGGCTCGTGGCTGCTCAGGGTAAAGGCCGTAACAAAGAAGGGCGTCGGCTGGGCCTGCAAATCCCGTAGCACCCGGTCGAAGAGCACATGGTCGTGGGCGCCCCACTTGGAGTTTTGCTCACTGCGGGCAAAGTCGGCCCGTTCGGTAAACTGGTCGTAGCCGGCCGCCACCAGGTAGCTTTTCATGTTGGCAAACGCCAGCTCCCCGCCGTAATAATAGTGGGACTTATAGCCGACCTGCTCCAGGGAGCGGCAGAGGTGGGGCAAGTGCTCGGTTTTGCGCGGATACTTAATAATGCTGGTGGCGGGCTGGCTGGGGTAGCCGCTAAGCAAGGCCACCAAGCCCTTCTGGCTCCGGTCGCCGGCCGCGTAGATGTTGGTAAAGCACACCCCGGTGCGGGCCAGGCTGTCGAGGTTGGGCGTCACGTTGGTTTCGCCGCCGGTGCTGGCCACGAGCTTGCCGGTGAAGCTTTCCAGGATGATGAACAGCACGTTGGGCCGGCTAGTGCGCAACAGGCGGGTGGTATCGGGCAGGGCGCTGGCCGGGGCGTAGAGCTGCTGCACGGTGCGGGTGGCCACCGAGTCGGGCATAAACTGGTAGGGGTTCGGGCCGTTGTCACTCAGCAGCAGGGTCTGGGCCACGTTCCAGGGCACGTTCAGGGCAGCATGGTTGGCAAAAGGCAACGCGCTGAAGTAGACGTCGCTCTGATTGATGGGAATCTGCTGCAGCCCTCCGCGCAGAGGCACGACGAGCAAAGCCAGGTACAGCACGCTGGCCAGCACCGCCCGGGCCCGGCCAAAGTGCGGCGGCAGGTCGGGAATCGGGCCCACTATCTTCTTATAGAGCCACCAGCCCAGCCCGAGCAGCCCGGCCAGAATACCGGTTAGGAGGAGGAGGGGAGCGCTACCGGCCGAGGCAGCCATTTCGCCCGGCGAGTTCAGGTACTGCAGGGGCGTAGCGTCGAGCCGAAAGCCCCAGGTGCGGTAGAGCTCCAGGTCGGCCACGGTGAAAAAGGCCACGACCACACCCAGCACGGCCGAGTAGAATGAGAGCAGGCGGCGCGGAAACCAGCGGGCGGGCAGGGCACTGCCCACGGCAAAGACCAGAAAGGGCACCACGCTCAGGTAGGCCGTAGCCGAGGCATCGAGGCGCAGGCCGTAGCCGAAGATGCGCGCCACGCTGCCGGCGGGCAAGGCGGCCGTTTTGGCAGCGTGGTAAAGCAAAAAAGCAGCCTTCGTGACGACGAAGTACACCAGCCAGAACAAAAAGTAGCGCGGCTGGAACGCAAAGCGGTTTCTCACCCCGCAAAGGTAGGAGGAAAGCCCCGGGCTACCGAAACCCTACGGCACGAAACCCAACTGCGGGCTTTGGAAGGGTAGGTTGGTTTTTTTAAGGTGTTTTATGGTAAAAATAGGTGGTGATTTGCTGAATAGCCTTCGGTTAGGAAGGGTTCGGGTACGAAAATGAGTAGTTTGTCGAAAAATAACTCATATTTGAAGGGTGGTAGTTGCAAATGCCGAGTAAGTGCTCTTACATTTGCCTCAGTCAATTACCAATCGTTGCTTTCCGTCTTCACCGTACATGGCAATTCTCCGCTTTAAAGCTCTTGAGTTAGTCGACCAGCGCAAGCCGCAGGCCGTTGTTACTTCCGACGAGCGTCGCTCCGACAGCTTCGGCAAGAACGTGTTCAACCTGGACGCCATGCGCGCTACCATGCCGGGCGAATACTTCAAGAAGCTCCAAGCCGCTATTAAGCAAGGCTCGCCGGTAGAGCGCTCCGTGGCCGACGCCGTAGCTTCGGCCATGAAAACCTGGGCCATGGCCAAGGGCGCCACGCACTACACCCACTGGTTCCAGCCCCTGACCGGCTCGACGGCCGAAAAGCACGACTCTTTCTTTGATCTGAACTCCGACGGCCGCCCGGTTGAGAACTTTAAAGGTTCGGCCCTGGTGCAGCAGGAGCCCGATGCTTCGTCGTTCCCCAACGGCGGCATCCGCAATACCTTCGAAGCCCGCGGCTACACCGCCTGGGACCCGACTTCCCCCGCCTTCATCATCGAAACGGCCGGCGCCAAAACCCTGTGCATTCCCACGATTTTCGTGGCCTACACCGGTGAAGCCCTCGATTACAAAGCCCCGCTGCTCAAGTCGCTGGCCGCGTTGGAGCAGGCCGCCGTGGACGTGTGCCAGTACTTCGACAAGGACGTAAACCGCGTGAGCACCACGCTGGGTATCGAGCAGGAGTACTTCATTGTCGATAAGGCGCTGTTTGACGCCCGCCCCGACCTGGTGATGACCGGCCGCACGCTGTTTGGCCACGCTCCGGCCAAGGGCCAGCAGCTCGAAGACCACTACTTCGGCTCCATTCCAAGCCGGGTGCACGCCTTTATGCTGGAGTTTGAGGAAGAGTCCAACCGCCTGGGCATTCCGCTGCGCACCCGCCACAACGAGGTAGCGCCCAACCAGTACGAGTGCGCCCCCACCTTCGAGGACGCCAACCTGGCCGTCGACCACAACCAGCTGCTCATGGACATCATGGACCGCGTGGCCGAGAAGCACAACCTGAAAGTGCTGCTGCACGAGAAGCCTTTTGCGGGCGTCAACGGTTCGGGCAAGCATAACAACTGGGCCATGAGCACCGACACGGGTGTGAACCTGCTGGCTCCCGGCCGCCGCCCCAAGGAAAACCTGCAGTTCCTGGCTTTCTTCATCACGACCATCAAAGCCGTGCACCGTTACGGTGACTTGCTGCGCGCCAGCATTGCCTCGGCTTCCAACGACCACCGCCTCGGTGCTAACGAAGCCCCGCCGGCCATCATGTCGGTGTTCGTGGGTTCGCAGCTGAACTCGGTGCTGGATGAGCTGGAGCGCACGGCCAAGCTGCCGCTCGACAAAGGCGACAACATCTACCTCAAGCTCGGCATCGACAAGATTCCGGCTATTCTGCTCGACAACACCGACCGCAACCGCACCTCGCCCTTCGCCTTCACCGGCAACAAGTTCGAGTTCCGCGCCGTGGGCTCGTCGGCCAACTGCTCGTCGTCCATGACGGTGCTCAACACCATCGTGGCCGAGCAGCTCATCGAGTTCAAGGAGTCGGTTGACGCGCTGATTGAGCAGGGCAAAAAGAAGGAAGTGGCCATCGTGGAGGTGCTGCGCGAGTACGTTATCAGCTCCAAGAACATCCGCTTCGAAGGCAACGGCTACTCGGATGAGTGGAAGGAAGAAGCCGAGAAGCGCGGCCTCTCGAACATCCCCACCACGCCCCAGGCCCTCGACGCCCTGGTGCGCGAGGATGCCGCCGACCTGTTTGCCCGCCACAACATCTTCTCGCACGTGGAGTTGCACGCCCGCCACGACATCTTGCTGGAAGATTACATGAAGAAAATCCAGATTGAAAGCCGCGTAATGGGTGATTTGGCCGTGAACCACATCATTCCGACGGCCGTGGCCTACCAGACCAAGCTCATTACTAACGTGCGCGGTCTGCGCGAACTGGGCCTCGACGACGAACTCTCGCAGGTAACGGTAGACACGATTAAAGCTATTTCGCGCCACATTGCCATCATCAAAACCCAGGTGGACGAGATGGTGAATGCCCGCAAGGTGGCCAACAAGATTGAGGATACCCGGGAGCGTGCCATTGCGTACTGCGACACGGTTAAAACGCATTTCGACCCCATCCGCCGCTCCGTCGATAAGCTGGAGCTGATGGTGGCCGATGAGGACTGGCCTTTGGTAAAGTACCGCGAACTTTTGTTCCGGCACTAAGTCCAGAGGTTAGAATCGAGCCGGAGTTGGGTGGGAATTTTCTCCGGTTCTCGATTTCACTAAAGCCGTTCCGGGTGGGGCGGCTTTTTTGTGTTTTATATGGTAGTAGAAATCAGAAACTGACTCCGGCTCTACTAGAACAATAACCACAGGGAAACGCGGAGCTTACCGACCGCAGGTGGTGGTCGTAATGGAGTAGTACCCGCTGGGACCAACCAAACGGCGCTGAAAAACCAGCTTGGCGTCC